>NZ_CP051201.1:1856218-2474957 GCF_024181285.1 Treponema sp. OMZ 790 | reverse complement strand
TCGTAGTCCGGATTGAAGTCTGAAACTCGACTTCATGAAGTTGGAATCGCTAGTAATCGCACATCAGCACGGTGCGGTGAATACGTTCCTGGGCCTTGTACACACCGCCCGTCACACCATCCGAGTCGAGGGTACCCGAAGTCGCTAGTCTAACCCGTAAGGGAGGACGGTGCCGAAGGTACGTTTGGTAAGGAGGGTGAAGTCGTAACAAGGTAGCCGTACCGGAAGGTGCGGCTGGATCACCTCCTTTCTATGAGAAAGGGTATTTGAAGGTTGTTTTTAACCTTCTAGTTATACAATACTTGTATAACAAGTCTTGAAGTACACAAGACAATTTGATGCTTCCTTTTCGTTCTTTCCTGAAACTCTTTTTTATAGGGCCTGTAGCTCAGTCGGTTAGAGCACTTCTCTGATAAGGAAGGGGTCATTAGTTCAACTCTAATCAGGCCCATACCGATTGAAAATCGGCTTAGCAAATCCTTTTAGGATTATGCGAACAGATATTTGACATAGCTAGGGAAGGGAACGAAGGCGTTTAAAAGTTTTAAGACTTTTAGGCGTAAAAGAAAACTAAAAAAATACAAAACTTCTTTTTGAAAAGAGTAAGAAAGAAGGGACAATAATATGGTCAAGCGAAGAATAGGTTTATGGCGGATGCCTATGGAGCTAAGAGGCGAAGAAGGCCGTGGTAAGCTGCGAAAAGTTCCGTGTAGGAGCACACATCCTGTGATACGGAAATAGCCGAATGGGGTAACCCGTCAGTAGTGATACTGACATTACGCTCTTGAATAAAATAGAGAGGTAAAGCGATACTGAGTGAACTGAACCATCTAAGTAACTCAAGGAAAAGAAATCAAGTGAGATTCCGAAAGTAGCGGCGAGCGAAATTGGAGGAGCCTAAACCCTTTAAGGGTGTTGTAAGAATGCATCGGCGTAGGACCGACAAGTAAGAAATCCGATTTATAGCAGAAAGGTTTTGGGAAAGCCTGGCGGAGAGGGTGAAACCCCCGTAAGCGAAATAAATTGGACTTGTTGATGCAGTTTCTTAAGTACGGCGGGGCACGAGAAACCCTGTCGGAAGCCGGGTCGACCACGATCCAAGGCTAAATACTACTTAGCTACCGATAGTGAACAAGTACCGTGAGGGAAAGGTGAAAAGAACCCCTGTAAGGGGAGTGAAATAGAACCTGAAACCGTAAACCAACAAGATGTTACAGCCCTTTAAGGGTGGTAGCGTGCCTTTTGTAGAATGAGCCTGCGAGTTACGATATGCAGCGAGGTTAAGGAATAGAAGTTCCGGAGCCTAAGGGAAACCGAGTCTTAATAGGGCGAATAGTTGCATGTCGTAGACCCGAAGCCGGAGTGATCTAGTCATGAGCAGGTTGAAGCAGCGGTAAAACGCTGTGGAGGACCGAACTATAATCTGTTAAAAAAGGTATGGATGACTTGTGACTAGGAGTGAAAGGCTAATCAAACCCGGAAATAGCTGGTTCTCCCCGAAATGCCTTTAGGGACAGCCTCATATAAAATTATCGGAGGTAAAGCACTAGTTGGACTAGGGGGCGTCAAAGCCTACCAAACCCAGTTAAACTCTGAATGCCGATAATCAACGTATGGGAGTGAGACTGCGTGCGCTAAGGTTCGTAGTCAAAAGGGAAACAGCCCAGACCGTCAGCTAAGGTCCCCAAATACTGCTTGAGTGTGAAATGAAGTGTGGATACAAAGACAGCCAGGAGGTTGGCTTAGAAGCAGCAATTCCTTTAAAGAGTGCGTAACAGCTCACTGGTCGAGTGTCCATGCGCAGATAATGTAACGGGGCTAAGCAGTATACCGAAGCTACGGGTCTTACGCGATTAATGCGTAAGGCGGTAGGGGAGCATTCCATTAACTGAAGAAGGAATACCCGCGAGGGGTTCTGGAGGAGATGGAAGAGAGAATGCAGGTATAAGTAACGAAAAGGGAGGTGAGATCCCTCCCCGCCGAAAATCTAAGGTTTCCTGGGTAAAGGTAATCTGCCCAGGGTAAGTCGGCCCCTAAGGCGAGGACGAAGGTCGTAGTCGATGGGAAATCGGTTCATATTCCGATACCTTTATAATTTCGATGGCAGGACGCATGAGGTGAAACCCGGCCGGCTAACGGATGCCGGTCAAAGTAAGCGAGCCGTTAAAAGGATGATAGGCAAATCCGTCGTCCAAGGTAAGCTGCGACAGCGAGGGACACTACGGTGGAACGAAGCGGGCGTAATCAAGGTGCCGGGAAATACTGTCTAAGGCTAGGTTATAAAAGACCGTACCGTAAACCGACACAGGTAGATGGGATGAGAAATCTAAGGCGCTCGAGAGAACTCGCGTTAAGGAATTCGGCAAAATGCACACGTAACTTCGGAAAAAGTGTGACCTCCTTTTTTTAAAATGTGGAGGTGGCAGAAAGCAGGCCCAGGCGACTGTTTATCAAAAACACAGCCATCTGCGAACCAGCAATGGGACGTATAGGTGGTGACACCTGCCCGGTGCCGGAAGGTTAAGAGGAGAGGTTAACAGCAATGTGAAGCTTTGAATTGAAGCCCCGGTAAACGGCGGCCGTAACTATAACGGTCCTAAGGTAGCGAAATTCCTTGTCGGGTAAGTTCCGACCCGCACGAATGGTGTAACGATTCTGGGCACTGTCTCAACGCGAGACTCGGTGAAATTTATATACCGGTAAAGAAGCCGGTTACCCATAGTTAGACGGAAAGACCCCGTGAACCTTCACCGCAACTTATTATTGGGACTTGGTTTATCATGTGTAGAATAGGTGGGAGGCTGTGAAGCTTGACCGTTAGGTTGGGTGGAGCCGAAATGTGAAATACCACCCTTGATAAATCAGGTTTCTAACCCTTCCCGTGAAACCGGGATGGGGACAGTGATAGGCAGGCGGTTTGACTGGGGCGGTCGCCTCCTAAAGAGTAACGGAGGTGCGCGAAGGTCTCCTCACGCCGGTTGGAAATCGGCGCAGCGAGTGTAAAGGCACAAGGAGGCTTAACTGCGAGAGTGACAGCTCAAGCAGATACGAAAGTAGGTCTTAATGATCTGGCGGTAGCGAGTGGAAGCGCCGTCACTTAACGGATAAAAGGTACTCCGGGGATAACAGGCTGATATTCCCCAAGAGTTCACATCGACGGGAATGTTTGGCACCTCGATGTCGGCTCATCGCATCCTGGGGCTGAAGCAGGTCCCAAGGGTTTGGCTGTTCGCCAATTAAAGCGGTACGTGAGCTGGGTTCAGAACGTCGCGAGACAGTTCGGTCCCTATCTGCTATGGGCGTTGGATACGTGAGAGGAGCTGTTTTTAGTACGAGAGGACCGAAATGGACGAACCTCTGGTGTACCGGTTATCCTGCCAAGGGTAATTGCCGGGTAGCTAAGTTCGGAAGGGATAACCGCTGAAGGCATCTAAGTGGGAAGCCCGCCTCAAGACTACGTATCCCTGAGGGTTTAACCCTCCTAAAGACTCCTTGCACACTACAAGGTTGATAGGTTGGAGGTCTAAGCACAGTAATGTGTTAAGCCGACCAATACTAATAAGTCGTGAGGCTTGACCATATTATTGTTTCTTTTTTCATTAATGAGATATGATTTTCTTCTTCGTTCTCATCTTTAGTACGCTTAAAACAATTAAAGTTTTAAGTCCTTTATTTTGTTTATTATTGCCAGGTGGCCATAGTGGAGAGGTAATACCCGTTCCCATCCCGAACACGGAAGTCAAGCTCTCTTACGCCGATGATACTGCTGATCAAGTGGGAAAGTAGGATGCTGCCTGGCTTTTTTTTATCTATCCCTCTTTAATCCATCCTTGCATTATTTTTAAAAAAATGATAGTATGCTCCGAATGAAAACTTTTAGTCTGACGGTTTCCGGAATTATTTATATAGTTTTTTCAATTTTATTGTTGATTGGAGCCGTTATCCGTGGGGAATTATTTGCGATTGTTTGCGGAGTTAGTTTATGCCTTTATTTTTTACTTTCGCTGATTTTGATTATTATTTCTTTTTTTCTATGGAAAAAAACAGATTCTTTGATAGAATTAAGAAATAATAGTATTTATGTTTTTCCTTTGGGTGTGCGAAAAGAAAAAAAACTGTTTCCTGTTATTTTGCCGGGAGTAATCGTATTTTATATTTTTGAATTTTTATCGGACTTAACCGATAAAAAAAGCCGAAAATTAAAATTTAATATTAAACTGAAGCGGGATATAAACCGTTTTGTTTTTCCTAAAAGAGAACGCGGCCGGTTTTTTTGCAAAAAAGAATATATTGAGATTTCGGATCTTGCCGGGTTTTTTTCGATTAAACTTTTGAAAAAAGAAAAATCATTGACTAAAATTTTTATCGACCCTGTTTTGACTGAAGTAAAAGATTTTTCTCTTCCGGAAATTTTAAATGAAATATCGGAGCACATGATAAATACAAGACGTACTGATGAACTTTATGATACCCGCCCTTATTTCCCCGGAGATGATACAAGAAAAATTAATTGGAAACTGTATGCACACACTGAAGAACTGAATATACGGCAGGGCGATTTTATTCCTCCTCCGAGAACTTTTTTAACAATCTATGTTGAAAGTCCTATTGTAAATAAAAATATTGAATTTTATAAAAATAAATTTGATGAGTTTATTAATTTAAGTGCCTCTGCAGCTTTTTATTTACATCGGAACGGAATAAGTTTTAATATTTGCCTTTTTGATTGCGAAAAAAATTCTTATGAAATTTTTCCTGTATATGCAGATAAATCCGATGCAGAAGAGTCAATAAAAAATATCTTTTCTATTCCCCAAATCAAAATTATAAAAAAAACAGATCAGCTTAAATATAAAATTAAAAAAAACTTTTTGATTGATACAGAAAATAAAAAAACTTGTTTGTTATATTTTTTTATGCCTGTTTACCCAAGTCAGGAAATTTTCGAAGAGTTTTTTGCTGCCTTTACCGAGTATAAAAATAAATGCGCATTTTATATCGGTCTTGAAAATATAATCAACAAACCTAAAAATATTTTGAATTCATTTTTATTTTATACATTTGCCGAAAAGAAAGAACACCGGTTAGCTGCCGGAATGAATGCAAACATAGAAGCATTAAAGGATGAATTAAAAGAAGGAGGATTTTGTGCTTTCTCGATATAAGCTTAATTTTCTTTTGCGTATATTTTCGATTACAATTTTAAGTGTTATTCCTGCGCTGTATTTATTTGAGATATTGCCTGCATTTGTTCTTCCGGTATGGAGTGTTGTTCTATTTTTTTTGTGTCATCAGATTCAGGAGAGAAAAGTAAAATTGTCGGCGGCAATCATATTGATATGTTTGAGTGTCAGTATTTTTTTTGCATTGATTTTATTTTTTTTGAAAAATATTTCAGCTGAACCTTTTGATATTTTGTATTTAAGATTCGGTATAATAATTCCTTTTTTGATACTTCAAACCATTTTTATTTCAGTGGCCACTTTTTTGTTTTTCAAAAAAGAACAATACCGCAGATATGAGCCAATAGTTTTTTTTATTATTTTTAGTATTTTTTTTTGGGGGCAGGGAAACTTCTCGATGTCGGTTTTTGAACATCCGATATATGCAGTGTTGTTTTCATTGACATTTTCACTTTTTGAAATTATACGTCTTTTTTTATCTTTTAATTTTGAAAAAAAACAAGCCGGTTTTTTTGCTCTTTTTTTACCTTTTTTTGCTTTTGTAATGTTTTTTGTATTGAAAAATTATAATGAATCTGCCTCAATAAATCATGGAGGTTTATTGCAGCCTACTCTTTTTAGATTCGATTTTTCGGATTATTTAAAACTCCAAAGCGAAATTAAAATGAGCGATGATCTTGTTTTAGTAACTCATTTTGATAAAAACTTTTCGCATAATATGTTGAGGCGGATGTACCTTTCAGCTTGGGACCCTTTGAAGGGGTTCTATGAAAAAAAGGCGCCATCCGAAAATACGCAAATAACTTATTTACCTAAAGGTAAAAAAAATATTCTGCATAAAGTTTTTTCAATGCGGGAAAAAGTTGAACAAGAATATTTTTTTGTTAACTTATCTCCTTCATCATTTATAGCCATGGATTATCCGACTCAAATAATTCCTTATGAAATTTGGGATAGTTCCAAGTTTAATGGCGGATATAAAGTTTCTAGCGATGCGATATTTGATTTTGCACCGGACATTTACGGAGATGCATTTCCTTCGGGAAATGATGAAGAAGGCTTGTCGAAAGAAGATTTGGAATTTTATACCAAAATTGATGATGAAAGTTTTAAACTTGTACATCAAAAAGCCGAAGAGATAACCGGGGATATTCCCGACTATTTGGATAAAATTTTGGCCTTGCAGCTTTACTTTACCGAAGGTGATTTCCGTTACTCGTTAAAACCGGGAAAAGCTCCTGACGGTAATCAGTTAAAATATTTTTTAACCGAGGCAAAAAAAGGTTATTGTACTTATTTCGCTTTTTCTTATGCACTTATGCTTAGAAGTGTTGGAATCCCATCCCGTGTTGCTGTAGGTTTTTTTGTTCAACCCGATTCGGAAATTATGAATTATTATCCTGTAAGAGCAAATATGGCTCATGCATGGGTTGAAGTTTTTTTTCCTTTTGCAGGCTGGATTAGTTTTGATCCTACGACTTCTCAACTTGCCGAAGGAGAAAATATTAATATTGGGATGAATGCAGGAGGAGAAGAATTTAATTCTCTTCTAAGTGAAATTTTAGAAAAACGAGATGAAATCAAAATTAATGAAATTACCGAAGATCAAAATGATACATTAACTATCGGTTCTTATATCAAACAATTTTTTAAAAATAATATTTCGATATTTAGATTGATTGTGATTTTGAGTTTGCTTGTAATATTTTCTATTTATAAAACTACGCCCTATCTTATATTAAAATTTTCTAAGAACAATAGAAAAATTGTGCTTACAGCAGGAAAATTATTTAAAAAGAAAAAGCAAAACAGTGAGACGGTAAAACAAATGGATGCCCTTATACAAAAAGCAAAATTTGCACCCGAATGTACAAAAGACGATGCAAAATCCGCAAAAGATATTTTAAAAAAAAGCACAAAAAAGCTTATTGTGCTTTTGGCTTTTTCTCTTATGTCCTGTATTTTATTTGCGGAGAATATAGATAATATTATTTTTGAAGCCGATAAAGCTGTAGAAGCTGAAAATTGGGAGAGAGCTTTGGCTCTTTTGCAAGATGGAATAAAACGGTATCCTCAAAACGATAAACTCTTTTTTAAACTGGGAGAAATTTACCACAACAAACAATTATATAAACCTGCGTATAAGATATTAAAAAAAGGTTTAGATATAAATCCTGAGAACAGCAGTATTTTATATTATCTTTCAAATTGTGCTTCTTTATTAAATAAATATGAAGAAGCATTGGATTACATTAAAAGATATTTAAAGCTTGTTCCAGATGACAGGTTTGCTGCTTCAAATTACGGTTGGCTGTGTTTTAAGTGCCGCAGACCTGCTGACGGAATAGATTTTTTGTTGAGCAACATAGCTCGCTATGGAGAGAATTTGTCGGTTTACAATTCTTTGGGCACCTTGTACAATGAGGTTTTTGATTATAAAAAATCAAAAGAATTTTATATAAAAGCCATTAATGAAGCTAAAAAATTGGATAGGACTTATTCTGCATCAATTTATTATTATAATAAAGCTATTTTGGAAAGTCAATTTCATCAATTTGATAATGCAATAGAAGATGCAAAAGCGGCTTTGGATATGGAAGAGCGCAGTTCCAGCTATATGATGATAGGTGAACTTGAACAAAGAAGAAATAATTTTGTGCAGGCTCTTTCAGCTTATGTATCGGCAGCCGCTAATGATGATACTCCGCTTTCGGTATTAAGTATTATAAATGTATTTTTAGAAACAGGACATATTGAAAAGGCTGAACACTATATTTTGAATGAACTTCAAAATGTGAGTGAAGAATGGATTGCAAATTATGGTTTGAGCGTAAATGAATTTAAAAGTAATCTTTATGAAATAAAAAAAGAATTATACATCCGTAAATATAATTTTGAAAAGAGAAGATTAACATTAGGTTTGTTAGATTGGATTAAGAATTTAAAAGATAAGATAAACTATAAATTAAAATATAAATATTATGATGCGGTTTACAGAATATATTCCATAAAAGTTGCAAGCGAATATAAGAAAAATGATGCAGGGCATATAACTGACACCACAAACACACTTTATACAAATACTTCTTATTATCATGCTTTTAAAGGTAAAGGAAATAAATCTTTGAAATACCTTAAAAAATCGGAGTTAATAGAAACGATGTTTATTCCGGAAAGTGCCGGAGCATATATTGCAGACAGGGGAGTTATCGAATCCGATTTAAAAATGCTCAATGAAGGTATTTCAAAAATGAATCCTGAATGGGAAAAAACGGCACTCAAGGAATTATATGCTGAAGGAATTAAAATTGCAAAAAAATCTTCTCAATCTTTTTATTATCTTTATTTGGAATCTCTTTTTGATTTAAACCCTGCAGGTTTTCTAGAGTATGATATAGAATTTCCCGTAAAAATAAATATGGAAATAGATAAAACCGAAAAGATAAAAATTTCTAAAAAAAAGATGAAAAAGATAATAGCCTCATCCCGTTTTAAAGAAGATAATAATTCAAAATTTTCCATTCATGTAAAGTATCACGATAAAACTCTTTATTTTAAATTGCTGGATAAAAACGGGTATACATCCTATAGCAAAAATATTCAGGTAGATAAATTGGATAAGAAAAATTTTAAGACGGCAGTTAATCTTTTAGTCAAAGATATTTTTACTTTTAAGTTATAAGGTCTTGCGATATAGACAAAAATATATTTTCGATTATACTGTTTGATATGAAAACAAAAGAGATAATAGATGCGCTTACCAACCATATAGGTTTAGTAATGAAAGGAAAGGATGAAGTTATCCGCCTTTTTGTTTCGGCATTTTTAACCGGAGGCCATGTTCTTATTGATGATATCCCCGGAGTTGGAAAAACAACCATGGTAAAAGCTTTGGCTAAACTAATAAAGAAAGACTATGGAGATGCTGCACAGTTTAAAAGAATACAATGTACTCCGGATTTGCTTCCTTATGATATTACGGGCGTTGATGTTTTTAACGCACAAACTCAAAGTTTTGAGTTTGTGAAAGGCCCCGTGTTTTGCGATATATTCTTGGCTGACGAATTAAATAGAACGCCTCCAAAAGTTCAATCAGCTCTTCTTGAAGTTATGGAAGAAAGGCAGGTTACAGTCGGGCGGCAAACCTACGGCTTATCTGATATATTTTTTACGGCTGCCACTCAAAATCCTGTGGAGTCTCTGGGAACTTATCCTCTGCCTCCTGCTCAGCTTGATCGTTTTATGGTTTCCATATCTATAGGATATCCCGATGATGAAGCGGCTCTTGAAATACTCCAAGGAAATCCCGGCGTAATCGGAATTTCAAAATTATTCCCCATTGCGGCTGCCGGAGATATAATTGCTTCCCGCGAAGAGCAAAATGCCGTTTATTGTCATAAAGCTTTACAAAAGGCCATAATAGATATCTGCAATGCAACAAGACATAATCCGGATATGTATTTAGGTGCTTCACCAAGAGCCTCCTTACAATTTTTGCATCTGACAAAAACTATAGCCCTTTCCAATGGAAGAAATTGGGTTGAAGATAAAGATATAGAAATGCTAGCTCCTTATGTTCTTGCACATAGATGTATTTTTAAAAACAAGAAAATTGATCCGAAAGAATCTATAGCCGAAATTACAAAATCGGTATTGGCAAAAATGGATAAAGAAACGGATTGGTCTAAAGATATCTAAACAAAATTTATGATTAGATTTGCTCCCTTTTAAAAGGGATAAACATATTCAAGAGCCGGGCGCGGAATAAATTCTATATTGTCGACAATAATTAAAGGTTCAAAATTGCCTTCGTACTCGGTTTTTGAAATCCGGCCTGTAACACGCACCCAATCATCTTCTTTTAATTCATCTGTTCTTGTCCATTGGGCTATCAGTCCTGCAGGCTGCATGTCGGCGGCACAGCAAACCATAAGCATTCTTCCTATTGCAAATTCTTTTTCGCTTAGAACTTCAGGGTTTTTCCAAACGGCACCTTCAATTTTTATTTTTTTATCTACCCAAGAATCCAAATTCAAATATAACTCGGGAAGCCAGCGCCCGAAACTTTCATCATCCATAATTACAAAATCATTTTCCAATTCTAAGAGTCGGGTGGGCCTAAAATTCAAACTAGGTGAGGTTTCAGTTTTTTGTTTTTGAAATGAAAGAATGTCTCCGTTAAATGCAAGCGAGTCGGATGTTAAAGCTTTGTGCGGAATAATAAAAGCAAGCAAAATCGGAATGATGCTTATTAAATATAAGGGTTTACTTCTTTTTACATGAGTATGATGAGTAAAATAAAAAGCCTCCTTCATAGTAAGAATACCTATAATAAAAAATACTATGCTTGAAAAAATAATTATACCCGTGTGACGTATATGAACATATAATAAGGCCTTTTTCGAAATTACTGCATACATAAAAATAAATGCGATCAGCAATAATAATAAAGATTGTATAATTTTTTCAAAAAAAAGATTTAAAAAGATTTTTTTCATATCCTGCCTATAAAAATACAAAGCCCATTGCGCTTATAAAAATAACATTCATAATTGTTATGATGACGGTTAATTCTATCACAAAACGTTTTTTAAAAATCGATAAAAGCATAAAAATATTTTTTAAATCCATCATGGGGCCGTATACAAGAAATCCCATAATTGAAAAGAGGGAAAAACTGCCGTAGAAACTTCTGGCAATAAATGCATCTGAAGTGGAACATGCAGAAAAAATAAATGCAAAAAGCATCATAATTAAGATGCCTCCCAAAGAATGCGGCTCATTAACACCGGTAAAAAAATCGGACGGTATGCCTGCTCGTATTAAAGCCGTTATTAGAGCTCCCAATATCAGATAGGGACCTACATTAAAAAATTCCGTTCCGGTATGTAAAAACATATTCTTTAAATTTTCAAAAAAAGAATTTTTTTGTACATCATGAGAACAGCCGCATGAGCAATGATGAGTATGAGTTTCAATTTCTTCTTTTAAGTATTCGTTTTTAGGATAGAATAAAAGTAAACAGCCTATCGATGCAGCCGTTATTATGCCGAAGAGTATTCTATACACTGCAACCATGGGATTTTCAGGGAAGGCATAAAGAGTTGCCATTATTGAAATAGGGTTTAAAATAGGGGCTGCGAGCATAAAGGTTATTGCTATAGGCATAGCAACTCCTTTTTTTACAAGACCTGAAAGTATTGGAACAGTTGCGCATTCGCATACCGGAAAAAATAAACCGCCGAAAATTGCCGTCAAAAATCCAAGTCCGTGCTTATTCGGAAAAATTTTAACGATAAAATTATCCGAAATAAAAATATGGAGAATCGACGATATAAGTATTCCCAAAAGCATGAATGGAAGGGCTTGGAGCAGGATACTTAAAAAAACTGTATTGGTTGTAATTATAAAACTAGACATATATTAAGAATATTGCGAGACCAATTTTAAGATGTATAATTCGATATAGTTTTGCAAAGCTTTTCTGTCTTTTATTTTTAAAAGGCCCGGAGATTCCGCTAATGTTTTGGCCAGCCCTCTGACTCTGTCTGCCGTAAAGCCTGCAACCGAAATCGTTCTATTGATTCCTCTCAGATAATCCCGAATTAAAGCATTTACGTCTTCCGTTAAATTTTCCCTCATAGGATGCCCCAGTGTATGATTCCATTCATCCAGAGTCTTTTCAAGAGCCTGATCTAATGTCATTCCTTCAGGGATAAATGAGATACTTACTTTTTCTGCAACATCTCTTAGTTTTTGCTTAGGCTTCTTATATACAACTTCTTTTTTCTCTTGTTGTACAGGTTCAGGTTTCTTTCTCTTCTTTTTGAAAAATGCAATTATCGAAGATATTATCGGAATGGTGTACCAGAATGGAAGGAGAATTTTGGTATCGCTTAAAATCTCATATCTGTTAAGCATTAAGATTTCATGATAGGCTGCAGGCTTACCTGCCGGAAAAATCCTATTTATTTCCATAGCTTGAATTTCATTTAAGCGGGGATCCGCAATAATCGACAAAATGAAAGAGGCATTTAACAGGCCGTATAGATTCGGTGCAGAGTGAGCCGTTATTTCTTTTAATAATTCGTTAAATGCTGCATCATTTTTCATTGAGCTGTCTTGTTCAAAATTAATGAGCATTTCATGCCATTTTTTTATACATATCTCTCTGACCGGTTTTCTTGCTTCATTTATGAGAGATATCAAAAGAGGTACAACTTTTTCGGTCAGCAGATAAAATCTGTCGTTTGAAGAATTGGCAAAGGTTAAAATGTCGGGAATTATGTATTTTTCTGAAGTGCTTGTTTTTTCTTTCATAAAATTCTGTAAGGTTTCTTCAGAATATTGACCGAGTAAAGGTACTCCTCTGGAATCCGTAAATTTCGTAATTTGCTTCATTGTAAAATAGTACGGCGGTTTTTGGAGAGCGAGAAGGAGATTCTTTAAAGCCGTATCGGTTTGAATATCTTTTTGAGCCCTGTTTCTGTAGTAATTATTTAAATATTCCAAGATTCCCGCTGCTTGTAATAGGGCTATCTCGTCAGGCAGCTTTTCATTCTTTTTGGCAAATTCTTGTTTTATGAAGGCACATAACTGGCCCCATAATATATAATTATCACCCGATTCTTTAACATTTTGAAAGCTATTGACGCTGTGAGCCATTGTTTTCGATATAAAGGTTTTTACCGTAAATTCTTTGCCGGGGTTGGCTATTATCAGCCTTTTTTGCATATAATCCCGGCTTTCATCTTTTGATAAAAAAAGTTTAATCTTATCTAAAGCTAAATTCAAAAGTTTATCCGTTTTATAAGAACCGGGGAATATTAAAGGCGGAATGTCTCCATTATAGTTTAGGGCGTAAAGGAAAGAATTTTCTTTCGATTCAGGGTTTAAAACCGCTATATCATCGGAAATAGTTATGGCCTTTAAAAGTTTTCCCGGAAAATTTCGGGGAAGATCGGTTAAAAGCGGAAAAGGTATATCGGGATGCTGCTCAAGGCTTGCATATTGCCTGGCTATATTATCTACGTGATAGTATGGAACAAATATAATCGTAGTATTGGACTTATCCGTAGTGATTTCAATATTCCCTTCATCCTGAATTTTTTTTAGCTCGCTTAAGAGTGTTTCGAGTGAAATTTCAAGGTGAACAGCCAATTCGGGTTTTTGCTGCAAAAAATGGCGCGCATAGCGATGGAGATAATCTTGAAAAGGTATTAGAGTCACCTGCGGACTGTTTCTTCGTAGGGAAAACATCCTCAACAGGTGCAGTAAATCCGTAAAAATAATCATCATAGTATTATACACAATATTTTTCAATAATTCAAGGTTCTTGTTCCGAAAAAACGAGTTTTTTCTTTATTGAGGCTGCCATTGCATAAAACTTATTTTTAATATATAATTTTACTGTTCATAAATTATCAGTGAGGTGAAATTAATATGAGCTCACGAAAATTATTTGTTTTTGTTCCATTAGCAGTTCTAGGAATTCTCCTTTTTTTTACGGCATCTTTTTTTATTTTTGTTACAATAGCAGAATACCGTCCTAAACCGCTTGAAAAAGCCGATATAAGAAAAGGCGCAAAAAAAGACAGTTTGCAGACCGATACAGGTTTTAAAATCTTGGACTGGAATATAGGTTATTGCGGTCTTGATGCGCAAAACGATTTTTTCTACGATGGAGGAAAAAATGTTACAGCCCGAAGCAAGGATACGGTTTTGCAAAATCTTGAAAAAGTAAAGAACATAATAAACGAAGAAGATTGCAGTTTTAATCTTATTCAAGAAATTGATGTAAAATCAAAGCGCAGCTTTTATGTAAATCAGGAGAAAACTTTATCAGATTTTTTTGCCGATTATGATTCAGCTCTTGCTTTAAACTATGATGCCTTAATTGTTCCTGCTCCTGTTTCAAATCCTTTAGGAAGGGTAAAAAGCGGAGTTTTTACTTTAAGCCGATACGGAATAACAAAGGCTGAACGGCATCAGCTGCCCGGTACTTTTTCGTGGCCCTTAAAAACGGTCAACCTAAAGCGCTGTCTTTTGGTTTCTGAAATCAAAACCGATGTTCCCGGTAAGAATCTTTATCTAATCAATTTACATCTTTCAGCATACGATGCAGAGGGCGTTTTGCGTAAACAGGAAATGGAATATTTAAAAAATCTCGCTTTAAAATTCTATGATGAAGGTCATTGGGTAATTGCTGGAGGGGATTGGAATTCCCTTTTTCCCGGTGTAGAAAAAACTCTTTTTATGCCGTATGATACGCCGGAAGAGTTTCTTGAGTGGATAGAATATTCACCTAAAGACTTTATCGGTAAAGAATGGAAATGGGGTTTTGACAGTTCTATCCCGACTGTCCGCCTTTTGGAAAAGCCTTATGTTAAAGGAGAAAACTATACAACTATCATTGACGGTTTTATATGTTCTCCCAATGTTGAAATTATAGGAGTTTCTACTCTAAATTTGGATTTTGAAATTTCGGATCATCACCCTGTAATTGCAGAATTTAAACTTATAAAATAACTTATAAAAAAATAAAAATATTAAGGAGCAAAAAATGAAGGTAAAACCTGTAACAGTAACCGGCAGCAGTTTAACAATCGAAGACGTTGTAGCTGTTGCCCGCCATGGAGCGGAAGTAAAACTTTCCGCAGATGCAAAAAAAAGAATCAAAGATTCAAAGAAAATTGTAGACGATATCGTAAAAAGCGGTAAGCCTACTTACGGCATTTCGACCGGTTTTGGCGAGCTATCCACGGTAACAATTACCAAGGATCAAAACGGAGCCTTGCAGAGGAACTTAATTTTAAGTCATGCCTGTGGTGTAGGTAATCCCTTCCCCGAAGACATAGTACGTGCTATCATGCTTTTAAGATTAAACACACATGCAAGCGGTTTTTCGGGAGTAACTCCTTCCGTGCCGGATATCCTTGTCGATATGCTCAATAAGGGTGTAACACCTCATGTGCCCGAAAAGGGGTCGTTAGGTGCAAGCGGCGACTTGGCAAACCTTGCCCACATCGCTCTCGTAATGATAGGAGAGGGAAAGGCCTATTATGAAGGCAAGCTTATGGAAGGAAAGGCGGCTCTTGCAAAGGCCGGTTTAAAGCCCGTCGTCCTTTCGGGAAAAGACGGTCTCGGTATTATTAACGGAACTCCTGTAATGTCCGGTATCGGTGCCTTAGCCTTGCATGATGCAGAGCAGCTTTTAAAGGCTGCAAACATGGGTGCTTCGCTGGTATTTGAAGCCTTTAGAGGTATTACAGCCGCCCTCGACCCCAGAATCCATAAATCCCGCCCTCACAAGGGCCAAATTGATACGGCCGCCTTTATCCTTAAAATGTTGAAAGGCAGCTCTTCTATCAATACAAGAGAAAATGACGTTCAAGACCCGTACACTTTGCGCTGCGTTCCTCAGGTACACGGAGCAAGCGCCGATGCGATTGCCTATGTGCGCAAGGTTTTAGAGGTTGAAATAAATGCCGTAACAGACAATCCGCTCGTATTCCCCGATAACAACGACGTTATCTCAGGCGGAAACTTCCACGGTCAGCCCATCGCTATTACCATGGACTTCTTAGGAATCGCCGTAAGCGAACTTGCAAACATAAGCGAGCGCCGAATCGAACGCCTTGTAAACCCGCAGTTAAACGGAGGCCTTCCTGCCTTCTTAATAGAAAACGGCGGAGTAAATTCAGGCTTTATGATCCCTCAATATACGGCGGCCTCCCTTGTTTCGGAAAACAAGGTATTGGCTCATCCTGCCAGTGTTGACTCCATTACCTCATCAGGAAATAAGGAAGACCACGTAAGTATGGGAACAACCGCTGCCCGAAAAATAACCGAAATCGTTAAAAACGTACGCCATGTTCTTGCTATTGAGTGGCTTACGGCTGCTCAAGCCTGCGATTTACGCGGCATCAAAAAATACGGCAAGGGAACAGGAGAGATGATGAAGCTTATTCGAAAGCATATCTCCAAGGTTACCGAAGACCGCATTCTTTATAACGATATCATGAAGGCTCTTGAGATTATTTCAAATGATGAAAACATCGAAATGATTGAAAAGGCGATTAAGTAAGTTATTTTAATAAGTAAATATGCTGAATTTATAAACAGGCTTACTTGCAATAAAACCCGTATTGGAAACTAAGATCCGATACGGGTTTTTTAATAAAATTAAAAAAATGAACTATAGGGTTTATTCCGAATACTTTCCTATGCTTCTTATCTTTTTGCTTCGGTATTTTACCAAGACGGCGGGGTCGCGTTTTGTAAGGTCGGCTAAATCCTTTAGGATTTGCTCCTTTATAGCATCGGCTGTTTTTTTGGGATCGGTGTGAGCTCCTTTTTCGGGTTCGGGGATGATGCCGTTAATTACCTTTAGATCAAGAACTTCTTGGCTGGTAATTTTAAGCATGGCGGCTGCATCCTTTGCCCTGCTTGAATCCCTCAATAGAATTGAAGCGCAGCCTTCAGGGGATATAACCGAGAAGATGGCGTTTTCAAGCATGTAAATCTTGTCTCCGACTCCTATGCCGAGGGCTCCGCCGGAACCTCCTTCGCCTATGATTATGCAGATTATGGGAGTCTTTAGGCGGCTGAATTCCCGCAAGTTAAAGGCGATGGCTTCTCCGATTCCTCTTTCTTCGGCTCCAAGGCCGGGATAGGCCCCTTGGGTATCGATAAAGGTTATAATCGGTCTTTTGAACTTTTCGGCCTGTTTTGCAAGGCGCATTGCTTTGCGGTAGCCTTCCGGGTTTGCCATACCTCCGTTCCTGTCGATGGTTTCGCGCAAGTTTCTTCCCTTCTGGGTGCCGATTACCGTAACCGGCATTCCGTCGATAAAGCTTATTCCGCCTATCATGGCAGGGTCATCGCCGAAAAAGCGGTCTCCGTGGAGCTCGGTAAAATTATCGAAAATCAAATTGATGTAGTCCAAGGTTCTGGGCCTGTCGCTATGGCGGGCAAGCTCAACCCTTTCCCATGTTTTTGAAAGAGCCGTTGAACTTTCAAGTTTAGCGTTTATCTTTGCAAGCTCTTCGCTTATATCAAGCCCCGCCTTTTGGGCTATATCTTTTAAATTATTTAATAAATTAGTTTGATCCGTATTGCTCATACATTTTCTCCATTTCCCATAAAAACCTTAGGCCTTTTTCTTTTTAGAGGCTTCTTTTAGGCCGAGGCTGTGAGCATCAATCATGCGGGCAAAAAACTGCCTTTGTTCTTGACGCGGTACTATACAGTCTACAAAGCCCTTTTCCATCTGAAATTCGGCACGCTGAAAACCTTCGGGGAGCTGCTGGCGGATGGTGCCTTCGATAACTCTGGGGCCTGCAAAGCCGATGAGGGCTCCCGGTTCTGCTGCCGTTATGTCGCCGAGCATGGCAAAACTTGCCGTAACGCCTCCCGTGGTCGGATCGCAGAGCATTATAAAAAGAGGAACACCCTTTTCATCCAACTCGGCGGCTGCACTTGAGGTCTTGGCCATCTGCATAAGCGAAAAAAGCCCTTCCTGCATTCGGGCTCCGCCTGAGGTTGCATAGATAATTACGGGGATTCTTTCGGCCGCACCCTTTAACATAAGCCGTGAAATCTTCTCCCCTACAACCGAGCCCATCGAGCCTCCCATAAAGTGAAAGGACATAAGGGCCAAAAGGGCCTCCCTCCCCTTAATCTTGCAGGAACCCGTAATTACGGCCTCGTTTAAGGCTGCCTTTTCTTCGGCGGCCGATATTTTTTCTTCATAGCCTTCCATTTCGATGGGGTTACAGGTTTTCAAGTTTGCATACAGCTCCTGAAAGGAATTCTCATCCGTCAGATAAGGAATCCTCTGCCTAGGCTCTATGCGTAAATGGCAATTACAATGAGGGCAGACCATCAGGTTATCTGTAAAAACCTCTTCATCATATGATACTTTACAACTAGGACAATCCATAATTTGTCAAAACTCCTTATTTACTTCCAAAAAGCTCTTCATAGAGCCCGGTACCGAAAACACCGGATTTGAACTTTTTTGAGTTAAGTATAATCTTTTGCTCTTCGATATTGCAGGTGATGCCTTCAATTTTAAGCTCGTCCAGGGCACAAAGCAATTTTTGAATGGCGTTAGCCCTGTCTGCCCCGTGAACGATGAGCTTAGCCGTCATCGAATCGTAAAAGGGAACAACCGAGTAGCCCTGATATAAAAAGCTGTCAAAGCGTACACCGTTTCCGCCGGGAACCGTCAAGTTTTTGATAAGGCCGGGAGAGCGGGCGTTTATTCTGGCTTCGATGGCCCAGCCCTTGGCAGGCAGGATGCCTTGGGCAAATTTCATGTTCTCGCCTGTACAAACGCGGATTTGCTCTGCAATTATATCGGTGCCTGTAATCATCTCCGAAACGGGGTGCTCGACCTGAATTCGGGCGTTTACCTCCATAAAGTAGAAATTGTTGCCCGATACAAGAAACTCGATTGTGCCTGCCCCGCGGTATTTAAGAGAAGAAAAGAGGCTGACGGCTCCCTTACACATGGCTTCGCGCATTTCCTCGCTTACGGCGGGGGAGGGGCTTTCTTCTATCAGCTTTTGATGATTTTTTTGAACGGAGCAGTCCCTTTCGCCCAGGATGGAAACGGCTCCCTTTCCGTTGCCTAGGATTTGAAGCTCGACATGGCGCGGATCTACGAGGTATTTTTCGATATAAACCGTGCCGTCTGCAAAGTTGGCCTCGGCTTCTGCGGAAGCGATTTTTAGGTTTTCTGCCAGCTCCGATTCCTTATAAACGATACGCATTCCCTTTCCGCCGCCGCCTGAGGCTGCCTTGATGATGACGGGGTAACCGCATTTTTCGGCAGTTTTTTTGGCTTCGGCGAGTTCTTTTACGGCTCCATCCGAGCCGGGGGTTACGGGAAGGCCGCTTTTTACGGCAGTTTCGCGGGCCCTTACCTTGTCGCCCAGCATTTCGATTGTGTCGGGTTTAGGGCCTATCCAAAAAAGCCCTGAGTTTTCTACCTCGCGGGCGAAACTTGCGTTTTCCGATAAAAAGCCTACTCCCGGATGAACGGCCTCGCAGGAAGTACAGAGGGCTGCCGTGATAAGGGCTTCCTTGTTGAGGTAGCTTTTAGCCGACGGGGGCGGGCCTATGCAGACAGCCTCATCAGCCAAAAGAACATGGAGGCAGTCCTTGTCCGCCGTGGAGTAAACTGCGACGGTTTTTATTCCCATTTCGCGGCAGGAGCGGATTACCCTTACGGCAATCTCGCCCCTGTTGGCGATAAGTATTTTTTTTATCATAGGAACCTGCCTACTTAGCCTTTATCTTGAACAAGACCTGATCGAATTCGACAAGCTCTCCGTTTGAAACCAAGATTTCTTCGATAATTCCGTCATGTTCGCATTCGAGGGTGTTCATCATCTTCATTGCCTCAAGCACGCAAAGGGGTTGACCTTTTTTTACCGAGCCGCCTTTTTCGACATAGGGCGGAGAATCGGGAGACGGAGCCCTGTAAAAGGTTCCGACTATGGGGCTTTTTACCTCGATTAGGCCGGCCGATGAAGATGCAGGGGCGGCTTGGGCCGGAGCCTCTGCAACGGGGCTTGCCGGCTGAGGTACCGGTACTTGAACTCCGGCAGCAGCGGTCTGAGGCACGCCCTGAAAACCTGCTTGGAAAGCTGCCGGCATAGCCAAAGGCATGGGATAGGCAGTCTGTGCTCCTGCCTGAGCTGCAACTTCCTTTTTAGGAAAGGCTCCTTCCTTTTTTAATACAAGCTCGCAGTCGTCCTGCTTTATCTGCAAGAACACTGTATCGCCTTTTTCAAACTTTTCTATCACCTTTAAAATAAAATCTTCTTTCATGAAAGCTCCTTAAAGTTTTATTTATGTTTATTTAACCGCAAAGCGTTGAGATTTATTCAATTTTCTTTATGCTTCCCATACCGGAAGAATGTAGATTAATATGTTGAGGATTTCCGGCATAGCGGACAGTGCCTGAACCGGACACATCTGCTTCAAGCCGGTTTTTGGCATTTATTTCAACCTTACCCAGACCTGAAATCGTGCAAACGGCTTCTTCCGTTTCCAAATCAAAAGCCTTTATTTTAGCCGAACCCGAAACGGTAAAGCTGCATTTTTCCGTTTTACCCTTTAAATACAAATCACCTCTGCCGGATATCGTACTGTCTGTATCGGTGGAATTTATATCGGCTGTCATTTCACCGGAACCCGAAATAGTAAAAAGGCATTTTTTAGACTTGGCTTTTAAGTTAATATTTCCTATGCCCGAAATATCTGCCTTTATAGTACTTGCACTTACATCTGCCGTTATAGAACTTATACCGCTTATGTTTAAGGATAGGGGTTGGTTTTCATTGTGAAAGCCTGACACGGCAGTCTTTGTAATACCCGCTATCGATAAGCTTTTAAGGATAGGCATGGTAACGGATATTTTAAAAAGACTCGGCTTTAATTGGGTATTGCGTTTTTGTATAAGTGTAAGTTTTTTTTCAAGTTGTTGAACGGATATATCGACAAATTCGAATAAATTTGAATCAAGCGATATTTCGACCTTATATTCATCTCCTTGAATGATATCGGCTTCCGAAGAAGGAAGGTAAAAGGCTATGGAATCAAAATCTTTTAGATCAAAGGTACGGGTTTCAACCCTTGTATTCCCCGAAACGGTTTTAGCCGAAACACAGTTTGCTAAAGTGAGTATACAAAAAATACCCATAATTACGGTAATTTTTTTCATTTTTGTCCTCCGTTAATTTCGTCTATACTTATGTAGATAGACATTTTATCATTTATATAGGCAAAATGTCTATCCCTTATGAAAATTACCGATACTCCGTCTTTACCGTTCTAGATCTTTTCATACATTCTGTTTGTATACCGCTTATAAAATATCCAGTTTTTTGCTTGTGCGGCTTCAAAAGCGGTTTTCAATTCGGCGGAAGAAGTAAAGTCCGTTACATTTTTTTCCGGAACATCGTTTCTTTCACGATATATACAGGCTTTGCCCGCTTCGTTTTGTTTTCTGTCAGGCAAAGCGGTGAATATCCGTATAAAGGCTTTTTCGTTTAAGCGGTTATCGTAACACTCCAGTTCCTGTAAAACGTTTACCGCCGGTAATTCGATGGCTGTAAGTTTATTGTTTGAGCAGCCCAGTATTTGCAAAGTGTTTATGCCGCGCATATCGAGGGCGGCAAGTTGATTGCCGGAACACCACAGTTCGCGTAAAGCGGTCAAGCCTTTTAGGTTAAGTGTTTTAAGTTGATTATGACGGCAAGACAAATACCGTAAAGCGGTCAAACCTTGCACATTGAGTGAGGTAAGCTGATTTTCGGAACAATCCAGCCACTCCAAAGCCGTTAAGCCATGTACATTAAGAGAGGTCAGCTGATTGAAAGAGCAGAACAATTCCCGTAAAGCAGTCAAACCGTGCATGTCAAGCGAAGTAAGCTGATTGTTATAACAGTACAATTCATCTAAAGCACTCAAACTCTGCACGTTAACTGAAGTAAGCTGATTATCGGAACAGTTCAGCTCCCGTAAAGCGGTCAAACCTTGCACATTGAGTGATGTGAGCTGATTTTCGGAACAGTCAAGCACAGCCAAAGCCGTTAAGCCATGTACATTGAGTGAGGTAAGCTGATTATCATGGCAGCGCAGGAACCATAAAGAAGCCAAGCCCTGCACATTGAGCGTGGTGAGCTGATTATTATCGCAGTTCAGCACCTGTAAAGAAGTCAAGCCCTGCACATTGAGTGCGGTGAGCTGATTATTATCGCAATGTAGAAACCATAAACCGGATAAACCGTGCAGATTCAGTGAAGTGAGCCGATTGTCATCGCAGTATAGCAACCGTAAAGAAGTCAAGTCCTGCACATGGAGTACGGAGAGTTGATTATTGTAGCACTTCAGCCACTGTAAAGCGGTAAGGTGCCGTACATCAAGGGAGGAAAGCCGGTTATTGTCACAGTACAGTGTCTGTAAAGCGGTCAATCCGTGAAGATCAATCGAGGTAAGCAGATTATTGTCACAGTACAGTGTCTGTAAGGCAGTTAAGCCGCGAACATCGAGCGCGGTAAGTTCATTGGAGCTGCAGTCCAGCTCGGTAATGTTTCCTTTGAGTACAACCTTTGTTCCCGTTGCTGTGAGGATTGTTTCTTCATCGCTCGGTAATTCCGTCACCGTGCAGCCTTCTACCTGTACGGGCGAGCCGTCTGCCGTTACCGCCTGTACGGTTATCTCTTTTTTGCCGGGGCTTATACCGAGTATTGCCTTTCCTGTATTTTCGCGTTTCTTTGCCGTATGCGTCGCCGTAGTGCAGGCTGTCAACAGTCCCGCTGCAAACAGCAATGTGATTAACAGTTTTTTCATCTTTGTATTTTCCTTCATCATAATTCCCAATTACAAATAATCCATTACCAATTACTCATTACCCCATTATCTCCCAACGCTGTACGCCACACGCAAACCGAGAGAGGCGTAGCGATCACCGGGGAGATTAGAACCTCGAACCGCACGAGCGGCGTACACAGTACCGGTGAGCCAACCGCCGCCGCGAATAACGCGGAGAGAACCGGACGATACTCCTTTCGGATCAGTATGCCCATCGGCAGGGATACTATCGTCATACCAGTCCCAGCACCACTCCACTACGTTCCCGCTCATGTCGTATAAACCGTACCCGTTCGCCTCTTTTCGTTTTACTTCATGCGCCTTATAATCGCTGTTATCAGCGTACCATGCATAGTTTTCAAGTTCGTCCTCGCTGTCCGTTCCCGCCCATCGGTACTCTTTACCTCCCTTCGCTGCCCATTCCCATTCAGCCTCCGTCGGCAGCCGAAAGCCTTTTGCCTCCTGCTTCATATGGGGAACCATACTGTTACCGGCATCCGTTACAGTATATACGGCAGTATAAGTGTCATCGCTGTAATATACGCACTGACTTTCACCTAACTTCGATACTTTCTTCGTCAGTTCGTTGCAAAAGGCAATACAATCAAACCAGCTTACCTGCTCTACCGGATTTTTGAGCGAATCGGTACGAAGAGTCGGATTATTCCCCATCACCGCTTTCCACAGCTCCTGCGTTACTTCCGTCTCTCCTATATAATACGCTGACAGGTTTACCGAGTGTTCTTGGTTATCCTCCATGCTATTATCACCCAGTACGGCGTCCGTTACGGCGGTAATCCCTTTCATCGTAAAGCTCACGCCTTTTACCGTGTAGGTCTTATCGATTGGAACGGCGGCGCCACCGAAGCCTGTACCGCGCTCCGATTCCTCCGTCACCTCAAGCTCTTCAAAATCTTCTCCGCCAACCTGTTTATAAAGCGTCCAGTTTTTTGCTCTTGCAGTTTTTATTGCTGCTTGGAGACCGATAGAAGACTTCCAATCCGTATAGTTTCCTTCACTCCGATTATCCTCTTCCGTGTAAAAGACTGCTTCGGTTTCTTCATCCGTTCTGCGCTCGGGCAAACTGTTGATAATCTGTATCAGCGCGTGTTCTTTTAAGCGGTTACGGGAGCAATACAGGCCTGCTAACCCGCTCAAGCCGTGTATATCAAGAACAGTAAGCCGGTTATTGTAACAGTACAGTGTCTGTAATGCAGTTACCCCCTTTAGATCGAGCGAGGTGAGCTGATTATTATCGCAGTTCAGCACCTGTAAACCGGATAAACCGTGCAGATTCAGTGAAATAAGCCGATTGCTGTCGCACTCCAGCACCTGTAAAGAAGTCAAACCCTGCACATTGAGCGTGGTGAGCTGATTATCGCGGCACTTCAGCCACCGTAAAGCGGTAAGCCCCTTTAGATCGAGTGAGGTAAGCTGATTATTATCGCAATGTAGAAACCATAAGCCGGATAAACCGTGCAGATTCAGTGAAGTGAGCCGATTGTCATTGCAGTATAGCAACCGTAAAGAAGTCAAGTCCTGCACATGGAGTACGGAGAGTTGATTATTGTAGCACTTCAGCCACTGTAAAGCGGTAAGGTGCCGTACATCAAGGGAGGAAAGCCGGTTATTGTCACAGTACAGTGTCTGTAAAGCGGTCAATCCGTGAAGATCAATCGAGGTAAGCAGATTATTGTCACAGTACAGTGTCTGTAATGCAGTTAAGCCGCGAACATCGAGCGCGGTAAGTTCATTGGAGCTGCAGTCCAGCTCGGTAATGTTTCCTTTGAGTACAACCTTTGTTCCCGTTGCTGTGAGGATTGTTTCTTCATCGCTCGGTAATTCCGTCACCGTGCAGCCTTCTACCTGTACGGGCGAACCGTCTGCTGTTATCGCCGTCACAGTTATCTCTTTTTTGCCGGGGCTTATACCGAGTAGTGCCCGTCCCATGCCTGTCTTATCAGCCGCCGCCGCATTCATCGTGCCTATCAGCAATCCTGCGGCAAACAGCACCGTAAAAAGTTTTTTCATATTCACTCCTTTAGTTCAATCCCCACTTAAAACACCCTCTAAATCTTTTCATCGTTTCCATTTGTATCCCGCTTATAAAACTCCCAGTTTTTTGCTTTTGCAGCTTCAAAGGCAGTTCTCAGTTTTGCGGAAGAAGAAAAGTTCGTGATGTTTTTTTCCTGCGGATTATTCTTTTCACCATATATAAAGGCTCTGCCCGCTTCATTGCCGTCGCGCTCGGGTAGATTGTTGAATATCCTGATAAAAGCTTTTTCGTTTAAGCGGTTGCCGTAACAGTACAGTTCCTGTAAAACGTTTACCGCCGGTAATTCGAGGGCTGTAAGTTTATTGTTTGAGCAGCCCAGTATTTGTAAAGTGTTTATGCCGCGCATATCGAGGGCAGCAAGTTCATTGCCGGAACACCACAGTTCGCGTAAACCGGTCAAGCCTTTTAGATCAAGTGTTTTAAGTTGATTATAACGGCAAGACAAATACCGTAAAGCGGTCAATCCCTGTACATTTAATGAAGTCAGCTTATTACCGGAACAAGCCAGTTTTTCCAAAGCCGTCAAGCCTTGTACATTAAGCAAGGTCAGCCCGTTATCGGAACAATACAGCACCTTCAAAGCGGACAAGCCTTGCACATTGAGTGAGCTCAGCTTATTACCGGAACAGTTTAATTCCTCTAAAGCCGTCAAGTCTTGTACATTAAGAGAGGTCAGCAGATTATCGGAACAGTCAAAGCCCTTCAAAGCGTTAAAATCTTGTGTATTAAGCGAAGTTAGCAGATTTTTAGAACAGTTCAGCTTCTGTAAAGCGGTCAAACCTTGCACATTGAGTGATGTGAGCTGATTTTCGGAACAGTCAAGCACAGCCAAAGCCGTTAAGCCATGTACATCGAGTGAGGTAAGATCATTGCCGGCACACTCCAGCACCGTCAAAGCCTGCAATCCCTGCACATCCAGTGAGGTAAGTTGATTGCCGGAACACCGCAGTTCGGTAATTGCCCCTTTTAAGACAATCCTATTTCCCGTTGCCGTAAGCCGTACCGATTCACCGCTCGGTAATTCCGTAACCGTGCAGCCTTCAACCTGTACCTCGGAACCGTCGGCAGTTACCGCCTTTATCGTTATCGTTTTTGTATCGGGACTTATACCGAGTATCGCTTGTCCTGTGCCTGCGGAAACTGCTGCACCTTCCGCCGCTGCGATGGTCGCAGGCAATAAACCTGCTAAAAATAATACCATTAAAAATTTTTTCATAATGTTTACTCCTTTTGTTTAATTCCCAATTAAAAACACCCGTTAAATCTTTTTATCGTTTCCGTTTGTATCCCGCTTATAAAATATCCAGTTTTTTGCTTTTGCGGCTTCAAAAGCGGTTTTCAATTCGGCGGAAGAAGTAAAGTCCGTGATGTTTTTTTCCTGCGGATTATTCTTTTCACCATATATAAAGGCTCTGCCTGCTTCGTTTCGGTTTCTTTCGGGCAGGGCGGTTAGTATACGGATAAAAGCTTTTTCGTTTAAGCGGTTGCCGTAACAGTACAGTTCCTGTAAAACGTTTACCGCCGGTAATTCGAGGGCTGTAAGTTTATTGCCGGAGCAGCCCAGTATTTGTACAGTGTTTATGCCGCGCATATCGAGGGCAGCAAGTTCATTGCCGGAACACCACAGTTCGCGTAAAGCGCTCAAGCCTTTTAGGTTAAGTGTTTTAAGCTGATTATGACGGCAAGACAAATACCGTAAAGCGGTTAATCCCTGTACATTTAATGAAGTCAGCTTATTACCGGAACAAGCCAGTTTTTTCAAAGCAGTCAAGCCTTGTACATTAAGCGAGATAAGCAGATTATTGGAACAGTCAAAGCCCTTCAAAGCGTTAAAATCTTGTGTATTAAGCGAAGTTAGCAGATTTTTAGAACAGTTCAGCTTCTGTAAAGCGGTCAAACCTTGCACATTGAGTGATGTGAGCTGATTTTCGGAACAGTCAAGCACAGCCAAAGCCGTTAAGCCATGTACATCGAGTGAGGTAAGATCATTGCCGGCACACTCCAGCACCGTCAAAGCCTGCAATCCCCGCACATCAAGCGAGGTAAGCCGATTGCCGGAGCAATAAAGCTCGGTAATTGCCCCTTTTAAGACAATCCTATTTCCCGTTGCCGTAAGCCGAACCGATTCACCGCTCGGTAATTCCTCAACGGTGCAGCCTTCAACATCTATTAAGGAACTGTCGGCAGTTACCGCCTTTATCGTTATCGTTTTTGTATCGGGACTTATACCGAGTATCGCTTGTCCTGTGCCTGCGGAAACTGCTGCACCTTCCGCCACTGCGATGGTCGCAGGCAATAAACCTGCTAAAAATAATACCATTAAAAATTTTTTCATAATGTTTACTCCTTTTGTTTAATTCCCAATTAAAAATACCCGTTAAATCTTTTTATCGTTTCCGTTTGTATCCCGCTTATAAAATATCCAGTTTTTTGCTTTTGCAGCTTCAAAGGCGGTTTTCAATTCGGCGGAAGAAGAAAAGTCCGTGATGTTGCCTTCATGTGAATTGTCCATTTCACTTTGTACTAAAACTTCGCCTGCATTTTCTTTTTTAAGATCCGTCCCGCGCAAACTGTTGAATATCCGAATAAGGGCTTTTACTTTTAATTGATTCCCATAGCAGGACAGTTTTTGTAAAGCAGGAGTCTCTTGTATATTCAGTGCGGTAAGCCGGTTTTCCGAGCAGCTCAGTGCCCGCAAAGAAGTCAGCCCCTGTACATTAAGCGAGGTCAGCCGATTAGACCTACAATTCAGATACACTAAGGCGGTCAAACCTTGTACATTAAGCGAGGTAAGTTGATTGGACTTACACAGAAGAAAGCGTAAAAAAGTTGAATCATGTGCATCAAGCGAGGTCAGCCGGTTATCGGAACAATTCAGTTCTTGTAAAACAGTTAAGCCTCTCATATCAAAAGCGGTAAGTTGATTTTCGGCGCAGAATAACTTCTCTAAGCCTGCCGAGTCTTGCACATTAAGCGAGACCAGCTGATTGAAAGAGCAGGACAATTCCCGTAAAGCAGTTAAACCGTGCATGTCAAGCGAGGTAAGCCGATTGTTATAACAGTACAATTTATCTAAAGCACTCAAACCCTGCACATCAAGCGAGGTAAGCCGGTTATCGGAACAGTCAAGTTCGGTAATTGCTCCTTTTAAGATAATCGTATTTCCAGTTGCCGTAAGTTTTGTTACTTCACCGCTCGGTAATTCCGTAACCGTGCAGCCTTCAACCTGTATTGCGGAATCATCGGCAGTTAGTGCTATCACGGTTATCTCTTTTGTATCGGGGCTTATACCGAGTATTGCCCTGCCCGAGCCTGAAAAAGACGCTTCACTTTCCGCCGCTGCGATGGCCGCAGGCAATAAACCTGCTAAAAATAATACCATTAAAAATTTTTTCATAATTGGTTACTCCTTTCTGTTTACAACCGAAAAATATCAATTTTTGAGGGCGTCAAGCCTCACTGTTTACCAAAAATCTCCTATCACAAATATCTAATTAGTTCTTTTTACAATCCAGTATCCTTCCTTGGCACTGCCTACATATTCAATTTTGTTATCCTTTCTTAGTTTTTCAATATCGCGCTCTATAGTGCGTTTAGATACATTTAAAAGATCTTTCAGCCTGTCTGCTGTCATATTTTTATCGCTTTCTATATATTTGATTATCTTTTCTAATCTATCTTTTGAGTTTATTTTTTGACCGTCATTTTGACCGTCATTTTGACCGTCATCTTGACCGTCATTTTGACCGTCATCTTGAACATCATTTTGACCGTCATCTTGAACATCATAGTTGCGGTTGAACAAGGTAACAATTACTCCGTTATCGGAAATATAATATTCGGGCTGTTTTTTGAAACCGGCATAATCTTCAAATATTCTGCGTACTCCTGAAGCATAATTTTCGATGACATCCGCCTTATCCAGAGTGTCCACTATAATTTTATTCCTTTTAGCAACCATGCCCATTTTTATGTTTTCCAGGGTCAATCCGTCCGGTAAGCTGCCGGGAGAAAAAATTTGCACTCGGTCATCATAAAATTCGATTTTTATATCTCCGCTCAAGGTCCAGTCCCTATGGCAATAGCAGTTTACGATAGCTTCTCTGAGAGCTCTTTCCGGAATATCCGAATACTCATCCCGTTCAGGGTTTCCTGTAATGGTTATTTTTTTGCGGTTTGATAAATTTGCAAAATACAGCACCTCATCTAATTGCTTTAAGATAGAACCTGTAAATTCTTTTTTATCCAAAAAGACATTAACCGTAGTACCCTGAAAAACGGCAAACTTACTGATAGTTGGATTTTGGTCACTTAATAAGAGGGCCGCATTATTGTATTCACCATTCTTATCCATGAGGGATAGAGCATATTTGTCGAAAGGAACGCTTTTTTCTTTAAATCTATTTTCTATATAATTAAAGGTCAAATCATCTCGATGGCATAATAAACGTTCGTAATCATTTTGACTATTCTGCCTTATCATTCTTTGTATTTCATCAAAACTTGCAAGCCTTTTTGTACTGCCGACTCTGACATATACACCCTTTGTATTAAAACCTTCTCCGTCTTTATAAAAGTAAGGCCGCTCTTTTCCCTTAAAAATTTTGATTCTAAAGGGAGTTTCGTTTGGATAAATATAAATCAAGCTCGTCACACCGGGCGTAAAGGCATTTACAATCCAATTTGAAAGAACCTCTTCCCATTTTTTCTTTTTTTCGTTTATGAGATCATAATGTACAGTTCCGCTGTCATCGACACCCAGATAAATTTCTCCGTCGGTGCTGTTTAAAAAAGAAACGATTTCGGCTTTAAGTGCACTCTGTTTTTTAGGAATATCGATTTTAAACTCTTTATTATAATCTTCCATAATTTCCAATTACCCGCTGATTGTGTTTTCCTACGGAAATAACGGCATCAAGATTGTAGAATTTCATTCGATAGGATTTACCGTCTGAGGCAGTTGCCGAGGAATCCTCGGTAACTGAAGCCTCTTCCAATTCACCTGATTTGAATATCTTTTGCCATTTAAATCCTGTCAAACCTTTCTACTTCGGCTTCGTAATTGACGCCTGCGACATCAAAGCCGTTTGAGGCTAAAAAGTCGTGGCGGTAGCCTGCAAGGTCGGTGAGGCTTTCGGCATTTTCGCTCGTTACCTTTTCCATCAAGGCAGAAACTTCTCGCTGTACGTCTTCTTCAAGTTCCCAATCGTCAATGCGGATTCTGTTTTCTTCATCAACGGGGATTGAGCCGTCTTTGCGGTAGAGCCTTTCTGCATAAAGGCGGGTGATCTGCTCGATACAGCCCTCGTGGTTTCCTTTTTCCTTCATAACCTTGAACAAGGAAGCGAGGTAGAGGGGGATTACGGGGATTACGGCACTTGCCCTTGTTACCAAACCCTTGTTTACCGAAACAAAGGCACGTATTGACGGGTTTTCCTTGTTTAATCGGTGAGCTGTGGCTTCAAGGTGTTCTTTGGCCTTGCCTATGGTGCCTTTGCGGTAGAGGGCTTGGGTGGCTTCGGGGCCTATATAGGAATAGGCCATAGTGATGCAGCCTTCTTCCAGCAAGCCTTCTTTTGAAAGCCGGTTTATCCAGCGCTCCCAATCTTCTCCGCCCATAACCTTAACGGTGGCTTGAGCTTCTTCATCGCTTGCAGGCTCTGCGGAAATCTCTTTTAGTTCTCCCGTAAAGGGATCGACAGTCTTGCCTGTAAAGGTTTTGCCGAAGGGTTTTAAGACCGACTTGTGCATTATGCCTGTGTCGGGGTCTGTTCTTACAGGGCTTGCCAAGCTGTAAACAATGAGGTCGAATTTCATTCCCTTCTTTTTTGCTTCTTCAATAACTTGAGCCTTGATTTCATCGGAAAAGGCATCGCCGTCTATAGTAACGGAATAAAGACCTTCTTTTTTTGCCGCCTCGTCAAAGGCCAGGTTGTTGTACCAGCCGGGGGTTCCGTACTTTGTTTCGCTTCCGGCCTTTTCAAAGGAAACGCCTATAGTAGCGGCTCCGTAGCCGAAGGCTGCCGTGATTCGGCTTGCAAGTCCGTAGCCGTTAGAGCAGCCGAGCACGAGTACATTTTTCGGTGACGCAGCACCCGATTTTACCTCAGCGGTAATCCTCTTCTTTGTGTATTCTATTTGATCCTCTACACCCTTTTTGCATCCTTTAGGATGAGCATTTAAACAAATGTTATTCCTAACCATCGGTTTTACAATCATATCCTTCCTCCATAAAAATTTTAATTTAACCGCAAAGATCGCGAAGGCCGCAAAGAATTTTTAAGGGAGATGTTGTCTCTATTCTTTTAAATTCCTTGGCGCTCTTGGCTTGCTTAGTGGTTTTAATTGCTCTATGCGTACTTATAGTTCGTTTGCTATTCGTTTAATTCCATCTTTTAGAAGTTTGGTATTAAAATTAAGCAATAAACCAAGTTTGCATTTAGATAATTTTAAGTACGTAAGTACTTGAGCAATATGAACATCTGCTATCTTATCGACAGCCTTTAGTTCAACTATTACTTTATCCTCTACAATCAGATCGACTCTATATCCCGAATCGACAATTACTTCTTTGTATTGAATTGGGAAACTTTTTTGCCGTTCAACTTTTAATCCAGCCTTAAGCAACTCGTAAAAAAGACATTGCTCATAGCTGCTTTCCAAAAGGCCCGGACCTAAAAACCTATGAACTTCGATTGCTGAATCAATTACTATTTTAGAAATTTCATCTTCAGTCATATTTCTCAACTTCTCTACAAATATTCTTTTTAATTTAACCGCAAAGGCCGCGAAGGACGCAAAGAATTTTTAAGGGAGATGACGTTTCTCTTTCCTTAAATTTCTTTGCGCTCTTTGCGCTCTTGGCGGTTTTGTTTTTTTATTGCAGCTTACGCGCCCAATCCGCCGTCGACGCCTAGGACTTGGGCGGTTATGTAAAGCGATAAGTCCGAAGCTAAAAAGACTGCGGCGTTTGCTATGTCTATGGGTTGCCCGGCTCTTTTTAAGGGGATGCCTTCGACCCAAGCCTTGCGCATTTCTTCGTTTACGGCGGCGGTCATGTCGGTTTCAATGTAGCCGGGAGCTATGGCGTTTACGCGTACGCCCCTGCCTGCCGTTTCCTTTGCAAGGCTCTTTGTGAAGCCGATAAGACCTGCCTTGCTTGCGGAATAGTTGACCTGTCCGCCCTGACCGTGGAGACCGACTATGCTCGTCATATTGATGATTGAGCCGGCTCTTTTTCTAATCATATCGGAGGAAACAATTTGCGAGGCGATAAAAACTCCTGTTAAGTTTACGCGCAAAACATCTTCCCAGTCTGAAAGCTTCATTCTAAATGAAAGGCCGTCCCTTGTGATTCCTGCATTGTTTACAAGAACATCAAAGCCTCCCGATTCTTTGAGAGCTTTTTTTACCGTTTCGGTAAGGCCTTCCGCATTGCCGCAGTCGGCATATATTTCGTGAAATACCGAGCCCTTTTCTTTTGCAAAGGCTTCCATTTCTGATTTTGTTGCTGAGGGCTTTGTACAAAGGCCCCATACTTCTGCGCCTTCTTCAATAAATCTTCTAACAACCTCTTTTCCGATTCCTCTCGAAGAGCCTGTTACCAATGCCTTTTTTCCTTTTAATAACATCATATTTATACCTTTCCTATTCTATAATTTTATTTAGCTGTTCCAAAGTTCCTGTCGGAGAACAGGTTAGTTCATCCGAGGCAAAGCCGCTGTCTCTCCAAAGATTGCACAAGGTGTTTCCGGGGCCTATTTCCAAGAGGCGGCAGGGTTTTAAGTCCTCACATAAAGAAGCTATCTCTTTTTCTTCGCTTGTCCAGAGGACGGGGTGGGTAAGGTGAAGGACTGCATTTGCCTTTGCTTCTTCTCCCGATTTTACTTTTTTACCCGTAACGTTTGAGAAGACGGAGATTTCGGGGTTCTTAAAGTTAAATCCTTTTAAGACCTCTTCAAATTCCTTTGCCGCTTCTTCCATAAGAGGGGAGTGGAAGGGGCCTGCAACTGCAAGGCGGACACATCTTTTTGCTCCGGCTTCTTTACAAAGTTCTTCTGCAAGGGTGAGGCCTTCCGCCGTTCCCGAAATTACGGTTTGGACGGGACTATTCATGTTTGCGGCAAATACTATTCCGGTTTTGGGGTCTGAATGAGGTTTTAAAAGCTCTATTACCTTTTCCGGATCAAGCTTTAAAATGGCCGACATTCCGAGGGCGCCCGAACCCTCGCTTGCTCTAGCTGCAATCTTGTCGCAGGCGGCTTGCATAATAGCCCCTCGTTTTTGGACAATGCGTATCATGTCTTCAAAGCTCAAAATGCCTGAAGCATAGAGGGCCGAAAACTCTCCCAGACTGAAACCTGCAACGGCTGAGGGGGTAATGCCCTTCTCTTTTAAAACGGCAAGAATGGCCGTTTCAACTGCAATTATTGCAAGCTGGCTCTTGTCGCTTCTTGATAAAACCTCGTTTTCGGTGTTTCGCAAAAGAGCGTCGATATCTTCTCCGGTTATATCGCCGATATTTTTGATTATGTCCCTTGCTGCTCCGTATTTTTCAACGATATCCTGAGCCATTCCCTTAAACTGGGCTCCCTGCCCTGAAAATAAAAATATGTTTTTCATCATCATCCTTCCTTTATGTATAAAATCAATTAAAACCTGATAACAGCACCGCCCCAGGTGAGCCCTGCACCGAAGCCCGCCGTAATAATTGTCATTCCGTCCTTTAACTTTCCTTGAAGCCTTAAATCATCAAGGGTTATCGGAATGGAAGCGGCAGAAGTGTTTCCGTAGTTTTCCATATTGCATACGAATTTACTCATGTCGGTGCGGAGTCTTTTTGCGGCGGCTTCCAAAATACGCTCATTGGCTTGGTGGCATACAACCAAGTCTACATCTTCCATATTGATATTTTCTTTTTGAAGAAGGCTTTTTACGGTTTCGGTGATAACCCCGACGGCAAAATTGTAAACTGTTCTTCCGTTCATTTTTAGATAGTCTCCCATATAAAGAGCGTCATATCCTGTTCCGTCTGAACCTAAAATGACCGAGCCTATGCCTCTTTTTGAGTTATCGAAGGTGTTTTCGAGGAGAACTGCTCCGGCTCCGTCTCCGAATAGGACGCAGGTAGAACGGTCTTGCCAATCGACTATTTTGCTTAAAACTTCGGTGCCGCATACAAGGGCGTAACGCCGGCTATGGCGTTCCATGAGGGCTGCCGCCGTATCTATGGAATATAAAAAGCCCGAACAGGCTGCCGACAGGTCAAAACAGGCCGCATTTTTTGCGCCTAAATCTTTTTGAATAAGACAGGCATTTGAGGGAAAGCCTTGATATTCCGCCGTAGCGGTCGCGCAGACGATTAAGTCTATATCCTGAGGATTTAAATCGGCATTTGCCAATACCTGCTTACAGGCCGCAGCTCCTAAGGATGCGCTTGTGTCTTGTTCGGAAGCTATATAGCGGCTTCCTATCCCTGTGTGGCTTCTGATCCATTCATCCGAAGTATCCAGAGAAGCGGGAAAATCGTTGTTGTTCATTATTTTTTGGGGGACAGCCTTCCCCGTTGTTTTTATTATAATAGCCATAGTTTTCTCGCTTTATAGTTTTATGAAAAGTATTTTAGTATTTTTTTGGTAGTAATGTCAACTGTTAAGCTTGAAATCTGCGAGAAAGCGATATATGATGAATAATAATGACAGGTAAAAACAGAGATAGCAGTTACAAAAACTTTCCCAAAAAGTTGTTATTCTCAAAAACTTGGGTTATAATGTATAGTATGAACGGCAAAATAAACCGCTTAAACAGTATAATAAAGGGTTCTCAAAAAAGTTTGGAAAAGTCGGCAAAACTACTTGACAAAGCCGAACGCGCCCCCATAATTACTCAGCACTCAGCACTCAGCACTCAGCACTCAGCACTCAGCACTCAGCACTCAGCACTCAGCACTCAGCACTCAGCACTCTTTTAAATAAACCGCACACACAGCACAATCTTCTCACACCGTTTAAAGAACCGCAAAGACCGCCAAGCGTTGAGCTTCGCTCAACTTCGCAAAGGATAATTAAAAAATACCTTACAACATCTCCCTCAAATATCTTTGCTCCCTTAGCGGTTAAATTACACAATTATAAGGAGGTTTGATATGAAAAACTCAAACACAAACAAAATCGGAAGCGCACAGCGCTTCACACATTGGGCGGCAGTACTCACACTTGCCGCATCGCTCGTGATTATGGCGCTCTTTACCGCCTGCCCCAACGCCGCAGGAGGCGGCGGAACAAGTTCCGGCGGTAACACGGGCGGGGGTAGCAGCACCTCGCAATCCAAATACACCGTAAACTTCGGAGTGGACGGTGCAAACGGAACCCTTACGGCAAAGGTAGACGGCACGGCAATAAGCAGCGGCGCCCAAGTGGAAAAAGGCAAAACAGTAACCTTTACCGCAACACCCGCAGCGGGCTACAGAGTAAAGGGCTGGACGCTTGACGGGACGGCGGTAAACGGAACCAACAGTACCTACTCGCTTACCGTCAGCAAGGCGGCAGCGGTAAAGGTGAGCTTTGAAAGTAACGCTGTACCCCTGCCCAAATACGCCGTAACCTTCGGAGTGGACGGTGCAAACGGAACCCTTACGGCAAAGGTAGACGGCGCGGCAATAAACAGCGGCGCCCAAGTGGAAAAAGGCAAAACCGTAACCTTTACCGCAACACCCGCAGAAGGCTACAGAATAACAGGCTGGAGCCGTAACGGCAGCTACCTGCCCATTGCAGGAAACACTTATTCGGAGCCAATTACCTCCGATGTAACGGTAACGGTTGCCTTTGAATTGGATGTTCCCAACTACACCGTAAATTTCGGCACAGAAGGCGGGAACGGTACCCTTACGGCATTAGGCCCTAACGCACAGCCGATTACAACGGGTACCGAAATAGCAAAAGGAAAAAAAGTTTACTTTACCGCAGAGCCCGCTCCGGGCTTCATGACCGGCAGCTGGACAATCGAAGGCGGCAGCTTTGAAGCGGGTACCGGCACCCCTGAAAATCCCCTTGCAACCGTAACGGTAAGCGCCCCCCTTACGGTAAAGGTGAGCTTTAAGCCGGCAGACTCCATACCGCTTTCAAAATTGGACATCGAAGGCACCATACTTAAAGGCTATACGGGCGAAAAACCCCGAGGTATATTGCGCGTACCCGCGCACATTACCGAAATTGCCGACTACGCTTTTATGGAGTGTACCGGCATAACGGAAGTACACCTTCCCGAAAGCCTTACGCATATTGGAGAGTTTGTTTTTTGGAACTGTAACAACCTTGAAGGAAGGCTCGAATTCCCCGAAAACCTTAGCCTAATTGATAAAGGGGCTTTTAAGGACTGCGATAAACTAACTGCTCTCGATTTTTCCAAGTGCACACAGCCGCTTACAATAGGCGACCTTGTGTTTACAAGCTGCTATAAAATATCGGGAAGCATAAAATTTCCTGCAAAACTTACCTCGCTGGGGAAAGATGCGTTTAAATCCTGCCTCGAAGTAGAAAACTTTGATTTCCGTTTATGCAGCAACCCGCCCCTTACGGCAATCGGCACCGACGCCTTTAACTATACAGACGGCAGGTTTAAAGTTAAAACCGGCTCGAGGATAAAAGCCCTGCTCACCGCCTCAGGCGTAGACGCAGGCAAAATAGACGAGGAAAGTTAATTGTTTCAAAACCGAGCCTCCTGCTCGGTTTTGAATCCCGGTTTCGGGCAAGCCCGAAACCGATTACTAACGGCTTTGCCGAACGTCCTGTTCGGGACTTGAAACAAGATGTTTTATATGCGGCATTATGCCCGTCAAAACATCGCGGATAACCGGCTTTAAGTTCGCACATTTGAAAATGTGCTCACACTTAAAGGTAGCATTGAACATACAATTTTAGCTGTATGTTCGGGATTCCAAAGGGCAGAGCCCTTTGGCAGTGCGGGAGAGAGAGGGGGTTCTAGGGGGAGAGAGAACCCTGCCCTGAACGGGGTGCTCTCTCCCCCTAATGTTTTGGAGGAACAAATGTTAAAATACTGTTTACGTGAAAACTTACTCACACCGGACGAAAACGACTACATGGCGCAGGCTGCCGATGTGCGCTCGTTTTCTTTAGACGAAATCATTGACCTTATGATGCAAAAAGGTTCAACCCTGACCAAAGCGGACACAAAGGCGGTGCTGCAAGTGTACGGCGAAGTGGTTTCCGCCCTGATTGAAGACGGCTCTGCGGTAAACACGCCCCTTATGAACACGGCATTGAGCATTACCGGTACCTTTATCGGGGCGGCGGACAGCTTCGACAAAAAGCGCCACAGCATCAAACTCAACCTGACGCCCGGCATCCTGCTTAAAAATGCGCTTACAAAAATCAAATGCGAAAAGACGCAAAGTACCGACACCAACCCCTACATTACCGAAGTTACCGACATCGTATCGGGCAAGGTGAACGAGCTTCTGAGCGCAGGCGGCGTTGTGCAGCTGGTAGGCGCAAGGTTAAAGTTCGACCCCAAAGACGCATCCCAAGGCATCTTCTTTGTACCCGAAGCGGGGGCCGAAGTAAGGGCTGCCGTCATCGCCGAAAACAAGCCCGCCCGCCTTATGGCAATAATCCCTGCGGACTTAAAAGCCGGCAATTGGTACATCGAAGTGCGCACAAAGATAATCGGTTCGTCGCAAAAAAGCAAAAGCCTTAAAACGGGCAGATTCGATAAACCGCTTACCCGCACATAAGCTTTGACAAACCGCACAGCCTTCGCCGGTCAAAACACGGAACCTACGGCCGCCGTAGAGCATAACCTACGCCTGCCGTAGAGCATAACCTTCGTCGGTCGTAGTACCCAGTCTACGCTATATCCAAGTACAAGGTATCCTTCAGCGTAAACAGCGGCAAAGGCTTTCTTATTAATGCTTTCACTTCTTCAATGCTTAAACCTGCCGCTTAAGCAATATTTTCGATATCATATTCTGCTACTAACATATTACTTTTATAAAGCCTCAATTTCTTCTTTAGTAAGTTTTGTCATTTGCATAATAAAATCGGTTTCACAATGTGCCTCTTTCATCAGCTTTGCCGTTTCAAGTTTGTTCCGGTAAGAGCCTTGTTCAATGCCTCGCTCCATACCTTGTTCAATGCCTTGTTCAATACCTTCCGCAAAGGCGGTTTCCCGTTCTTCTGCTCTTTGTACCGCAATATCGGTGTCATAATCATATTCGGCCAGTAACATATTGATTACCTCCTTAGTCTTGCGCTTTAGATATTCACGCAAAATATTATTTTGTATACATTCTTCAACGGCTTTTTGAAAGCCGTTTTGAGGATCTTCTTTTTTCCATCTCCGCACCGTTTCTACAAACACAGTGTATTCATACATCGTTTTGCAGTTTTCCAGTACCGGATGGCGATTTTGTTGGTTTATGTTTATCACCTTAACGGTCAACTCAAGATTAGGTTTTTCTGCTTTTTCTATAAAAGCTTCCGAAAGTTTTAGTGTTTTATCGGAAGGGTAAGACACCTCTCCATTGTAAAAAACATAGAACTCAGGGATTGGAATATGTAAGAGTTTACGGCTGTATTTTTCTTTTGATTCAAAGAGCTTTTCATAAAGGCGGCTGATATATTCAAGGCAGCGCAAAGGCATGTTAGGGTTTATTGTTGATTGGTGTTCTGCAAGTACTATGATTTTATTGTCTACAAGATAAGACACATCATTATAAAAAGTCATATAGAGAACTTGATCAAGTCTGATGTTTTTCAGCTGTTCTACAACCGTAAGTGAAGTTCCATGCAAAGCGTTATAAAGCGATAAAAAATTTTCTTTTGCCTTTTCGTCTTCACTAAACAAATCTACAAAGACCGAGTCTTTGTATTTGCGGTTTGAACTACTCATAACTACGCCCTCTCATTGGGTATATTATAGCACAATTTCGGCAGATTTGTAAGATAATGTATATGCTTTTTTATTTAACCTCACAGAGATGTAAATCGATTTTTACCTAAACTTAATATTGAAATTTAAAAATTGATTTACATATCAGTACCTTTCATTTATTCCAATAATATGATATTATGCTTTAGGTTAGATTTTAGCCAAATTAAAATCTTAGGAGGTTTATTTATGAAACCCACTCTCTTAGTCTTAGCTGCCGGAATGGGCAGCAGGTATGGAGGCGTCAAACAGATAGCTGCCGTCGGAAGGCATGACGAAACTTTGTTGGATTATGCAGTTTACGATGCAATGAATAACGGCTTCGGCAAGGTTGTCTTTATAATCAGAGAAGATATCGAAAACGATTTTAGAGAACGTTTTTTTAATAGAATTGCGCGCAACTGTAATGCAGATTATGTATTCCAATCTATGGACGGTTTTTTGACTGATGAGCAAATAAAAAGAGCTGTCAACAGGAAAAAACCTTGGGGTACGGCTCATGCCATTTTGTCTGCGGAGTTAAAAATAAATGAGCCCTTTGCGGTTATAAATGCCGATGACTATTACGGCCGCTCGGCTTATAAAACTATAGCGACCCATCTTTCAACCTTGTCAAATGATTCTACCGAGCATGCTATGGTCGGTTATATCTTGGATAAGACCTTGAGCCGCTCCGGTTCCGTTTCAAGAGGAATTTGTCAAGTCGGAAACGGCTATCTTATCGGAATCACCGAGCATAAGGATATCGCATATAAAAAGGTTGGCCCTGTCGAAAAAATCATCTCCGAGCATGAGGGAAAAGAGGTTGAGTTTTCAGGCAAGGAAACCGTCTCGATGAACCTCTTCGGCTTCTCTCCTAAAATTTTCGATTTTATGAACGAGTATTTTAAAGACTTTATCCATAAATATGCAGAAAGCGAAAAGGCCGAATGTCTCTTGCCTGAGGGTGTAGGGGCCATGATGAAAAAGGGCTTAGGAAAGGTTAAGGTTTATACTACCACCGAAAGATGGTTCGGAATGACCTATCCCGAAGACAGAGAAATCGTTAAAAACGAACTTGAAACTAAAGTGAAAGAAGGCTACTATCCCGAATTCCTGTGGAGATAGAATTTTTATCTTTCTGCTAAGGCCTTTTCGACTTCGGGAGCAAAAAGGGCAAAGTCGTATTTTGCAGGATCTTCAGGGCAAAATTCTCTGAGGCGTTCCGTAATTTCTTCGACTGCCTTGCGGTCGTTTTGTTTTCGAGTTAAGAGGCCGAGGGCTCTTCCTCTTCGGGCGCAGTGCACGTCCAAGGGGAGGTAGAGCTCAGACGGTTTAATGCTTTTCCATAAACCGAAGTCAACGCCCCTATCATTAGATCTTACCATCCAGCGTAAAAACATATTTAATCTTTTTGCTGCAGAGCCGCCTTCCATGTCGGCTATGTGTTTTATGTTATGCGGTTCCATGTTTTTTATAAATTCTTTTCTAAATCGGCTCATTCTTCTTATCAAAGGTTCTTCCCGATTTTTAGGTTTAAATAATTCTTCAAAATTTGAGCCCGATAAATAAATGCGCCTTATAGCTTTTGCTATGGCAAGGCTGTCTTCTCCATTTAAGGTGCGGTGATAAAAGGTGCTTATCGTTTTTAACTGAGCAGGTGTGCTTTGAGTTAAGAATGCATGAGGTTGATTTTGTAAGAAAGCCATCAATTTATCCGCACTTTTTAAAATGGCCGTTCTGTTCCCCCATGCAAAAATAGAAACAAAAAAACCTGCAATTTCTATGTCTTCTTTTTTAGAAAAACGGTGAGGAATACTTATCGGATCGGCAGGTATAAAGGCCGGTTTTTCGTACTTTATTACCAGCTTGTCAAGAGTTTTTTTTAGGTCTTTAAATTGAGGTCTCATTATATCTTTATCTTAAAATTTGTTTTTAAAAGTTTTATAAGTTCCGGCCAGCGGGGATCGTGGGTGTCGGCCAATCCAAGGTCGGAAACAAAATCGCCTCTTTCTTTAAAAAACCAGTGGATAAGGTTGATCCTTATTTCATTGTCATCCAGTTTTGCATTTACGATTTTCAAAATGCTGAAAAGTTCATCAGCATTGATCAGCTTCCATTTTCCGCCGCTTATTATGTGATAAACGGAACCGTCACTTGCTCTTTCAATTCTAAAATCTTTTTTAGGCTGTGCTTTTTTGACGCTGACGGTCTTTGCTCTTTTTTCTTCTATTGCCTGCAAGTCTTCTTCAAGAGCTTCTACCTGCATATTGTATAAGTGAACGCGGGCCTGTTCTATTAAAAACAAGAGGCCTTCAGCATCCATCTGCTTCGTAAGCTCCATTAGTTCGGTTACAAGTTTTTTTTCGGCTGCGGATTGTTTGTAGGTTGAAATAGTTTTTTTAGCCGGAGACTTTGCCGTTTTTTTTGCATTAGTTTTAGCCGATTTTTTTACAGGGTCTTTTACCGGTGTTTTAACCTTTTTTGCAGTCCCTGTTTTTTTTGTTTCACTTGCTTTTTTTGCCATATCATTTTCCCCCTATGAGTTTAATTTTTGATACAACATATCCAAATCATCTTTTGAAAAGTATGATATTTCGACGACACCTTTTTTTAAGTTTCCTTTTATTTGTACCTTTGTTCCCAAGGAATTTATAAATTGCTGCTCAATATCTCTTAACTCAAAATCATCGGAAGAAAGAGAAGTTTGTTCTTTTTTTTGTTTTTTTGTTATGCGTCCGATTCCCGAATTAAGATCGGCTGCCATAGATTCGGCTTCGCGCACCGATAGTTCCGATTCTAAAATTCTTGTAAAAAGAATTTTTTGATCGGCAGGATTTACTATGGATAAGAGAGAGCGTGCATGACCTGCCGAGATTTTATTTACCCGCAAAGCGTCTTTCATTTCCTCGGGCAGTTTTAATATTCTTAAACTGTTTGTAATTGCCGATCGGCTTTTCCCGACCCTTTTTGCAAGCTCCTCTTGGTTTATGCGGGTGAGCTCCATGATCTCTTGGTAGGCAAGGGCTTCATCTACTGCGTTTAGGTCCTCTCTCTGAATGTTTTCTATTAAAGCTACTTCCAGCTTCTTTTTTTCTTCAAAGCTGCGCAGGATTACAGGAACGGTTTCCAAGCCTAAAGTGACGGCGGCTCTTGTGCGCCTTTCGCCTGCTACTATAAAATAACCCTTGTCCTCATGTTTTTCGGCTACAATCGGCTGAATTATTCCGTGTTCTTTTATTGATTCTGCAAGTTCGTTTATTTTTTCTTCATCAAAAGTTTTTCGAGGCTGATACGGATTGGGTTGGAGTAATTTCGGGTCAATATTGATAATCGAGCCTTCGGAAATATTTAGGGTTTTCTGTACCGAATGATTTGAAGGTTGCTCTTCCAAGAGGGCATCGAGCCCCCGTCCTAATGCCGATTTTTTAGCCACGGTTCAGTACCTCATGTGCAAGTTTTTCGTAACTTCGTGCTCCGGTGCATTTCGCATCATAATTGCAAATAGGCACCCCATGCGATGGCGCTTCGGATAGTCTTACATTCCGCGGAACAATGGTCGAAAAAACCTTATCTTTAAAATATGAAGATACCTGTTGTACAACTTCTTGGGCAAGATTCGTTCTTGAATCGAACATTGTAAAAAATATTCCGCCTATTTCAAGGGAAGGATTAAGGTTTTGCTGTACCCTTTGAACGGTTTGTAAAAGGAGGGTTAATCCTTCAAGGGCAAAGTATTCGCATTGGAGCGGTATATACACTTGGTCGGCTGCCGTAAGTCCGTTTAGGGTTAAAATGCCCAAAGACGGAGGACAGTCGATTAGGATATAATCGTATTCGCTTTTTACGCTTTCGATAATGTTTTTAAGATAGAATTCTCTGTCTGCTTCTTCTACAAGCTCTACCGTTGCTCCCGAAAGGTCTATTGAAGCCGGGATTGCCGACAAGTTTTTTACAGTAGTAGGGTAGATGGTGTTTTTTATTGAGGTCTTTTGGGCAAGGGCATCATAAACGGTCGGCCGCTTTTTTTGAATACCGACACCTGAAGACATATTCCCCTGAGGATCAAAGTCTATTAAAAGAGTTTTTTTGCCTGTCAGTGCGATGTAAGCACCCAAATTAATAACGGAAGTCGTCTTCCCGACCCCGCCTTTTTGGTTTACAAAAACAAATGTTTTTCCCATAATAATTTATTATACATGATTTTTAATATTTATGTAAGGGGTTTTTAAGCTTTATGAATTTTTGGCAGTTAAAATATCGTAATACCCATAGGATAAACCGAATCGACTAATTTGACAATCCAAATTAGCTGCTTTTTTTAAATTTTCGCGTGTTATTTTTATTTTAGCATTTTTACACGGTTCTTCAGGGTAAATACATTTTTCGGTATCTTTAATTGAAATTACATCTACATCAATAATTCCCAATTCGATCAACAGTTTTTTTGTTAAGTTAATAATATCGGTGTTTATGAATTCATTTAAATTTGGCGGATATTCTTTTTCGGAAGCATCGATTAACAAAAAATCTTGATATTCTTTAAAAAGTATTTCTGATTTTTGAGTGCAGTTTTTATAGGTTTTAACTATAAAAAACAAACTGCCATTTTCTTCCAGTAATGATACTAATCTTTTTATAATTTCCGTATAAGATTTGATAGTATAACAATTATAAATCCACCAAAATGGAATTCTAGGATTGCCTAGAACAATCAAATCGAATTTATGTTTAATATTTAAGGATAAAATATCTTCACAAAAATATTCGTCAAACAAAGTGATGATGTTATCTTTAATAAAATTCGGATTTTTATCTATACCTGTAAAAAAAGTATTAAAAGTATTTGGATAGGCTTTTCGGATAAGCCTCGTTAAATATCCGCTTCCGAATCCAAATTCCAAAACTGACCGGGGTGAATGTTTTTTTAAATTCTTTATAATTTCATTCATAAGTTTACAGATAAAAATTGCTGTAGTTAAATTTATAAAAAGATTATAAGCGGTGATAAAAATTATGTCAAGCATTTTTAAACCGCATGTAAATTTTTAAAAATAGGTGTCTGAAACTATTTATCTCGTTTATTCAATCACAAGCCAAGAGCCCGATCTTGATGACCCTTCTCGTTTTACAATATTTTCTTCTTGCAAACGGGCTAAAATACGCTTAACGGTACGAAGCGAGGTATTGACCAGTTTACTTATTTCTTGTTGAGTAATTTTTGGGTTTGTTTTTAACGAATCTAATACTTTTTCGTATAAAATTTCGTTAGGTTCATGATTGGTGCCATTGGTGACAGGATTGGTGCCATTGGTGACAGGATTGGTGCCATTGGTGACAGGATTGGTGCCGTCTATCCTGATGTTCCGATATAAGCAAATTCTAAAATCTCCTTCAAAATCAATGAACTTAAGTACTCTTCCCCCCTGATATAAATTGATTGACAGAACGGCTTATATTTACTATACTCAAATAAGGATGATCTTTTTTATGAACGAGAAAAAATTATTCACTGTTTCGTTTTTTATAAATTTTATTTTTTCGATGTTGACGGCTTTGTTATCTTTAATAGTATTTAATATCAACAAAAAAACAGGGGATATAAATATTATTATGATGACATTTATAAGCTCTCTCCTGTTTACGCGTGTTTTTTCAATCGGGAATTTTTTAAAGGCGAGGACTGAAATTATATTGGGAGGTATACTGTTCACTGCAGGCTGTCTTATTTTGGTAATTGAAAGCGGCAGCATGACTTGGATGTTTATCGGAACAGTTTTATTCGGCATATCTATCGGTTTAGTTCCTCCCGCAATTTTAGTATTGCTCAGCGAAAATGAAAATAAGCGTACTTCTAATTTGGGCATATATAATGCTATCGTCGCCGTAGCTTCCGTGTTTTCACCCATCATAGGTGAAAATGTTTATAATACTAATCCTTATTTTCTTTTTGTATCTTGGTCCGTATTTGCCGCTATAATGACAATAATTTCGTTATCCTTAAATCGGCAAAAAGTAAACGGCGGTGAAGATTCGGCTTCTAAAATGCTTTATAATTTGAAAAAGGTTTTGTCGAATAAAATATTTCAAATTTCGTTTATTGTTCTATTATTTTCATCAATATCATACGGCTCAATAATATCTTATTTGCCTATATATTTTAAATCGGTAAATTTATCAATCGGAATATACTATCTCTTTTTTTGGTCAGGATATATTTTGGTTCAGTTTTTTAAACAAATAAACTACAAGTTTAATATGGTGCTTTTTGCATTGTTTTTTATTATAGCAGGTCAAATTTCTCTTGTGCTTTTAGGCGGAACCTTTTTGCTATATTTTTTTGCTTTTATATACGGTTTAGGTTACGGCAGTCTCTTCAAGATGTTTTATGTCGCTATCGGTAGTTTTGAAAATGAAGAAGAGAGAAGTATCGGCTTTTCGATTGTAGGTTTAATTTCATATATAGGAGTCGGGATAGCACCGGTCTTTTTAATACCTTTTAATACGGGCTGGAAAATGCTTTTTACGGGGAATTCCATTTACAGCATTTCAGCTTTGGTTCTATTTTTATTTTTGGGAAGATCGGCTATGGGGTTGACAAAGCATTAATTTATGTATAACTCTACAAAAATGAAAAGCCCTGCACTTCATTCTCCGGCTAATTTTATATTTACCTCTCTTGCTGTTATTTTAGAATATGCCTTACTAAGAATAATTGCAGCTTTGCTTACCTCGCTGCATAAACCGCTTCCTTATATTTATTTGTTTTTAGCTGCAGCGTTTTTTTTCTTCCTTTGCAGCTTTTATGCACGCAAACTGCGTATGCTGGTAACCTTAGAAAAAATGCAAGACTTACGCAATGAGGTGCTTGATTCATGCTTATTTTTAAACAATAAAAATACTTACGAAAATGTAAATTCCGTTTTAAACAAAGACAGCAGAATAATTGCTTCGTTTTACGGAACAGAAAAGCCGATTTTTATTTCCAATCTTATATTATATGGGGCCGTTTTATTTTTTCTTTTTAGTTCCAATCTTTATTTGGCTTTTTGTATTTTGGTAATTTCTTTTTTATGTATCGTTCCTGATTTAGTACTGCGTAAATATTTTATGCAAACTTATTGGGATACGAGAGAGGTTGAAAAAAGATTAAGCAATTATTTTATCGAAGCCTTTAATCTTAATGCAATGATAAATTTATACCGGGTACATTCTTGGTTTTTTAAACGCTTTTATAAAATAACGGACGAATTTTGTAAACTCGGAAACAAGGCTGAACTCTTTGCAAAACTTGAAGATTTTTTACACAGCTTTTCGGAAGTAATTATTACGCTTTTAAGCTATCTTTTAATTGCATATTTTAAAACAAAAGAAATCATAACGGTACAAGAAGCAATAAGCACGGCCGCAATTTTACCCGTCTTTTTTTCACGGACAGTAATGATGTTTTCAATCATAGGAGCAAAAAATAGTTTTACCGTAAGCTTAAAACGTTTTCAAAATCTTGTAAATAAAAACACAGACATAAAATCATCAAATGCAGAATTTACAAAAATAGAATATAAAGATGTTCTTCCTTCTTATTTAAAAGAAAAACTTAAACCTGTTTCTTTTTGTATAAATAAAAATGATAAGGTTTTAATCAAGGGTGAAAACGGAATCGGTAAAACATCTTTAATAAAATGTCTTTTTTGCGGAATCGAATATGAAGGCATAATAGAAATTGAAACAGAATCCGGAATTAAAAACAGCGCAGAGGTCTCCGAAAATTGTTTTATAAAAAACTGCATTTACCTTCCTCAAGACTTTCCTGTACTCTCTTTAACGGCTGAAGACTTTATAAATACTGTTGCCGAAAAAAATAATATCGATATTAAGGCTCTTAAAGAAAAATTTAAAGTCTACGATTTTGAATTTGAAAAACATAAGCACACAAAAATTAAAGACCTTTCAGGCGGTGAAAAGAAAAAGCTTTTACTTCCTTTGGCATTTATGTTAAACAAGATGGTTATACTGGATGAGCCTACAAATGATTTGGACGCGCAAGGAATTTCGGCATTAAAAAAAGATTTAACGGAATATAAAAATACCCTTATGGTTATTTCACACGATAAAGATATTGAATTCTGTTTTTCAAAAATATTAAATATAGGAGAAAATAAATGAATTTAAAAACGGTAAAAATATTTTGGTCTAGTTTTTTATTGGAAAGCGCCTCACAAATTATTTCACTTTTTTTACCTGTTTATTTTTCGGCACAGGTTGGAATTATCGTATCTCATATTTATAATAAAACTTCTGCCGACGGCATTATTTTACAAGCCCTGCTTATAATTTTATTGCTTTCTCTTATTTCCCCATTTGCAGCTTTTTTAAGTGCAAAGGTGTTTTTAAAAAAGTCCGTTTTACACGATGGTGTTAATTTAAAATCGATTTTGCAAAAAGACATAAGCCAGGTACATAATTCGGGAAGCGGAAGCATTTTACAGCTTTTTGAATCGGATTTAATCGAATATAGGCTAAAACTGCGTACTCTCATTGTTACACCGATTGTCGTAACCGTATTAATTGCCATACTTTTTATTCAAAGCACCAATATAATTTTTTTACTCACAGTGTTTTGCGTATCGGCAATCCCTATTTTATTTAATAAATTATATTCACATTTGGAAGGAATTTACTACTCCCATTCTGCAGCTTACAATAATGACCGTATTGCATTTGAAGAAAATATTGTAAACAATAAAATTCCCCTTATTTTATTTTCACTTAAAGAAAATATTTTAGAATTATATAATAAGAATTACAGCTCTTATATAAATAAACATGCCGAAAAAAATATTATAAATCTCTCGCTTTCAAAAGCAATTTTAGGACTTTGTAAATATTCAATACAAGTGTTAATTGTTATAAGTTTTTCTTTTTTGTTTAAATCCGTCACCATTGAAAATCTGGCTGCTTCACTTTTTTTAATTTACCCTATCGGACAAATAATAGAATTACTTATTGAATGGGTACAGATAATTCCGTTTATGAAGATTATAAAGGGGCGTGTAAATTTCTTTTTAAATTTTGATAATTCAAATATGCCTAAAACAGGTTATGAAAATCTTGAAACTAAAAATCTTGTTTACACAATCAACGGCAGAAAATTTTCATTCCCTGATATTAAAATAAAAAAAGATAATAAACTTTTAATTGAGGGAGTAAACGGAACAGGTAAAAGTATTTTCTTAAAAATCCTTGCAGGTGAACTTAAACCTCAGGCAGGAGAAATCATATTTTCAAATCCGGTAAAAGAAGCCCTGGGTTATGTTCCGCAGACCTCACTTTTATTTAATACAGGTATAAAAGAAAACATCACATTGGGTAATGAAATCCCTGAAAACGAAATAAATAAAATGCTTAAAACATTTTCACTTGAAAAACCTGCGGAAAGGACTTTTGCCGAAAAAGATGACACTAATTTTTCAGGCGGAGAAATAAAAAAAACGGATATTGTACGGAGCTTGTTAAACTCAAAAGGTATTTTAATTTTAGATGAGCCTACAAATAATTTGGACAGCGAATCACTAGAAGAACTTATAAAAATTTTAAAAACCAAAACGGTTATTTTTACCTCACATGATAAGCGTCTCAAAGAAATTGCCGACAATACAGTAAACTTCTAATGGAAACCTCTAAAAACTTCAGCTTTTTAGAGATGCCATAATATATTTTGCCTTGACACAAACCTTTAAAGAATAGTAGAATACTCTCGATTAAAAACAATAAAAGGAAGGTTTATTTTATAAGGAATACTTATGGTTTATTTTGTAGGAGCGGGTCCGGGGGATCCGGATTTAATTACGATAAAAGGACGCAGGCTGATTGAAACGGCCGATGTTATCATTTATGCAGGCTCTTTGGTTTCAAAAGCTCATTTGATGTTTGCAAAGCATAATTGCAAAACCTATAACTCGGCTTCAATGACCCTTGAAGAAGTTATCAAAGTTATGGAAGAAAACCGCAATGCTCAAATTGTGAGGCTTCACACCGGAGACCCCTCAATTTACGGGGCCGTCAGGGAGCAGATGGATGAACTTGATAAGCTCGGAATAGATTATGAGGTTATTCCGGGCGTGAGTTCTTGTACGGCAGCGGCGGCGGCAATCAAAAAAGAGTTTACCCTTCCCGATGTAAGCCAGACAATTATCCTTACCCGCATGGAAGGCCGCACCCCTGTTCCTCAAGATGAAAAGCTGGCAGACCTTGCTGCCCACAAGGCTTCGATGGCGATTTTTTTATCGGTGCAAAATATAGAAAATGTAGTTGCGGAACTTCTCAAGGGCTATAAGGATGAGGCTACCCCGGCTGCGGTAATTTACAAGGCCACTTGGGAAGATCAAGAAATAATAACCGGAACCCTCGGCGATATCGCTCAAAAAGTGAAGAAGGTCGGAGTAAACAAAACGGCTCAAATCTTGGTGGGGAATTTTATTGCCGGGTCTTATGAAAGGTCCCGGCTTTACAATCCCAAATTTTCTCACGAATTCAGAAAAGCAGAAGAATGAAAAAAATAGCGGTCTATTCGTTTACCGAAAAAGGAAAGCTCTTGGGAGAAAAATTATCCCGCTTGAATTCCGAAATCGAGCATTTTTATAATGCAAAAACAGCCGGCGGAATCTGGTCCCTTATTCCCGATGATTTTAAAAACAGGGATGCCCTTATTTTTATTTCTTCTACCGGTATTGCCGTCCGAATGATAAGGGATTATATTCAGGATAAAAGCCAAGACCCTGCCGTGCTTGTAATCGATGATATGGGACGCTTTGTAATTTCATTGTTGTCGGGGCATTTGGGCGGAGCCAATGCGCTTACCGAAAAAATTGCAAGTACGATAGGGGCTGTGAGTGTGATTACAACAGCTTCCGACGGCCGCAACATAGAAGCCGTAGACTTGTTTGCTCAAAAAAATAACTACGCCATCTTGTCCATGGAAGATGCAAAAATAATCACAGCCCTCATGGTAGACGGAAAAAATATCGGTTTTTATTCCGAAGATAAGGCACCTCCTATAAATTACCCCAATCTTTTTATTTTGCAAGAGGAAGATTTTAACTCAAATCTAAAAGCCTTAAAAGAAGAAAAAAGCCTTGAAGGCCTTATCATCGTTTCAAATAAAAAAAGAGAAACGGTATCTGCTTTAAGCGATTCTTTGCCAATGGTACACTTGGTGCCGAAAAATTTAAACCTTGGGATAGGCTTAAAAAAAGGAGTGAATAAAGAAACCCTTGCCGAGACGGTAAGGCGGACTCTTGATTCAATAAACAAGGATTTAAGGGCAGTTAAGGCCATAGCCTCGATAGAATTAAAACAAAACGAAAAAGGCTTGCTTGATTTTGCAAAAGAACTAAACATAAGCCCGGTCTTTTTTTCTGAAAGCCAAATAGAAAAAATCGAAGATAATTTTGAAAAGTCAGACTTTGTAAAAAAGACAGTCGGAGTTTACAATGTCTCCGCCCCTTCCGCCTTTCTCCTCGGCGGCAAAATAATTTTAGATAAGTTTAAACATGAGGGCGTCACGGTTTCGGTTGCGGAGGAGTGAGGCTCCCCTTTTCAAACCCCTCTATAATCTGATATAATATCCCACCGATGGAAAAAGATAAGTGGAATGCTTTTTGTAAATTTAAAAGCGGGTATAAAGCCGAATGTATTCATTACCTTGATATTTTGGGATATAAATATAAAGAACCTTTTTTAGAAAACTGTGCCGCCCAATCTTTTAAAAAAGAAAATGCTTTATTTTTTAAGGAGGGTTTGGCCAAGCTTCAAGAAGAGGCGGCATTAGCGGCTAAGACTCCTCCCTATCCTGTGGAAACTCCGATAGTGTATAATCACGCTTGGGATTTAATCGGTCAAGATGATGAAATTAAGCTCATCGTCATAGGCGATAATCCGGGGAAAAATGAGCAGCTGCATAAAAACCAAAAGTACCTTGTCGGTCTTGCAGGAAAGATTGCGGATAATTTCTTTAAAAAAAATCTCTCGTTCGGAATCGATTTTAGGAAGAATGTTATTATCCTAAACAAAACGCCCATTCATACTGCCAAGACAAAACAGCTAGATTTTCTTTTAAAAAAAGACGGGGTCGGTTCTTTTAAAAAATTTTATGAAGAGACTCAGATTTTTACGGCTCAAAAAACGGCTGAGCTTCAAAAAAAATTGGACTGTCCTATATGGCTTGTAGGCTATAGCGAGCTTAAACCCCGCGGCTTATTTCAATCTTACGCAGACGAAATAAAGAATCTATATAAGAATACAAAAAATCCGCAAATCTATCTTTACCAGCACTTTTCGATGAACAGGTTTTTGATTGACCTAAAAGATAATTATGATCAAAGTATCGGCCTTGAAGAAAACTTATCCCTTTTAGGAATAAGACATCGAAAAGAAATTTTAGATTTTTAATACGGGGGAGTTTTAACACTTATGACTACGAATTTAAAACCGGCTGTAAATTTAAAATCGGTATTTTCCGATAAATCTTTTTTAAAAAATTTATTTATAATTGCCGTGCCCATAATATTGCAAAACTTTATAAGCTCCTTTGTAAATATTTTAGACACCATAATGATAGGCCGGCTCGGAACTGTCGAACTTGCGGCGGTAGGCCTCGGCAATCAATTATTCTTTTTATTGAATTTGATTTTATACGGAATAGGTTCGGGCGGTATGGTTTTTACTGCACAGTTTTGGGGCAAAAAAGATTTTAACGGCTTACAAAAAACATTTGCAATCTCCCTCATTGTTGCAGTTTTTTTCAGTACCCTCTTTACCTTGGCCTGCACTATTTTCCCGAAAGAAATTTTATCCCTCTACTCAAAGGATGCAGCGGTAATCGAAAAGGGCGTGGACTACCTGAGTATTTCTGCCTTTTGTTTTTTGCCCTTTGCCGTGAACTTTATTTTTATGATTACTCTGCGCTCTATCGAAAAGGTAAGGGTCGCAGTTGCGGCAACCCTCGTTTCTCTTTTTGTAAACTTAATCTTAAACGCCGTTTTGATTTTCGGCTTGTTCGGTTTTCCTGCCCTCGGAGTTAAGGGAGCCGCTGTTGCAACAGTCGCCTCCCGGGCTGCAGAGCTTTTGATTCTTTTTTCGGTAACAAAGAAAAAGAAATATCCCATACTCGGAAAGCTCAAAAATCATTTTGACTTTGACCTTAAATTTATAAGGCAATATTTTACGATAGTTATGCCTGTTTTAATAAACGAGTCCTTATGGTCTTTGGGTATCACCTTTCACCATAAGATATTTGCAGGAATCGGAACCTTTGCCTATGCCTCCTATAATATCACAAACACCGTTTCGATGTTGACATGGGTTATCTTTATAGGCTTCGGAAACGGAGTCAGCGTTTTGATAGGCAAAAAAATCGGAGAGAAAAATTATGATGAGGCAAAAACTTATGCGGTAAAGGTTTCAATCTTTGTTCCCTTTGTTGCAATTTTTGTCGGAGCTATGTTAATTCCGATTTCTTATTTAACTCCCATTTTCTTTAATGTAGAAAAAATAGTCTTAGAGACCGTAATGAAGCTCTTTATAATTTTAGCCTGCTGTTATCCCTTAAAAGCCTTTAATATGTGCATGCTTGTCGGTATTCTGAGAGCAGGCGGAGATACACGATTCGGAATAATCTGCGACACGGCAGTTATGTGGTGTGTTTCTATTCCCTTGGCCTATTCCTTATCGGTTTACACTTCTATTCCGGCATGGGGAATTTATATTTGCCTTTTTAGTGAAGAACCCTTTAAGGCTCTTTTAGGCCTTTGGAGAATCCGTTCAGGTAAATGGCTCCGCTCTGTTACGGATTGATCTGTTTAGGCGGTTTTCCATACCTTGCCTGTGCCGTCCGATTTCTCGAGAGAGGGCGTACATTCCCCGTTTACAAAGGCGTAATCGTTTTGCATAGGCTTGTAGCTTTCGATTTTGGCTTGGATGTGTTTAAGCATCTTTTCTCTATCCTTAGGAAGAGAGCCTCTTACCCTAAACTCCCGATAGTCATGGAAGCCGTCATAAAAAATAGGGCAGACCTCATTGCCTAAAAGCTCGATTAATCTTTTTTCTTCTATAAGATTTTCCGTCTCGCTTGCAGCCTGATATTTTCCCGCCCTTATATCTTTGTAAAGCGGAACTTCTTTGTGGAGAAACATCGAAAAATTTACAACACGGATGGGCTTCGTTCTATTTAAAAACTCTGCCGTCGCCTCGGCATTTTCTATGCTTCTGTCTTTTCCTGCTATGCCCGTCATAATGTGTGCCCCGAAAGAATAGCCGTGTTCTTGTATTTTAGAGATTGTCCTTTCGGCCTCGGCCCTTGTGTGATCCTTATTCATAAATAAAAGCACATCTTCCAAGCCGCTTTCTATTCCGATATAAAGAGTTCTAATTCCGTGAGTATATAATCTTGCCAATTCGGCATCGTTTTTTTGCAAAATGCCTGTGATTGTTGCATCCATGTTTATGCAATTACAATCGGGAAAATATTTATGAATTAAATTTAATATTTTTAAAAGATGTTCCGTTTTTAAATTAAAAGCGCTTCCGTCCCCTAAAAAAATTTTAGAAAGGTTCCCGTTTAAATTTTTTACGCGTATAAGCTCCTCTTCAATTTGCGAAAGAGGCAGTTCCCTATACTTTATACTGCGGAATAAATTACAAAACTTACACTTATTATATGAGCAGCCGACCATTACCGGAAGCATAAAAGAAGACCTTTCCATAGGAGGCCTGCAAATTCTACCTTCATATTCCATAAATATCTCCCACTTTTTCGATATCTATTTCTCGTTTTACAGTGCCTTTTATACTATTAAAAAAAGATAAACCGTTTTCAATTGATGAGTCATTAGTCTTTTTTTTATAAAAAATTAATGTGTTTATTTTTTCAGCGAGAATTTCTAAATCCGGCAATTCAAGATTATCCAACTGATTAAAATAGGAATAAGCAATATCAGACATACAAACCTCCTGATTACTCCTATTATATCATACTTTTCAATAAAAAAACACCCATCTAATAATCTCTTACCTCTCAAACTAGGATATCCAATTTCAATTTTGCCTCGGCTTGTACATAAGGTGTTTTTGTTATATAATTAGTTATATCTAAAAATCTTGTTAGATTTTTAGATATAACCGACGAGTTTTTAATAAGTCCACTTATTAAAAACATCGCAAAGGTTAAGGTAAGTTTCTAAAAACTGATGTTTTTAGAGACTTCTAATTATGAAATCCAGGTTGAGGAGGTTTAAGATTGAATCTTTACAGAAAACTGCCTATAGGTGTTCAAAGTTTTGAAGATTTACGCAAAAAGAATTTTTTATATGCGGATAAAACGGAATATGTGTTTCGGCTTGCAAATTTCAGTAAGGTCTACTTTTTAAGCCGTCCCCGCCGCTTCGGAAAAAGTCTTTTTCTTTCTACTCTTGAGGCCTATTTTTTAGGAAAAAAAGAGCTCTTTAACGGCCTATACATTGAGAAGGCAGAAGAAGAAAGAGCTAAGGCTGAAAACTCGGAGCCTTGGATTGAATATCCCGTTCTTTACTTGGATTTTAATATAGGAAAATATGATGAAAAAGAAGGTTTAAACCAAACCTTAAATTATCTTCTTACCAATCTTGAAAGAATATATGGAAGCAATAAAACTGATGACGGCTTATCTGCCCGTTTTGCAGGCATTATCAGCCGAGCTTATGAAAAAACAGGCAGGCAGGTTGTTATCCTCGTAGACGAGTACGATAAACCGCTTTTGCAAACAATGTCGGTAAATGAAACTCTAAACGAAGAATTCCGCAGTACTCTAAAATCTTTTTATTCCGTTATAAAAACTTGCGACAAGTACATACGCTTTGCCTTTTTAACGGGTGTAACCAAATTCAGCAAGGTAAGTATTTTTAGCGATTTAAATAACTTGCAGGATATAAGCCTTCACGAAGATTGCTCTGCCCTTTGCGGCATAACTCAAGAAGAATTGACAGCCGTTTTTTCTCCCGAAATTCAGGTACTAGCCGACAAAGAAAAAATAAGCTTTGAAGAATGTTTAATCCTCCTTAAAAAAAGATATGACGGATATCTTTTTGCAAAAGAAGGAAGGAGCGTTTATAATCCTTTTAGTCTTTTAAATGCTTTTTCTGCAAAGGATGTTGGAAGCTACTGGTTTGCAACGGGAACACCGACCTTCTTGGTAAACTATCTAAAAGATGCTCACTATAATATTCCCGACCTTGACGGAAATGTTGAGCTTGACGAAGCCGGCCTTGCCGATTACCGAGCCGACAAAAAAAACCCTCTGCCGATTTTGTTTCAGTCCGGCTATCTTACAATTAAAGAATATATAAGGGAGGCCGCTCTTTACAGATTAGGCTTTCCCAATGATGAGGTACGTTACGGCTTTTTTAAAAACCTTTTACCTGACTACACTTCCTTGCGTACCGATCAAACAGCATCTTCCGTTTGGCGTTTTACGGAAGATGTGAAGAACGGAAATGTAGCCGGCTTTATGGAAAGAATGCAGTCCATAATTGCAGGCGTCCCCTACGACAATCTTCCTAAAGACAAACTAAAACTTAGGGAGCAAAATTATCAGACTGCCGTGTACCTAATCTTTAAGCTGATGGGGCAATTTGTAGAAACTGAGGTGCACTGTGCCGCAGGAAGAGCAGATTCCATCGTGCATACTAAAGATACAATTTATATCTTTGAATTTAAACTTGCCGGGAACGGAAGTGCGGAAGATGCAATAGCACAGATAAAAGAAAAAGGCTATGTTGTGCCTTTTAAATCAAGCGGTAAAAAAATAGTCTTAATCGGTTCATCCTTTGACGAAAAGGAGCGCACCATAAAAGACTGGAAATATGAAACTTTTGATAACCAATAGATTTTAAAGGAAACAAAATTGAGTAAACTATTTGTTGTAGGTATCGGCCCCGGCGGGCCGGAACAGATGTCGGTTCAGGCTGTCGAGGCCTTAAAAGAGTCCGAAATAATCGTAGGTTATTCGGGCTATATTGAATATGTAAAACCCCTTATCGAAGGAAAGGAAGTTTTTCAAACCGGAATGACCGGCGAAATTGAAAGATGTAAGTATGCGGTTTCAAAGGTAAAGGAAGGAAAAACCGTAAGCATTATAAGCACGGGAGATGCCGGGCTTTACGGAATGGCAGGCCCAATCTTGGAACTTGCTCCCGATTTAAATGTCGAAATAGTTCCGGGAATTTCCGCAGCCTTTGCCGCAGCTTCAAGACTGGGAGCCCCCTTAATGCACGATACGGCCCTTATCAGCCTTTCCGACAGGCTCACCGATTATGAGGTTATAAAAAAAAGAGTCGGCTTAGCGGCGGAGGGCGACTTTGTAATTGGCCTCTACAATCCAAAATCCAAAACTCGTTCCGATTATATCGAAGAAGCCGTAAATATAATCTTAAAATTCAGGGCTCCCGAAACACCTGTAGGCATAGTAAAAAATGCCTGCCGTAACAACGAAAAAATAACCGTTACCGAGCTTCAAAAAATAAATTACGATGAAATCGACATGTTCAGCCTCATAATAATAGGCAACAGCAATACCTACATTCAAAACGGAAAAATAATTACCCCGCGAGGATATAAGATTAAATGATCTGGATTATAGGCGGAACAACCGAAGCCGGAAGCCTTGCAGATTTTTTAAAAGCAAAAAATGAGCCCTACATAATGAGCGTTGCAACGGAAGAAGGCAGGGACTTTTTTAAAAATCATAAACTTAAAATCGGCAGAATGGATGAATCCCAAATGGAACAGTTTTGTATTGAAGAAAAAATAAGCCTCATTGCCGATTTAAGCCATCCCTACGCCCTCATCGTTTCTCAAAATGCAAAAGCAACCGCTCAAAACTTGAACATAAAATATTTGCGCTTTACCCGCGGGGCTTCTCAATCCTCTGCCGATTTTGACCAAGGCGATTTTTATACATTTGATGACATGGAAGGTCTTTGCTCGTTTTTAAAAGAATTAAAATCTTCTGTTGTTTTTTTTACGACAGGCTCCAAGACCCTTGCCGATTTTGAAGTGTACCGCTCTTCAAACCGCTTTGTGTACCGAATTTTACCCACGGTTGACAGTGTCGAAAAATGTAAAAATGCGGGAGTAGTGACTCAGGACATAATTGCCATGACCGGCCCCTTTTCCCAAAATTTAAATGAGGCTATGTTTAAAGAATACGGAGCCTCCTATGTTGTTATGAAGGACAGCGGAGATGCCGGAGGTACAAAAGAAAAGCTCGCCGCCTGTGCGGCCCTCGGTATAAGGGCCTTAATTCTAAGACGGAGAAAAGAAGAGGGCATTAAAGGCTTTGAAGAATTTAGAAATGAGGTTTTAAGATATGGACATGCTTAGGATAGAAAATTTAAGCCTTTCCTACGGAGAAAAGCATGTTGTTCAAAACCTAAACTTGAGGGTTAAAAAGGGGCAGGTTGTTTCGATAATCGGGCCCAACGCTTCCGGTAAGTCTACCATTTTAAAAAGCATAGCAGGAATTATAAAACCTGCCGGCGGTAAAATCTTTATCGAAGAAAAAGACATCTCAAAAATGGATTCCAAAAGATTAGCCCAAAAGGTTTCTATTCTTTTGCAGCAAAACAGAACGCCCGACGATATAAGCGTTGAAGAGTTGGTCTATTTCGGCCGCTATCCGCGGAAAAAATGGTTTGAGGGTTTTGAATCTTCCGACAAAAAAATAATAGAAGAAGTTATGCGCCTTACAAACACCCTTTCCTTGCGCGATAAGACCTTAGAAAAACTTTCAGGCGGAGAAAGGCAGAGGGCTTGGATAGCCATGGCCCTTGCCCAAGAACCCGATATTCTTCTATTCGATGAGCCTACAACCTATCTGGATTTGGCCCATCAGATAGAATTCTTGGAACTGGTAAACCGTCTAAACAGGGAAACGGGCGTTACGGCCGTCTTGGTTCTCCACGATTTAAATCAGGCCGCCCGCTACGGCAACTACCTTTTTGCCATGAAAGACGGCCGACTCTTTGCCCAAGGCAGTCCCCAAGAGGTTCTTACCCCTCAAAATATTTTAAGCATCTATAAGATAGAAGCTGATATCATCAATAGATCCGACAGATTGGTCGTGATTCCAAGATAATGCATAGATAAACGCCGCTGCAATCTGGTTTACAAACTATGGAGAAATATGAGAGTGGAAAAATGTTTAATTTAATCTAAAATTATGGAATTACGGACTTGAAAAACATGATTTTTTGAGGTAGTATTTGGACGGGTTTAATGTATGTTAGAATGACGCCTATCGGCGCGAGGAGAAAAGAATGAGAAAAGTAGTATTGGTGATTGTTTTATTTTTTTCAGTTAATTGCCTGTTTTCTGAAAAGAATAAATATTTTTTTTATGTTCCGTCAACTGAAGAAATGCAGGTTTATTTTAGTATGAAGAATTACCTTTCAGAATGGGATGCCGGCAAACGTGTAGTAGATGATTTAACTTTCGATAAAATATATCAAAATAATATTGGAAAAGAAACGATAAATAGTCTACTACTTGAAAGTTTTTTTAGAAATACACGAAATGCCAAGATACAACAGCAATTAAAAAAATATATAAAATCCAATAAAATTGACTCATCATTTTCAAAAGCAATAGTAAAGAAAATTGATTCAAAATTAGAAAAACAAAAGACATCAGAAAAAGAAGTATGGAGATATAATTATGATGATAAGGAATTTGATGAGAATATAAATTTATTCAATTTTAGAGAAGCGAATGTGTTTAATAATAAACTCGGTATGCTGCTCTTTGATAATGATTGGAATCAAATTTCTTTTAGTCAAAAAGAAAAGACTTCCGAAGATAAATTTTTTCTGATTTACGGAGGTGGTACAAACTCAATAACAATTAATTTCTATGAGAAAAATGGAGTAAAGAGAGAAGATTTGGATGTTGCGATGAACCAAGGCTATTATAAAAACAGACATCCAAATAATTGGCAGTCAATAGAGTTGGAGCGTGAAGGAATTTTATGGAATTGTGGAGCCGATAAATATATTATTGCTTTCGGAAGTGATCCGGAAGGTAGTTCAGCAACCTTTAATGCATATCTTTATGATGAAAAAGAAAAAAGATTATATTTGATGAGTACATCAATGAATTTTTCAAATATCAATATGTTTTATTCTGAAAGATATAGAATATATAATTATTTACTTTTCAATTCATTGTTTTGTTTTATAAATAAAAAATAATCAGTTCTAACACTCATATTCAACCTGCCATTGCGGAGGAGCCGCAAATGCAGGTTAAGCGAATGCTAGACGACAGCCCTCTGAGCCGGTAAAGTAATATAAATGTACAAATAAACCGTTTTATTGTCGGCAAAATAAAATTGAATTTAAATACATAAATCCGCTTTATATATTGCCGATAATGTGTTATAATATTACCTATGAATAAGATAAAATACATATCTGTTAAAGAAACTGCAAAGCGCTGGCAAATCAGTGAACGTAGTGTAAGAAATTACTGCTTGCAGGGTAGAATTGCGGGGGCTCTATTAGAAGGTAAAACATGGAAAATCCCTTCCGATGCAAAAAAGCCTCATCGAAAAACTCGTCATACAGCAAAACAAGATACTCTCTTATCATTTCTTAAACGTGAAAAAGAAGCCGGTCTGAAAGGCGGAATTTATCACAAAATTCAGATTGATCTTACTTATAATTCAAATCACATCGAAGGTTCAAAACTTACCCACGAGCAGACTCGATTCATTTTTGAAACAAGAACTATTGGCATTACAGATGACGTTGTTAGAGTTGATGATATTGTTGAAACAGTCAATCATTTTCATTGTATTGATTTAATAATAGAAGGTGCACATACGAAACTTTCAGAAAGTTTTATAAAAGAGCTTCATTATGTTCTAAAGTACGGTACAACTGACAGCCGGAAATCATGGTTTAAGGTTGGGGATTATAAAATGCTGGAAAACGAAGTGGGCGGCGATGAAACTACAAAACCTGCGGATGTTGCAGCAGAGATGAAAGCATTATTAACGGAATACAATTTAAAAGCTAAAATCACTTTTGATGACATCTTAGATTTTCATGTCCGGTTTGAAGCTATTCATCCATTTCAAGACGGTAATGGCCGTATCGGAAGATTAATAATTTTCAAGGAATGTCTTAAACATAATATTGTTCCCTTCATAATTACTGAAGAACTAAAAATTTACTATTACAGAGGAATTAAAAATTGGAAAAACGAACGCGGTTTTTTAAGGGATACCTGTTTTACCGGACAGGATTTAATGAAGCAATATTTGGATTATTTTGGTATTATGTATGATTAATTATTATTTTAATTCATAGTGCTTGCGTAGTTTTACAATAAAAATCTTAAAAAATACGGTATGATTTTAGAAAAGCTATTGACCCTTTTTTTTTCTATTAGTATCTTCTTAGTAAGATAAAGTTATAGCTATAGTTGGAGTTCAAATGAGTAAGAATCATGAAAAGCAGGCCGATAAAAAACAGGCGGAGAAGGAAGAACTTGAAAAAGACCTTCAGCCTAAAGATGAGTCTGCCGTGAAAGATGAACAAGGGGCCGGATGCGGTTGTGAAGCTTCAAAAGAAATCCCTCAAGAAGAAAAAGCAGAGCAAAACGCTTCTACCGGCGAAACATGCGGAAAAGAAACGGAAAATGATAAGGCTTCTGAGCTTGCAAAAAGACTCGAAGAATCGGAAGCTCAATGTAAGGACTGGCAGGATCAGTATTTACGCAAGGCTGCGGATTTTGAAAACTACCGCAAGCGTATGATTAGGGAAAAGCAGGAAGCTATCGACTATGCAAACGGTAATCTGCTTTTGGATCTTGTACAGGTTCTGGATGATTTTGACAGGGCTATCGATGCCGGTAAAAATCAAGGTGGAGAAGCCGCAAGCAATGCCTTTGCTGAAGGCGTTGTGATGATAAAAAAACAAATGGTTTCTATGCTGAGCTCAAAGTACGGACTTAGCTATTACCCTGCAAAGGGAGAAGCCTTTGACCCGAACCTTCACGAAGCAGTTTCGATGATTCAGTCTCCTGATGTAAAAGAGGCTGTTGTAGGGGAAGAACTCCAAAAGGGTTATAAACTAAAGGAAAGAGTGATCCGTCACTCCAAGGTAATGGTCTTAATGCCTGCCCAAAAGCAGGATGAAAAAGAGGCGGAAGAAAACGAAGCCGCCGATAAAACAAACGAAAATTAGGTAATAGGAGATATTGAAAATGGGAAAGATTATAGGAATTGACTTGGGAACAACAAACTCTTGCGTATCGGTAATGGAAGGCGGCGAGCCTGTCGTTATACCGAACTCTGAAGGCGGAAGAACAACTCCGTCCATCGTAGGCTTTACCTCAAAAGATGAAAGGGTTGTAGGACAGCCTGCAAAAAACCAAATGATTACCAACCCCGAAAGAACGGTTTACTCGGTAAAGCGCTTTATCGGACACCGCTACAATGAACTCACAGACGAGTTAAAGCGTGTTCCCTACAAAATTGTACCTCAGGGCGACGATGTAAGAATCGACATTGACGGAAAACTTTATTCCACACAGGAAATTTCCGCCTTTACCTTGCAGAAAATGAAGAAAACAGCCGAAGACTATCTCGGCGAAACCGTAACCGAAGCTGTTATAACTGTTCCGGCTTATTTTAATGATGCTCAGAGACAAGCAACAAAGGATGCCGGAAAAATCGCCGGTTTGGAAGTAAAGCGAATTATAAACGAGCCCACTGCCGCTTCCTTGGCCTTCGGTTTTAACAAGGACTCCAAAAAAGAAAAAACAATCGCCGTATATGACCTTGGAGGAGGAACCTTCGATATTTCTATTCTTGAACTGGGTGACGGCGTTTTTGAAGTAAAATCCACAAACGGAGATACCCATTTAGGCGGTGACGACTTTGATAATCGAATAGTAAACTGGCTCGTTGACGAGTTTAAAAAGGATACCGGTATCGACCTTTCCAAGGATAGGATGGCCTTACAGCGCTTGCGCGAGGCTGCCGAAAAGGCAAAGATTGAACTTTCTTCCGTTGCAAATGCCGATATAAACTTGCCCTTTATCACAGCCGATGCAAACGGGCCTAAGCACTTACAAAAGAGTCTATCCAGGGCTAAGTTTGAACAGATGACCGAAGACCTCTTTGAAAGAACAAAGGAGCCTTGCCGAAAAGCATTGAAGGATGCAGGCATCACTCCCGACAAAATCGACGAAATTCTTTTGGTCGGCGGTTCAACCCGAATGCCCAAAATTTTGCAGATTATAAAAGAAATCTTCGGTAAAGAAGGCTCTAAGAGCGTAAACCCCGATGAGGCCGTAGCAATGGGAGCCGCTATTCAGGGCGGTATCTTGGGCGGAGACGTTAAAGATGTTCTTCTCTTGGACGTTACTCCGCTTTCATTGGGTATCGAGACAATGGGCGGCGTATTTACTCCCCTTATCAACCGAAATACCACTATTCCGACGAGAAAGAGTCAGGTCTTCTCGACGGCTGCCGACGGACAGACTGCCGTTTCTATCCATGTATTGCAGGGGGAACGCGGTATGGCCAGCCAGAACAGAACTCTCGGCAACTTTGACCTCGTAGGTATTCCTCCTGCACCCCGCGGTGTTCCGCAGATTGAAGTTACCTTCGATATTGACGCAAACGGTATCGTTCACGTTTCGGCTAAGGACCTCGGAACCGGAAAGGAACAGCACATCCGCATCGAAAGCTCAAGCGGCCTAAGCGAGAGCGAAATCGACAGGATGGTTAAAGAGGCTGAGGCCAATGCCGAAAACGATAAGCTCGAAAGAGAAAAGGTTGAGGCAAAGAATAATGCAGACTCTCTTATTTATCAAACCGAAAAAACTCTTAAAGAAATGGGAGACAAGATAGGAGCTGCCGATAAACAAAACATCGAAACTGCAATAGCCGATTTAAGACAGGCCCTTGCTTCCGATAATACTGCCGACATTAAGGCAAAGACTGAAAGTCTCCAGCAGGCAGCCTATAAGATTGCAGAAGAAATGTACAAGCAGCAGGGAGCTCAAGCAGGAGCAGACCCCAACGCAGGTGCTCAAGGAGCTCAGCAGGGCGGCCCCAATTACGGCGCTTCCGGAGCAGGGCCCAACACAGGCACAGCCGATGATGTTGACTATGAAGTCGTAAATGATGATAATGATAAATAAATTTTAAGAACTAAAACGGCGGAGAAAGAGGCTTTAGATTTTATAATTTCTCTTTTCTCCGCCTATTAAATTTGTATACTGGGAGTTTTTAGTGCCGGCATCTAAAAGAGACTATTACGAGGTTTTAGGCGTAGATAAAAGAGCCTCAAATGACGAAATCAAAAAAGCATATCGAAAATTAGCAATCAAATATCATCCCGATAAAAATCAAGGGGATAAGGCAGCTGAAGAAAAATTTAAAGAAGCTACTGAAGCTTATGAAATTCTTATAGACGAAAAAAAGCGCAGCATGTACGACCAATTCGGCCATGCCGGTGTAGACGGAATGTCGGGCGGCGGAGGCTATGATCCTTCGGCCTTCCAAGGTTTTGAAGACATCTTCGGCGGAAGCTTTTCGGATATTTTTGAAAATCTATTCGGAGGCGGTTTTGCCCGTGCTTCCGGTTTCGGAGGCCGCCATGCCGGCCCTATCCGCGGTTCCAATCTTCGCTATGATCTTCAAATTTCTTTTGTTGATGCAGTCTACGGTAAAAAAGCCGAGTTAAGTTACACCCGTAACGAAAAGTGCACCGAATGTCACGGAACAGGAAGCGAGAGCGGAAGCTCAAAAAGAATGTGTCCTGATTGTAGAGGTACCGGGCAAGTGCGCCAAAGTACGGGCTTCTTTTCTATATCTAGGCCATGTCCCACCTGCGGCGGTGAAGGTTCCATAATCGAAAAACCGTGTAAAAAATGCGGAGGGAACGGTTTAGAGCGCAAAAAACAGCGCATAATCGTTACCATTCCTGCCGGTGTCGAAAACGGAAAACGGATTACCATTCCGAGTCAAGGAAACGCAGGTCAGTCAGGCGGAGATTACGGAGATCTTTTTGTATTTATCTTTGTTCAAGCTCATCCTTATTTTGAGAGAAACGGAATAGACCTCTACTGCGCAGTGCCTATATCAATGACACAGGCTGCCTTGGGCGGAGAAATAAACATCAAATCCCTTGACGAAAAAACCTTAAAGCTTAAAATCCCTGCCGGCACACAAAACGGAAAACTTTTAAGAATCCGCGGCGAAGGAGTTCCTACAGGCATAGGCCGAAAAGGCGATCTTTACATTCAAATTCAAGTGCAAATTCCTTCAAAATTATCGTCAAAGTCAAAAAAACTTTTGCAGGAAATTTCCGAGCTTGAAGGCGAAAATGAGACCCCGAACCTCATAGCCTTAAAGGATTTGCCTTAAAATAGGCAGTTTGAATTTTTTTTGCTTTAGACTTTATCTTTATTTCATTTTATGGTATAATATCTCCTACGCTGGAGAGGTCATTAATGATAAAATTACGCAAATTGCTTTCTAATATTCTAATAAGTATTGGAATGGGCAGTGTTTTTGCTCTTTTCTCAATATTCGTTAGTCCTAGATTTTTGTTTTTGGGCAAATTTTATTCTGCTAATGATATGACCCTAGCTCTAAGCCGGTTGGCAAGAATCCCTGAAATAAGACAAGAACACCGCTTTGCCATAGGAGCATTGGTTTTTATTATTGTTGCTATCTTTACGGATTATCTTTTGCGGACGTTCTATAAAAAAATAGAAAACACGGAATATGCTCGGCCAAAGAATAAAATATTTGTCTCTTTTTTGGAAAGGCTGAGGTTCTGCTATACAATTGAAAACTTGATAGATGCGGTTCAAACTGAACTTGAGTATGCCGGTGATTGTTCGGTTATGCTCGTAGATGCCGGCAATAATATTGTTTTATATAACAGCTCATCAAGATTTATTTCTTCTCCTGAAACCTTTACTTCGCTAAATGAAATTACGGCGGAATATAAGCCGGGTGTTTATTATTTTAATGCCGATATGCAAAAATGTACGCTAAAAAAAGCCCGTATTGCTGCGGTTTTATTAGACGATATTCATTTTTTTATCATTTGCGGATATTTTAATGAGATAGAACCTGAAATTTTTAACACAATGTTTTCGGAATTTTTAAGTTATCAAAACAGAATTTCTACTCTTGAACAGCTCTTATATTTTTCGGAATTGAGTCAGGAATGGAACATGGTTGCAAATACGCAAAAAGCCTTCCTTCCTCAAAAGCTTCCTGAAATGCCTATGCTTGAGCTGGCAGCTTATTTTAAACCTCTTGTAAACGTATCGGGCGACTATTATGATGCCATAAAAATAGATGACAATAAAACTCTTCTTGTTGTAGGAGACGTTTCGGGAAAGGGGCTTTCTGCAGCATTGGTTATGGGTATTGTTGTTAATACTATCAAGATAGCCAAAAATAAAGAAGACCTTCCTGCTTTGATTCTTGCTGTTGACAGCGCCATAAAACGAATGGGACTTTTGGATAAGTACACTGTTTTATTTTTGGGCCTCGTCGATACGGAAAAAATGACCATAAAATATGTTAACGCTTCGATGGAAGACCCTATGATTCTTACGGAATCTCCTGACGGTTACAAGGTAAAGGTTCTTGAATCTACTTGCAGTATTGTAGGAATTATCGAATTCGATAAGATTGAAGTTCATGAGAGACCGCTTTATAGGGGTGATGTAATTTTAATGATGACGGACGGTGTTCCTGAATCTATGAACAATGAAGGTGTTGAATTGGCCGAGACCGATAATTATATGGAATCTATAAAATCTTTTGTTAAAGATAGTGCAGAAGATATTGTCGAGAAGGTCGCAGGAATGGCTTATGCCCATACAGGTAATCAGCCCATGAGGGATGACATTACAATAATGTGTGCTAAGGTAAAGGGGTAAGTTATGGGTCTGATTGTTTTTGTATTCTTTTTTCTTGTTGTTTTAACGATACTTGCAATAAATCTGGGTTATAAAAAGGAGCCCTATGCTCGGGATCTTTTTATGATCGCAGTAAGTACGGCAATAACGACCTTGCTTTTTTTGGCATTAATATTGTCTATATATTTTAATATTTCTGCGGTAATTGTTCCTATCTCAAAAATATTCATGCTTGGGATGGCTGCAATTTCGTTTTTTACCTTGCAGTTTACAATAAAAATGCCGCGCTTTGAAAATAAAAAAAACTTTTCCTTTACAATCTTTAATGCCGTCTTGCACGCAGGTATAGCCGCGCTGGCAATCTTCTTTATAAAAAGTTTTTCTTGGAATGCCTTGTTAGGTTTTAAATTTAATTCGGCAATGATAGCAGGCAGTTCCGCTGCAGATATGTTTCAAAGACTTCTTCTGTTGGAAGTGCCTATTTTAGCGATGGCTGTTTCCGTTTTTAAAATCATTAAAGAACCCGGCAGAATTTATCGGCAGCAGATGGCTATTTATTTTACGGCTCTTCTTTTTAGTGCGGTAATTTGGAGTACTGTACATTATATCGCTCATATTTTTTCATGGGCGATTGCAATAAACCCTTTAGGATATTTGTTTTTAATCTTCTTTGCATCATACGGTTTTTCAACCTCAATGGTTTATGACAGAAAACGATTAGGTTTTATTTTATTGAGGTTTTTAATTTTTATTTTAATTTTTGCTGCTGTGACGGGATTTTGGGCTTCTTGGGTTTTGACATATGTAAGAAACTTTTATCTGCAAGTTGTTTTGTTGATAATCGGCGCCTTTATTTTTCTTGTCATTCGAAATTTTGTATCGCAAAAAATGAGATGGTTTTTTGGTGATACTTCCGAGTATGCAAAAGCTATCGAAGAAAAATTACAAAAAATTGATTATACCGAAGGCCGCGAAAAGGTCATGAAAAACTTCTCAAATGTTTTATTGGCTCAACTGCGCGCCGGATCTATCAGTATTTTAATTGCGAGTGAAAATGAAATACTGGAGCCTGTTTATTCTACATTGGATATAAACACCGGCTTTAATGCTAAACAGCCTATTTTTGAATTTTTATTGAATGAAAATATTCAGGTTGTAATGAGGTCTCAGGTTTTAACAAACCCCGACTTTTTGAATGTAAGAAGTGACTTGATCGGTTTTATGAACAGTACATATTCCGAAATTTTAATATGCGTTCGTGAAGGACAAAAATTGATAGGCGTTATAGCTATTTCTGCTAAGAAAAAGAATGAAGCTTATACTGCTTATGATTTTGATGTATTGAAAAGTCTTTATTCATATTTTTTCTTGGTTGTTTATTATTTGAGAAATATAGCAAAACAGGATATAGTTCTTATTCTTGACCGTGAAATCGAAATGTCGGATCAGATTATCGGGGCAATTCAAAAGAATATCGATATCGTCGAAAAAAAGGTTATTGATGTGGATTCGATTGCCTTTTCAGCCCATCAACTGGGAGGCGATTTTACAGACTTTATTAGATTGTCTGAAGATAGATATTTATTTTTGATAGGAGACGTTTCCGGTAAGGGATTGAGTGCAAGTATGTCGATGGTTATTTTAAAATCGGTTCTACATACCTATCTTTCTGAAACTCCGGATTTTAAAGAACTTGTAGTAAAAATAAATTCTTTTATTAAAGATAATCTTCCCAAAGGAACTTTCCTTGCCGGACTTTTCGGTATCATTGATTTTAAAACATCTACAATTTATTATCTTAACTGCGGTATTCCTCTTATGTCGATGTATATCGATTCTTATAAAAATGTTATAGAGATTCAAGGTGAAGGAAAAGTATTGGGTTTTGTAAAAAATATAAGGCCATTTTTAAAGGTTAGAAGAATCACAATGAACCGTAACGATATTATAGTTTTTACGACTGATGGTTTGTTGGATTCTAAAAACTTAAAAGGTGATAAATTCGGAAATGACAGAGTCAGTCGATTGATTGCAGCAAATAAAACAAAATCCGCAAACGAAATTTCTAATATCATATATAGAACTTTTTTGGATTATATTGCCAAAGAAATTGAAGACGATATCACTATCATGACGTTTAAACATATATAAAAAGGATGTACTATGGAAAATTTAATTATTAATGAATCAAATGTATCCGGATGTTTGTTATTAACTGTCGAGGGTACCGTCAATCTTTATACGTCAGGTGACTTTGAAAAAAAAGTATATTCGGCGATTAAAGATAATGATGTGATTTTAGATTTATCAAAGGTGATAAGTCTTTCATCATCGGGTATCGGCGTGTTAATGTCTGCACATAATGACGGCGAAGATAACGGACATAAACTGTATATTTTGAATCCTGCAAAAGATGTCAAAATGGCTTTGGACACAACCGGTTTTTCGGATGTATTCAATATTATCCATTCTGTTGATGAGATATAAATAATTTTTATAAATATTAAAGTATGCATTCTACTCTAAAGAAGTATTTTTTTCTCTCTTTCTTTTTTATTTTAATACTTTGCATCTATCCAAATGATAAAACAGATTCGGATGAAAATGTATATAAAAAAAATTATGTTGAATTTTCAAAAATTCTTCCGCAAAATATACGCGATAAAATAAACAAAAATAAAAAAAAGTTTTTTAAAGACTTAAATAAAGTTTTGGCTGCAGAAAAAGAAGGAGAATTGATTTTGGTCGATAAAAAGCATCTTCTTGATAATACTTATAAGCCTAAAAACGTTATATTGTTGTTCAATATGAAAGACAGAAAATATCTTCTCGATCGATTCGATATTTATCTGGCAAAAATTGCAGAACGGCCTTTACAAAAGATGGCAGAGGCAGCAAAAAAAGATGGAATAAAAATATGGGTAAGTTCGGCTTATAGACCTTATAATTATCAATCAAAACTTTTTGCAAGATATGTTCGTGTATACGGTAAAAAGAAAGCCTTATCTTTTTCAGCACCTCCCGGGGCAAGTCAGCATCAGCTGGGTACTGTTGTAGATTTCGGCAGTATTTCGAATTCTTATGCCGGTACTGCTGCAGGGAAATGGATGCTTAAGAATGCGTGGAAGTACGGCTGGTCGCTTTCCTATCCAAAGCATATGGAGCATATTACGGGCTATAAATGGGAAAGTTGGCATTACAGATATTTAGGCGTTGAGGCTTGCAAGTTTCAAAAAGAATGGTTCGGTGATGTTCAGCAATATATGCTGGAGTTCATTCATATTTGGAAAAAACAAAAAGCAAAACTCAATTAGGCTTCAATGTCTTTTTCGGATAGGCCGAACCCTTCGGCTTCGCAGTTGCAGATGCCGTAGGGTTCAACATGTATCATTACATCATAAACATTTTCTATCTTTTCTTTTATTGCAGAAGTTACCTTTTCAGCGATACAGTGGCCTTCGCAGATACTTATTTTGGCATCAACTTCTATATCCAGATCAATATCTAAAAGATTGGACATCCTCCTTATTCTTGCTCGATGAGGATTATGTGCGCCTTCAACGGAATTTGCAGCTTCAAATAATTTTTTGTATAAGAGCTCGTTTGTGTTTCCATCCATTAGTTCAACATTTAATTCTATAAAAAGTTCTATGCCCGATTTCATAATCCACACACTTACCAAAAGGGCTGTAATTGCATCAAAAAACGGCGCATTAAAAAAGTATGAGATTGCAAGACCGGTTAAAACCGAAGCAGAAAGAATAACGTCATTTGTCATGTTTTTTGCATTTGCCTGAATCATCATGCTTCCCGCTTTTTTGCCGAGAATATGTTGATTTAAAGCTAAAAGGAGTTTAACGGCTATCGAAGATGCCGTAACGATAACTGCAAGTATGTGGGGCATCGGAATATTTGCAGTTCCTTTATAAACATTTATTAGTTTTCCTGCTGCTGTAAGAAAAAGTTGAAACCCTGCTGTCATTATTATAAATGATAAGATGAGAGCTGCCATTGTTTCAGCACGCTGATGACCCCAAGGATGTTTTTTGTCTGAAGGTATGTTTATTATAAAACTCACCGCAAGTGTAATGATCGATATTATTACGTCAGTTGCCGAGTCTAGGCCGTCGCCTATTACCGAAAGACTTTGTGCATAAATACCTATTATAAGTTTTGCAATACATATTATTATATTTCCTATGAGGGCTGTAAGAGATGCAATTCTGACAAGTTTTATTCTATTATCGCTATTCATTTTTATAGTATATCAAAACCGTAAAATAAAATCAATCTTGATAAGAGCTATTGAATATTATAAAACTTAATTATAGAATGGTATATACAAATAATCTGTAAGGTTGCTTATGTTTTTAAATTCTAAACAAAATAAATTTGTGCTTTTTTTTATCTTCTCATTTTTTTTATTTTGCTCTTGTCAAAGCATTTATAAAAAACATTCTCCTGATTTTTCTTTCATAGAAAATTCAAAAAAAGAATTTGTATGGGAAGAATTGACAAAGGGTGTTTGGATTTCTCATATTGAATATGAAGATTATCCTCTTATAGTGCATGCAGTAAAATTGGATTTAACCAATCCTAAGTTAAAAATTGTTGTAACCGAGTCTGAACTTTTTAATGATAAGGGAATGGTGAAACGGGAAACAACTTTAAGTTTTGCAAAAAGGCATAATACAATAGTATCCGTAAATGCTTCATTTTTTAAATTAAAATCTTTTTTATTTTCTTCACGAGGAGAACCTATCGGTATTCATATAGACAAAAAAATACATTTATCTAAACCCTTTCTTGAATATGGAGCACTTTGTTTTTCACCGGATAATTCGGCCTTTATAATCGAAAAACAAAAGCTTGAAAATCTTGTCGGTATTGAATATGCAGTGAGCGGACACAAGGTAATTTTAAAAAACGGAAAAGCCGTTATCGCCGATATTATTGCAAGAGAAGACTCAAGAACTTGTGCGGGGATAGATGAAGACGGTAAAACTTTGTTTATTTTTTTTGCCGAAGCTGAAAACAAGAAAAAAAGCAGGGGTATAACTTTTAATCAGGCTTATTTTTTTATGCGAAAACTTGGCGCAAGCCATGCTCTTCATTTGGATGGAGGGGGTTCAAGTACTTTGATAATCAAAAGAAAAAATAATTTTTTTGTTGAAGTTCCGTCAATTTCGAATTTTAGTTTACGCAAGGTTGTGACTAATTTAGGTTTTATCATTGAGTAAATGGCAGGCTGCAAAATGTCCGCTTTCAATCTCGACAAGATCGGGAGAAATCGATTTGCATTTTTCAAAGGCCTTGGGGCAGCGTTTATAAAATCGGCAGACTTGCGGCGGATTGATTGCGCTGCTTATTTCCCCTTTGATATGAATGCGTCTTGCATACATAGGCGAGGCTATATCTGTGCTCGGTATTGCTGAAATTAATGCTTGAGAATAAGGATGAAGAGGCTTTTTATATAGTTCTGCACTTTTTGCGAATTCCACAAGTTTACCTGAGTACATAACGCCGACCTTGTCCGAAATATATTTTACTATAGATAAATCATGGGCAATAAAAAGATAAGTCATTTTAAATTCTTTTTGAAGTCTTATCAATAAATTTATTATCTGTGCTTGAATTGAAACATCTAATGAAGAAATCGGCTCATCGCAGACTATAAAATCGGGTTCTACTGCCAAAGCTCTGGCAATTCCTATTCTCTGCCTTTGCCCTCCGGAAAATTCATGCGGAAATCTATTTGCATGTTCGGGTACAAGTCCTACCGTTTCGAGAAGAGAATATACGGCATCCTCTCTTTCTTTTTTTGTTTTGTATAAGTTATGAGCTTCCATTCCTTCAGAAATAATTTGCGAAATTGTCATGCGCGGATTAAATGAAGCATAAGGATCTTGTAAAATTATTTGAGCTCTCTTTTTAAAAGCGTGCAGTTCTTTTTTTGAGGCAGAACCTATATCTGTTCCGTCGAAAACTATTTTGCCGCCGTTAGGACGGTATAAACCCAGAATTGTTCTTCCGAGAGTTGTTTTACCGCAGCCCGATTCGCCTACTATGCCTACGGTTTCCCCTCTATTTATTGAAAAGCTTACATCATCTACTGCGTGAAGAACATCGCGGTGTGCCAGACGGAAATATTTTTTTAAATTGCAAACTTGTAAAAGACAATCATTCATCTGTTTTTCCTTTTGCAAATTCATGTTGAAGCCAACATGAGGTAAAATGACCTTCTTCTATTTGCATTCCGGGAGGTTGATGGGTAAGACAAACCTTCATACATTTTTCGCACCTATCTGCAAAGGCGCATCCTTTTGGAAGGGAAAGCATATCGGGATGATTTCCTTCAGGCGCATAAAGTGTTTTTTCTTTTAACTGATTAACTGATGGAACAGCGGCAAGCAATGCCTTGGTATAAGGGTGTTGCGCATTTTTAAAAATATGTTCGGTTTTGCCTCGCTCAATAATTTTTCCGGCATACATGACTTGAATGCGGTCTGCGATCTCGGCTGCAATTCCAAGGTCATGTGTGATAAGCATTACCGCTGTCTTTGTTTCTTTTTGAATTTTTTGTATTAGTTCCAAGATTTCGGCTTGAATTGTTACGTCGAGAGCTGTTGTCGGTTCATCGGCAATTAAAATTTTAGGATTACTTGCAAGTGCAATTGAAATTAAAACCCTCTGCCTCATTCCGCCTGAAAATTCGTGAGGGTATTGTTTGAGCCTTTTTTCCGGGTCGGGAATTTGTGCCAATTCTAAAATTTTTATTGTTTGTTCCAAGGCTTCTTTTTTACTTACCCTTTGATGAATTAAAATGCTTTCCATAACTTGTTTGCCTATGGGCATTGTAGGATTTAAATATGTTAAAGGGTCTTGAAATATCATGGATATTTCGTTGCCTCGAATGTGCTGCATTTCTTCTTCCGTATATTCCAAGATATTTTTATCTTCAAAAATAATTTGAGAATTTTCGTGTATGCGTGTTTTTTTTCCGGGGAGGAGTTTTAAAATCGAATGAGCTGTGACGCTTTTGCCGCAGCCTGATTCTCCTACCAGCACTAAAGTTTCATCCTCATACAAATCAAACGAAATACCGTTTACTGCATAAATTGTTCCGGCATAATTTTTAAATGTAACTTCTAAATTTTTAACTTGAAGAATCGGCTTCATTTGTTCTTCCTTAAATGAGGGTCCATTGCATCCCGTAAAGCGTCACCTATAATCTGTAACGATAAAATTGTCAAACTTATAAAGAGGGCCGGAAAAAATAATTGATAAGGATAAAAAAGCATCGTTTTTTGAGCCTCGGAAGCTAACAGTCCCCAGCTTGTATATGGAGGCTGTATTCCTAAACCGATATAAGATAAAAAGGCTTCCCCAAAAATAAATGAAGGAATATCGAAGGTCAAAGCTATTATCATAACGCTTACGGTATTGGGAAGTAAATGTTTTACTATTATTTTAAAAGGACTTGTACCTAAAGCTTTTGCTGCTAAAACAAAATCTTGATTTTTAAGTTGAAGGATCTGCCCCCGTACAAGACGTGCCGTAAAGCACCAGCCTGTGATTGTCATTGCGATGATAATCGAAAAAATACCTTTACCGAAAATAAGCGAAATTAAAATAGCGGTAATTAAATAAGGAACACTTGAAAGTATTTCTACTATTCTCATCATTACGGTATCCGTTTTTCCTCCTGTATAGGCCGAGATTCCTCCATAAATCAAGCCGATGCTTATATCTATTGCAGTACCTATAATTGCGATTAAAAGAGAGGCTCTTCCGCCCTTGCATACTCTCGTAAATATATCGCGCCCTAATTCATCCGTTCCAAAAAAGTGTGAAGAGGAAGGGCTCATATTTTTTTCTTTTAAATTTCCTTCATCATCCGGGTATCCGCTTAAGATAGGCCCGAATGTACATACCAAAATAATTAATCCTAAAACTATGCAAGAAAAAAGGGCACGTTTGCTTTTTTTAAAGCGCCTTCTTACATCTTCCCAAAAACCAATACTTACCCTTGTAGTTTGAAGAGTTTTTTTTGTTCTGTTGACAGGGATAAAATCTTCAGGTTTTAAATCGAGTTCTTTAATTTGATTATTGCAATCGGAATCTATTTTATTCATAAACTAAAGAACCTCATTTTTTGTTTGAACTTTAATCCGCGGGTCGAGTAAATTATAAGCTATATCGACTATAATTAAAGATGTTACATATAAAAACGAGATAAATATGGTTTGCCCCATAACCATTGTATAATCTCTTTCCGAAATTGAACGTACAAAGTAAGAGCCTAATCCGGGTACCGAAAAAATATTTTCAATTATAAATGTTCCGGTAAAGGTGAATGCGATTTGAGGGCCGAGCATTGTTATGATAGGTAAAAAGGCATTACGCAAAATATGACTTTTTATAATTCTTACCTTTGAAGCACCCTTGGCCCTTGCCGTTAAAATATAGTCTTGATTTACAATATCCAAATAATTGGAACGCATGTACCGGGAGTATTTTGCAATGGGCCCTATAGCTAAGGCCAAAGACGGGAGCACAGTATACTTAAAACTTCCCCATCCTGTAATTGGAAGGAGATTGTGTTTAATGCCGAAAAAATATTGAAGCATTTGTCCCATAACAAAACTCGGAATGGATATGCCTATCACCGCAATTAAAATAAGGCTGTAGTCGAATTTTTTTCCGCGGTTTACTGCTGCCAAAATGCCGAATAGCAAACCCGCAGAAACTCCGAAGAATAAGGCTTGAAGTCCAAGTCTTGCAGAAATGGGAGCATGGGTTTTTATTACATCCGTAACGAGCCTCCCGCGATAATAAAGAGATGTGCCTAAATCTCCTTTAATTAAAATATTTTTCCAAAAAACTATGTATTGAGTAAAAAGAGGTTTGTCGTAGCCGTATTGAGAATAAAGGTCTGCTCTCCTTTCTTCAGGCAGATTTTCTGCTATTGTTTCAATAGGATTCCCCGGAATAATATGCACCAAAAAAAAGGTAATACTGGCAACGATGAACATTGTAAGAATACCATATAAAATTCTTTTAAAAATAAAGTTAAGCATCTTTAAAATGAGCCTTTCTTTGTTGAGCTTGGAAAACAGAATATCACAAATTCGGCATAATAGGAAGAGGTTTTATTAAAAAAAATCTGCACCGAGCGGTGCAGATTGAATATTGACTTATTTTTCTCTAACTTCGATTTTTACGCCTATGGATTTTAAGCGTTCAACCAAATGCTCATAACCGCGCTCTATCTGATAGACGTTTCTGATAATGCTTTCTCCGCGGGCACAACAGGCCGCTATCACCATTGCCATACCGGCCCTTACATCCGGTGAAACCAAGTCGCTTCCATGGAGTGAGCTTGGGCCGGAAATAACTGCACGGTGGGGATCACACAAGGTAATGCGTGCTCCCATACCTATGAGTTTATCTACAAAAAACATTCTTGATTCGAACATCTTTTCGTGAATTAAAACCGTTCCTTCAACCTGCGTTGCTATTACCGTCATAATACTTGTCAGATCAGGCGGAAAGCCGGGCCATGGAGCATCATCGATTTTAGGAATCATTCCGCCGAGGTCACAGTTTACCTGCATTTTTTGTTTATCGGGAACGGTCAGCGTTGTTCCTTCAAGAGTCCAGCCTATGCCTAGTTTACCGAAAGCTACTTTTAAGGGTCTCATATCCCTCGGTTCCACGTCAGTTATTTTAAGCTGTCCCCTTGTAACCGATGCAAGTCCTATAAAAGAACCTATTTCCATATAGTCCGGACCTATTCGGTGTTCCGTTCCGCCTAATTTTTTGACTCCTTCAATTGTCAATATATTTGAGCCGACTCCGCTAATTTTTGCGCCCATTTTGTTTAACATATTACAAAGCTCTTGAACATGAGGCTCGCTTGCTGCATTTGTAATGATGGTTGTTCCTTCTGCAAGGCTTGCTGCCATGATAGCGTTTTCGGTTGCGGTAACGGAAGCTTCATCCAAGAAAATATCTTCACCCTTTAATTTATGAGCGATGAAAGAAAAATTTTGATCCGTTTCGACTCTGGCGCCCAATTCGGTTAAGGCCAAAAAATGAGTGTCTAATCTTCGGCGGCCTATAACATCTCCTCCGGGAGGAGGCAAAATGGCCTTGCCTGTTCTTGCTAAAAGAGGGCCTGCAAATAAAATGGAGGCTCTTATTTTTGAGGCTAAATCTTCCGGTATCTTGCTTGTTTTTACTTTTTCGATTTGAAGCTTGAATACGTTTTTTTCTATTTTTTCGTAATGCCCTCCTAATGCTTCAAAGACTTGAAGCATTACAAAAACATCTTCAATTTCCGGAATGTTTTTTAAAATTATAGGTTCTTCCGAAAGAATGGCTGCGGCAATGCAGGGAAGGGCAGCATTTTTATTTCCGCTTGCTTTTATTGTTCCCTTTACAGGGAAGCCGCCTTGTATAATATATTCGTGCATACTTAACCTCCTATAAAAACTTTTTGTAGCAAATATCAATTTGCGAAAAAAGTTTTTTCAAGTAGTTTTGCATAAAGCAAAACTACATACAATAATGCGATGTTTTGTGCAAAGCACAAAACTCGAAGATAAACAGTGAGGCAGAATTCCTGCCGAACTGTTTATCGAATCTCCTATAAAATAACAATTTACTTAACCGTAATAACTGAAGCTACACGACCGTCAACGGTATATACATAATTTTTATTTGTAGTATCGGGCAGCCGGGTTCCGCCTGAAAAATAAGCGTAGAGCCAAGTGCCTGAGGGTAAGTTCAAATTTAGTTCATATCTTCCGGGAGAAACTTCGATTAGATCATACATAAAAGGATCCCAGTTATTAAATGAACCCGCAAGTTTTATGTTTTTTTTAGCTTCTCCCAAATAGGTAAATTTTACTGCATTTTTATTGCTTATTCCGGTTTTATATTCTTTTTTATAGGGAACATTAATGCAGGAAACGCTCATGCTGTGCAGATTATCAAAAGCCGTATTCTGATTTATCGGATCTGGCGACCAAAGTCCGTCTATTACAAGCCTATACCTTATTTCGGTTAACTCATCAGGAATCGGAAAAATATAGAAAAAAATAGTTTTTTCGAATTCGCTTCGATTGAGTTTTTTAAAAGAATGGATGCGCTTGTAATCTTCATGTGAAAAAGCTATTCCTATATGTCTTTTTGCAGAGGATGTAAAGATTATATATCCGTCCTTAATTTTGGGCGCTTCAACTCTTACGATTGATTCTGTTAGTTTTTGATAAACTTCCGGTTCAATACCCTTTTCTGAAAAAACTGAGGGCAAAAATAGAGCAATAAAAAATAATAGACCTAGTGTTTTTTTCATTATCATTCCTCATTTTAGTTTCGGAAAAATAAAAAAAATCTTAAGAGATAAGTACTCCGCTTTGAGGAGGCAGAACCTTGGCCCATTTTTTTATAAGAGTTTGAGCTTCTTCGGCTTCAAGCAGTTCTTTGAAAAAAGAATTTACATTGGATACCTGGCTTTTTATGGTTTCCAATTCTGATTGTGCAAAACGGGAAAGGACATAACCTGAAATATCGGGCGAAGAATCTCCTCCTTGAGAAGAAAAATCCGGCCGGCCTATTCCTATCCTCAAACGGAAAAAATCTGCCGTATTTAAAACCGATTTTACAGAGCGCAGGCCGTTGTGTCCTCCAAGGCCTCCTCCCCATTTAAAGCTGATAATGCCGGGTTTTAACTCCAGCTCATCATGCACTATCAAAATATTTTCAGGCTTTAATCTAAAAAAGGAAGCGGCTGAAATTACGCTTTCTCCAGATAGGTTCATATAGGTTTCGGGCTTTAACAAATGGATTACTCTTCCTCCTGTTATGGAAGGAGATGCCTTTGCGTATTGTCCTTTAAATTTACTCTGCCATACGGCATTTGTTCCTATGTCTATTAAATCACATAAAACCCAAGCTGCATTATGCCTTGTGTTCTCATATTTTTTTCCGTAATTACCCAAAAAAGCGATTAAGTCTATCATCTCATCTCCAATTACATTCTGAATTCTTCACCAAGATAGATTTTGCGGGCAATCTCGGAATTTAGAATTTCGTCTTTGGAGCCCTGTTCTACAATTTCTCCGCTGCCTATTATGTATGCCCTGTCGGTTATCTCCAAGGTGTCCCTGACATTGTGGTCGGTTATCAAGATGCCTATACCTTGATTAGCTAAAATGCGTACTATGCTTTTTATGTCGTGTACTGCAATCGGATCAATACCGGCAAAGGGTTCATCTAAAAGTAAAAACTTGGGCTCTATAGCTAAAGCTCGTGCTATTTCCGTACGTCTTCTTTCTCCTCCGGAAAGAGTGTAGGCTTGTTGCTTTCTGTTTGCCGTAATTCCGAACTCTTCAAGTAAGAATTCCAGTCTTTCTTTTTTTTGTTCTTTGGAAAGATCTTTGCGTGTTTCCAAGATAGCATAAATATTTTGCTCGACAGTAAGTTTTCTAAAAACTGAGGCTTCCTGCGGTAAATAAGAAATACCTGCATGAGCTCTTTTATACATTGGTAAGGCCGTTATCTTTTTACCGTCCAGATAAATATTTCCCGCATTCGGTTTGTAAAAACCAACAATCATATAGAATGTAGTTGTTTTTCCGGCTCCGTTTGGGCCTAAAAGTCCTACAATTTCTCCCTGATTCATCGAAAAGCTAACATCCTTTACGGCATGTTTTTTTCTAAAAAATTTATTTAATCCTTCAACTTTTAAAATGCTCTTTGTGTCAAACATTGGATTGTTCCTCTTGATTTTGAGTTGATTCTGATTCATTTTGATTTTCGGTTTTATCGGTGTCGTCTTTTTCTTCTTTTACTTGCTCTACTGAACCTCTGACGCGGCCATCCAGAGCTATGTCTTCCGTCTCCAGATTTACCGAAATTTTTCCGGCTCTAAATTCGTCTTTTGCTTTTTTTACGATAGGACGGCCTGTTAACTCAACCTTCGCCTCTTTTCTATTATACAGGGCAAACATCGAAATACAATTTATATCCTTATTTATTATTTTAACACTGAAGCGTATGATCATTACTTCTTGTTTTTTTTTGTACTCCATATTTTCGGCAGTGATAGTTACATCATTTTTTGTATCCTTCAGTTCTATTTTTCCGAACATTGTAACCGTATCGGTTTTTCTATCAAAGTTGATAAGATCTGCCTGAAAACTATAACCCTTTTCGGTATCGCTGCCCTTTACCGAGCCGTTTGCGTTCACATACCGATAATCTTTTCCGAAAATTTCAATGCGGTCTGCCGATATGGTTAAACTGTCTACTTTGATTTCGGCATTGCCGATTAAATTTGTCGATTTTTTATTTTCAGCAACGGAGGCTGTTACCTTGTCTGCTTTGAAACTTATAGTGGAGATTTCAGCTGCGGCATGTGACAGGGAGAAAAATATAAAAAAACATAAGATAAAAATCTTATTGTTCTTGTGATTCGGAAATTTCTTCATTTTTTTTCTCCTCATTTTTAGTTTTAATCTTACCCTCAATTGAGTGTAAAAATTCGAATTCTTTGGAAAGGGTATTTGCAATGAATCCTTCTCCGCTTATATAAAGTTCATCTCCCTGTTTTACAGTGACCGAGCCGGTTTCCACTCCGTAAAGAATATTTTCTTTTTTGTCCCAAAAAAATGCCTCGCCCGAAATCATCAGGCCTTCTTTTAAATCTTCAAAAAAAACCTTTTGCCCTAAAAAGTAGTTATTGTTCTTTTCGTCTATTTTTATAAGTCCGGCTCTTCCCTTGAGTTCCGCCTCAGGATTGTCTTTTTCGAGCGATTTTTTATCTATTTTAAAAAAGCGCAAATTCTTTCCTGCCCACGTTTTATCGGTGTCATAAATCTCCAATTTTGCGAAATTTATGCGTAAATTTAAAGAATTTTCCTCATATTGGTCCAAATTTGCATTTTTAAATACAAAATTCGGTTTTTTTTCAAAAATTTGTGCCTCTTTACTATAGTTTAAACTGCAAGAAAATGATATAATAGGCAGAATAGAGGCTATAAGCAAATTTTGAGCTTTCTTAAAATTCATGGTTTATTATACTATCTTTTTTAATCTTAGTCAAAAGGTTTTGACTGCCGATTGACATAAGAGCGGATAGTGCGTAGACTATAAAATATTTAAAAAATAAATTTAAAGATAACTAGGAGCCTAGAGTATGTCAGATTTTTTAACTGATCAAGAATTCCGTATGTTTAGCGATTTAATATATACCGCAAGCGGTATTACTTTTTCCGATACTAATAGGTCTATTTTGGAAAGCAGGTTAAAAGAAAAACTTAGAGACAAGAAACTTGAAAAAGTTTCGGATTATTATGCGATGCTTATTAAGGACTCTGAAGAGCAAAAGAGCCTTTTGGATTCCGTTACAACAAACCTTACAAGATTTTTTAGAAATCAACCTCACTTTGATGCATTGGAAAATTATGTTATTCCCGAACTCGTAAAGATAAAAAAAACCGCGGGAAAAAATAAGATTAAAATATGGAGTGCAGGTTGCTCGACAGGGGAAGAACCCTATACTATAGCCATGGTAATGAAAAAGAATTTGCCTATAGGGTTTTCCGCCGAAATTACTGCATCGGACTTGTCGCTTAAATGTCTTCTTGTTGGTAAAACCGGGTTTTATCAGGAGTCCAGAGTTGCAGGAATTCCTGATGATTATTTGAAGCTTTATTTCGATAAGTTGAATGACGGTTATCAGGTAAAAAAAGACATAATGCAAATGGTGAATTTTGACTATCATAACTTAAAGCATGATTCAAAGCACATTGATTTTGATTTGGTATTTTGCCGAAATGTTTTGATATATTTTGACGAACCGGCTCAAAAAGACGTTATTGATAGATTTTGGCGGGCTATGTCGCCTAAATCCTTTTTGTTTATAGGCCATTCGGAATCTCTTTTCGGGATGGACACTCAATTTAAGTTTATGAAGACGGATTGGGCCTGTTTTTACCAAAAAGGTTTTTGATTTTAAAGGTTTGATATAATTTTATAAAGGAGTTTTTATGGAAGATATTCGTGTTTTAATAGTGGATGATTCTGCGTTAATGAGGAACCTGATAGGGAAGATTATCGATGCAACCCCCGGCTTAAAAATAGCCGATAAGGCGATGAACGGCCGTTTTGCCCTTCAAAAATTGGATCGTGTAGCTCCTGATGTTATAGTATTGGATTTGGAAATGCCCGAGATGAACGGTATTGAGTTTTTGCGAGAACTTAAAAAACAAAATATAAAGATTCCGGTTGTAATTTTATCCAGTATTGCAAAAGAAGGTGCTAAGATTACAATGGATTGTTTGGAGCTTGGCGCTTGTGACTTTATAACAAAGCCTTCCGGTTCGGAGTCTGCTAATTTAAATACGGTTTCAGAAACTCTTTCGAAAATGTTATTGGCCTATGGCCGGCGTCATCAAATTGAAACAGGCACAAGAGGAGGTGAAGAAAGAAGATCAATTTCGGAAGCCTATAAAACTCCTCTCCCAAAGCCCATTACGGGTGTTGCAGCAGAGCCTCAAAAGGAAGAAAAACCCAAGGCTCAAAGAGAGCCTGGGAATATTCAAATTATCGCCATAGGAATTTCGACAGGCGGCCCCAATGCTTTGCGGCAAGTTTTTGCATCCATCGATAAGGATTTGCCTCAACCAATAGTTGTGGTTCAACATATGCCTCCCGGATTTACAAAAGAATTTGCTTCCAGTTTAGATAAAATATGTCCGCTTGAAGTAAAAGAAGCGGAAGACGGCGATCTTATAAAACCCGGCCGCGTTCTTATTGCTCCCGGCGGAAAACATCTTGTCGTAGAAAAACGCTCTCTTGCCGCGGTTGCAAAGGTTATAGATGCTCCGCCTCAAAGCGGTCATAAACCCAGCGTTGATGTTTTGTTTGAATCGGTTGCAAAGGAATATCAAAATCATGCTCTCGGAATAATAATGACCGGAATGGGAAAGGACGGAGCTCAAAATATTACAAAATTGTTTACTGAAGGTTCCCGTACAATAGGACAGGATGAAGCTTCTTCAGTTGTATACGGTATGCCCCGTGTTGCGTGGGAAATGGGCGGCGTTATGGAACAGGTAAGCCTTGACAACATGGCTTCGGTAATAAACCGTTACGGAAGAGAATTCGCCTAAAAGATCAGATCTATCGGCTTTAAAAAGATAAAAACCGTCCGGGAAAGGACGGTTTTTTTGTGCAAAGTATGGACTTATACTTAAAAAGTTTTTTACAGCCTTATAAAGTGCAATAAAAGTTCTCCGTCTTTGGAATAGAATTTTATTTCGTTTACACTTATTTGAATCGACTCGGTGTTTTTTAAATTTTGTTCAAAAGCTGCATCAAAGGGCTTGCCTATAGTATTTGACGGATCAGCAAGTTTTTTTGAGCTTATTTGAAAACGAAAAGATGCCTCCGCTTGGTTTTTACTTTGTTTATGTTTCCATGTTCCGGCATAGTTTGTAATGCCGCTGGCAGCTTCAAATGTTCCGTTTTTTAAAAAGTTGATACGGGAAGCTGACATATTTGCATCCAAGGGCATATAAACACCGTTTTCAAAAGAACAGCCGGCTAAACGCCAAACTCTCTCTGTAAGGTAATCGATAAAAGGTCCTTTGATAAGCTCTTTTGACTTAGGAGAAGATTTTTTGGAGTGTTCAATTTTTGAGCCGTTCACACTTAAACACGCTGTTGTAAAGCATATAAAAATTGTAATAAAAAATAAAAAAATTAAGTTTCTTTTCATTATATTATTTTACGTAAAAAATTTGAAAAAAGCAAGGTCCCTTATTGCTTTTTTTTTGCTTTTGATGTAACATCGATTTACTCGCAATTACCTTGGGGAATTAGCTCAGTTGGTAGAGCGATTGGTTCGCAATCAATAGGTCGTGGGTTCGATCCCCATATTCTCCACTATACTTTTCCGCTAAAAACACATTTTGTTCCGGGAGCATTTTAAATGAACCACTCTTTTAAAGCCTTTTTGGCTAAAAAAAACATTGAAATATCGGCAAAACGTTATTTTATTGATGCTATGAGTGCAATGGCAATGGGGCTTTTTTCCTCTCTTTTGGTAGGTACAATTTTAAACAGTATAGGCCTTAAACTTAATATTTCTTTTTTAACCGAAACCGTCTGGCCTATTTGCCGGGATATGACGGGGGCCGCAATCGGTATAGCCATCGCTCATTCGCTAAAAGCCCATACCTTTGTGCTTTTTTCGGCAACAATAGTAGGTTTTGCAGGAAATAAGTTGGGCGGCCCTGTAGGGGTCTTCATAGCAACGATAATCAGCACCGAACTGGGAAAAGCCGTTTCCCGCGAAACTAAGATTGATCTCATAGTTACGCCGATGGTAACGATTATTTCGGGAGCCGTAATTGCTGCACTCGTCGGCCCCGGAATGGCCTCTTTTATGATATGGCTCGGGCAAATTATAATGGAAGCTACTACCTTGCAGCCTTTCTGGATGGGAGTTACCGTTTCGGTTTTGGTAGGCGTAATTCTTACCTTGCCCATAAGCAGTGCCGCAATCTGTATGATGCTTTCCCTTGGAGGGCTCGCAGGAGGAGCTGCCACTGTAGGCTGTGCCGCTCAAATGATAGGCTTTGCGGTTATGAGCTATCGGGATAACGGACTTGGAGGAAGTTTTGCCGTCGGTATAGGTACAAGTATGCTTCACATGCCGAATATTATCAAAAATCCGAGGATATGGATTCCTCCGACTTTGGCGGCGGCTGTTTTAGGCCCCTTGGCTACAATTATCTTTAAAATGGAAAACATCCCTCTAGGTTCAGGAATGGGAACCTGCGGCCTTGTAGGTCAAATCGGCACTATCACTGCAATGGATACTATAGGAAGAAACGGTTTGGACACTTATTTTGCCGTTCTTCTTTTACACTTTATTCTGCCGGCCCTTTTAGCTCTTTTCTTTACCTTTCTTTTACGAAAAATAAATTGGATTAAGGATGGAGATTTAAAGCTGGATCTTTAAAACCTTTTTAAAATAAAAAAAGACGGCCTTAAAAAAAGACCGTCTTTTTTTGTGTTTATCCGATTTCCGCTTGCCGGAAACCTAACAAAAGCTTATCCCCAGTATAGTTTTAACATCGGGGCTATAACCAATGAAACCATTGACATAAGCTTAATCAATATATTGATGGAGGGGCCGGAAGTATCTTTGAAGGGATCGCCTACAGTGTCGCCTACAACAGCAGCCTTGTGTGAGGGAGAACCCTTTCCGCCTGCGATTCCGCCTTCAATCATCTTCTTTGCATTATCCCATGCACCACCTGCATTGGACATAAAGACTGCCAATACAACGCCGGATACTGTTACACCTGTCAAAAGACCGATTAACATAGCGGGGCCTCCTGCAAAACCGACAAGAATGGGTGTAATGATTGCGGCAAGGCCGGGGATAACCATTTCTTTTAAGGCTGCCTGAGTACTGATATCTACACATCTCTTGTAATCGGGCTTTTCGGTATTTTCCAAGATGCCGGGGTGCTGTTTAAACTGGCGGCGTACTTCTTCGATCATCTTATGGGCGGCCTTTCCTACAGCCGACATTGTCAGAGCTGAGAACAAGAAGGGGAAAACACCTCCCAAGAGAACGCCTACAAGAACGTTAATGTTTGTAATATCTACACTTGCAACACCGGCTTGCTCTTTAAATGAGGTAAAGAGGATGATGGCCGTCAAAGCAGCTGATCCGATGGCAAAGCCTTTTCCTATAGCGGCCGTGGTGTTTCCTACGGCATCAAGACTGTCTGTGATATTTCGGACATCCTTGGGGAACTCGGCCATCTCGGCAAGACCGCCTGCGTTGTCGGCGATTGGGCCGTAAGCATCAACTGCAAGCTGGATTCCTAAGGTTACCAACATACCTACAGCGGCTATACCTACACCGTAAAGGCCTGCGAGCATAAAGCTTGAAAAGATTGAAGCTCCGATTAAAATCATTACGGGGAAGGCGCTTCTCATACCTACTGCTAAACCTGAAATAATCGTGGTAGCTGCACCTGTTTCACAAGAATCGACAATGTCTTTAACGGGTTTTTTTCCGGTTCCTGTGTAGAATTCGGTTATGATACCGATTAGAACACCTGCGGCAAGACCGATTACCGTAGAAGCAAAAACGTGTAAATAAGTTTGAGTTCCGTTAAACGTATCTTCTCCCATAACGAATTTTACGAGGAAGAAGACAAAAATCGTAGCGATGATTGCGGCTCCAAATGTTCCTGTGTTGAGAGCTTTTTGAGGATTCGAACCCGGTTTTGCTCTTACGAAGAAAGTTCCGATTAAGGAAGCAGCGAGTCCTGCAACCGAAATCAACAAGGGTAGTATCATCATCTTCATCTTTAAAGAAGAATCCGGAGTGTTTACGATTAAACCTAAAATCATAGCACCTACCAATGAGCCTACAAAGGACTCAAAGAGGTCTGCGCCCATGCCTGCAACGTCACCTACGTTATCACCTACATTATCGGCAATAGTGGCAGGGTTTCGGGGGTCATCTTCGGGGATACCTGCTTCAACCTTTCCTACAAGGTCGGCTCCTACGTCGGCAGCCTTTGTATAAATACCGCCGCCTACACGTGAGAAAAGGGCAATAGATGAAGCTCCTAATGAAAAAGCTGTTGCTAAGGGTAAAATAATATCTTTAAGGGTATTTTCTTCAGTTCCCAACATTGAAGTAGAGAGAATAAGAACGATAAAAAGACCTATAAATGCAAGACCGACAACGCTCATTCCCATAACGCTTCCGCCTGAAAAAGCAACTTTTAAAGCTCCGTTTAAGCCTTGATCCTTGGCGGCTTGTGTTGTGCGTGAGTTTGCTTGTGTTGCAACGCGCATACCTATGTATCCGGCTGACATTGAAGCAAGAGCACCAAGCAAGAATGAAAGAGATTGGAATTTAAGAGCTCCCTTATTTCCTATGGCTAGGAAAACGGCAACTATGGCGATGAAAGGTAGAAGAGTTATATATTCTCTTCTTAAAAAAGCCATAGCCCCATCGGCTATATGGCCTCCAATTTCTTTTAAAGCCTGATCTGAAACCTTTTGTTTATAAATCCATAAGGTTCTTACAAGTGCATAGGCTAGGGCTGCAATCCCGCCTCCGAGCACGGCATACAATGCGAGTGAAATACTCATTTTTTCCTCCTGTTGTAAAAACAACGTAAACTGAAATTATACGGTTTTTCCGTCATAATATCTTTAAATTTATCATATTTTTAGGAGTTTTGCAAGTAGTGAATTTATAGGCAATAAATTCAAAAACCTCTTGACAAAATGACGGTTTGTCATTATATTGTTTGTAAATAATGACGGTGTGTCATCAAGGAGTTGTTTATGTACATTGTTGAATCTGTTTTTGATTTGAGCTATTTGGCTCTGGTTATGGCCCTAAGCATAAAGCTTTTGTTACAAAAGGATAGAACGGCAAAGCTGTTTGGGCTTATGGCTCTTCTTTTAGGCGCCGGGGATTCATTTCACCTTCTTCCCCGTGTAATTTCTATGTGGCACAAGGGCGGTTTTGAGGCAAATGCCTTCTACCTGTCAATCGGAGTTTTAATAACTTCCATTACAATGACTATTTTTTATCTTATGTTCTATCATTATTATAAGATAAAAACCAATACAAGCAGCAAGCATAAGGATATTCTTATATACGGTTTGGCAGTCATAAGGCTGATACTCACCGTTATGCCTCAAAATGAGTGGGGTATGGCCGATGCAAGCTATACTTGGAGCATAATCCGTAATATCCCCTTTGCTGTTCTCGGAGCCGTTTTGATTTATTTCTTTTACAAGGCTAGAAAAACCCCCGGCTTGGAGCACATGGCCTTATTAACCGCTTTAAGTTTTTTATTCTATTTACCTGTTGTCTTGTTTTCAAAAACCGTGCCTGTAGTCGGTTCTCTTATGATGCCCAAGACTGTGGCCTATGTGGGAATCGTATATGTAGGATTTAAGCATTTTATACCCAAATTCAGCCTAAGAAGTATCTTGGAGAATTCTTTTGTGTACTTGATTTTAGGTTTGGCCGCCGGTGTTTTTTTTAGGGAATTTACAAAATTCAATGGCTTTGACGGGGTTTCATATCTAAGCTTGATGCATGCCCATGTTTTGGTTTTAGGGGTTGTCCTTTCCCTGGCTGCCTACCTTGCATTTAAACAGGTCCCGTCTCTTGACGAAAAAAAACTTGCCTGTGTCAGAAGGGCTAATTATTTTTGGAATATGGGGCTTCTTATTACTGTAGTCCTCATGCTTTTGAGAGGTATTATTACTGTTTTAGGAAATAATTATACCTCAAAAGCTCAATATGCTGCCCTTTCAGGCATAGCTGGAATAGGCCACATCCTTTTGGCTTTCGGCCTCATATATACATTTTTGATTATTCTTAAAACAAGAGAGGATTAAAAGATTTTTTTATTATGGTTTGAGAAGGTATCTAAAATCTACAAGATTTTAGATACCTTTATTTCATGGTCAAATTAGAGTTGTTCTACTTCTTTAACTGAAAGGCCTGTTGCTTTTGCAATATTATTGTGTGATAATCCCATCTCAAGTAAATTTTTTGCTGTTTCAAGGGCTTTTTGATGAGAACCCTCAGCCAAACCTGTTGTCCGGCCCTCAGCTAATCCCTCTCTTCTGGCTTCATTCCTTTCACATTCTACATACATCTTGTATTTTTCATTAGAGAGTTCTATTGCCATTCGCCTCTCTTCATCCGTTACCCTAAAGAGTGTCGCTTCTGCCATTCTTATACCCTCCTCTAATCTGCATAATTCTTCCAACATCCCGCTTTTTTTATCTTCTTCATAGTTGGCTAAAAACCTTATCCAAAAATCTTTTAGGTTATACTCTTCAAGTTTCTTTTTCATAGTATAAACTATTAGCTCGTTTAATTCAACATAAAGATATTGAATTACCGAACCTTCAGACATTCTGACAAGCTCGGCGTTTTTAGGAACATCGCAGCCAAAAACCGAAAGGCTTATTGCATACAAAAAGTCGTCTTCTTTAGGCTCCGTCTTTAAAAAACGAGAAGCTAAACGCATAAGGTACATTTGACTCCGCCTCGGATAGTTGGCTTTCCAAAACTGTTGCATTTCAAGATCTACAAGAAGGCCTGTGTCGGTTTTAATTAAAAAGTCTAGGCGGTAGGTTTCACCCGACGGTCTGTCGCGGATGAGCTCGGTGTTTAGGATTTCGGCCTTTTTGATTTTACCGTAAGAATCTTCCAAAAAGGCATTTAGAAAACTGATAAGAGCCTTGTTTCCTTCCTCGCCTTTAGAAAACATCAGCTTAAATACCCAATCGGTCTTAGGGTTTAAAATTTTTTCTTTATTCATTGTAACTCCTTAACAGACATTATTTTCTTGCCTGCCTTCACATAATTATAGGGTTTTACTTTGAATAAATAGTAAAATTTTTTTAAAAAATTTGGAAAGTTCGAACGATTGGAAAGTTCGAATGTCGAATGTCGAACTTCACACTTCTCACTTCGTCATTCGTACTTCGTACTTTTCACTTCGCCCTTTAGCTTTAAACTCTCTTTTTTTCCTAAACCCGACTTAAAAACAAGCCGAAAATTTATTGAGATAACGATCAGTTAAAAATTAATAGGAGGTTCATATGCACGCAGTTGATGTTCGTATGCAGGCTTTGCCGGTACAGGAACCGGAAAAAAACGAAAGCCCTAGGGACATTAAAAGAGCTGATGCGGAACCTGTAAGAAACGGAGATTCATTCCTGGCAATGATCAAAAAGATGATTGCCGCCGCCAAGGATGGAAGCAAGGAGATTGATGAGGCCCGATTTGAAGATGCCCGCCTTAGGGAAGATAAAATGAGGGATTCATCGCTTCAAAAGGAAACAGGAAGGCAAGATACGGAATTCTCGGCTAAAGATTCGGCCCGTAACGCCAAGGGTTTGAATGCTGCAGAAACCGATAATCGGCCTAATTCCAAAGAAGCTTATTTAAAAGAGCTCAAGGATTTACTAAAAAAGCCTAATAACGAAACGCAAAAGCTAAATTCGGAACACTTGCAGGCTGAAAAAGTGCAAAAAGATATACCTGAATTAAATCTTAAAATTCTCAATGAGGATTTTAGGGGAGAAATTAAGGATCTTTTGCCGCAAGATGTCAAAGAAGATGAAAGCCTTACTCTTCTTTCTGATGAAGCTTTAAAAAACTTAGATAAGACAAAAAAGAAAAAAACTCAGTCCGTTGACGAAGAAAAGGCCGGACAAGCAGGAGCGTTGGCATCTTTATCCAAGACCGATAAAAAAGGCTTACCAAAAAAGATATCTCCTCAAAGTGAAGCGGTAAAGGAAAACTTAAACAAAAAGCCGATTTCCAAGCTTAAGCCTAAAATTTCTGTAGAAGACTTACGCTCAATGCATTCAGTTCAATCGGATGTTCATACGGCAGGTTCCGAATCGAGGGTGGAAACCGATAATTCCGTCGATATGGTCATCGATTTTAGCGGTAAGCCTCAAAATGCATCACAGGGCGGAGATCTTCAAAGCACTCAAAACGGCAGCGAGGCTCAAAAAACAAATCAAAGTTTTTCCGCTATGTTGGCTCAAGAAATAAGAGAGTCGGCAGCAGACTTTGTACAAGCCGGAAAAATAGTTCTTCGCGACAATAACGCAGGAGAAATAAGGCTGCATCTAAGACCTGAAAATCTTGGATCCGTAAAAATCAATTTAGAGTTGAGTGAGGGTAAAAGGGTTACCGGAACAGTAACGGTTGCCTCTAAAGAAGCCTACGAAGCCTTTGAGAAAAATTTGGATAATTTGGCTAAAGAATTTAAAGAAAACGGCTTTGAATTTGCCGAATTTAATTTAGATTGGTCGGGAACTTCGGGACAAGATGGTTTTGCCGAAAATTTTGAATCTTTTGCCGGATTTGCTTATAAAAATCCGGAACAAGATTTAAGGCAGCTTGAAAAAACGGCCGATAATCTGAGTACCTACAGTTACGTTTACGGTTCAACTGTAGATCTTTTGGCTTAAAGGGGAATCTTATGCAAGTAAATAATATTAATAGAAGCGTTGTAAACACCGCTCTTGAACAAGCGGAAATGATGAAGGATTTTAAATCCGAGATGAGTCCTGAAGAAAAGGCTCTTTTAAGCCTTCAGGTTGACACCTTGAACAAACAAAATTTTGCTGAAACAAGGGTTCCTAAGCAGCAGCTTGGGAAAGACGAATTTCTTCAGCTGTTAATTGCCCAGCTCACCCATCAAGATCCTACATCTCCGATGGAAGATACTCAATTTATCGGGCAAATGGCTCAATTTTCATCCCTTGAGCAGATGACCAATATGAATAAAAATTTTGCCGCCTTAAACGAGCTTATGACAGGCTCATCGGCTGTAAACGCCATCGGCAAAAAAGTTGACCTTGATTTAGGTTCTTCTAAAGTTTCAGGATATATTTCGGCAGCAACACGAGGTATAAATCCTGAAGTTATGGTAAACGGAAACTGGTACAACTGGTCTGCCGTTAAAACGGTTTATGCAGAAAACAATTAGGAGGCAATAATTATGATGAGATCATTATTTTCGGGTGTTACCGGAATGCAAAATCACCAAACAAGAATGGACGTTATCGGAAATAACGTAGCTAACGTAAATACAACAGGTTTTAAAAGAGGAAGAGTAAACTTCCAAGATTTAATTTCACAGCAATTAAGCGGTGCAGCCCGTCCTACCGAGGAACTTGGAGGTGTAAACCCTAAAGAAGTCGGCTTAGGTATGATGGTAGCAAGTATCGACACAATCTTTACACAGGGAGCCTTGCAGACAACGGGAGTCAACACCGACCTTGCAATTCAAGGAAACGGCTTCTTTATTCTTAAAGACGGAGAAAAAACTTTTTATACAAGGGCCGGTGCCTTCGGTATCGATAAGGACGGAACTTTGGTAAATCCCGCAAACGGAATGAGAGTTCAGGGCTGGATGGCTGAAGAAGCCGATGGGTTTAGGATAATCAATACCTCAGGCCAGACAGAAGATTTAAACATTCCGATAGGTCAAAAACTTGATGCAAAGGCTACTACAAGTGTAAACTATGCTTGTAACCTTGATAAAAGATTACCCGAATTACCCGAAGGAGCAAACCGGGCTCAGATTTTGGAATCCACATGGTCTACCGAATTTAAGGTTTATGACAGCTTCGGTGAAGCCCATGAACTTCAAATCGATTTTGCAAGAATTCCGGGAGAGGTCAATGCTTGGCAGGCAACCGTAAATGTTGATCCGACAAATGCAGAAGCTACTGCTACCCGTGTAGGAATCGGAACAACCGACGGTGTCCAAAATAATTTTATAGTCCGCTTTGACAATAACGGACATCTTGCCTCCGTTACCGACACTGCCGGAAACGTAACAGCACCTGCAGGACAAGTTTTGGTTCAAATTTCTTACAATGTAGTAGGTGCAAACCCCGATGAGGCAGGAGCTCCTACAAGACACACATTTGACGTAAATTTAGGCGAAATCGGTACTTCCAAAAATACTATAACTCAGTTTTCCGATAAGAGCACCACTAAGGCTTACGAACAGGACGGATATACTCTGGGATACCTTGAAAACTTCAGAATAGACCAGAGCGGTATTATAACCGGCGTTTACTCCAACGGTGTAAGACAGGAAATAGGGCAGATAGCCATGGCCGGTTTTGCTAATCAGGGCGGTCTTGAAAAGGCCGGACAAAACACCTATGTTCAGTCCAACAACTCAGGCATTGCAAATATTTCTACATCGGGAACAGTAGGCAAGGGCTACTTTATCGGTGGAACCCTCGAAATGAGTAACGTTGACTTGACCGACCAATTTGTAGACATGATCGTAACTCAAAAAGGCTTTCAGGCAGGAGCTAAAACAATACAAACTTCAGATACAATGCTTGAAACAGTCTTGAACTTGAAACGATAGTATGGTATAATGTAGGGTATTATTTATGATACAGGTAACGCGGCTAAACGGAACAAAATATTGGATTAATCCTCATCAAATTGAAACGATAGAGTGCAATCCTGATGTTACGTTGCAAATGCTTTCAGGAAAGTTCTATGTGATTAAAGAAAGTCCTGAAGAGATTTTGGAGGCTATAGTCGCGTACCGCCGTAAAATAGGTGTATTTAAAAATGAGTTGTAGAAGAAGCAAAAAGGGGAATATATGGATATAGCGTCGTTTATAGGAATATTCGGAGGTTTAGGAGTTGTTGCATTTGGTGCCTTCCTAGGCGGTTCAGCCGGAGGTCTTATTCATTTGCCTTCAATGTTCATTACAATGGGCGGCTCCTACATGTGTCTTTTTTTAACCTATCCTTTATCTTACACAATAGGAATTTTTAAAGTTGTAGGAAGGGTTTTTAAAGTAACCGATTACGGCGAAAAAGCTCTGGTTCAACGCTTCGTAGCTCTTTCCGAAAAAAGCCGCCGTGCGGGTCTTCTTGCATTGGAAGAAGAAATCGAAGATTTTGAAGATCCCTTTATGCGTTCCGGTTTGCGTAACGTAGTTGACGGTATAGACGGTGAAGCTATCCGCTCCCTTATGGAAAATGAACTTAACCAAATGGAAGAAAGACACAATACGTGGGTTTCTTTGGTAAATGCTTGGGCGACTCTTGCGCCCGGTTTTGGTATGTTGGGAACGGTTATTGGTCTTATAGGTATGTTGTTAAACTTGGACGATAAAAGCGCTCTAGGTCCTAACATGGCTACGGCTCTTGTTACCACCTTTTACGGTTCACTTATGCAAAACTGGTTATTGGTTCCTATAGCAACAAAACTTATATATCAAAATAATATGGAAGTAAAATCAAAGGAAATGATTATAGAAGGAGTTTTGGGAATTCAAGCCGGAGATAACCCAAGAATTTTGGCTCAAAGACTTGTTACATATTTGACTCCTTCCGATAGAAAAGCAATTGAGGCGGAAGTCCTAAAGGATTAAAATGGCGAGGAAAAAGAAACACGGAGCGGGCGCCGCAGGAAGCGGATGGCTTACCACTTATGCAGATATGGTTACTCTCATGCTTTGCTTCTTCGTAATGCTTTTTGAGCCGTCTGAGATTGATGTAACTCAACTCTTGGCTCTTTCTGCGTCAATAAGCGGTGACCCGACGGGAGGCGGTCTTTCCGTTTCTGCCGGCAGACTTTCAGACCTTGGAAACACCATAAGCTCCCTGCCTTCAATGGAAAAAGGAAAGATGCTTGCGACGGCCTTAAAAAAAGCCGTTTCTCTTTTTGCTCCCGAAATTAAAACAAATAAAATTGCGGTTACAAGCGATGAAAGAGGAGTGGTAATAAGTTTGGCGTCGGACGTTTTCTTTTACCCGGGAAGTGCGGAGCTTAATATTGCCGAATCCAGAGACACACTTTTAAACCTCGCCCAATTTTTATCTTCTCAAGACCTTGCTTCTCATAGATTTAGGGTTGAAGGCCATACGGATTCCGGCGTAACGGATTCTGATGTATGGAAAAGTAATTGGGAGCTTTCATCTGCAAGAGCAATAAATATTTTGCACAGTCTTACAGATTTTGGAGCTCAAGAATCCCGGTTTTCTGTAGCCGGTTATGCGGACACACGTCCGATATTTTCGAATGATACGGCAGAAGGCAGAGCCTATAATAGGCGGGTTGATATAATTATTCTTGATGATGCACACTTTTAGTAAAAATAGAAATGTGCCGATTATGATAGTAAGGAGAAAATTATGGCTGATAATGACTTAATGGATGACGATGATATTCAGGAAAACATGAGTTCATCTGTAGACACCAAAAAACGAGGTGCAGGTCTTATACCCATGTTGATAAAATGGGTTGCTATTGTATTGGTTGCTCTAATTTTCATTGTTACCGTTGTTGTTATTACAATGAACATAAGAGATAAGAAGGGTGCATCTCATTCAATATCCCCCGTTTCTGAAGAATATCGGGAAACAAGGGATGTTTTTCAATGGTATCAGGCAATCGGTATTTTGAAAGTACATACGGCCGATAGAATTCCTGCAACTTTGATAGTTGATGTTGCATTGGGATATACCAATAACGATAAGTCGACACCTCAGGAACTTTCTGCAAGAAAGGTCGAAATAATAGACTTTTTACGTTCCTATTTTAAGAACAAAACTACGGCAGAATTAAAACAGGAAGAAAAAATAAAGATTGAAATAAAGCACGAAATAAACGATAATGTACTTACAAAAAATAAAATAAAGGATGTTCGCTTCACGCAATACGACATTGTTGAACAATAAAGGATAGGAGAGCCATGACAGAAGTTCTTTCGCAGGATGAAATAGATCAGCTTCTCACCGCAATAAGCTCAGGGGATACGGATACTGAAGATTTTCGTGCCGTTAACGATACCCGTAAAATAAAAATTTACGACTTCAAACGTCCCGATAAATTTTCTAAAGAGCAGATGAGGACGGTACAGATGATGCATGAAACCTTTGCCCGTCTCACAACCACCTCTCTTTCGGCTCAGCTGCGAAGCATGGCTCATGTTCACGTAGCAACTGTAGAACAGCTTACGTATGAAGAATTTATAAGATCAATACCTACGCCGACGACCTTGGCGATTATCAACATGGATCCTTTAAGGGCAAGTGCTCTTTTGGAAATAGACCCTTCGGTTACCTTTTCGATTATAGACCGCTTGTTCGGCGGTAAAGGACAGGGCTCAAAGGTTCAAAGAGAATTGACCGAAATCGAAAGCTCGGTTATGGAAGGAGTTATAGTCCGTATCCTTGCAAATATGAGGGAAGCATGGACTACCGTAGTCGATTTACGTCCCCGTTTGGGAAACATAGATACCAACCCGCAATTTGTTCAGATTGTAACCCCTTCGGAAATGGTTCTTTTGGTAACCTTGGAAACCAAAGTCGGTGAAGAAGAAGGAATGATGAATATCTGTCTTCCTTATATTACCCTTGAACCGATTATTTCAAAATTATCGACACAGTTTTGGTTTTCTTCGGTCAGGAGGGCTTCAACAGGTCAATATGCGGCTGCGATTAAGGATAAACTTTCTTCGGTTGAAGTTGACATGGTTGCCGAGGTAGGTTCCTTGGATGTTTCAATCAGGGACGTTCTTAATTTGAGAGCCGGAGACGTTGTACGCTTACCCAACGTAAGGGTAGGGGATCCCTTTAAACTCACAGTAGGAAGCAGGCCTAAATTCTCCTGCCAGCCCGGTGTAAAGGGTAAAAAATTAGCAGTTCAGATTTTGGAAAAAATAGAAGATATTAGCGGTGATGAATTCGAAGAATTAACATCGGAAGGAGATGAGTTGTATGAGTGATGGTTCAATTTCTCAAGATGAAATAGATGCCTTGTTATCGGGAGTAGGCGGAGGCGGAATTGCACCGGCCCCTGCTGCAGGTGCAGGCGATGATTTGGCTAGTTTTAAAAAAACAGCCTTGCTTCAATTTATAAAAGAAAATATTCCGGGGCTATCTTCTAATTTGGAGTCTATGACCGGTAAAAGTGTCGCTATTTCGGAGCCGGTTATCGAGCTTTCAGATAGGGAGACCTTTTTAAGAAAGGTTTCCGAAATGGCGGTTGCGACCCTCATTGATTTTTCAGGATCTATGACAGGTGATCATGCCTTTATGATGACACCTGAGCTTGCAAAAAAAATAGTCAGCTTGGTTAACCATGAAGACAGCGTAGAAATAGACGATATGGCCCTTTCGGTTATAAGCGAGACAATAGCTCAATATGTCGGTACGGAACTTAGTTACCTTGAGCGTGCCGGGCTTACCGGCGTTTCATCTGCTCCGGCAGAATCTTCACATGTTCCTAAGGCTATGATGAGATTGCCTCAGCGCAGCTTTATAAGTGTCACGTATAATGTACAGCTTGATGACTCAGCATACCAATTATGGGAGATTCTTCCTGAAGATGTTGTCGATAAAATAGCTTCTGCTATTGCAGGGCCTGATCCTTCAATGCAGACTATGGGAGGAGATGCCGGAGCACAAGGCATGGCGGCAATGGGAGGTATGCAAAATATGGGCGCAATGCAAAACGGAATGATGGGCGGTATGCAGATGGGGGCTATGCAAGCAGGAGGCCCTGCACAGCAAATGTTCGGTTCCGGTATGGCCCAAGGATCGCCTCAGCAAGGAGGAAGTATGCAGGCTATGAATAATATGGGCATGATGCCTCAAATGGGAATGGGCGCTAATGTTCAGCCTGTTCAATTTCCGCCCCTTCAGGGTTTTGTAAGTCAGGAAGAGCAGGGTAATATCGGTCTTATCATGGACGTCTACATGGAAATGACCGTAGAATTAGGGCGCACAAAGCGAATGATTAAAGAAATCCTCGGAATGGGTGAGGGGCACATTATTGAGCTTGATAAGCTTGCCGGTGAACCTGTCGATGTTCTTGTAAACCACAAACCTATAGCCAAGGGCGAGGTTGTAGTTATAGAAGAAAGTTTCGGTGTCCGTATTACCGAAATTTTGTCTCCGGCGGAGCGTATTTCGGATATATAAAATTAAAATCGGGTGGGGGCTTTAATGAGGTTAAGAAAAAAACTTTCTTTTGTTCTTTTCTTTTTGTTTTCGGTCTTGTTGTTTGCTGAAGGTGACAGTCCTTCTACAGGTGATGAGGCCTTACCTTCCGAGTCGGGTATTTTGCTGGATGCAGATACGGAAAAGACTACGGATAGAACAGAAGATTTACCTTCAAGAAATGAGACAGGCTTTGATTTGAATGTTGCAGAAAGATCTCAATCTTCTGTTTCCGTTCTTTTGCGTATACTTATTTCTTTGCTGGTTGTATGTATTTTAGCTTACGTTGTACTTAAATTCATAAAAAAATATTCGACAACTTTTTCTTCTGAAGATCCTTATTTAAAAAGCGTTGCTTCAATCAACCTTGCTCAAGGTAAAAGTATCCATGTAATCACATTGGGCGAAAAAGCCTATCTTGTAGGAGTTACCGATTCTTCAATAAACATGATAGGAGAAGTTGAAGATAAAATTTTGGTCGATACCATGAATTTGGAAGCCGAACGGCGCAGTTCCTTGCCCAAACGGGATTTTGCTTCTATGCTTTCGTCGGTTTTTAAAAACACAAAAAATAACGGCATTGATGTCAATTTTTTTGAAGCGCAAAGAGAAAGATTAAATAATGCCGCAAAAGGACAGCCGGAGGAAAGAGAATGAAAAAAAGATTTTTAGTTGTAATCTTTTTCGTCATGGTCCTTTTTGTTCCGCTTCAGGTTTTTTCGCAAGCAAGGTTTCCTGAAGGCTCTACAGCCGGAAGAACGGATGCCGACCCTAACAGACAGGCTGGGCGCATTCCTTTTATCGATTTTTCGATACGGGAACCTTCCACAAATAAGGATGTGGCCTTTTCCGTTCAGCTTTTAATTTTTATTACTCTTATTTCGATAGCTCCGAGTCTTTTAATGCTGATGACGAGCTTTTTGCGTTTGAGTATTGTTTTGGATTTTGTGAAAAGGGCTTTGTCTTTGCAGCAAGTGCCTCCGACTCAGGTTTTAAACGGAATAGCTTTCTTTTTGACTCTTTTTATTATGTGGCCGACCTTCACTCAGATATACAATAATTCCTATAAACCTATGAGCGAGGGACAAATCGGAATAGAAGAAGCTTATAAAGAGGCGGAAAAACCTATGCGGTATTTTATGTACAAGCAAATGCAAAAAAATCCTGCACACATCCGTACCTTTATGGCTATGGCAAAACTCCCAAAGCCGAATACTCTTGCAGATGTTCCGACGCATATTTTGATTGCAGCCTTTATTCTGCATGAACTTACAATAGCTTTTCAGATAGGTATATTTTTGTACCTGCCCTTTATTATAATAGATATGATTGTGGCCAGTATACTTATGTCGATGGGTATGATAATGCTGCCTCCTATTCAAATATCTATGCCGTTTAAATTGATTCTTTTTGTTATGGTTGACGGCTGGGGCCTCCTTTTCGGTAAACTATTTGAATCTTTTTTATAGAATTTTAACCATCTTATAGCTTCTTGCTGCTCTATTTTTACCCGCTGGAAAAATCATCTAAAATTTGCTATAGTGCAAGCCGAGGTTTAAATGAAGACTATAAAAATTATTTTTCTTGCAGCATTCGTGCTGCTTTTTTTTGCCTGCGGAGGCAATAAAAAAATTGATGGGCCCAAAGTTGTTACGGCCTCATTGGGTGCAGAACCGAGTATTTTGGATGCTGCAAAGGCTTCGGATAGGTATTCTTTTATAGTGCTGGACTATATAAACGAAAACCTTACCGATATCTTAACCGAAGATAATGGGGAAAGAAAGGTTCTTCCGGCCCTTGCCGAGTCTTGGACTCATAATGCCGATTATACCGAATGGACTTTTAAATTGCGTGAGGCCTATTGGTCTGACGGCGTAAAGATAAGGGCTGAAGACTTTGTGTACAGTATTCGCCGTATCATCAATGCCGAATCTGCCTCTCCCATGGCAATGTACTACGACTATATCAAAAATGCCCAAGCCATTTTAAAAGGAAAACTGGATTATTCCGAAATAGGCATCAAGGTCCTTGACGAAAAAACTCTTCAAATTATAACTGAAAATCCCATAAAAAATCTTCATGAATTTGCTGCAAAAATTCCTCCCCAGAGGGAAGATATTATAAACCAATTCGGATTATCCTATGGAAGTGAGGCCGAAAAAATAATTTGCAGCGGGGCCTTTAAGATAAAAACTTGGGTACATAACAGCAAGATTGAGCTCGTTAAAAACGATAAATTTTGGAATGCCGAAAGGGTAAAAATAGATGCTCTTACATTTAAAATAATAAATGAAGAAAATGCCGCCTTAGGCGAACTTTTAAACGGAAGCATCGATATTGCAAATGCTTATTCCATAAGCTGGATAAACAAGCTAAAAAAAGAAAACCGCTTTGCCGAAATACACGGAGTTGACAGCCGAGTTCAATATATTTTTATGAATCAAAAGGATAAGCTATTTTCAAACAAAAAAATTCGTCAAGCTCTTTCGGCAAGTCTTGACCGCAAAGAAATTTGCACGGACTTGTTTGACGATATTTATAAACCGGCCTACGGCTTTGTTTCGATTGCAACCGAGCTTGAAGGTAAAAATTACCGCAGTCTTGCAGGTGAGCCGATTCAGGAATTGATAAAAAAAGTATCTGATCCTAAATCTCATTTTATTGAAGGCTTAAAAGAGCTCGGACTTGGGGATGACCCGTCAAAAATAACGATTTCTATAATGTTCCCATCACACGAAAGTTCCAAGTTTGACGAATATTTACAAAATCGTCTTTCAAGCGTACTTGGAGTAAATGTAGAGCTTGATAAAATTGAGGGAACGGTCTTTAAAAAACGGAATAAGAGCTTGGACTATCAGGTTGGTTTTAAATCCTGGGGAGGCGGCATTGATACGCCGGCAAGATATCTGGATCTTTTTTTACCCGGCAACAAAATTGTTCCGATAGGCTGGGAAAATAAGGAGTATACAGACTTGGTTCAAAAGGCAAAGAAAAGCTCCGATTTTAACGAACAGTTGGAATGTTTTAAAAAAGCGGAAATGATTTTATTGGCCGACGAATGCGGAATTGCTCCCTATGCAAACCAGACCTATAATATCTTTATGCAAAAAAGATTAAAAGGAGTTAAACAGTTTTATCCGGGTACCTATAATCTAAAGTACGCCTTTGTTGAATAAGACAATTAAAATGCTTTTTCTAAAATAGAAAACCGCTTACAAGATGTTATCTTGTAAGCGGTTTATTTTTAACCTGTTTTATTTGACTCCTAAGTTTTTATTATCGATTTTTATAAAACATTGTGTTATAATTATTGTTAATGATAATTCAATATTTTGTAGGAGGTATAGTATGAATACTTTAATTGAAAGTCTTAGCAGCTTTGCAGATTGGCTTTGGGGGCCGCCGCTATTAATTCTACTTGTCGGCGGAGGTTTTTTGATTACTTTGCGTTTGGGGTTTTTCCAGTTTAAATATTTGGGATTTATCTTGAAGCAAACATTTGGTAAGATATTTACCAAAGGAGAAGGAACAGGTACCGTAACTCCATTTCAAGCGGCAACGGCTGCTTTGGCATCATCGATAGGAGCTGCCAATATTGTTGTAGTTCCTACTATTATCTTTGCAGCAGGCCCGGGTGCCGTTTTTTGGATGTGGGTAACAGCTATTTTAGGGCAGGCTACAAAGTTTGCGGAAATTGTTCTCGGCATTAAATACCGCGAACAAAATGCCTTACAAGAGTATGTGGGCGGTCCTGCATACTACTTAAAAAAAGGAATAGGAGGAAAAATAGGTAAGGTTTTAGGATTTTGTGTATCCTTTTTCTTTATGCTTGAAATATTACCTTCAATTACATTGCAAACATTGTCTGCTGTAGGCCCCATCGAAAAGCTGGGAGAGAGTTTTTTTAATACCGATATTGCTGCAACCCGCTATGTTGCTATCGGATTTATTTTTGTGCTTGTAGGATTGGTTGTATACGGCGGTATCAAACGTATAAGCAAGGTAACGGAATACCTTGTTCCGTTTATGGCTCTGTTATATACAGTATGTTCTTTGATAATTATTTTGATAAACATTAAAAATGTTCCGTCGGCATTTAAGATGATTTTTATCGGAGCCTTTAATCCTGCTGCAATTGCAGGAGGAAGTATAGGAGGCGGAATTTTATTGGCTATTCAAAAGGGTGTTGCCCGCGGAGTTTATTCCAACGAAGCCGGTATGGGGTCTGCCCCTTACGCACATTCAACGGCAATTACCGACCATCCTTGTAGACAGGGTATGTGGGGTGTTTTTGAAGTGCTTGTGGACACCCTTCTTGTTTGTACAATGTCTGCATTAGTTGTATTAACAACAGGAATATGGAAACAAAGCGAATTTTCAAGTATTGCCGTAGAAAGAGCTTTTAATCTTTCCTTTGGGTTTACCGGTTCTGTTATCATATCTATTTCGCTTTTCTTATTTGTTTTATCTACTATTTTGGTAATTGTTTACTATTGTGAAAAATGTGCGGAATATTGTTTTGGAACATTTATAGGAAAATTAGTTAGATTCATTGCTACTTTAATGATTGCTGCGGCAGCTTTTATAAAATTTGAACATGCAGGCTTTATACTCGATATAACCCTTGCCCTCGTTGTTATTCCAAACATGGTAGGAATTATATGGCTTAACAAAGAAGTCAAAGAACTTGCTGAAGATTTTTTTAAAAATAAAAAATATAATCCGGGGCAGAAAAAATAATTTGAGCTGGAGATTATATATGTTGTATAGACAAAATCAAAAAAAGCGTGTATCATTACTGTAGAATCAACATTGAGGAGGTTAATATGTTGAAAACGAAGTATATTGATTTGCCTACAATGGCAAAGTATCTTAAATCTGTAGGTGCCGAAAAGGTTATTGAAAGACTTGTTCCGTATTTGGAAGAAGATTATAAAAGATGGAACGATTTTGATAAAGTTCCAAGAATGGCTCATCACAGTCCTATCGGAGTTATTGAGCTCATGCCCATAGGAGATTCCAAAACCTATTCTTTTAAATATGTAAACGGACATCCTGAAAATCCTAAACATAACTTTTTAACGGTCATGGCTATAGGCGTTTTAGCCGAAGTTTGTACAGGGTTTCCGCTTCTTCTAAGCGAGTTGACTTTGACAACCGCTGTTAGAACTGCTGCAACATCTGTAATGGCTGCAAAATATCTAGCAAAACCTAATCCCAAAAAAATGGCTTTGATAGGAAACGGATGCCAAAGTGAATTTCAGGCTCTTGGATTCCATCATATTTTGGGTTTAGAAGAAATTTATTGCTATGATGTCGATCCTGCTGCTACCGATAAGCTTATGGATAACCTTAAAGACGTAAAGGGGTTAAAGCTAATTAAATGCAGCAGTACAAAAGAGGCTTGTAAGGGAGTGGATATTATCACTACTGTTACAGCCGATAAAAAAAATGCTATTATCATTACTCCCGATATGGTTGAGCCGGGTATGCACATAAATGGTGTAGGAGGCGACTGCCCGGGTAAAACTGAGCTTGACTCAAAAGTTCTATCTATGGGCGATGTTTATGTAGAATTTGAACCTCAAAGCCGAATTGAAGGTGAAATTCAGCACATGGACGAAAGCTTTAAGGTTACCGAAATTTGGAATGTAATCAAAACAGGTAAACCAATAAACCGCAAGCCGGATGAAATTACTATTTTTGACTCCGTTGGGTTTGCCCTTGAAGACTTTTCAATGCTCAGGTTGATGTATGATATTGCAAAAGATGAGAATGTCGGTGTTCCCCAAGAACTCGTTCCTGTTTTAGAAAATCCGAAAAATTTGTATGGTCTTTTGAGATAGTCTTTTCTCATAGATTTTAACAAAGGGCTTAAGACTTTTATAAGTTTTAAGCCCTTTTCTTATTTAATTTGGTCTAAAATCATATTTTTTTATGCCGATATACTGAATATGGATATCATAACGTATTCGGATGCAGTGCATCATAAAAATAAATATAGACAAGAAAAAAGAAGAAAAATTGCTTTTTCTCATATAGAAACTGTCAGACTCTATTCCGCTATTAACCCGCAAAAAATTTTATTCGGTTCATCGGTAAAGCCGGAGACTGCGAAAAAGACCGGACTCAGCTCCAGAGAGGAGTCTTTTATTTTCTTAAGTCTTTTAACGATGCTGATTCTTGGGGTTATATTTTTTTATTTTCCAATTTTAAAGTTAAATTGGGGTTTTTCGTCAATAAAACCTATATCGTTCTGGGATGAGCCTTCTTCAATAAATGCAATGCGCCAATATGTTATGCCTTCTGCCGATATTTCGAAAGGGGAGAACTATGCCGCTCAAACGGATGCTGGAGAAAAAAATTCTTTTTCCCCTGCAGATGTTCCTGACTTTATTACTGCTGTTGATTTTGAAGAATACATGGTTTCTAAAGGTGATACAGTAAGCGGCCTTATCCAAAAATTCGGTCTTAAAAATCCGGGAACCCTGCTTTCGGTAAACGGAATAAGCAGTGTAAAAAAATTAAAGATAGGGCAAAAATTGGTTATTCCGTCCATTGACGGAATTATTTATACCGCCGTAAAGGGCGATTCTTTAAGCTCAATAGCTCAAAAATTTAATCTTTCTATTAACGCGGTATTGGATGCAAACGATCTTGAAAATCAGAGTATAAACATAGGGCAAAAACTTTTTATACCCGGAGCAACAATGAGCACTTTTGAGCTTAGAAAAGCTTTGGGTGAACTTTTTATTTACCCGATAAATGGAAGGCTGACTTCACCTTTCGGTTATAGGAGGGACCCTTTTACCGGAAGAAAGAGTTTTCACACAGGCATAGATATAGCTTCACCTACCGGAACACCGATTAAGCTCACTCTTGACGGGAAAGTATCTTATACTGGTTACTCCGCAATCTATGGGAATTACGTCATTGTTACGCATTCAGGCGGCTATCAGTCAATGTACGGACATATGCACACTATAAAAGTAAAACGAGGGCAGATCTTAAATCAGGGTGCCGTAATAGGAACAGTAGGAAATACAGGACGCTCTACGGGGCCTCATGTGCATTTTTCAATATATAAAAACGGAAAACTAATTAACCCTTTGACAGTATTAAAATGACGGTGCGGCAAAAAAAAGCAGGGCGTGTCTTCTCACGTCCTGCTAGGTGTACTTAGGCTGAGCCTAAATACAAACCGGCTTTACTACCTGATTTTGGGCAAGATGGTTGATTGAGTTATGACCATTTTGACAGATCAGCTCTTTCAATGTCGAACACAAACTCTTCGCCATCTCCAACCATCAAGCACGGAATGCCGATTTTCCCCTCCTTTTTGAGCTGATCGAATTCAGCCCGTTCATCCCGATATTTTAACAAAAACTTTAGATAACCTAAATCTTCGGTAATGTCAAAATAACGGAATTTTACTCCTTTTCTTTCTAAATATTCCTTTGCAGGCCCGCAATCGGGGCACAACTTACTACCAAATAAAAAAAGTTGTTTTTTCATATCTTAATATCCATCCGACATCTGGCGGTTTATATCTCGTTGACAAAGCTCTTGATATACCAAGGCCCTGTCTCTAAGTTTTGCCTTAATTGAATCGGCAAAGGGCATGTACCGCCAAAATACTTCCCTAACTTCTTTGTCTAATTTTTGGATGCCTTCGCTTTCTTTTATCATCCAAGTTATATAATCCTGTATAAAATATTCTTTTATATCGCCTTTTAATTTTTGATTTTGGAACCATTGATAGTAGTTTCCCGTCAAGCCTTCTTCCATCCAATAGTATGAGGCTTTTTCTTTTGCAACCTGCCAGCGTAAATCTGCTGTTGCCATCAAAAGAGACACTCTTAAGCTTTTAGGATACATTGGGATGACGATTCTTCCTCGGCTGGTTACACGGTTATATCTGTCAAAGGGTTCCCAGCAAAAACCTATATCTCCATAAGTGGGTACTAAGATAACAAATGGAGGTATGCGGTTTAATTGATTTTTATATTGACGGCAATAAGCTTGAACATCTATGTCTTCAAGCCATTTCATTTCCCGCAGGACATTTTCGCGGGTGCCCAATTCTTTTGAGGAACTTCTAAAATATTCACGGGACAGGATAGGAAAGTGATTGCCTTTTCGTCCGCATGTCATTTTGGCCATCTGTTTTACCGTATCAAATTCGCCCTCTGCCCCTGACATATTTGTTGTAATACCGCCTGAAGCATCAGCCTTTTCTCTCAAACTGCGTACATCTGCATCTGCTTCTTTATAATCGGAAATACAGCTTTGCAGTTCTTTATCGAAATTGAGGAGTTTCTTTAATCTTTCGTTTATTTGTAATATCTGCTGTTTTTGTGATTCCGTATAAGGCGATTTAACATTGGAGAAATTGGCAAGCATATCATGGGAAAACATACTGTCTATTTGCTGCTTTATCGAGTCTTCAGAGCGGCTTATTTCTTCCGATTTTGCGCGAAGCAGGTTGTCGGCTGTTTGAAGTTTTCCTTTTGCTTTTTCTAAAAGTTGATTAAATCTCGAATTATCGTCTCTTTTTGAAATTTTAACTTCGTCGGTTGCGGAAGGATTGATTTTGCCTATTCCTATTTCCCTAAACCATTCATCCAAATAGTATACGGCTTCACAATATTTGTTCTCGTCGATGATCTTTGAGAACATATCTTTTTGTGCTGTGGTCAAAAGAGTGGGGAGAACAAGACCGTATCTGACTGCATATTGCTTTTCTTTTGAAGACTTACCGGAGGCGATTTTCATAACCATGTCGGAAACAAGATTCCAATAGGATGATTCGACCTGCTGCCGGAATACGCTTCGGTCTTTGGGGTCTGTAGCCGTCAAAAATTTTGTCAGAGATGCATGGAGACGTTGGGCATTTTCGCCTTCGCCTTTTAAAACTATTTTGTAAAATTCTGCAGTATCAAATAAAGTATGGGGGGTATCGGAAAAAAACTTTTCAACATTTTCAAAATGGGTTAGTGTAAGATCGGGTTCACTCGGATCCCGTTTTGCTTCGCCTCTGGCCTCAGGAGCCATAGACAGCATAGTCTCCTTGCTTAACCCGCCGCTTTTTATGTTAGGAAAAGGAGTTGACTGGTTTACACCAAGGTCAAATCCTCCGGGGGTTGGCGGCGATTGTGCCGCATTGCCGGAAGGCATTACTACATCTTTGAGAAGCTCGTCAAGATCTATTTCAGTTGTCGAATCCACTGATTAGCCGCCTTATCAAATCAATAAGTTAGGAATGTACCAACTTTTAGCATTGGAGATAAGGGGAATTGAACCCCTGACCTCTTGCATGCCATGCAAGCGCTCTACCAATTGAGCTATATCCCCATGAATATGAGTCGATTATATCAATAAATCTAATATTATGTCAAGTGTATTTCAATGATTATCTGACTATTTATTAAAAATAATTATATCGGCCAATCTCGTCTTCAAATCTTCAAGCCCCTTCCCTGTTTTAACCGAAATTTCGACAGCTTCAGGGTATCGCTCCTTTAATCTTAAAATTTCACCTTCATCAAAGACTTCATCTATTTTGTTTATTGCAATTATGACCGGCTTTTCCTTACATGAAAGTTCATCCAAGACCTGCCTTGTAACTTCAAGGCATTCCGTCATCGCAGGATGGGAGGCATCGCAGACTATTATTAAAAAATCTGCAAGGGATGCTTCTTCCAGAGTTGAACGGAAGGCGTCAATCAGTTGATGGGGCAGATTACTTACAAAGCCTACGGTATCGGTTAATAGAACCTGAATATTTTTTTCACCTGTTTGTAAAAAAACTTTTCTGGTTTCGGCATCGAGGGTGGCAAAGAGTTTATCTTCGGTAAAAATTTCGGTTCCCGAAAGTTTTTTTAAAAGGGAGGATTTTCCGGCGTTTGTGTAGCCTACAATCGCCCCTATTTTTTTGTCTCCCTGTAAGCGGGTCTTCCTCTGTTCCTTTCTTTGAAGTCTGACCCTTTCTACCTCTTTTTTTAGCCTGGCAATTTCGGTTTTTAAGGTTCTTCTGTCAAGCTCCAGCTTTTTTTCGCCGGCACCTCTGGAAGCTCCTCTTGTTCCCTTTGCACCTCCCCGCTGCTGGGCTAAGCCGGTCCAGCGTCTGGCAAGGCGGGGCATAGAGTACTCCAAACGGGCAAGGTCTGCCTGCAAGACGGCTTCCCTTGTTTGAGCCCTGTCTGCAAATATTTGGATAATTACCTCGGAGCGGTCGATAACGCAGGTGTTGAGGGCTGCTTCAAGGTTTCGCTGAATGCGGGGGCTTATAGCACTGTTAAAGACAACAAGATCGGCACCTTCATCTTCGATAGCTTGGGCAATTTTTTCAAGCTGCCCCGAGCCTACAAGGGTAGCCGGGTTTTCTTTTGCTATCTTAAAACGGAGGGATGATAAGGGCTCCAAAAATATGGTTTTAACGAGGCTTTTTAGCTCCTTTTCTTCTATTTCTTTTAGAGCCTCAGCACTCTTTTCCTGTAAGGAGGAGCGGCTTATATAAGAGTTTGAGGCCTGTCCTGAAAATATATCGGTAAAAATAAGTAAGGCCTTTTTTATTTCGTTATCAGTTCTATACATGCGGTGAAGCTCCTTGTAAATTATCAATAATCGACTTTATCAAAATTATAATAAATTAAATTTGCCGAGTATTGTATGTTACTGCCTGTTCAACAGCCTGCTGAATAAATTGGTTTAATGATATTCCTTGCATAATAGCTTGTCTTTTAGCCTTTTTGTGGATTGCAGGAGAAATTCTTATATTAAAACTTCCTTTATATGATTTTTCAGCCGGTTTTCCTGCCTCTTTGCATAGTTCAATATAATCCTCAACTGCTTCAATAAAGGCTGTTTTTAACTCATTTACGGTATTGCCTTCAAATGATATTAAATCATCAATACATTCTATTTTTCCATAAAATATTTCATCATCAGCATTAAAATGTACCGATCCTAAATAATCTTTATATTCTAAAAAGTCTTTCATAGTATCCCCCTTAACTCTAATTCGGCAATAATCTGCTCAATTTGGTATTGTTTCAATTCATTATTTGGATGAGGCTTATGAAGGCGGATAATATGTCCGTCAGACGAATTAATAAATGCAACTCTCGAACCTGATGTTCTTCCGCTCTGTGTTTCTGCGTAGCCCAATGCCTTTAACAATTTTTTAAGCTCAGTATATGTAAAATCCTTTGGTTTGGATTTTAACCTTTTTATAAGTTTTTCATCCTTGCTCATATCTTATTATATTGTTTTTTTTATAAAAATGCAACTATCAGACAGTTGCATTTTTATAATTTTTGGATCATCACCAAGCAAGGATTCCACTCATCCCAGAGTGTGGGAAAAACTTCTAATTTTTTAAATCCTTGCTTTTTGTAAAAGGCTATTGTTTGGTCATATTCTTTATAATGACCTTCATCTACCGTTTTTACCTGTATATAATCATATTTAGTTGAAGCAAATTTTTTCAGCTCATTAAATAATAATGTGCCGATTCCCTTATTGTGATGTATTTTTTTTACTCCCATGCAATGCACATCAGCACAATCTGGGCTTGATTCGGTTAATGTTATAAACCCGATAATTTCATCATTTTCTTTTGCTGCCCATAAATACAATTCTTTTGAATCATTGATATATTCTTTTGTGCTTTCAGGCAAGCCGAACCATTCCGGTAAATCCGTCAAAACTTCTTCGACAATTTTTGCTTTTTCGTCTTTGTTTTCTATTTTTATAATGTTTATCATAAACGGCTCCTATTTCTACCGGTATATTACCTTAAAGTGCAATTCAAGTCTAGCAAAGGATGGTGAAAAAGTAACAAACTTTTAAAACATCCCCGAAGCTAAAAGATGCAGCGGCCATTCAGCGGCTGCCTTTAACCATTATAAGGTACTATTAAAATACCTAAAATAGTGTTATAATTGTTCCTATAGTTTTGGGATATGAGAACATTAGGATATATTTATGACGGAATATAAGAACAATCATAATTTCAGATATGACGGCCTATTGCCTGAGCAAAAAGCGCGTGTTTATATAGATGCATATCTTGAAGATGCCGGCTGGACGGTAGTCAACCGGGATGAGTTTGTTCCCGAAGCGATAAATGCGCAAGCCGTCCGTGAAAATATCTTAAAAGGTAATAAAGAAGCTGATTACATTCTTTATCTTGACGGAAAGGCTATAGGGGTTCTTGAAGCAAAAAGAAAAGAGAATAATTTAGGTCTTGAAGTTGCAGAACAAGCACAAAATTACGGAAATATTCTGCCCGATTGGATACGGGCATGGAAAACTCCGCTTCCGTTTATTTTTCTTTCAAACGGTGAGACTTTGCTCTTTAAGGATATGCACGACGAAAAACCGAGTTATAAAGTTCTTAAAAAAATGCTCTCCCCGAAAGATATTGTTAAATTGGCGGGCAGCGACATTGATTCGGAATATGCAAAACTTCCTTCCGTCCCGTCTGTAGGGTCAAAAGGTTTAAGAGAATGTCAATTTGAAGCAATCACGAAGCTGGAACTTTCATTTAAGCAGGGATTAAAAAAGGCTCTTATCGTTTTAGCTACGGGTGCCGGAAAAACATTTACTGCTTGTACCGCAGCATATCGTCTTTTGAATTATACATCTGCAAAGCGGGTTCTTTTCCTTGTCGACCGTAACAATCTTGGGAAGCAAGCCGAAGGCGAGTTCGGAACATATAAACTTACGGAAACCGGTAATCCTTTTTCCGATGAATACATTGTTCATCGTCTTAAAAGCGTTGAAAAAATGGGAAATGCAAGTGTCGTCATTTCAACGATTCAACGGCTTTTTGCAGTGCTCACGGGGCAAGAAATAAATGATGCCGGCGATAACGAAGAAACGGATAATGATGAAAACGCACCGGGGAAACGGATTCAGTTTACAGGAAACATACTTTTACCGCCGGATTTCTTTGACGTAATTATAATTGATGAATGTCATCGTTCGATTTACGGAGATTGGCGGCAGGTTCTTACTTATTTTAATAATGCAAAAATCATCGGACTGACGGCAACTCCGACACCGGAAGCTGAAGCGTTTTTTAATAAAAACCGAGTAGTAAATTACACTTTGGAAAAATCTATTGCCGATGGTGTTAATGTTCCTCCGCGTGTGTATAGAATTAAAACCGAAATCTCGGAAAGCGGCGGCACCATTAAAGACGGTGAAAAAATCAAAAAAGTTTCCAACTGGAGCGGTAAAAGAAAAACTCAAAAGCAGCATGAAGACCGGCAATTCACCAAAACGGATATAGATAGAAGTGTCGTGATTCCGGCACAAATCGAAACGATTGTTCAAGCATATAAAGATTCCATCTATGAGTCTCTGTATCCGGACAGAAAAAAAGATTGGACTATGATTCCCAAAACGCTTTTCTTTGCAAAAACAGAAAGCCATGCAGAAGACATATTGAAAGCAATCAAAAAGGTTTTCAAAAACGAATTTCCTAACGGAGAAATCCCCGAACATTATGCCCAGTTGATTACGTGTAAATCCGGAAATTCAAATCAACTGATCAGCGATTTTAGAAATGATAAAGATTTTCGGATTGCAATTACCGTTACGCTTGTTGCAACAGGCACCGATATCAGACCTTTGGAAATTCTTGTTTTTATGCGCGATATACATTCCGAAGTTCTCTACACTCAGATGAAAGGACGCGGATGCAGAACATTTGCCGACGATAAACTAAGAAATGTAACCTCAAATGCGACCTCAAAAGACTTTTACTATCTTGTGGATGCTGTCGGCGTAACAGAACACGAAAAATCAATGCCGACTCCGGGCGGAAACGACGATATAAAAAAAGTCTTACCGCTCAAAGACCTTCTTGAACATCTTGCACACGGAGAATTATCCGATAATAATTTGGAACTTTTAGCAGGCTATCTTTCACGCGTAAATAAAAAAGCCGAATCGGAAGATATTATCGAACTTAATGACTTACTCGGCTCTATTACCGTAAAACAATTGGCTGTAAATATTTTTGAATCAATCGCAGCCGCGTCTTGCATTTTACCCCTCTACAAAGATATTAATGAGCCGAATACGGAAAGAAAGATTTTGATTTCCCCTATCATAAACAATGTAAAAGCCCGCAAAAAACTTTTGGAAATCAATGCCGGATTTATTAAAATTGCCCTTGAAAAACAGGACTCGTTAATTTATACAGGATTTTCAAAAGAACAAGCAAAAGAATATATCGTTACATTTGAAACCTATCTTGATGACAATAAAGATGAAATTGAAGCATTAAGAATTCTTTATAATCAGGAAAAAATCGCCATCACGTATACGATGCTTAAAGATTTGGAAAAGAAACTTATTGCGTATAATAGCCAGTTCAAGCCGGAATTCTTGTGGACGTGCTATCAAACGCTGGATGGAGAAAGCGGAAAAGTAAAACCTTTAAACAGAGAAACGGAGCTGGGCGTTTTTACCAATCTTATTCAACTGGTAAGATACGGATATAAGTTGGATGATGAACTTGTGTCCCTTAAAAGACGATTCGGCAGCTATTTCAACCTTTATTGCGGACAGGCTTGGCGTAAATTTACGCCGGAACAAATTGAAATCGTGCGGCAGATTGCAGAATACATCGTACAAAACGGTTGTATCACGAACATTGAATTAAACAATGCAAAACATGATTTGTTCGTAAAAGCCATTCCAATCTTCGGAGCCGACAAACTAAACGCGGAAATGCAGACAATCTCAAAATACTTATTCTACGGAAAGGCAGCATAAAAATGGCAAAAAAAGAAGCAACACAGGCAAAACCGGAACAGGCGCTTACGAAAAAAGTTTGGAACATGGCGGATGTTCTTGCAGCAGCCGGCGTCGGATTTACGGATTATATTATTCAGCTGACATATCTCTTATTTCTAAAAATGGATTTTGAAAAAGAATCATACGGTTTAGGCAGCACACTTCCTGACGGAAGTAAGTGGAAAGATATTGTTCAACTGGACGGACCTGATCAACTTGCAAAATATGAAAAGATTCTGGAAATTTTACAGGCAACTGACGGACTTATCGGCGCAATTTTTACGGAAGCACAAAATAAGATTACAAAACCGGCTCTTCTTAAAAAACTGATCGGAATGATTGATGAAGAAAACTGGTTCAGTATGGACGGAGATCTAAAAGGTGCAATTTACGAAAGTATTCTTGAAAAAAACGGACAGGATAAAAAATCCGGAGCAGGGCAGTACTTTACTCCGCGCCCCTTGATTAATGCTATGGTTGATGTTGTTCAGCCGAAAATTACGGAAACCGTTGCCGACCCGGCGTGCGGAACCGGAGGATTCTTGCTCGCTGCCTATGACTATATGCGCAAACAAAGCGACGAACAGAGTAAAGTGGATTTCTTACAAACTAAGGCTCTTAGGGGAAATGACATTACGCCTCTTGTCGTAACGTTGGCTTCTATGAACCTTTATCTTCATGACATTGGAGCGGACACCACGCCGATTAAATGTGAAGATAGTTTGGAACACGAACCCGAACATCTTGTAGATGTAATTCTTGCAAATCCGCCTTTCGGTGCTCGGCCTGCAGGAAGCGTCGATATTTCGACCATGCGTTCCGATTTGATTGTAACGACAAGCAACAACCAGTTAAATTTTTTACAGCACATGATGGTCATGTTGAAAGACGGCGGAAGAGCCGGAATCGTTCTCCCCGATAATGTGCTTTTTGCAGACGGTGCCGGAGAAATTCTCCGCAAAAAACTTCTAAAAGATTTTAATCTTCATACGATTCTTCGTTTGCCGACCGGTATTTTCTACGCAAACGGCGTAAAAGCAAATGTACTTTTCTTTGAAAAAGGAAGCCCGACACAAGAGACATGGTATTACGATTACCGTACAGGGATTAAACACACTCTTGCAACGAAACCGCTTAAACGTTCCGATCTTGAAGACTTTGTAAACTGCTACTGCGCAGGACATTTTGAAGACCGCAAAGAAACATGGTCGCCCGAAAATCCGAACGGCAGATGGCGTAAATATCATGTCGATGAACTGCTTGCACGGGATAAAACCGGTCTGGATATTTCTTGGATAAAAGACGGTTCCGATACAGTAGATTGTTCCCTTGCCGAACTTATGCAGACAATTCAAACCAAAAGCGCAAACATTGCCGCAGCGGTTGCCGAACTTTCCAAACTGATTGAAGGAATTGAAGAATGATAAATCGGAACAAAGAACAAAACTTTAATAAACTTTCAGAAGTTATAAACGAATACAACAAGCTGCAAATTTCTCAGCAGCTTGATTATGATAAATTCTATTTATATTCGATTATCACACATTCAACAGCAATAGAAGGTTCTACCGTTACGGAAATTGAAAATCAGCTTCTCTTTGACGAAGGAATAAGTGCAAATAAACCGATTCATGAACAGCTTATGAACCTTGACTTAAAAACCGCGTATGAAAGAAGTTTTGAACTTGCAAAACAGCATACGCAGATCACACCGGAAATCCTTTGTGAACTTTCAGCTCTCGTAATGAAAAATACCGGCACTGTGTACAATACAATCGGCGGAACATTTTCTTCTGCAAAAGGAGAGCTCAGATTGGTAAATGTCAGTGCGGGGCGAGGCGGAAAAAGCTATATGGCGTGGCAGAAGCTTCCACAAAAACTGGAAGAATTTTGCAGTTGGCTCAATTCGGAAAGAAAAAGCATTGCAGAAAAAGATATAGAAGCCCAATACGCTTTTAGCTTTCGCGCTCATTATAAACTTGTTTACATTCATCCTTGGGCCGACGGGAATGGACGGATGAGCCGGCTCTTAATGAATTTTATCCAATATGAAGCGGGACTAGTTCCTGCAATAATCAAAAAAGAAAACAGAGCGGAATATATTCACAGCCTCGCTTTTTCACAAGACAAAGATGATCCTGCGGAGTTCTTACATTTTATGTTTTCGCACCATATACGGAATTTGAGAGAGCAGATAGAAGAATATAAAACCTCGCTTGAAATGAGCGGCAGCTGATAATGGCTGTTACAGGGAGATTATAACGTGAACACAAATGCATTACGTCAAAAAATATTAGACCTCGCAATTCATGGAAAGCTGGTAAAGCAAGACCCGGCCGATGAGAGCGCAGCCATACTCCTTGAAAAAATTCGTGCAGAAAAAGAGAAAAAAATCGCTTCCGGTGAACTGAAACGCGGTAAAAATGATTCGTATATTTTTTTCGGTGATGATAACAGGCACTATGAGAAGTTCTCAGACGGCAGGGTGAAGGATATTGAAGATGAAATTCCGTTTGCCGTACCGGAGGGGTGGACGTGGTGCCGATTGGGGGAGATTGGCCAAATCATAAGCGGTACTTCGTATCAGAAAAATGATATTATATCAAAAGGAACTCTACGTATATTACGCGGTGGGAATATACAAAATAATGCTCTGATTTTAAAAAATGATGATATATTTATTCAAAACAAATATATTGATATTAGAAAAAATGTTATACTTGGTGATATTATCATTGTCGCATCTACAGGAAGTACAAATAGCATAGGAAAGCCTGCATTCATCGATAAAGATTATACCTATACCCAAATAGGGGCATTTTTACGAATTATACGTATGATACTCTTACCAATAAGCAAATATATCAATCTTATTTTTCAATCAGAATATTATACTAATTATATTCAGAATAACATAAAAGGTACAAATATTAATAATATAAAAGCGGAACACCTTCAAAGAATGGTTCTTCCTCTCCCGCCCCTCTCGGAGCAGCAACGCATCGTCGCAAAAATTGAAACAATTTTCGCACATATAGACCTACTGGAACAAAATAAAGCCGACTTACAAACAGCTGTCAAACAGGCAAAGTCAAAAATCCTCGACTTAGCTATCCGCGGGAAACTTGTTCCTCAAGATCCTGCCGATGAGCCTGCATCCGTGATGTTGAAAAAACTCCGTGCTGAAAAAGAAGCTAAAATCGCTGCCGGAGAGATAAAACGCGGTAAGAATGATTCGTATATTTATAAAAATTCTACTGATAATTGTTATTATGAGAAGTTCGAGGGGGTAGAAGAACAGATCGAAATACCATTTGATTTACCGGAAGGTTGGTGCTGGCAAAAAATTCCTTCAATATGTGAAATAAATCCTAAGAATAAATTGGATAATACTTTGGAAATTTCTTTTGTGCCAATGACTTTAATTGATTCCGAGTTTAATAACAATTTTACTTATGAATTGCAAAGATGGGAAACTGTAAAATCAGGATTTAGTCATTTTGCGGATAATGATATTGGAATTGCAAAGATTACACCTTGTTTTGAAAATAGAAAATCTGTGATTTTTAAGAACTTAAAGAACAAATATGGGGCCGGAACAACAGAGTTACATATATTACGAACAAACAATGAATATATTTTCAATGAATATGTATTTTGGTTTATAAAAACAGATACTTTCATAAAGGAAGGAATCAATAATTTCACCGGTGCTGTAGGACAACAAAGGATTGGAAAAGAATTTATTGCAGAAACTCTTATTCCAATTCCACCGTTAAATGAACAGGTCAAAATATGTAGAACTATCAATAAACTAATGAAAAAATTAGATGAGATTTCTTTGAATGTCGTCTAAAGCATTAAATATTTCTTCAATTCTAGTAACAATTCTTTTTTGCTCTGAAATTGGAGGAATAGCAATAAAAGATTCTGCCATTTCTTGTAAATAAAATCCCATTTGAGCAGTACCGGTAGCATGTTCAGCTACATAATTTTGATAAAAATTACTATCAAAAAAGAATTTTACATACTTGTTGTAAACCTTGGTGTTAAGAATGGAAACACTCCGTTGAAAGCAGATATTCATTCTGCCGTCGTAAATGCAACTTCTTCCTAATGAACCTACGGATGTGAAAAGTATATCACCCGTTGTAGCATTGGTCCTCAAATTTTCTGCATCAAACATCTCTTTCGTTAAATATCTGACATTTTCTAAATCTTCTACTGTGTTATGATTAATATTTCTTGAAGAAACCATTATATATTCTGTTTTTTCTTCGATACCTTTAGGCGGATTATGATCTCCATCTACAAGCTTATCGCAAATTCGTCCTAATTTTGTCCATTGCCATTTTGCCGGCAGTTCAAAAGGAATCTCATTATCAATACAAACATCATTTTTTCCAAAGAACTTCTCATAATAACAAGAAATCACATTACAAGTATACTCTCTGGTAAGCGAGAGATCGCTAATCTTGTTTATTGGGAGGTCGTTATGGAAAACGGCACAAGTTTTGAAGAGTATTTGAAGAAAAGCAATCTTTCTCAGAATACTCTTACATCGTATTTATGGACGGTTAAATACTACACAGAACATTATGATTCTGTCAGTAAGGAAAATCTGCTTGCATACAAAGGCTATCTGATTGAGTTTTTTAAACCGAAAACGGTGAATTTAAGGATTCAGGGAATTAACAAGTATTTGCAGTTTATACATAAAGATCAGCTGCAGTTAAAATTTGTAAAAGTTCAGCAGAAGAACTTCCTTGAAAATGTTATCAGTAACGCCGACTATCAATTTTTGAAATCGAGCCTTAAAAGAGACGGAAATCGAGAATGGTATTTTGTCGTGTGGTTCCTCGCAGCTACAGGGGCGCGAGTCAGCGAGCTTATTCAGATAAAAGTTGAGCATGTTAAGTTGGGATATTTTGATCTATATTCAAAGGGCGGAAAACTCAGGCGGCTCTATATTCCAAAAATTTTGAAAGAAGAAGCCATGCAATGGTTGGAATCAATCAGGCGTGAATCCGGCTATCTGTTTCTAAATCGTTTTGAAAAGCATATCACTACCCGAGGAATTGCGCAGCAGCTAAAGAATTATGCCAAAAAATACGGAATAAATGAAAAAGTTGTCTATCCGCATTCATTCCGGCACCGCTATGCAAAGAATTTTCTTGAAAAGTTCAATGATATTTCTCTTCTTGCCGATTTGATGGGGCATGAAAGTATCGAAACAACGCGCATTTATTTACGCCGCACCGCAAGCGAACAGCGGGAACTGGTTGATAGCATTGTAACATGGTAAAAATTGAAACTGTCCAGAAATTTCAGTTTTTGGACAGTCTTCTTACTTTAAACGGCCCATCTTTTGAAAAACCATATCGGCAATTCTAAGTAATAATTCTTATAGCAAACACCTTACTGCAACTGAATTTGGCTCTGTTGTCAGCTTGAAGCGAATGTTATTCATCGCTTATCTCTTTTAGTTTTTTAATAGTATCTTGATCTTTTCGCCATACATCCATTGAACCAAAACAATATGTTACGGCCTCATCTTCATCACCAAATCCATAATAGTCCGGTAAATATTCAGGCAATTCATTTTCCTTGAGTAAATATTTCACTACATATGGATTTGCGTTTTTGGCTTTTATGTATTTTTTTAAGATTTTTGTGTCGCTTTCTTGTTTTTTTATAGAAAATAATAGGTCGCTAAACAACATGAATGCAGTCTCTTCCTGATATTGTTTTAGTAATTCCGTTCCTTTGTCCAACTGATTTTGGTCTATCAACCAGTTTATCAAAATATATCGTAATCCCTGATTATCATTCGGATTTAATTGTAATAACTCTTCATATATTTGTATCGCTTCATCCTTTTTCTCATTATTCCATAATAATTGCCCGTATCCTGCAGAAAGCCGCATAAAGGGTCTTGTTTCAAATATTTCCCAGAAATCTCCTCTATTTTCTGAAAAGAACTGCTCCCCATATTTTTTTCTGAATACTTCTATTCCTTTTTTGTAATACTCATTTTTCTTTTTATATGATGTATACTCTGCTGCCAGAATGCAGTATGCATCTGCACAGTTTGGATCAAGTTCAAGTGCTTTTTGTGCTAATCGTTTTCTTTGTGCGGATGAATTACAGTCCCATGCATCATAAACTATATCTTGAGCTTTTTCTTCATTATTCTGTTCAAATTCAAATGGAAAGTCAGGGAAATCTAAGATATCAGTCATTTGCTTGTCCTCCTATATATTCTATTCTTATGCATAAGAATAAGTCTTTATTTCTTCAAGTTGCGGTGTAAATTTCTATTTTGCATTGTCTATTATCATTATAAACAAGTTCTGTTTCTTTATCCGCAACACTCTTTATCGTATTGGTATTATAACCGTATTACGTGTATGTGTCAAAGCGCAGTTGTGATAAAATCAAGCTTAGCAAACAGTTCTTCAATTTTGGCAACGATTCGTTTTTGTTCGGCGAGTGGGGGGAGCGGAATGATTATTGATAATAAGTCACTTGCTGAAAGAGATGAAATGCCAATTCCTTTTCCGTTAAGCATATTTTGTTCTTTATAGAACATTAAGACGTATAAGAAGAATCTATTTTCTATACCGTTGGTCTTTGGACGCATCCTAGAAATATGGTTCTGATAACAAATATCTTTGTCATAACTCCAAATAGCTGCTCTACCAACATCACCACCATTGCATAATACTAAATCGCCTTTTTTTATTGTATATTTATCAAGTTCGTCATCTGTAAAATACATGGTTCTCACTTCTGAAAGATCAAAAGTATCCCAGTATAAGTTTGATGTAGTGATATATTTTTTTAGGGAACCTTTTTCATTAGATTTTTTTAATGCTTTTCCTGTAGTATGATAATAAATCTCTCCCAACCTACACCACATCCATCCTTCCGGTACGGTAAACGGAATTTCATCAGAAATATTTTCCTCGCAGCCATCGGTATATTTTTGATAATAACAATTATGTCATATTCTTTTCGGTACAGGGGTCGTCTTACAAAACCAATAATTTATCGATAGGAACGGCTTTGGATGCGTCGCCTCATTTAATGCCTTGTCATCAAATGCGGCGACAGGCTGGGGCTTCATTTGTGCTGCTACAGTTTTGAATCGTCTATCGAATTGAGCCATTTTTCGCATTCGGGGGTTACCGAAGCGATGCAGTCTTCTTCAAAGGGATTTTTTAGGTTTGCAAGTTTTAAAAGCTCCAAGAAGGGGAGGCTTCCGCCTGCCTTGCAGAGGCGTAAATAATCTTCCCATGCCGTTTTGCGGTCGGCATTGGCCTTTACCCAAAACTGTAGGGCGCAAACTTGGGCCAAGGTGTAATCTATATAATAGAAAGGAGAAGCAAAGATGTGCCCCTGTTTTACCCAAAAACCGCCGCGGTTAAGGTAGTCGTTATCGGCATAATCGATTGAGGGATTGTACTTTAATTCTATCTTATGCCATTCCGCCTTTCTTTCGGCAGGAGTTGTTTCGGGGTTTTCATATACCCAGTGCTGGAATTCGTCTACTGTGGCTCCGTAGGGGAGGAATTCGAAGGCGCCTGAAAGATGGGTAAACTTAAACTTTTCTGTCTGGTGCTTAAAGAAAAGCTCCATCCAGGGCCATGTGAAAAATTCCATACTCATCGAGTGAATTTCGCAAGCTTCAAGGGTGGGCCATCCGTATTCGAGAAGACGGGCATCCCTGCTTTGATAGGCTTGGAAGGCATGGCCTGCTTCGTGGGTCATAACCTCGACATCGTGCTGGGTCTTGTTAAAGTTTGCAAAGATAAAGGGAACCTTGTACATGGGGAAACCCGTGCAATAGCCTCCGCCTGCTTTTCCCTTGGTTGAAAGCAAGTCCATAAGGCCGTAGCCTGTCATCATTGTAAAGAACTCGCTTGTTTCCGGCGAAAGCTCGTTGTACATTTTCTTTGCCTGCTCAACAATCCAATCAGGCTCGCCTTGCGGAACGGCATTTCCCGTAAGGTATTTGAGACCCGTATCGTAATAATAGACCTTATCGAGCTTTAATCTCTTGCTTTGGCGCTTTTTTAAGTCTTGGGCAATCGGAACAACAAGCTCATAAATCTGCTTTCGGTATTTTGCAACCATTTCGGCATTGTACTCGGTTCTTCCGAGTCGGTCATAGGCAAGCTGAACAAAGTTCTTGTAGCCGAGTTTTTTGGCTATCTTTGTGCGTATCTTTACAAGCTCATCATAGATTGAATCGAATTCGGCTTCGTTTTCTTCAAAAAAACCGTAATAGGCTTTTGCAGCTGCCTTTCTTACCTCCCTGTCCATGTCCTGCATAAAGGGACTTAACTGTGAAAGGGTTCGTTTTTCGCCTTGGAATTCGATCTGGGCAGAGGCGATGAGTTTACTGTATTTACTGGTAAGCTTGTTTTCGGCCATGAGGTCGTCCATAATTTCGGGGCTGAATACCTTTAAGGATAGATCTGTTAAATCAAAAACCTGATGACCGAATTCTTTTTCGAGCTCGGCTCTGAATTTGGACTTGACCATTTCTGCGCCGAATTCGTTTGAAAGCTTACTAAAAAGAGGCCCTGCTTCATCATAAAAATCGTTTTCTTTATCGTAGAATTCGTCCCTTGTATCGATGGTGTGCCTGACAGAGGCCAGTGAAGCCATAGTGCTGTACTCGCGGTTTATGGTCTGCACCATATCGATAGCTTCGATTTGTTCTTTTACCGAAGCTGCTGCCTTAAATTTAGATAGGGCATCGGCAAAGCCCTTTTCAATCGCCTTCATATCCGGCCGCGTATAAGGCATTTCCTTAAACGGAACCAAAGGCAGTGCTTTTACTGTGCATGTGTCTGACATAAGTACTCCTAAGATATTGAGGAAACAGAAGTTTCCGAATTTTTTACAAAAATAAGGGAACCTCTAAAAACTTCAGCTTTTTAGAGGTTTCCCTTAATCTTATTTGCGATGTTTTTAATAAGTCATTATTACATAAGGACTTATTAAAAACTCGTCGGGCATCTCTAAAAATCTAACCGAGTTTTTAGAGATGCCCATAAGTATATAGAAGAAATCATCTTATGTCAATTGAAGGCCGGGAAACTAATTTTTATACTGGACAAACTGTAAAAAATCGCTTAGACTAATGCTTGAGGAGAATTCTATGAAAAAAAAGAGAATAATTTTTTTTATTGCTGTTTCTTTAATCGGCATTTCAGGTTTAAGGCTGTTTTGCAGCGGGGCATTTGATGAAGATAATCTTGATGATCCGGGAGTGTGTTATAATGAAAAATGGCTTGATAACGTAATAAGTGCAGAGCTTCCGCCGGATAAAATTCCTAAAATAATTAAAGTAGAAAATTGCAATGCAAAATTAACTATCCATACCCATGTATCGGCGGCTTCCCTGCATTACAGTATAAAAGGCTTACCGGAACATGCCGTAAAGGTGAAAAGATCTTCTTCAGAACTTGTAATTACCGAAGAAGAAATCAGACCGAAAAATAGAAGATCAGGAAAAAAGAAAGACAGGATTATTGCGTATATTGATCTTGTCATCCCTGCTTCAGCTTCCATCGATAGTCTGATTGTGAACTCGAGCATTGGCAGAGCCGAGATTACTGGGATGTCTTGTACTTCATTTGCTCTAAACGCAGGAATAAATCAAGTCAAGGTTTCCGATGTTAAATGTAAAAATCTTGATGTGGAAGGAAGCATAGGTTTTCTTGAAATGAAAAATATTTTGTGTGATGATTGTAAAATAGAAACGAGTGTAGGAGACACCCGAATAGAAAATATATCGGTAGAAAATAAAACGGCTTTAAAAACTTCAGTAGGTTCAATTACTGTGGAAAACGGTAATTTTAAAAATCCCGGACTTTCAATAAACGGAGGTTTTAATTTTAAAGGAACTTTTGAAGGTAAGGTAAAAATTGAAAGCGGCATAGGCCATGTAGATATGGATTTACAAAATTCAAACAAAATAGACGAGTTCGATATAAACGGTTCAGTAGGGAATATTGAGCTTAAAAACTTTACTGCAAATATGTTAAAAATGAAATTTTCCGTCGGCAAAACAAAAATAAAAAATGTTCTAGCAGATAAGGCGTTTATTGAGACAAGCAATGGGAGTACATATTTAGATAACTGTATTTTAAAAGATGCTGCTATTAATCTTAGTATAGGAAAATTCGATTTTTCCGGCATATTAAAAGGAGCCTGTTCAATTGAAAGGTCTATAGGTTCCGTTAATTTGCATATTAAAGATTCAAGAAACAACTACGGTGTTTTTTTTGAAGACGCCTCCCGCTCAAATATAAAAATTAATGGAGAGTCCATTTTTACTGTCGGAAATCAAAATGCAAAAAACACCTTACATATAAAAGGCGGAAACGGAAGTTTTTCTATAAAGTTTTTGGATTAAAATAATTTTGAATTATAGCTTTATACTCCTCGATTGTTGAGGCTTGTACCAATTCTTGGCGGAGGCGAGAGCCGTCAGGTATGCCCTTGGTGTATGCGGCGAAGCGTTTACGCATTTCGCGGCAGCCTTTTTCTTCTCCCTTTTCATCGCATAAAAAGACGAGCTCTTTAAAGCCTGTGCGAATTTTTTGTTCGGTATCGCCTGCAGGCAGTTTTTGCAGGTAGTCTTTAAGTTTGTCGTAGGCAACGGGTGTGTACTCAGACGGTGCCGGCGGTTGATCTCTGCGGTAGATGTTATGCCCGATAAACCGCTGCAATTCCTCAATATTACCGACATCTTGAATTAAGATGTGTTTGTCTTTCATAGAATCAAATAAATTCATAGTCTAAAACTCCTTAAATTACAAAAAACTTCGAGCCGCTAAAGCGGCAAAATGTGTGAACCCTAGGGACGCGAGACCAGCCGCAAGCCAAGAATGCTGACGCGGGCGTCGGGGTCGCCGTCGTTCCGAATCGCACGAGCAGCGCTATCCGCATCATCGTACCAGCTGCCGCCGCGTTTAACACGGTTAGTACCCGACGCACCACCTTATAAAGTCCATACCGTTTTTTACTCAAAAATTTTCGAGCCGCTAAAGCGGCTGACACAGTGCAGTTTTATTTTCAAAAATACACTGCACCACAAAACACATTTTGCCTGTTCGGTTTCACCGCTTTACCGCCATGGACGGCGGTGGTTCCAGCATTACGATGTTTTGCCGTGAGGCAAAACTCGAAACTCAAAATCGGACACGGATGTCCGATTTTGAGTACCTCTCCGGCAAAATGTGTGAACTCAAGGCCGACAAGCCAACCGGAAGCCAACACTGCTGTGCCTGCTGCCAGGACTGTAGTAGTACCGTTTGCCTACAGTGCAGTCGCGCGCGAAGTTGCGCCAGCAGCCGCCGCGTAAAACACGGGCAGGACCCGACGCACCACCTTGAGGATCGGTAACTGTGTTAGCCTCTATATCGCCGTACCAATCAAAACACCATTCCCAGACATTTCCGCTCATATCACATAAACCGAGTGCATTCGCCCGCTTTTTTCCAACAGGATGAGTTTTGCTACCTGAATTAACACTATACCACGCAACGGCTTTTGTCTCATCCGCATTATTCCAGTCAGCTTTTGCTCCGCTTGCACTGTTTAATTTGGTCAGCCATACATCGCCGTATTGCACCGCATTTGTTGTATCGCTTCCCTGCCAGCGGGCAGCATATTCCCACTCAGCTTCGGTAGGAAGTCTAAAGCCTTTTTTACTCATATCGGCATAGGCTGCATCACAAGCAGCTTCTGCCGTTGCGTCTTTTAATACCAAATCGTGATTGTCTTTGTTGCGGTATACACATGCGTCTATTCCTTTTTCTTTTTCCGTATACGCATTACACCACACAATGCAGTCCCGCCAGCTTATAGTCGTTACAGGCTGCTCTTCGTCATTTCCGGTTCCATCACTGCCTTTTACTCCTTCATTGGCAAACTTGTATCCGTTTTCAGCTTTTACCGCCCAATCGTAAACTTCTTTCCAAAGTTTGTACGTTACCGCTGTTTTGCCCAGCTTGTAGGGGCTTAATTTTACCTTACGCCCGTCAATAAATACGCCTTTCCACTTAGCGTCAGTTCCGGGTAAGGTACATCCTGGAGCAACGCCTACAATGCCTTTTGCAGGAGGGGTTATTTTTATAAAGCCGTCGCCTGTGTCTTCAAAAGAACCTACATCGGGCGGTGCGGGCGGTGCGGGCGGTGTGGCACTGCCCGAACCGCCCGCGCTATTGGGACAGCCGGTAAAAAGCAGCCCTACTGCCAATATTGCGGCTGTGATGAGCACCGCAGCACCTTTTTTCTTGTTGTTGATTGTTTTCATCTTGAAAATCTCCTTAATTAAAGTTTTATCAATTTGTAATTATATAGTTCGGCTACACCGCTTTACCGCCATGGACGGCGGTGGTTCTATTCTTGCGATGTTTTGCCGTGGGCAAAACTCGAAGCTCAAAAATGTACACGGATGTACATTTTTGAGCAGCTCTCCGGCAAAATGTGTGAACTCAAGGCCGACAAGCCAGCCGGAAGCCACGAAAGTTGCTCCTGCCGGCAGGACTGCTGTAGTCCCGAATGCCTACAGTGCAGCCGTCCGCGTCGGAGTCCCAGCTGCCGCCGCGATAAACACGGTAAGTACCCGACGCACCACCTTGAGGATCGGTAACTGTGTTAGCCTCTATATCGCCGTACCAATCAAAACACCATTCCCAGACATTTCCGCTCATATCACATAAACCGAGTGCATTCGCCCGCTTTTTTCCAACAGGATGAGTTTTGCTACCTGAATTACCACTATACCACGTAACCGCTCCTGTTTCCGCAGCATCATTCCAGTCAGCTTTTGCTCCGCTTGCACTGTTTAATTTGGTCAGCCATACATCGTCGTATTGCACCGCATTTGTTGTATCGCTTCCCTGCCAGCGGGCAGCATATTCCCACTCGGCTTCGGTAGGAAGTCTAAAGCCTTTTTTACTCATATCGGCATAGGCTGCATCGCAAGCAGCTGTATCAGTCGCGTTTTTTAATACAACCGTATGATCGTCTTTTTTGCGGTATACGCATTGCTCATCGGAGCCCAGCTTTATTTGAGTATACGCATTACACCATACTATGCAGTCCCGCCAGCTTATAGTCGTTACAGGCTCATCGTCAGTTCCGCTTCCGTCTTTACCTTTTACTCCCGGATTGGCAAATGTATATCCATGACCAGTCGCCAAATCGTAAACTTCTTTCCAAAGTTTGTACGTTACCTCCGTCTTGCCGAGCTTGTAGGGATTTAATTTTACCTTTCGGCCTGCACGGAATACGCCTTTCCACAAAGCTTCACTTCCGGGTAAGTCGTAGTTAGGGGCAACGCCTGTGATGCCGTTTGCAGGCGGTATTATTTTTACAAAGCCGTCGCCTGCGTCTTCAAAAGAACCTACATCGGGCGGGGCAGGCGGTGTGGCACTGCCCGAACCGCTTCCGCCCGCATTATTCGGGCAGCCTGTAAAGACCAGTGCCAATATTGCGGCTGTGATGAGTGCCGCGGCTCTTTTCAGTGCACAGAGCCTGCCGCTTGAAGCGGCTGAGCTCTTGTTCAAATTTAATTTTATCATATATTTTCTCCTAAAAAATGATATGCTGTTTCAAGTCCGTCAGAACTGATATCGACCATACCCTTCAAATTATCATCATAACTAAATGATCTAGTCATTTTTTCTCCTTCCGCATTATGCGAAGTGTACACGGAGGTACAACTGCTCAACAGCCTTCCCGCTGCCGGCGCATTTTTTCGACACAAGGCTGCTTGCGGGCGGCTTACGCTGCGCCCGCTTTACCGCCATGGACGGCGGTGGTTCCAGCATTACGATGTTTTGCCGTGAGGCAAAACTCGAAACTCAAAATCGGACACGGATGTCCGATTTTGAGTACCTCTCCGGCAAAATGTGTGAACTTAGGGCAGACAAGCCAGGCGGAAACCAAGATCGTTGTTCCTGCCGTCAGGACTGTTGCGGATCCGTAGGCCTACAGTGCAGAAGTCCGCGATATCGCGCCAGCTGCCGCCGCGCCTACCACGGTAAGCACCCGACGCACCACCCTGAGGATCGGTAACAATACCGCCTTGCATATAAGCAGCATCGTTTGATGCAGGGTCATCCTTATACAAATCCCAATACCATTCCCAGACATTACCGCTCATGTCATATAAACCGAGTGCATTCGCTCTCTTTTTTCCTACAGGATGAGTTTTTCCTACTGAATTACCATTATACCACGCAACCTCTCCTGTTTCCGCCGTATTCCAGTCAGCTTTCGCTCCGCTTGCACTGTTTAATTTGGTCAGCCATACATCGCCGTATTGTGCCGCATTTTCAGTATCGCTTCCCTGCCAGCGGGCTGCGTATTCCCATTCCGCTTCGGTCGGCAGCCTAAAGCCTTTTTTACCCATATCGGCATAGGCTGCATCGCAAGCAGCTGTATCAGTCGCGTTTTTTAATACAACCGTATGATTGTCTTTTTTGCGGTAGACGCATTGCTCATCGGAGCCCAGCTTCATTTCCGTATACGCATTACACCACACAATACAGTCCCGCCAACTTATCATTGTTACAGGCTCATCGTCAGTTCCGCTTCCGGAACTGCCTTTTACTCCTACATTGGCAAATACATACCCATGTTCAGGTTTTACCGCCCAATCGTAAACTTCTTTCCAAAGTTTGTACGTTACCTCTGTTTTGCCGAGCTTGTAGGGGCTTAATTTTACCTTCCGGTCTTTAATAAATACACCTTTCCAATAATTGTCAGTTCCGGGTAAGGTGCATCCGGGAGCAACGCCTACAATGCCTTTTGCAGGAGGTATTATTTTTACAAAGCCGTCGCCTGTATCTTCAAAAGAACCTACAGCGGGCGGTGTGGGCGGTGTCGTTCCGCCGCCCGAACCGCCCGCACTATTGGGACAGCCTGTAAAAAGCAGCCCTACTGCCAATATTGCGGCTGTGATGAGCGCCGCAGCACCTTTTTTCTTGTTGTTGATTGTTTTCATCTTGAAAATCTCCTTAATTAAAGTTTTATCAATTTGTAATTATATAGTTCGGTTTCACCGCTTTACCGCCACGGACGGCGGTGGTTCCAGCATTACGATGTTTTGCCGTGAGGCAAAACTCGAAACTCAAAATCGGACACGGATGTCCGATTTTGAGTACCTCTGCGGCAAAATGTGTGAACTTAGGGCAGACAAGCCAGGCGGAAGCCAAGATTGTGGCTCCTGCGGTCAGGACTGCTGTAGTCCCGCTTGCCTACAGGGCAGAGGTTCGCGTCGTAGAGCCAACTGCCGCCACGCCTGACGCGGTTAGTACCCGACGCGGCCCCTTGAGGATCGGTAACAATACCGCCTTGCACATAAGTACTATCGTTTGATGCAGGATTATCAGCATACCAATCAAAACACCATTCCCAGACATTCCCGCTCATATCGTGTAAGCCAAGTGCATTTGCCCGCTTTTTTCCTACAGGATGAGTTTTGTAGCCTGAATTACCACTATACCACGCAACCGCTCCTGTTTCCGCAGCATCATTCCAGTCAGCTTTCGCTCCGCTTGCACTGTTCAATTTGGTCAGCCATACATCGCCGTATTGTGCTGCATTTGTTTTATCGCTTCCCTGCCAACGGGCCGCATATTCCCACTCAGCTTCAGTCGGAAGTCTAAAGCCTTTTTTACTCATATCGGCATAGGCGGCATCACAATCAGCTGTTGCCGTCGCATCTTTTAATACAACCGTATGATTGTCCTTTTTGCGGTAGACGCATTCGCCTATTCCTTTTTCTTTTTCCGTATACGCATTACACCACACAATGCAGTCCCGCCAGTTTATTTCAGTTACAGGCTCTTTTTTTCCTTCATCTGTGGGAGCGGCTCCTACGGTTCCGGCACTGCCTTCTTTTCCCTTGTTTGCAAAGGTGTAGCCTTTACCTTCTGCCCATGTCAGTACCTCGTGCCATAACTCGTATGCTACCTCTGTCTTGCCGAGCTTGTAGGGGCTTAATTTTACCTTTCGGTCTTTAATAAATACGCCTTTCCAATAATCTTGAGATCCGGGTAAGGTGTAGTCAGGGTCAACGCCTACAATGCCTTTTGCAGGAGGGGTTATTTTTATAAAGCCGTCGCCTGTATCTTCAAAAAAACCTACATCGGGCGGTGCAGGCGGCGTGGCACTGCCCGAACCGCTTCCGCCCGCATTATTCGGGCAGCCGGTAAACAGCAGCACTGCGGCAAGCAGTAATGCGGCTATGATGAGCGCCGCCGCTCTTTTCAGTGCACAGAGCCTGCCGCTTGAAGCGGCTGAGCTCTTGTTCAAATTTAATTTTATCATATATTTTCTCCTAAAAAATGATATGCTGTTTCAAGTCCGTCAGAACTGATATCGACCATACCCTTCAAATTATCATCATAACTAAATGATCTAGTCATTTTTTCTCCTTCCGCATTATGCGAAGTGTACACGGAGGTACAACTGCTCAACAGCCTTCCCGCTGCCGGCGCATTTTTTCGACACAAGGCTGCTTGCGGGCGGCTTACGCTGCGCCCGCTTCACCGCCTTGCTTACGAAAAAATGCTGTGTAAACCCTAGGGACGCGAGACCAGCCGCAAGCCAACACTGTTGCCGCGGTTGTCGGGGCTGCCGCTGACCCGAAACGCACGAGCAGCGTAACCCGCAACAATGTCCCAGCCGCCGCCGCGAAGGACACGGTCATCACCGGACGCAGCACCCTCATAATCAGGCGGCAGCGGATAGGATAAGCTATCGCTCCAGTCCCAGCACCATTCCCATACGTTCCCGCTCATGTCGTATAACCCGTAGCCGTTCGCCGATTTCAGCTTTACTTGGTGTGTTTTGTTACCGCTGTTTGCATCATACCACGCATAGTTTACGAGCTGTGCTTCCTCATTCGTTCCTGCCCATTTGTCGTTTGTGCCGCCCTTGGCAGCCCATTCCCATTCGGCCTCCGTCGGTAAGCGGAAGCCCTTTTTACTCCGGTCGCATACGGCATTATTCCAGTTTGTATCATTCGATGTCGGTATATCGCCAAAGTTCAGTGCATCGAAGTTTATGCCGGTAACCGTGTAACACGGATCAAGATTGCACAACTTACTCAACTTATTGCAAAATGCTATACACTGATACCAGTTTACATTCTCTACCGGCCGCTTCTCCTGCACTTCGCCGCCTTCAGGGCTGCCGCCAAAAACACTCGGATTATTCCCCATTACCGCCTGCCACAGTTCCTGCGTTACTTCGGTCTCTCCTATCCGGTAGGCAGTCAGGCTTACCGTGTGCGGTGCATTGTTGTCGGTGTTATCGGTGTGCCCTACGGTTCCGTTCGTTACGGCGGCGATGCCTTTCATTGTAAATTGTACGCCGCCTACCGTGTAGGTTTTGTCGGCAGACGGTGCGGGCGGTGTTGTTCCGCCGCCCGAACCGCCTGCGCTATTGGGGCAGGCGGTAAACAGCAGTGCCAGTGTTAAAGTTGCGGCTGTGATGAGCGCCGCGGCTCCTCTTTTGTGTAAGTGTGTCATATAAGACCTCCTTGAATATCGATAGCGGGCGGGGATAGGGTCACTCCGCCCGCTTCCGCTCTTCCGTAGGAAAAGCGGTTTTATAATCCCGGCACGGAGGCCGGTAAAAGCTGCAGGTAAGCGATGTTTTAGGCGTTAGCCTAAAACTCGAGTTGAAAATCGGACACGGATGTCCGATTTTGAGTACCTCTCCGGCAAAATGTGTGAACTTAAGGCAGACAAGCCAGGCGGAAGCCAAGATCGTCGCGCCTGCTGGCAGGACTGCTGACGTACCGTCCGCCTACAGTGCAGTTGCTCGCGTAGTTGCCACAGCTGCCGCCGCGTCTAACACGGCTAAGACCCGACGCACCACCCTGAGGATCGGTAACAATACCGCCTTGCATATAAGCAGCATCGTTTGATGCAGGGTCATCCTTATGCCAATCAAAACACCATTCCCAGACATTACCGCTCATATCGTGTAAGCCAAGTGCATTCGCTCTCTTTTTTCCTACAGGATGAGTTTTTCCTCCTGAATTACCACTATACCACGCAACCTCTCCTGTTTCCGCCGTATTCCAGTCAGCTTTCGCTCCGCTTGCACTGTTTAATTTGGTAAGGTATACATCGCCGTATTGTTCCGCATTTGTTTTATCGCTTCCCTGCCAACGGGCAGCATATTCCCACTCGGCTTCAGTCGGAAGTCTAAAGCCTTTTTTACCCATCTCAGCATACGCTGCATCACAATCAGCTGTTGCCGTCGCGTCTTTTAATACAGCATTATGATCGTCCTTTTTGCGGTATACGCATTGCTCATCGGAGCCCAGCTTCATTTCCGTATACGCATTACACCACACAATACAGTCCCGCCAGCTTATAGTCGTTACAGGCTCTTCTTTTCCTTCATCTGTGGGAGCTGCTCCTACGGTTCCGGCACTGCCTTCTCTTCCCTTGTTTGCAAAGGTGTAGCCTTTACCTTCTGCCCATGTCAGTACCTCGTGCCATAACTCGTACGTTACCTCTGTCTTGCCGAGCTTATAGGGGCTTAATTTTACCTTCCGGTCTTTAATAAATACGCCTTTCCAATAATCTTGATTTCCTGGTAAGGTGTAGTCAGGGTCAACGCCTGTGATGGTTGCCTCGGGAATTGCTACAAACTCGTATACAATTTCAGGGGGTGCGGGCGGTGTGGGCGGTGTTGTTCCGCCGCCCGCGCCCGAACCGCCCGCGCTATTCGGGCAGCCTGTAAAGACCAGTGCCAATATTGCGGCTATGATGAGTGCCGCGGCTCCTCTTTTGTGTAAGTGTGTCATATAAGACCTCCTTGAATATCGATAGCGGGCGGGGATAGGGTCACTCCGCCCTCTTTCGCTCTTCCGTAGGAAAAGCAGTTTTATAATCCCGGCACGGAGGCCGGTAAAAGCTGCAGGTAAGCGATGTTTTAGGCGTTAGCCTAAAACTCGAGTTGAAAATCGGACACGGATGTCCGATTTTCAAACCTTCCCTAAAACCCATCCCTTTTTCCAAATAACGCTTAAGGGCGCTGCCCTTAAGAATCCCGATTGTACAGCTGACAGCTGTATATTCAATAGTATCTTCAAGTGTGAGCAATTCTTCAGAATTGCGAACTTAAAGCTGTATGTATGCGATGTTTGCCGCAGGCAAACTCGGCGTGTAAACGCGCGATACCATTTGTATCGTGTGTTTACACCCTTGTGCAGAATTTTTTACGGGTCGGAACCCCATTCGTGCCCACTGACCGTTTATCACCTTAAATAAATCCTTTATCAGTACCGTGTTTTATCTCGGTACGTCAGGCTTACCTTATGCAGTAAGTTCGGCTTACCCTATGTAGTAACTCAGACTTACCCTATGCAGTAAGCCGGAGCTACCTTATGCGGTAAGTCCGCCGCGCCTTATGCGTTAAGAGTAAGCGGTTTGGCAAATCTGCCTACTTTCAGCGTTTTAAGCTGCTTTGTCGCATTGGCATACTTTGTTCTCACCTCGATATAATACGTACCGGCCGGCAAGTCGGCGGGGATGATTGCCATAACCCGTGCGGGTTTGTTTTCGGCGATGACTGCTGCGCGGACGGCCTCTCCGGTTTCGGGCACAAAGAAGATACCTTGTGCTTTATCTTTGGCATCGAATTTGAGGCGGCTTCCGACCAGTTGAACCACCCCGCCTTTGGTCAGTGTTGTGTTTACCGTTCCCGTTACGATGTCGGTTACTTCGGTGATGTAGGGGTCGGTACTCGCTCCTTCGGTCTTTTCGCACTTAACTTTTGAAGCCGCGTCGCGAAGCAGGGTGCCGGCGGTTATGTTCAAATTGACCGTATGCCGCTTTTTGTCGAAGATATCGTTTGCTCCATTGAAAACACCCGATATGCTCAAAGCAGTGTTCATAAGCGGTGTGTTAACAGCCGAGCCGTCTTTGATAAGGCTCGAGCAGACTTCTCCGTAGACTTGCAGCGTTGCCGCCACATCCGCTCTCGTAAGCGTGGTGCCCTTGTCCATCATAAGGTCGATAATCTCGTCAAGCGTGTACGAGCGCACATCCGCCACCTGCGCCATGTAATCGTCCGGCGCAGGGGTGAGTAAGTTTTCGCGAAGCGAGTATTTCAGCATAGCTTCCTCCTAAAAATGTTTTTTAAGGGGAGGTATCCCCTTAGACCCCCAACTGTTTTTGGGGAGGAAGGACACCCCGACAGAACAGGTTTGCCTCGAAGCTCCGCTGGCAGAACCTTCCTCCCCAAACCCCTCCTTCCTTTTCCGTCTGCCAAAGGGGACACCCCTTTGGAAACCCCAGTTGTTGCTGGGGTGTGGGCTGGGGTGTCTAAATGTCTTCCCAGTTTCCGCTTTCATTTATTTTCCCTAGCTTCCAGTTCCTCTTCTTTGCACCGTCAAGGGCTGCTTTCAACTCGGCGGGCTGGGTGAAGTCTTTGTGGTTGCCTTCGGGTTCGTCTGTTTCCTCAGTGTAAAGATAAGCCCTTGCATAATCGCCTGCCTCACGAGCTGGCAATGCGTTTAATATCTCTGTCATTGCTTGGGCGTTAAGCTTGTTGCTGTAGCAACCAAGCTTTTGCAATGCGGCGCAGCCTTGCACGTTAAGCTCAGTGAGCTTATTGCCTTCACAGAAAAGCGTTTGCAATGCGGTTAAGCCTTGCACGTTGAGCTCAGTGAGCTGATTACCTGAGCACCACAGCTCTTGCAAAGCGGTTAAGCCCTGCACGTTAAGGGCGGTGAGCTGATTGCCTCCGCAGGAAAGCTCGGTGATGTTGCCTTTGAGAATGACGACAGTCCCCTTTGCCTGTAGCTCTGTATACTTATCACTTTTGAGTGTTGTCTCGTTGCAACCTTCCACCGTTATATCAGAGCCGTCCTCCGTCTTAGCCTTGACTTCGATGGTGAGCTTATTTGGGCTCAAGATAAACACAGCTCCGCCTTTGACAGGTCTTAGCTCAAAGCTCACGGTAACTGTTGCAGCTTGGCTTACTCCGAGCGTGAAATACGCCATGCCACCTATGTTCTCGCCGTCGAGCGTCCACTTTTTCACCCTATAGCCTTTCTCCTCTTTAGGTGTGAATTCTACCTTTTTGCCGTGTTCAACCATGTCGCCTGAGCTGATTTCTTTTCCGTCAACTTTTGCTTCAAGCGTGCCGCCTGTGCCGCCTTCCACGCTAAAGGTGATGGCGTAGGTTTTTTTAATAAAGCTCACGCTTACCGTTGTGTCGGCAGTGATTTTCACTTTTGCGGTCAGGCTTTCGTCAGCTCCTCCAGCTTGTAGTGCTTCGGCAGGCGTTACCGTCCACTTGTCAACTTTGTAGCCGTCGTCAGCCTTTGCCGTGAAGGTGATTAAAGTGTCTTTAGCCACTTGTTTATCTTCAGGGATTTCAGGCGACGCTGTTACTTTGCCGTGCTCCGTTTGAGTGAGCGTTACCGTGTATTTGGTTGGCGGTATGGCTTCAAAGCTCACTTTGACTGTTGCAGGCTTGCTCACCTTGAGCTTGTACTCCGTGTTTGTGCCTGCTTCGGTAATAGGCTTACCGTCTAGCGTCCAGCCTTTCACCCTGTAGCCGTCGTTGGCTTTAGCCGTGAATATTACCGCCTTGCCTTCTTCCACGTTTATGGGGCTGGTTGTCGTCTCGGCGACTCCGTATGCCTTTGCTTTGAGCGTGCCGCTCCCGCCTTCCACGCCGAATGTAATGGCGTGTTTGGGCGGTGCCGGCGGTTCCTCTGCCTTAGGTTTTACCTTTTGCGGGCAGGCTGTAAAGATAAGTGCGATGAGCAGCATGAGAGCCGCTCCCAAAAAGGCTTTTGTCTTAGTTTTTGAGTTGTTTGTTTTCATTTTGAAAACCTCCATAAAAAGTTGTTTGTTTTTCAATTTTAATCGAATTATCCAATTACCCAATTAATAATTGTCCATCATAATAGTACAATTTTAGTATATTATCCATAAAAAAGAGCTTGTACGGGTAAAAAGAACCAAGGTTACCAAAAAAGAACTTTGGTTACCTGCTGAAAAATGTACATCCGTGTACATTTTTCAGCTTCGAGTTTTTGCATACGCAAAAACTCGTGCGATGTGTTTTGGGCGGACGTCCTGTCCGCCGCTGGTTTTACGCGCCGTACAGGGTGTACGGTGATTTTGTCATGCGATGTTTTACTTCACTTTTACGATAACGGCTCAGTTTGAGAATTGTTTGTAACTGCTATGGGTGAGCTTCTCTGTTATTAAGTGTACGGTATAGCATGGTTTTACTTTGCGGGCTTCGTGTTTTTTTTGAATCTACTCCGCCTATTTGCAAAAAGGCTGACTCTTATAGAGCTTTTATTTCTTCAACGGAAAGCCCTGATATTGTACAAATATCATTGATTGGATAATTCATACCTTTCATCAGCTTTGCCGTTTCAAGCTTTGTTTTGTATGAGCCGTCAGAAAAACCTTGTTGTATTCCCTGTTGTATGCCAATCCTTAGACTTTCTTCTCTTTGTACTGCGATGTCCGTATCATAATCGTATTCGGCTACTAGCATATTGATTACCTCCCGTGATTTTCTCTGTAAATATTCTTTTAAGATTCCTTTTTCTATACATATCTTTACCGCATTGGTAAAGCCGCTTTCTGGGTCGAGTTGTGTTTGTTTTCTTACCTCTTCTACAAAGAGGCTGTATTCTTCAAGTGGTTTGCAGGCTGCTAAGACTTTATTTGCTTTGTCTGTGTTGATATTGAGAACCCGCACCGTCAACTCCAGCGGCACTTGTTCAGGTTTTGTGATAAACGCATCGGATAGTTTTAGAACCGTAGTTTCGGGATAGTCTTCCGTGCCGTTGTAAAAGACATAAAACTCAGGCGTAGGTATTTTAGACAGCTTTCTTAAATACCTGTCTGTCGGTGCTTGCAGTTTTTCATAGAGCCTAGCTATATATTGTAAAAATCGTAGAGGCATATTTTCATTTATAGAGGATTGATGTTCTGCCAGCACGATGATTTTACCGTCTATAAGGCAGGAAACGTCATTGATTATATTCATGTACATAACATTATCGAGTCTTATATTTTCAACCGGAGACGAAAGCGGAAGGTGTGTACCGTGCAAGGCGTTGTAAAGAGATAAGAAATTTTCTTTTGCAAATATGCGGGCATCTGCTGCGTCGCACGGCAAAAAAGTGTCCTCGACGTATACCCGATACGCCTGCGGTACTTTTTTGCCTAACTCCTTGCATCTGCTCCGCCTATTTGCAAAAGTGCTCATACTATATAACCGCCACGGATGGCGGTGGTTCCACGCAAATGCGATGTTTTGAGCTTTGCTCAAAACTCGAAGTCAACGACTGTACACGGATGTACAGTCGTTGACGGTCGACAAAAACGGAGTCTTTGTATTTTCTGTTTGAAGTACTCATAGCCATCCCCTCATTGATTGTATTATATCACAATTACTGCAATTTTGTAAGAGAATATTTTTTAATTGTTTCAATGTTTCAGACATTTTTATTTAAAAGCAAGAAATATTAAAAGCACTTTGAATTATAGCTTTATACTCCTCGATTGTTGAGGCTTGTACCAATTCTTGGCGGAGTTTTGAGCCGTCAGGTATGCCCTTGGTGTATGCGGCGAAGCGTTTACGCATTTCGCGGCAGCCTTTTTCTTCTCCCTTTTCATCGCATAAAAAGACAAGCTCTTTAAAGCCTGTGCGGATTTTTTGTTCGGTGCTTATTTCCCCGTATGAACCCTTGGTCAAAAGCTCCCTTGTTTGGGTAAAGATAAAGGGGTTTCCCATAGCCCCGCGGGCAAACATTATGCCGGTGCAGCCGGTTTCTTCAAGCATTTTTTTGGCATCCTCAGGCGAAAAAAGATCTCCCGATCCAAAAATAGGAATTTGATAAGGCTTTGCAAATTGAACCAGCTCTGCAAGGATGTTCCAATCGGCCTTCCCCGAATACACCTGTGCACGGGTGCGCGGATGGAGGGTGAGCATTTTAACCCCGGCATCAATTGCGGCTGAAGCAGCTTCTTTCCAGTTGAGTTTATCGGCGGTAAAGCCCGACCTTATTTTAAGAGTTACGGGTATCTTATATGGAGCCATTGCATCATTTACCGCCTTTACAATTTTGTATAAAAGCGGGATGTCCGTCATCAAAGCCGAACCTGCTCCGTTTTTGGTAATCTTTGCCATAGGGCAGCCCGAATTTATATCGATACATTCGGGAGAATATTTTTCGGCGATTATTACGGCTGTTTTTGCCATGTATTCGGGGTTTGAGCCGAAAATCTGCACGGCATAGGCCTTTTCGTTCGGTGCCCTTCCGATTAGGCTTTCGGTTTTATCGGAATCCCTCACAAGGGCCTCTGAGGAGACCATTTCGGTGTATGTAAAATCGGCACCGCAGTCCACGCAGATTGAGCGGAAGGCCTTGTCAGAGTAGCCTGCAACAGGGGCCAAAAATATGTTTCCAGATAAAAGAAGCCCGCCTATTGAGACGGGCTTGTAAAGCGACATTTCCGGCATTTTATTCCGGCAGCCTGAATAGCTTACAGCTGTTTTTCCATAGCTGATCGGCAAGTTCTTCAATATCCATAGAAAGCATTTCCGCCATAAACTTTACGGTTTCTATGGTATTGGCAGGCATGTTCCTTTGGCCTCGGTATACCGAAGGAGGCATAAAGGGGCTTTCGGATTCGACGACGATGCGGTCAAGAGGAAGGGCCAAGACCGTATCATGCAAGTTTCTTGCATTGCGGTAGGTCAAATTTCCTGCAAAGGAGAAATACAGAGGCAGCTTTAAAGCCTCTTTTGCATAAATATCGTCTTCGGAGTAGCAATGTAAAACACCGCCCTCTTTAGGGATTCTTTCCTTTAATATATCAAGAAGGTCCTTTCCGGCTTCTCTGTTATGGATAATTACAGGAAATCCCGCTTTTGAAGCAATATCAAGCTGAGCTATAAAAAGCTCAATCTGCGAGCGCTTATCGCCGTATTTTTTGCAATAATCAAGACCTATCTCTCCTACGGCAATGACATTTGGTAATTTTAAGCTTTCTTCGATTATTTTTTGCCAGTCCTTTCCCGGAGATGTAACTTCGGAGGGAGATACGCCTACGGCATGGTATACCGCAGGTGAAAACCTAAGGGTTTCGTATACCTTTGAGAAATCGTGGAGACTGTTACATATACTTACTATCCTTGTTACAGAGCCTTGTCTGGCTTCTTGTACAACACGCAACTGCTCAATCGGATCAGAATATATCAAGCCGAGATGAGCATGAGTATCAAAAATCTGCATATTATTCTTCCATGTAAACTGATGTTATAAATTTTTACCTATTAACTAAGGTAACACTACCGTCTTTTACAGAATAGCATAGAAAAGCGTAATCGTCAACTTAAATTCTAAAAATTGTCAATAATTTATGTTAATAATAAAAATATCTTGCTTTTTTGATGATTTCGGTATATGATTATTATGTAGGTATATTTTTGGAGGTATATTATGTATAATCAATGTTTAGATCCTTGGTGTATAGCAACTATCGTTTTGTTTGTTGTTATTTCGACAATCCATTTGATTAAGTGTTTTAAGCAAAAACAAAAATGGGCAGATATTACAAAGTTTATGCTGATGCCGTCTTTGCTTTTATTCTTTTTGGCTTTCACTTTTGTTAATGTTCAAAACTTCTCTATTTTACACATTTTAATAATTATTGCTCTGATATCCAGCTTTTTTGGGGATGTTGCTCTTCTTTTTGATAGGGAAAAACAAAACTTTGCGCTTGGAATTTTATTTTTTGCGATTACCCAAATCTGTTACATAGTTTTTGCAATACTCGGTGCTAAGGTTGATTCTATTCCCCTTATTCCCGGAATTGTTTCAGCAGTTATTTTTTTAACTGCAATTATTTATGCCGTAATGATAACAAAAAAACAATTAAAAGGTCTTAAACCCATTGTGGTTCTTTACGGGCTTATAATTTCATCGATGAGCTGGGTTTTTATAGTATTTGCATTTGCAAATCCTGTGGTAGGACTCATACTGGCAGCGATAGGCAGTCTTTTCTTTGTAATATCTGATACCTTTGTTGCATCCCAATATTTTTTGGGAAGCAGAATCGCGACCCGCTTTATTATTATGAAAACCTATATTATTGCCCAACTTTTAATCGTATTCGGTGCTATAGGAATTATAGGAGCCTAAGGGTTTAAAACTCTCAGCTTGAGAAGCGGCAGCGGTTAAGACTCTTATCCGGTGCCGCTTAATTTTTGCACAGCCGATATTAGGATGTTTTTTAGATAAATTGGTATTGCTCTTTATAACAATATATGGCATAATTCTATTTTAGAAAAATGCGGAAATACGCAAAAATCTAAAATGGGGCAAGATGTTTATGAAAATAGCTTCTTGACAAAATTTATATTTTACGCTAGTATCCGAATATCAAATTTTAAAATTTATGGGAGGTGCTCTATGACTATAGTATTACTTTTAACAAGCGGCAAAGATCTTACTCCCGGAAGCTCTTTATAAACCGCATTTTATCAAATCAATTTTATTTATAAAGATTCTCACCTTAAATTCACTTGCTTAATTTTTATTTTTGCTCAAGTTTGCAAATTTTTAAATCCGAATTTTTTGTGATGTATGTTCCGGGAGAAAATAATTCTCTATGTATAAGGAAACATTATGGAAACAATTTTAAATTTCGGGTTTGAAGATTTTTTTAAGGATAAAAAAATTGAAAAAGAGGTTGGGCGTATTATTTTTTTTGGCGGGACTTCCTATAAAATAATATGTAAAGATGGTGAAAAAGAAGCTCGCTTAAAAGGTGCTTTTAAAAAAGAATGCGAGGTATCCGGTACTTATCCTACGGTAGGAGACTGGATCGGTTTTGAATCTCAAGAAAATTCTTTTATTGTACTTATAGATTTTTTATATGAGCGCAAAAATAAGATTTCGAGGACAGACCCTAGGTCAGGCATTGAGCTTGAACAAATTATTGCTGCCAATATTGATACAGCTTTTATATGTATGTCCTTAAATAAGGATTTTAATTTAAACCGTTTGGCTAGATATGTTTTTGCCCTGCAAAATATCGAAACCGTTTTGCTTTTAACTAAGGCGGACTTATCCGAAACAAGGGGAGATGCCGAAAATTTAATAAAAAAGATTTATCCCCATTTAAAAGTTTATTGCATAAGTATTTTTGAACCTGAAAGTTTAAAAAATATAAAGCATTATTTTAAAAAGGGAAAGACTTCGGTGCTGATCGGTTCTTCCGGCGTTGGAAAATCGAGCCTTGTAAACAGCTTAACCGGGAAAGAAATTTTACGCACAAACGAAACAAATAAAAAGATAGATAAGGGCGTTCATACTACAACGAACCGTCAGATAATTTCTTTAGGAGAAGATTCGGGCGTTATAATGGATACTCCCGGCATGAAGGTTCTGGGTATCTGGGATTCGGACAGCGGGGAAAATTCTTTTGCCGATATTACCGAGCTAAAATCCAAGTGTCTTTTTAGCGACTGTACGCATACATGCGAAAAAGGCTGTGCCGTTTTAGAAGCTCTTAAAACGGGCTTACTGGATAAAAACAGGTATGAACTCTACCTGCAATTATTAAAAGAGGATAGAAGAAAAATAAGACGGGAAAAACGGCAGGAAAAATTCTTAACAAGGAAGGAAGAAAAATCCAAGTCGGCAAAAAGGCGCTTTAAAGAAAAGAAAAATATAAAACAAACCTTTAAAAAAGATTTGGATGAGCTGCTTTATGAATAAGTTTTTTTAGTTCTTTCCCGATTTTTTTTCAATATGTGTTTTTCTTTTGCCGAAAATGTGCTATAATTCTTTCAGGTGGTATGCATGATTAGTGATAGACAGAAGATGGAGACTTTAAGTAATACTCCTCTTTTTGCAGGCTGGGATGAAGTTTACTTAAAAGACATAGCCGATAATGCCGGTATAGACAGCTATCAGAAAGGTGATGTTATTTTTAGGCAGGATACAAAAGGCGACCGTTTTTATATTATTGTAGAAGGAAATGTTATCATTGTATCTCCTGAAGATAAGTCGGTTCTTGCCGAATTTGTAAAAGGAGAAATGTTCGGTGAAACGGCTATGCTTACCGCGGAAGAACAAAAGGCTATCGCTTCTGCAAATGAAGATTCTGTCATTCTTTCTTTTCCTAAAGACGGAATTCCTATGGAAGAAGTTTTTAAAAATAATCCTATAACCTATGCCCAATTATTAAAGTCCTATCTGGTTATGGTTTCAAGAAGAACCCGAAAGGCGAACTCGCTAATAAAAGAAAACTCCCCAATCATGCAGGAATTACAAAAACAGGTTTACGGAGATAAATTGACCGGACTTTTAAATAAAGCTTATCTTGAAGAAAATATTAAAAATTTTATGAAAAGCTCTTTTTCTCTTATCATGATGAAGCCGGATAATTTTAAGGCTATTAACGACACCTACGGCCACGAAAAAGGAGATGCGTGTCTTACCTTTATCGGTAATCACCTGAGCCGGTTTTTAGATACCGATTCGGTTTTAATCCGATATCAGGGAAACGAATTTGCAGTCTTAACTCCCGAGTTAGGGCGTGACGGAGCTGCAAGTTTAGCCGAAAAGATAAAGGCAGAGCTTGAAAATTTGGATATTTCTCCAGTGCTGCAAAAACATTTTAAGCTAAGCATGAGTCTGGGCGTATTGCTCTATCCCGATACTAAGATAGATCAAGCCGATTTTATAAAGCAGTGTTCCGAAATTCCGCTTATAGGAAGATCCCGAGGCGGTTCTCTCATTCTTTTTGAGGAGGACATAAATGAATAGCTCGAAACAAAAATGGCTTGAAATATTACAGACAGCTCGGCTTTTCGCTCATCTTTCTATACCGGAGATTCAGGTTTTGGCCGAAGCCATGTTTTATTCCGAATTTGAGGCAGGACAGGCCTTGGTTTATGAAGGAGAATCGGGTAATGAACTTTTTATCATTGTAAAAGGTTATATTTCGGTTTCGGTAAAATCTGAAGGAAAAGAGATCGAGCTTGTCTGCCTTGGAGCAGGAGACTTTTTCGGTGAGATGGCTATGCTTGAACAAGAGCACCGCTCGGCGACCTGTAAGGCGGTAGAACCGACCTCTTGTCTTGTTTTAAAGTCCCAAGATTTTTCTTCTCTTATTATAGACCAGCCGAAAATCGCTTCAACGGTTTTGTATAATATGCTTAAAATTACGGGAAGCCGTTTAAGCAAAACTGACGGTCTTCTTTCCCAGATAATCAGATGGGGTGATGATGCAAAAAAACGAGCCATTACGGATGAGTTTACGGGGCTTTATAACAGAAGGTATCTGGACGAATCTTTCGAAGGGCTTCTTAAGCGATGTGTCCGCCAGCATCTGGGAGTAAATTTTGCCATGGTCGATGTTGATCATTTCGGGCAGCTTAATAAAGATTACGGAGCTGTTTTTTGCGACAAGGTTTTATTAGCCATTGTCGAAGTTTTTAAACATAATTTTGACACCGATGATATTTTAATCCGGTACGGCGGCGATGAGTTTTCATTTATCATAAGAGGAATTATGGAAAGAGCCGAGCTCCAATGCAAAAAAGTTTGTGCTGAGGTTAATGCCCTGACTTTTCAAGAACACCCGGAACTGCGCGTTTCATGTTCAATAGGTCTTGCTTCTTATGATGAAAAAATATCCGCATCTGAACTTTTAAAATTTGCCGATACAGCTCTTTACGCGGCGAAAGAATCGGGAAGAAACAGAGTTTCCGTTTATCAAAAATAGCCGCATCTTCCCCCTATTGTAATTTTCCTCAACAAGTGATAAAGTAAGCCGAGTAAAATTTTTTTATGTTCTTTTTGGAGGCAAAATGAATTATCTTGAATCGAACAACCTCGCAATTATCGCTTGTCCGGGAGGAGAAGAGTTTGCAAATTTAACGATTAGGAATTTGAAGCATATCTATGCCCGTAAGTTGTACCAGCAAAGCGAAAAACTTGCAAAGAGGTACAATACCTCCGCTGAGGATATGATTCAAAAGTTTAACTTTTATAACGATTTGTTTGCAGGCAGAATGTCGGTAAACAAAGATACAAATAAAATCCATGTACCTAAATTTAAGGTAGATGCCCGCTTTACATATTTTATGAATGGGGAGTTTAAAACCGAACTCCTTGAAACAGTCCGCGGAAAAGACGTTTATATTTTTCAGGATGTTGAAAACAAACAGGAAATTACCATCAATGAAGGGAAAAACAAGGTAGTATTTTCGGTAAATGATCACCTTATGTCCCTCATCGTAACCATAGATGCAGTGCGCCATGCCGGTGCAGGAAGAATATCCTTGGTTCTTCCGGTTTATCCTTACAGCCGCCAGCATAAAAAGAAGGGAAGGGAAGGCTTAACAGCCAGCTTACTCGGCCATATTTATGAAGACCTCGATGTAGAGCAGATTATAACCCTCGATATTCACTCCCGTGAAATTGAAAATTCCTTCCATTCCGCGCGCTTACAAAACCTTCATGCAAGCTATCAGATTATCCGTGAGCTTACGAGAATACTCGATTTGAGTGCCGACTCGGAAGAACAATTTGTAGTCGTTTCTCCCGATTCCGGGGCTGTTGACCGAAACAAATTCTATTCGTCGGGCTTGCAAAAACCCCTCGCCATGATATATAAGGAAAGGGATTATTCCGTCGTTACCCAAAATGCCAAACAGTCGAATATTGTAAGCATTAAACTTTTGGGCGATGTTGAAGGAAAAAACGCCTTCCTCGCAGACGACATGTTGGGTACGGGAGGAACTCTTTTAAAGGCTATGGAATTCTTGAAGAGCAAGGGAGCAAAAAAGGTTATAGCCGCAGTAAGTCTTCCCTTCTTTACGGGAGATGCCATTCAGCAATTTGATGAGGCCTATTCCAAGGGGCTTTTTTACAGGGTTATAGGTACAAACGCCGTTTACCACACCGAGTTAAAACAAAAAGAATGGTATATCGAAACCGATGTGTCGGGTCTCTTTGCTCAAGTTATCACGCGGCTTCACGAAAATCTCTCGCTTTCGAGCCTCCTCGATAACAGGGATATTATCGAAAAATTGCTTAAAAATGCGTCAATGCCTAAAAAATAATTTTTGTGCTGCCGTCTTTGACATAGGAACTTCCTCCCTCAAAGGAGCCCTCATAGCCGAAGACGGCAAGGTTCATACTCAAGGCCGCTTATTTTTTCCTCAAAACCTTGAAGCCGAAACATGGCTTGTTTCTTTTGAAAACCTTTTTAAACAGTTTTCCGACTTTGCGGAAATAAAAGGCATTAAGATTTGCGGTATCTGCATTTCGGGGAATGGGCCGAGCTTGGTTGCCGTATCAGACAAAAGCGGAAGCAGGGATTTTTTGCTTTTGTGGAACAAGGCTTCTCCCGAAGCCTCTGACGGAAACGCCAAGGAGAAAAATCTTCTTTACGGTAAGTCCATTTTTTTGCCGCGCCTGGATTTATTCCGAAACTCTTACCCGGAAATATTCGATAATGCAAAATATATTTTATCGGGCCCCGAATATTTAATTTATAAGCTTACAAAAAATGCGGTGACCGTTTTACCCGAAAAGAGATATGTATCCGCTTATTGGTCGGATGAAGAGCTAAAGGCCTTATCAATACCCAAAAAAAAGATCCCACCCTTTGTTCCGCTAGGCGAGCATTGCGGCCTTTACCGTAATATCCCGGTTTTTGCAGGGCCTCCCGATTTTATAGCAGCCCTCATCGGCACAAACACCTTGAAGCCGGGAAGGGCCTGCGACAGGGCCGGTTCAAGCGAGGGAATAAATATCTGTATCGAAGCTCCTCCTGAAAGCTCCAAACTGAAAGGCTTACGCCTTCTTCCTTCTCTCATTTCTGACCTTTGGAATCTTTCGTACATAATAGAGGATTCGGGCAGCCTTTTTTACGAATATATAAAAAAGCACGGGGGGAGTTTTATGGACTTTGATGCCTTTGTGCACAGTATAAATACTATCGAGTCCTATAAAGAAAATGAAGCGGAAGGAAGGGCTATCATCGAGGCTCTTGCTTTTAAGGTAAAAGAGGGAATGGATTTGCTTGAAAAGGCCGCAGGCTTTCGCCCTGTGTATACACTCTCGGGCGGGCAGGCCAATAACAAACTTTGGCGGGAACTAAAGGCCGAAATTACGGGCAGAGAATTTAAGGTGCTGCAAATAGCCGACGCCGAGCTCTTGGGCAACGCCGCAATAGTTTTTACTTCTCTTAAAACCTATGCATCGATAAGCGAAGCCGCCGATGGAATAGCGTCTTTTTGATTTGCATTTTTTTATTTAACCGCAAAGAGCGCCAAGGACGCAAAGGTTTTTAAGGGTGTCTTTGTAAGACCATCCTTAAATTATCCTTTGCGTTCCTTGCGGTTCATTTTTTAACTCGAAGCTAAAACCCTGCGAATTTCTCCTCCGTGGTTCCCATAGCGGCGGCGTTTGTTTTGTAGGTTTCAAGCTCGGCACTCGGTACCTGTATGCCGCCTGCTTTTAAACCGGTACACCCGAAAAAGGTACTTCTAAAATCGGTGCTGGTGTAAGGGCAGTTAAGTTTTACCTCTTTTAAAGCTGAACAACCCGAAAAACAGCTTTTCATATTCGTAACGAGAGCAGGAATGTCCGGGCCTTGAGTTAAACTTGTGCAGCTGTTAAAACAAGAATCCATAATCCTAACGCTTGCAGGGATAACGGGAGCTTTGCTAAACTTGTTCAGGTTTTCTTCCCTCCCCTATAACCCCTCCCATCTTCAAAAGAACCGCTTAGGGCTTAGCCAGCCCTAAGAACCCGGCCTATACAGCTGACAGCTGTACGTTCGATATTATCTTTAAGTGTGAGCACATTTTCAAATGTGCGAACTTAAAGCCGGTTATCCGCGATGTTTTGACGGGCATAATGCCGCATATAAAACATCTTGTTTCAAGTCCCGAACAGGACGTTCGGCAAAGCCGTTAGTAATGAGTTTTGGGCAAAGCCCAAAACTCAAGTTAAAAACCGCACAGGACGTGCGGTTTTTAAACCTACTCCATCGTTACAACAATGCCGTATGCTTCAGCGTTGTTGTCGGTAAGGACGGTTATGTCGGCATCGGAGGCAGAAGAAATGGCGGAAGTGAACTTCCAATAGGCGGCTTTTTTTACACCGCTTTCTTGAATATAACCTGCCGCATAGATGTCGTTTCCGAAAGCGTAGAGGGCATTCACCATGCCGTTCTCGATACTTAAAGGTATGGCTGTAAAAGAGCCGTCCGTTCCCTTCCAAATACAGGGGCTGCCGCTGTTTTCCCCGCCTATAAAAACAAGGTTGTCTTTTGTGCAGGCGGCGTTTGCTTCAGAGCTGCCGATTCCAAGTTCCGTTTCCGCTGCACTTGAGCCCGTAACCTTCCATACCGCAGCTTTCTGTGCCGCATTCCATCCTGCAGCGTAGACTGCGCTGTCCAAAAAGCATACCGCCTTGGGCCAGACAGAGCTTCCCGTAGCCAGTACCGTTTCGGTGCGCGAGGCTTCGTCAAGAGCTTTGTTTATTGTCCATAAGGCACCTTTTTTTTGGGAGGAGTTGCTGTTGTTTATTTTTCCTACGGCATACAAGGTGAAAGGCGAGGCGCACAAGCCGAAGACCTCCGAATCATTCTCCGTTCCCTCTCTTGTACGCAGATGAGCGATGCGCACCGCGTTTTTGTCCGTTATGTCGGCAACGGAGGCTTCCCACGCTCCGTCTTTTTCGAGCACTCCCGCTATGTAGAGGGAAGCGCCTTCGCTTAAAATTGCATGTGCGTCGGTCCATTGTTCGGGGCTTTTCCAATACAGGGAGCTTCCCTCCCATACAAGGGCGGTTAGTATCCCGTATTCTTGTTGATTCCCTGCACTGTAGGCTTTTCCGTCTTTAAGGGTAAGGGAATTTGGATATCCTTCATCCATAGACAGCTCGTACTTGGTGCCGTTTTTCCAATAACAGGGCTTTTCATTCCCGCCTGTTGTTATAGAGCCTGCAAGGTAGACGGCTGTTGTAAGCGTTGTGCCCCCGCCCGTTCCGCCGGAACTTGTTCCGCCGCCTCCTGCGGAGTTGGGGCAGGCGGTAAAGAGCCCCATAATCACTAACGATGCGGCAAGTGTGAGGACTGCCGCCCAATGTGTGAAACGCTGTGCGCTTCCGATTTTGTTTGTGTTTGAGTTTTTCATATCAAACCTCCTTATAATTGTGTAATTTAACCGCTAAGGGCGCAAAGATATTTGAGGGAGATGTTGTAAGGTATTTTTTAATTATCCTTTGCGAAGTTGAGCGAAGCTCAACGCTTGGCGGTCTTTGCGGTTCTTTAAACGGTGTGAGAAGATTGTGCTGTGTGTGCGGTTTATTTAAAAGAGTGCTGAGTGCTGAGTGCTGAGTGCTGAGTGCTGAGTGCTGAGTGCTGAGTGCTGAGTGCTGAGTGCTGAGTGCTGAGTGCTGAGTGCTGAGTGCTGAGTGCTGAGTGCTGAGTAATTATGGGGGCGCGTTCGGCTTTGTCAAGTAGTTTTGCCGACTTTTCCAAACTTTTTTGAGAACCCTTTATTGTACTGTTTAAGCGGTTTATTTCCCCCTTCATACTATACATTATAGTTCAAGTTTTTGAGAATAACAAGTTTTTGGAAAAGTTTTTTAATTTATTTTGGAAAAGGGGAAATGCCGAACTTCGTACTTTGCCCTTTGTCAATTTTAATAATTTATGTTATAATAATGGGCGAGGAGGCGCAAGAAAATGTCTAAGCATAAACGCAGCTATAAAGATTCGGTATTCGTTGACCTTTTTGCAGAAGACGAAAAGGCCAAGGAAAACTTTTTGTCGCTCTATAATGCCTTGCACGGTACTTCGCTTACGGCTACTGAAGATTTGAAAAATATCCGATTGGATCAGGTTCTCTATATGGCCTTCTATAACGATGTGTCTTATCTGGTCGATAACAAAATAATAGTGCTCGCGGAACATCAATCTACTATCAATCCTAATATGCCTTTGCGGTGTCTTGAATATATCGGACGCCTGTATGAAACTCTCTTTGAATCAAAGGAAAAATACAGCCGTAAACTCCTAAATATTCCGACACCGGAGTTTTATGTTTTTTATAATGGAGAAGAAACTTATCCTTCCGATAAAACTCTGAAACTATCGGATGCTTTTATCGAAAAATCTTCATTGCCTAGTCTTGAATTAACCGTTAAAGTAATAAATATCAACCAACAAAACCGCCATCCTTTATTGGAAAACTGCAAGACGATGTATGAATACACCGTATTTGTGGAAACGGTGCGCAGATGGAAAAAAGAAGACCCTCAAAACGGCTTTCAAAAAGCCATCGATGAATGTATACAAAATAATATTTTGCGTGATTATCTAAAACGCAAGACCAAGGAGGTAATAAATATGTTGCTGGCCGAATATGATTACGAAACAGATATAGCAGTACAACGAGAAGAAAGCCTGATGATTGGAATACAACAAGGAATTGAGCGAGGCTCTTATCAAACCAAACTTGAAACGGCAAAGTTGATGAAGGGGATGAATTATCCGATTACCGATATTTGTACAATATCGGGCTTAAGCATTGAAGAAGTAAAAGCATTATAGGGTCGATCGCTCTTCTTCATTTCCCCTAACTTGAACTGTCCTCTTTAAACGTGTATAATGTCAGGCTATGCAAGAATCGAAACCGCTTATAATTCAAGGAGACCGCTCCATTCTTTTGGACATTCACGACCCGGAGGCAGATGAGGCCCGCTTTGCCCTTATACCCTTTGCAGAGCTTGAAAAGTCGCCTGAACATCTTCACACTTACAGGCTGACTCCCCTCTCGCTTTGGAATGCGGCAGGGGTCGGGCTTTCAGCCGATTCTATTATGAAAACTCTCACCAGTTTTTCCCGCTTTAAGGTTCCCGAATCGATCTTGGTTTGGATGAAAGAAACGATGGGGCGTTACGGGAAGATAAAGCTCCTCCCTCTCGAAAAGCCTCAAGAGGACAATGCTGATGTTACCGAAGAAAAAGAAACCGGCGCTGCAAATCTCGAAACTGTTGAGGCGGAATTCTTGCGGCTAAAGACTGAAAACTCTCTTATCTTTAAAGAACTAAAAAGCAGTAAGCTTCTTTCAAAATATTTAATAGAAGACTCCGATGAAGAAAACTCCTTTTTGATTTCTCTTTTAAACAGAGGAACGGTAAAGCAGGCTCTTTTAAAACAGGGCTGGCCCGTGAAAGATGAGGTTCCCCTCCGCGACGGCGAGCCCTTAGATATTTCTCTAAAAGAAAAAACTTCGAGCGGGGCCGAATTCGAAATCAGAGATTATCAAAGGGATGCGGCCTCTTCCTTTGTGGGCGATAAGTCGGCAGGGACGGGCTTCGGCACTATTGTTCTTCCCTGCGGTTCAGGAAAAACTATAGTCGGAATGCTCACGATGAGCCTTCTTAAAACAAGCACTCTTATTCTTACTCCCAATGTGGCTGCCGTTTACCAGTGGAGGCGGGAGCTTTTGGATAAGACAAATATAAGCGAAGAAGATATAGGCTTATACACGGGCGAGGTAAAGGAGATAAGTCCTATTACTATAGCGACCTATCAGGTGCTCACTTGGAGGCCAAACACCGACTCTGCCTTTCCTCATTTTAAGATTTTTAGGGAAAGGGCCTGGGGGCTTATAATCTATGATGAGGTTCACCTATTGCCTGCTCCCGTTTTTAGAATTACGGCTGAGCTTCAAGTTATAAGAAGACTCGGGCTTACTGCAACCCTTGTGAGGGAAGACGGCTGCGAGGGAGATGTGTTCAGCCTTGTCGGACCTAAACGCTTCGATGTGCCGTGGAAGGACCTGGAGCAAAAGGGCTGGATAGCAAGGGCCTATTGTACCGAAATCCGTGTAAACATTGCTCCTTCAAAGGAGATAGAGTACGCTGTGGGTACAACGCGAGAAAAGCACCGCATTGCAAGTGAAAATCCTGCAAAGCTCGAAATAGTCAAAAAACTTTTGGCCAGGCACAAGGAAAATCAGACTCTTATAATCGGGCAGTACCTTTCCCAACTTGAAACAATTGCAAAAGAAATAAAGGCTCCCCTTATTACCGGGAAAAATACAAATGCCGAGAGGGAGGTTTTGTATGATGCCTTTAGAAAGGGGGAGATAAATGTTTTGGTGGTCTCTAAGGTTGCAAATTTTGCTATTGACTTGCCCGATGCCTCGGTTGCTATTCAGGTGTCCGGTGTGTTCGGGAGCCGACAAGAAGAGGCTCAGCGCTTGGGCAGAATCTTGCGGCCTAAGGAATGCGATTCTCATTTTTACAGCATCGTAACCCGCCAAACCATAGAAGAGGGCTTTGCCGAAAAGCGTCAAAAGTTTTTGGCCGAACAGGGCTATGACTATTCGATTCTTACCGAAGCTGAACTGGATGATTGTGCCGGAAGCTCATCTTAATTTAGGAAGAGATAGATGAATATTGTTTTGTTTTCGGCTGATGATTTTTTAAACGGTGATTGCGTACAATCTTATTGTGTAAACTCCGATTTATCCGATTTAATTGGAAAAAGATTTCTTCAAAATGCCGAAGATGGGTGCTGCGTTTTTTATAAAAACGATGAACGCTATCAGCACATAAAAAAGGTCTTGCACCTAAAGGAAGGTGATGCTTTTAAAGCAGGTCTTATAAACGGAAACATAGGAGAGGCTCTTATCTCTCACCTTTCCGAAGAAAAAATAGTTTTTTCTTTTTCTCCGAATAGAGCCGATAAAATTGAGGATCGCACAGATGCCGACAGAATTGAAAGAAAACCGCTGCCTCTTCCGCCGATAAAAATAATCTTGGGTTTTCCCCGTCCCATTCAGTTGAGGCGCATCTTGCGGGATGCGGCGAGTTTGGGCTTTGCAGAAATCATATTATGCGGAACGGAATTGGGAGAGCGTTCCTATTTAAGGTCAAACCTTTCAAGCCCCGAAGAAATAAAAAAATACATTATCGACGGAATCTCGCAAGCAGGCCAAACTCTGATGCCTGAATTTTCTTTTTGCAATTCGGTAAAAGAAGCCTTAAAAGATTTAAGCGATACCTCATTCAGCGGAAGCAAGGTTCTTCTCGACATAGGAGACTTTCCTTCACTTTCTACATTTAAGATGCAGGAAGGTGAAGATTTAACTATAGCAATCGGAAGCGAAAGGGGCTGGACTCAAAACGAGAGGGAAACCTTTTTAGCTGAAGGCTTTGTTTCTTACTCTATGGGAAAGCGCATCTTACGCACCGAAACGGCCATCACCTCTGCCTTAGCCGTTCTCCTTGCAAATAACGGCTTTTGGGGATAGGGCCATTGGGCTTAACCCCGCCATATAAGTTCATTTTAAAAACGCCGATTTTTATAGGGCTTGGATTTCCTTAATGCTTAAACCTGTTCCTTGGGCTATTTTATCAATATCAATTCCAAGTTTTTTAAATGCTGCAGCCGTTTCAAGAGCTTTTTGGTAGGAGCCGTCAGCAAAACCTTCTTGTCTGCCTTTTATTTCACCATCTAATATTCCTTCCCGATAACCTTCACTTATACATGATGCCCTGTCGTGTTCGTATTTCATGCGGGCGTCGTATAGCCATTTATCTCGAGGGCTCATTTCCATTATTATAATTTTATCATTTGCTTTTGCCATTACTTTAGAAGTTTCTGCCAACATTTTTCTTACCTCCGGATCATCAGTTTCAATAAATTTTAACCAGTTTAATAAGCGCTTCGTTTTATCATCCTTACATTGACTTTCTTTTAATAGCCTTGCTTTTTCAAGGTTCAGTATATGAATCTCAAGTTTTGAAACTAAAGGCTCCTTTGTCTCTTGTTCAAGGATAAAATATCGATTGTGCAAACGCTTATTTTTATTAAAGCCTTTTCCTATCAAGTTTATTGTAATACACTTTGGAAGTTTTGTATAGTCTTGACCTTGTTTTACACCTTCATTGTACATCTTAGACCAATAATACAAGGTTCTTTCAGGAAAATCAAAATGCCATCTGTTTTGAATCTCAATATCAATAAAAGTTTCGTCTTTTAATCTTAGTTTTATATCCAAGATACCTAACTTTTCATTTAAAAGTTCTTTGTGAAACTCCTTATCCAAGAGTTCTAAATCGGCTATGGTCTCAGGCGGAATGTCCAGTATACATTCCAGAAAATCCTGTAGTACGTCCTTGTTTTCTTCCACTCCGAACACTCGTTTAAAGGCATAGTCGTTGCGGAGAGTGATTTTAAATAGTTTTTCCATGTTTAATCTCTCTAATAGTTTTTTAAAAGAGGAAAAATTTTCCCCTTTCATAATTATTGTATAAAAAGTTTGTAATAAATAGTAAAATTTAAAAAATTGTTGATTAATTTAATATAAAAAACTCGAATAGCTGTATAAGCTTTTTTTCTGCCCCTATATTTTTTCTTAAAAATGTGATATACTCTCAAGAATTATATCGTTCGGAGGGTATCTTATGGAATTGGAAGAAAATAAGTTTGAACAAATTGAATATTTATTATCCGAAAAACGGTATATTGAAGTGCAGCGCACTTTGGCAGATTTAAACGAGGTAGACATAGCCGAATTCCTTGAAACGGAACCTGCCCAAAATGCTATTCTTATGTTCAGAATGCTGCCTAAGAGCATGGCTGCCGAAGTTTTTACGCTCCTCCCTACAGAACAGCAAAGCCGTTTTATAGCTGCTGCCACCGACAAGGAGTTGGTTTCTATCTTGGATGAAATCTTCTTGGACGATATGGTCGATATTGTTGAAGAGATGCCTGCAAATGTCGTAAAAAAAATCCTAAAAAATACCGGCAGTGAAGAGCGGATGCTCATAAATCAGTTTTTAAAATATCCCAAAGATTCGGCGGGAAGCCTTATGACCATCGAGTACGTTGGCTTAAAAAAAGGAATGACCGTTGAACAGGCCCTTGCCTATATCCGCAAGATAGGCTTGGAAAGTGAGACTATTTACACCTGCTATGTTACCGATAAAAACCGCATTCTTGAAGGTTTTATTTCTTTAAAAGAATTGGTGCTTGCCGATGGGGATAAAAAGATTGAGCAGATTTTTAATAAAGAGTACATCTGCGTGAACACCCATGACGATCAGGAAAAGGTTGCCTTCACTTTTAAGAAGTACGGCTTTTTGGCCCTCCCCGTTGTCGATAACGAAAACCGCCTCATAGGTATTATTACCGTCGACGACATAATGGACGTTATGGAACAGGAGGCTACCGAGGACTTTCAGAGGATGGCCGGTATGCAGCCCAACGAAGAAACCTACCTCGAGACCGGAATCTTTAAACTTGCAAAGCACAGAATTGGCTGGCTTCTTTTGCTCATGGTATCCGAAACCTTTACGGGAACCATAATCGAGCGGTATACCCACTTGCTTGCTTCTATGACTATTTTGACAGCCTTTATTCCCATGCTGATGGATACTGGAGGGAACTCAGGCAATCAGTCTTCCACCCTCATTATCCGCGGTTTAGCCACGGGAGAAATCGACTTAAAGGATTGGAAAAAGGTGTTTTTTAAAGAACTGGGTATTGCCGTTTTGGTAGGTCTTATCTTAGGTCTTTTTAGTTTTTTGAAATCGGTATTCCTCGGAGGAAAGAACCCTATGATAGCCCTCACTGTAGGTGTAACCCTTGTTGCAACCGTAACTATCGCAAAGATTACGGGAGGTCTTCTACCTATTATGGCAAAAAAATTGAGGCTTGACCCTGCAATTATGGCAGGCCCCTTAATTACAACCATTGTGGATACGGTGAGTTTGATTATCTATTTTAAGATAGCCGCAGTTTTGTGTGCAGGAATGTTTTAGCTTATGAGTTTTTTAAGAGATCTACGGTATAAAAAGCTTTCTCAAAATGCGCGCGTAGAAGATCTGGTCAAGGAAACCTTCCGCAAAGCTATACACCTTTGTGCGGCCCTTGTTCCCCTCTTTGCAAGATACTTTTTTTATCCCACGGTTTTAGCCTTGTCCGTAATAACATGTCTTTATATAGTTTTTGAAATTTTAAGATTAAAGGGCTACACGATTTTTATGATTTCAAGCATTACGGGCTTCGCGGCAAGAGAAAGGGATAAGGGAAAATTTGTCTTAGGTCCCGTAACTCTTTCGGTTGGGGTTATCACCACTCTTCTTATCTTTCCGTTTAGGGATGCAAGTATAGGAATTATGGCTTTGGCCCTAGGCGACGGACTTGCAAGCCTTGTCGGAAAATTTTGGGGAAGGCATCACTTAAATATTTCCAAGGATAAAACCATAGCAGGAAGCATAGCCTGTTTTATGGCGGTTTTTATTTCTACCTTCGTAATAAGTCTGAGTCTTGTAAAAAGCTTGTTTATTGCCGGCATCGCTGCAGGAACGGAAGCCCTGCCTCTAAAAGACTTTGATAATATACTGATTCCTCTGGTTTGTGCCGGAGCTGCTCTCATATTTGGAGTGTAAGCAGAGTCTAGCCTATAGAAATTGACGGCAGATTACAGGTTTACGCTAAGGCAATCTTTAGGATTTCTTCAGGGCTTGAGATTATCGCATCAGCTCCTGCGTTTTCCAATTCGGGACGCTTTCTAAAACCCCATAAAACGCCTATTGTAAAAAGACCTGCATTTTTCCCGGTTTGAACATCCGTTGCTGTGTCTCCTATGTAAAGAAAATCTTTTTTTTCGAGGTTGAGCATTTTTAAAATTTCATAAACGCCTGCGGGGTCAGGTTTCAGGGGTACCGAATCCCGGGCTCCCAGGATACACGAAAAGGTGTTCTCGCCGAAGATGGTCTTAACAACTTTTTCGGTTGTCGAGTGGGGTTTATTTGAAAGCACATTTACCGAAATTCCGTTTTTGATTAAGCCGGATAAAAGCTCTTTGATTCCCGGGTAGGCTTCACAAAGATAAACAGGGTCTGCATCATAGACTGCATTATAACCTTTAAGTATTTTTTCTTCCAATTCTTTGCTGTTTTTTCCTGACCGTTCAAGCACTCTTTGTACCAGCTTTCTTGCTCCGTTCCCTGTTAAAATTTTAAATTCTTCAGGATCGACAGCCGGTATGCCGTACTTGGCCGTTTCAGCATTTAAAAAATGAGCTATCGAGTAAAGGGAATTGGTTAAGGTTCCGTCCAAATCAAAAATACATGCTTTTTTCATAAGGCCCTCATTCTAACAAAAATAGAAAATTTCTGCAAGGTCAAAAAAGAGTCAGGGCAAACGCATCAGAGTTTTATCTTCGCAAAAAACATAGGCTGTTCAACCCGCCTTTCGCCGCTATGCGGCTGCAAGAGGGGTATTCACAGCCTATTTTTTTGCTATTTTATTTACCCTCATGATGTGTTTGCCCTTTTTTGAAAACTGTGCGAAATTTTGTTCAAAATTTCGCACAGTAAAGAAGTTAGCCGCTTCATAATCATTCTTGTGCGGTTGCCTTGAAGGAGTCCGCTTCCATATGTTTTGTTTTTGGTGTATGATGAACACATGGGTAAAAAATTTGAAAAAGAATTGCCGGTTTGCGGCTTTGAAAGCTGTCTTGCCTTGGCAAAACATCATCCCGAAAAAATCTCACGCCTGTTTTTTTCGGAAAAAAGAGCAAAACAGTTCGGCGAGGTTTGTAAGTATCTGGCTTCCAATAAGAGATTATATAGAATAGTCGCCGATGATGAGTTGGAAAGGCTCTCCGAATCGGTGCATCATCAGGGGGTAACGGCGATGATCTTTGAGCCCGAAATCCCTGTACTGGAACATGAAACGATAAACCTTTGGGCTCAAAATAGGGCTCAGGTTTTGATGCTGGATGAAATAGGAAACGCAAACAACCTCGGTGCGATAATAAGGAGCGCTGCCTTTTTCGGTATTGAAAATATAGTTTTAACAAAGGAAGATAAACAGGCTTCGATTACTACCTCGGCTTACAGGGTAGCTCAAGGCGGAATGGAATTTGTAAACATTTTTAAGGTTTCGTCAACGGCTTGGTTTTTGCGCCAATGCCGCGGAAGGCTCACCTGCATAGGCACCGATTTAAAAGCCCACCACGAAATCGCCGACATAGAAAGATTGATCGAAAAGGATGAGGCTTGTGTAATTGTTCTAGGAAATGAAGAGAGGGGAATAAGCGAGGAAGCTAAAAAGCTTTGCTCCCATCTTGTAAAAATAAAGGGAAGCGGCAATGTAGAAAGCTTAAACGTCGCCCAAGCCGCAACCCTTTTTTGTCATAGTCTTAGTGCAATAAATCTTCGATCTTTTTAATTACATATTCTTTTAAAGGAAGGCCTGAAATCTTAATATCTTTCGGGTCTTCATAATTCGGAATAAGTTTAAAAAAGTTAATATATATTTTATTTTCCTTTATATAGAATTCTTCTGCATGGGCCGGAATGAATATGAGTTCGATCTCATCGAATTTTGCCGAATCCTTGTATTTTTCGGTAAGCTCTGCAAGGTTTAAGGTCTTAATCGGAGCCATCATATTGTGCATGGTCTGTAAGTCTTCCAAAATCCACATATTGTTATTCCAAAAGCGGCTCTCGCTCATCGTGCGGTCGTTAAGCCTTTCCCTATTGGAAATTGCAGACATAACCCTGCGGACGGAATCCTTAGAAAAGTCCTCGTTGTAAACAACTTCCATCTGCGGCTTTTCGGCAATACTCACAAAGTAATCATCTCCCATCTTATCCTTTGAAGCTACGCTTTCCCAAAAGAAAACCATCATTTCTAAAACATCAAAATCAATCTTTATATTTTTCATAAAACAACCTCCCAAAAGTTTTTTTACTCAACGAGGATTTTACACCTATTGCCGTTTTTTTTCAATGAGTGGTAGTTAAAATCAGTCACAAAAATTATAGTCTATAATTTTCCTACTACTTCTTCAGAAAGTCCTGTGATTGTGTAAATATCTTCTAGAGGATAATTCATGTTTTTCATAATTTTTGCCGTTTCAAGGGCTTTTTGATGAGAACCGGCTGCACGACCCTCAGCCAAGCCCTCTGCTAAACCTAGATTTCTTCCCTCCGCTCGGCCTTCGGCTAAACCTTCTTCTAAACCTGCGGCACGGCCTTCCTCTAATCCCAGTCTTCTAGCTTCATTCCTTTCACATTCGACATACATCTCGTATTTTTCGTTAGAGAGCTCTATTGCCATTCGCCTCTCTTCATCCGTTACCCTAAAGAGTGTCGCTTCTGCCATTTTTATACCCTCCTCTAATCTGCATAATTCTTCCAACATCCCGCTTTTTTTATCTTCTTCATAGTTGGCTAAAAACCTTATCCAAAAATCTTTTAGGTTATACTCTTCAAGTCTCTTTTTCATAGTATAAACTATTAGCTCGTTTAATTCAACATAAAGATATTGAATTACAGAGCCCTCAGGCATCCTGACAAGCTCTGCGTTTTTGGGAACATCGCAGCCGAAGACCGAAAGGCTTATGGCGTACAAAAAGTCGTCTTCTTTGGGCTCCGTCTTTAAAAAGCGTGAAGCGAGGCGCATAAGGTACATTTGACTCCGCCTCGGATAGTTGGTTTTCCAAAACTGCTGCATTTCAAGGTCTACAAGAAGGCCTGTGTCGGTTTTAATTAAAAAGTCTAGGCGGTAGGTTTCACCCGACGGTCTGTCGCGGATGAGCTCGGTGTTTAGGATTTCGGCCTTTTTGATTTTACCGTAAGAATCTTCCAAAAAGGCATTTAGAAAACTGATAAGAGCCTTGTTTCCTTCCTCGCCTTTAGAAAACATCAGCTTAAATACCCAATCGGTTTTGGGGTTTAAAATTTTTTCTTCCGACATATTTTTCTCCTCAAAAATAATAATTTTCATACCAAATAAATGGTTAGGATAAAACAAAAGATTTATGCCTCATCATCATTATTATTGTAGGATTTTATTTCATTTAAGAGTAAAATTTTAAAAAAACTTTTATTTTTTTATTCCCGACACCCATTTGGTGTTTAGGATTAAAATTACGGCAATCAGACCGGCCGTTATGTTCGAAAAAAGATTTCCCCAGTATATCGAGTAATAGGAAAGATATTTTTCGGTTGTAATTATAAATATGTAGCGCAAAAGCCAGATGCGTAAAATACCCAACATTAATGGAACCTTGGTTTTTCCTAGGCCGATAAAAGCTCCCTGAATTGTCATACAAATACCGAAGCCTATTACCGAGTAGGTATAAATGTGCAGGGCCTTTACTGCGATTTCCCCTATTTGGGGCATTTCCGGCTTAAACATTGATACCAAATAGGCTGACGAGGGTACTATTATAGCTATAAGGACTGCCCCGCTTATCGCACTTGTAATACAGCCTAAAAGGCATGACCGTTTCGCCTTTTGAGGATTTTCTGAGCCTATATTCATGCTGACCATAGTCGTAACGGCAGCACTAAAACAGCCGGGTATATTGAAACAAATTGTCGAAATATTGCTTGCAATGCTCTGCCCGTTTAAAACTATTGCACCGTAAGGCTCCATTTCTCTGTTTATCAAAAAGAAACCTACATATATAAAGGCATAATTTATCATTGCAGGAAAGCCGACCCGTAATAGTTCGTATATTGCAGGAGGAGAAAATTTAAATTGTTTTAAAGTAAGTTTATCGGGCGTCTGTTTTAAAAAAAGGTCATAGAACATCCATGCTGCGACTACTATGTTGGCTAAAAGCGAAGCCAAAACGCAGCCGTCTATTTTCATTTTTAGAAAATACAAAAATATAAAGTTTCCGATTATTTTGATTATAAGCATTATAATCATTCTAAAAAAAGGCGCTTCCGGTTTTCCGTTTGCATTCTTAATTCCGTTATATATCGACTCCATAAAGCTGAGCGGCATTACCAGACAATAAAGCGAAATATAGCGGAAAACCAGCGGAGCTATCTCACTTTTCAGACTGTAGCTTATTACTGAGCCCAATACAAATAAAATGGGAATCGAGACCAGCCCCAACAAAAATCCGAATACGAAAATTTGAGTTGCGGTCTTTTTACTCTCATCTATATTTCCGCGCCCGTTAAGCTGACCTATGATTGCAGTAGCACCGACACTCAAACCTTGCCCAAGGGCTAAAACAATGAAGATAATCGGCTGGGAAAAGCTGACTGCACTTGCCGTTACGTGGTCGGTAAGTCTGTTTATAAAAAGACCGTCTGTAAACGGCATCATAGCTTGGAGCATTGCCATCATAAGGGCCGGCAAAGAAAGTATAAGCAAGGTTTTTATAGGGGAAGCGGTTAAAATAAGTTCACGCCTTTGTGCCGTAGTCTGTCCGATAAATTTTAGCTTCATATTCTAAACAGTTTACTCTATTATCAAAAAATATGGAAGATATATATCAGGCTCCTTTTTAGGTGTTTTTGATAAATTTGTATAAAAATATCAAAAATAGTTGATATTTTTGATATTTTGTGTGTATATTAGTATCCGGTATATCCCCTTCATTTTCTTCCTTTATTTTAGATATATTAAAGTTTTAGGAATATTTTACCGATAATCTATCGGTTAATTTTTTGATATTTGTTTAGGAGTCTTTTTATGAGAAAAATTGTAATATATATTGTAATTATATGCAGTGTATTCGGTACATTGTATGCAGGCGGATCGAAAGATATTGATACAGTGCAGATGCAGTCAAACGAAAGCTGGCATCAATCTATAGATATTTCAGGTAAGAAAAAAGGAAAATACAATATTATAATAACGGCCACAGACATAGCTGGTAATGAGGGATATGTCGGCCCGTTTAATATGTATATAGATCCCAATTCCGACTTACCCATAGTAAATATAAGTAATCCTAAAATTGATGCGGTTGTATCGGGAAACTTAAACATCGTAGGAACATGTTTAGATGATGATGCTGTAGACTATGTTGAAATTCGTATTGACGGAGGAGAAAGCATCTATCGGGCTAAAGGTAAAGAATTTTGGTCATATTATATAAACACCAAAAACTTGGAAGAAGGTGCTCACACTATTGAAGCATGGGGTGTTGATGTTAATGGAGTAAAAGGAAAATCCATAAAACGGGTTTTTTATCTGAACAGCCTTTCGCCTGTAACAAATATAGTCAATAGAACCGTCGGAGAACTTGTTTCAGGAAAAATCAATATTGAAGGTACCGTAGAAGACGGAAACGGAATAGAAAGACTCCTATATTCCGTAAATGATGGAGAAAATTTTGAAGAAGTAAAACTTTCCTATAACAAAAAAACAAAACAGTCTAATTTTTATTTAAAACTTGATACAAAAAAAATACCTGACGGACCTAAGGTCATTTGGTTTAAGGCGGTAGATAAGCAGGGCAGTGTAGGTATACATACATTTTTACTTTTTGTGGATAATACGGCTCCTTTAGTCGAGTTTATCTATCCTGATACCGATCAACCCATGCCGCCCGTATTTTCGATCGCAGGAAAAGCAACAGACTCTGCCGGTTTGGCAAGCCTTTCGTGGAAGTGCAATAATGAAAAAGGAGAATTTACCCTTACGCCCGGCAATCCTTATTGGATAAAAGAATTCGATGCAGGAAAGGGCGGCGGAAAGACAGCAGTTGTCGAAATAACGGCAAAAGATATAGCCGGAAACATTGTAAATGTAAAAAAAACCATCCAGATAGATCAGAGTAAAGGCAAACCCGTAATAGAAATGTTAAGCCCTGCGATAGATGCAAAGGTTTCCGAGGAGCTTTATATATCCGGAGTAGTACACGATTTATACGGCGCAGGTGAAATAAGATACAGAATAGATAAGGGCGAAGAAAAAATCATAGATGCCAATGAGGCAGGATTTGGAGTTATAGAAAAAGAAATAAGTGCCGGAAGCCATACATTAACAATATATGCGGTAAACAAAAAAGGAATACAAGGAGCTCCGATAAGCTTAAAATTCACTGTGGAAGGCAGGGCTCCAAGTATAAGCTTTGATAACGGCGAAACCGTAATACCTGTCTATAACGCTCAATCTAAGGCTTCTACATCGGTACATGTAAAAGCTCCTTCAGGCTTAAAATATATAAGTGCCGGATTTAACGGAGAAGAAGAGTCTGCATTACCCATAAAAGCCGGACAGACAGAATATTTAATAAAAACAAACATAAACTCTAAGTCGGTACCGGGGATATACACCGTATCCGTTACGGCTGCCGATATGAACGATAGGATCAGTAAACAGACATTGGCTGTTCGTGTTGTAAATATGTCGGGCGGAGGTGCAGAAGAAAATTTTGTCTGGGCTAAAGGCGATGTTAATGAAAATAATCAGATTATATTGACGGATGGAAATCCCCTTTCAGGTGTTTATCAGCCTAGAGAAGGCATGGTAATAGAATCCTTAGAAGTCATCGGCGGAAAAAACATTGAAGCCGAACTCGAAGGAGACATAATAAGGCTAAGTGTAAAAGCTGACGGTTTATACAAGGGTGTAGGAGTAAAAATTACCGACAACGAAGGCAATGTATATACAAGCCCGCAAGTAGATATCCTTTCGGATACTGCATCCCCTCAGATAAACCTTGACATGGCCGAAGGCGCATCCTTCGTAAATAAAGCTATCGTTTTAAAAGGTAAGGTCTCGGATGGAGCCGGAGTAAAAACCGTTGAATACAGCCTTGGAGACGGAGACCGGTATATAAAACTTTCTGGCAGCTTTAATGAGAGTATAAACGTAGGCGGACAGCCTGACGGCCCCATACTTGTTACGGTAAGAGCAGAAGATATGGCCGGAAGAGAAAGTTTTGCATACAGAGTTTTTTATAAGGACAGCGAAGCTCCCGAAACAATAATGGTTTTACCCGAACCGGGAGTTAAGGTAAACGGTTCAGTTTATTCTGCTTTTAAGGTAACGGATAGATTCCCGGGAGTAAAGGCAGAATATAAGGGAGCAAGCAAAGGCGCAGAATGGCAAAGTTTTGATTATAACACTCTTCCAAACCTAATAATCGGGTCTTCAAAAGAACCTTTGAGTAAGAACATGCAGTTTAGATTTACCGACCTTGCAGGTAATTCCAGAACTTTTAACAGCTACAGTTTTGAGATAGACAATTCAGAAGATGCTCCTGTAGTTGAACTGCATCTTCCGTATGAAAATGAAATAATGACAGGCGACTTTGAAATTTCCGGAATGGTATATGATGATGATGAAGCTGCAAAAATATATTATAAAATAGACAATGGAGCTTATAAGCCGGCAGAAATTAAAAACAGCTTTTCAATCCCTATATTGCTAAGCGAGCTGACGGATAATGAACATGAACTTACAATATATGCAGAAGATATTTACGGAGTTGCGAGTACTCCTGTAAAAAGGAAGATAAGGGTTTCATTACAAGTACCTCAGGTTGGAGTAGCTTATCCCCTTATAAACGATACGTTAAAAGGCGTAAGTGTAATAAGCGGAACCGCAACGGATAAAAACGGAATCAAACAGATAGAAGTATCGCTTGATAACGGCCAAACTTATAACCTTGCTGAAGGCAGCGAAAATTGGCAATACCGATTAAATACCCATATAATAAATGACGGAACTCATGTAGTTTTTATAAAGGCCACGGACAAATATGACCAGGTATTTTTATACTCGACCTTGGTAAACATAGACAACACTCCTCCTGTTTTAAAACTCGAATATCCTTTGGCCGGATCTAAATTAGATGCAAATTTATTTGTGTCGGGACAGGTTTATGATAATATTTCACTTGAAGGTGTAATGCTTAAAATAAAGAGCCTAAGCGGAACAACTGTGCCTCAAAAGTTATCCGAAATAAAACTTGAAAACGAAATAATTCTTTCAAAGGATATCGACATAAGTGCTCTGCCTGAGGGAAGATACAATCTTGAAATAAGCGGAGTCGATAAAGCAAATAATGCTAATGAGGCATCCATAAATTTTGACGTATACCGTAAAAAGGATAAAAACAAGATAGAATTATTATATCCCTTAAACGGAGAAACCGTAAGGGGAGAGTTTAATGTCTATGGAAGGCTTGTATTGGACAAGATGGCAGAAGAAGCCGGCCTTTATATAGACGGAAAAGAAATAGAAAAGGTAACTGTATCTAAAACAGGCTACGTTTGTTTTAAATTAGATAGGGAAAAAATTACAAGCGGAGAACATAAGCTTGAATTAAGGACTAATCAGGCCGGGCGAGGACCGCTTGTTTCAGAAGTCCACACAATAAAATATGAAGAAGCAGGCCCTTGGATTACCATAGACAACTTTGCTATGGGGGATTTTGCAATAGAAAGGCCTTATATTAAAGGCCGTGCAGGATACAGCGTATCTGAGGAAGAAAAAGCTCATGCTGCTTCTAAAGAAGCAACATCAGAAGACAAGAGGGCTTTTAAAGCAAAAAAACTAAAAAGAGTAGAAATCAGCTTTGATAACGGAAAGACCTTTGTTCCGGTTAAGTCAACTGCTAATTGGAAATACAGGCTTGAAACTGAGGATATGCCTGAAGGCAATCACTTTTTATTGTTAAGAGCCGTTATGGAAAATAAAGAAGTTGCGGTTTGCAGGACAATAATAAAGATTGATAAAACCGCTCCGGATGTAATATTGATATCTCCCGGTGAAGGAGGAAGATATAACGGAGCTATAGATTTCAACGGCTTATCATCTGACGATATAGAGGTGGCCAAGGTTGAATCTTCGTTAAGGAAGGGAGATAAGGCAACTTATGGCGTGCCTAAGTTTATACAGGGGCTGCATTTTGAAACGGCTTTTTGGGGCGCCTCTCTTTGGAACATAGGTGTAGGATTAAGCTTTTTTGATGATAACGTAAAATTGCAGATACATTACGGACAGTTTTTACAAAGTCAGTTTAAAGCAATATACGGTAATCAGCAAATTAGATACGGAGGGCATATCGTTTCTTTGAAACTTTTAGCCAACGTTTTTGACCTGCCTTTCGGATATTATTTTGGTCCTGATTGGAAATGGTTGTATCTGGATGTGGCTTTGGGCGCACAGTTTTCACTTTTTACGAATACTCAAAGCGGACGTCCTCAAGTATTATCGGCTTTGCTTACGCAAATCGAATTTCCCAGAGTGAAATTCCATAAGCAAAAATATTTTAGTGCATTTTCTTTCTTTACAGAAGGACAGTTATGGTTTATACCTACCGATGTAGATTCTAAGAGTAAAAAATCTAAAATCAAATCGGTTATTCCGCACATATCTGCAGGTATAAGAGTTGATATATTTTAACAAAACTTTTTAGAGGTAATTTTATGAAAAAGAACAGAAATTTTTTAATTTTTTTGATTTTAATTTTGTTTACGCTATTTTTAAACGTAACCTGTAAACAAAACATAGGTCTGGGCGGAACCATCGATATTGAACGCCCTAACGGAGAAATTACTTATCCGGATGCAGGAGAAACTCCTATTAGGGGTAGTTTTGTGATGAAAGGTTACGCTCGTGATGATGAGGGGGTTAAAGACGTTTCTGTTGTATTTAAAAATACTGAAACAGACTGGGTATCTCCATCATATCCTGCTGTCTTATCAAATATGACTAATGGTTCTGTAGCATGGACTCTGTCTGTTAATAATGAATTTACCGGAAGGACAAGAGATGGTCATCCCTTGGTAAAAGAATATCCGATACCTGATGGTAAATATATTGCTACTGTTACTGTTACAGATATTACAGGTAGAACAACAAGTTTTAGCCGTGAGTATGATATAGATAATACTCCTCCTGTGTTTATCGTTTCAAGACCGTCGACAATTATCGTAAATGATGATATTACTGCACAGGCTGACCCTTATGGTTCGGTTTTTATGGTTGTAGGACAGGCGGAAGATCGAAGCAAAATAGAAGATCTTACTTTAACGGTTGACGGTACCAATATAAGCGTTTCGAAAAAATTTGTCGGAAAAAATATAAACGAAGAAATAGCTACTGCTACAAAGAATGCTACCGAGTTTACCGATCCCTTGTATAAATATAACGCCGACAATGCGAGTCCGAAAATTAAAGCACATATATCTTTAACAGACAATGCGCGTTTTTTTAAAGCCGACGGAAACGAGAGTCAAGGGAATACTTCAGAATGGTATTATTTGCGGGATAGGGATATCCGATCGGTTTTAGGAAAGGGGTATACCGCCGATGTTATAAACGATTATTTTGCAGGTAAAAAAGGCTCTGCTTATTCGTTAAATAAAACCAAACGGCTTTTGGCAAAATTATATGATGATGGGGATCCTGAAGGACAGTCTGTAAAGCAGATATTGGAAAATGCCCGCATCATGACCAAAGTTGACCCTGGCGTTACTGATCAAAAATTTTCCTTTTTTACGCTGGATCCGAATAAATCACCAGGTTTTAAAGTAACAAATGGAACCAATTTTCCTCAATCCTATCCCGCGACGACTCCCGATGCGGATTTACCTCATCCTGGTGTAGAGTTTTTCAGCGGTTCGGTGCGGCCTAAAGTTTCTCTCAAACTCATTCCGAATAAAAACAACGCCCCATTGGTAGAAAGTTTCAATTACAATGGATACAGAGCAAGCGGTATTGTCATCAATATGTATAAGTGTACTGCGGTCTCGTATGTTACTTCCGGTGATAAAAAAATATTGAATTTGGCACAGTCCGCTGTTCCTTCTTATTCTTTAAAATTTGCTGATTTATCGACACAGGACGAGATCGATCAGGTTGTTACCGGTACAAGTGAATTGACCGTACAATGGCAACTACCGAATCCTGCTACTTTTTCCGCCGGATATTATGTAATAGAAGTAGAAGGAAAAGATACCGAAAATAATGATTTTGTTGCTTATGACAGAAATAATTCACCCGGAGGCTCTTTTGTTATCAAGTTTGAAGCGGCAGGCACCCACCTCATGATACTTCCCGGTGCTCCTTCCGGATTTGTAAAAGAAGCTTTTCATGTTATTGCAAATGTTTCTTCCGGGCAGCCGGTTACCAAGGTATGTTATAAATTGGATGGAGCGGCGGGAGAAAGCGATACAGAGCTTCTGCACTCTTCCGGAACCGAATGGAAAACCGCTGCGCCTGTTTCGCTTGCTTCATTATCGGAAGGAGAACACAAAGTTCATTTTTGGGCTAAGAATAGCACAAATCAGACAGCTATGGCTAGTATAGACTTTATTAAAGATACAAAAGCTCCTGAGTCGGATATAACATATCCTGAGTCCAATGATGTAGTGGCTGGGACGGTAAAGATTAGGGGAACCGTTACCGATGCCCATGCCGGTGTAAATAAGGACGGTACCAGGTATATCATAGGAAAACAGCCTTCCGAACCGACTGCCTCTACTACCGGTTGGCGTGTTATGGATGACACCAAAGTAGTTTCATGGGAGTTTACGTATAACTTGGACGATTTTTCTTCTTCTCCGTCGACTTATGGCGATCAAGTTGGTAGTACCTCTGTATATAAGATTCCTGTTTATATTTTAACCGAAGACACCATAGGGAATAAAGGTGTTAAAAGATTCACTGTAAACTATGATTCAGACGGAGATAAACCGGTTATTACAGTGCTTTCTCCACAGCAAAATCAAACCTTGGGCGGCACGATTCAAATATTTGGTACTGCCTCGACCCGTTTAGGCGGTTTTGCAGACGTAGGTGAAGTATATATTCAGTTTTCAAAAGACGGTAACTTCGAAAATACTGCAAACGGGAATATGACTTTCGGAACATCCGGCGGCAGTTATGATGCCGATTGGTATAAAGCTGGTAAAGGTCAAGCTGTTCCAAATACCGCTTCAGGCGGATCCAATTGGCAAATTTCAATAAATGAAAATGGAGAATTTAACAATCCGAATGGGCAAAACTGGGAAATTTATTTTAGACTTCGCGCAATAAAGAAAGGAACTACCAATAAATACGGCGCATGGTCGAATCCGATAAAAATCTTCATTGATAAAGCCTATCCGACCATCGGCAGCCCGGATCCGTTAAAGCTGGTAAACAAATCGAATGGTTTGGACCCGATAAATTATACATCGGGTATGTGGATCGCCGACGGGAAAAAACTTATCGGTTCTTTATATGACGATTCGGGAATAAAAACCGTCGAGATTTCATCTCTGGAACTGCTGGGCAATCAAAAATATAATTTGCAGCAGGCTTTATCACAGGGCTGGATTGCGGAAGATGCCGCTCATGCACCTACTTCTCCAGGAGCAAAAAATTATATGCTTCAAATCCCTCTGGACTTGAACACTCTCAGCGAAGCAGCAAAACGCAAAGGTGAAATAACGATAAAAATCAAAATAGTTGATGTGGGACAAAACTTGTTGAGAGAAGAAACATTAAAGTTCAACTTTGATATTATGCCTCCCGCAGGTGATGTAGGGGACTTTATTTACAGATACAGCGGAAACGTTAGGATATCTTACATAACGGACTCCAGGCTTGCACAGGAAGTAAAAAATTGTGCACCTGGCTCGTCTCCCGATTACAGCAAGCTGAATCTTTTAATTAACGATAAGATCCGCAAGGTAACAAACGTAAGCGGAAGTACGGTGTCTTTTGCCCCCAATCTTGATAGAGCGGGCACATACAATTGTCTTTTATATAAAGCACCATATATTATACGGAACGACAGCGGAAACTGGATTGTGCGCGGTGTTGCAAACGACGACGGATCAGGTATAAAAAAGATCGAAGCGACTGTTACTGTTGACGGGCAGACGGCACAAAGCGGTGAAATTACAGGAGATAAAATAACGCAACATCTCGGTGGGCAAGTCAGCTGGGAAGGAGAGATCGATTTAAGCACCCTAAAGGACGGTAAAGGAAAACTGAGCTGCAAGATTTATGATGAGCAGGGTAACGTATATAACGTTCCCGATGCCGATATAGTCGTAAAAAACAAGCCGATTGTTGTTTCTAAAGTTACGCTCTCTACCGACATAGCCGGCAGCCCTGAGAGCTTTGAAAACAACACTACAAATAAAGCGCTTAAAAACGTAAAGACTGACAGTAATCTTGACTTTACCGCAGATTTTGCGAGCACTGAATTTGCCTTTAAAAATAAGAATAATTCAAAGATAAAGGTTGACTTTACCGGCGGATACGGTACGGTAAAATATCAGCTTAAAAAAGAAAACGGTACTCTATTAGGAGGACTTACCGCTATTACAAGCGGCGGTGAAATCGATTTAAAGAATCATTTTGGCACGACTACAGATAAAATCAACAATTCAAACGGTACGCCGACAAAAATTATCCTTGAGTTGTGGGGCGAAGCGGCGGGTTATACACAAGGCACGGATTCCGCTTTTGCAAAAATCAATATTACTACGCTCTTCGATGCGCTTGACGATAAACCGCCGACGGTGGTCATTCTTCCGTTCCATTGGAACAGCGAAGCAGATAATTCTCTATACCAAAACAGTCGTGCAAATGGTCACGTGGAAATTGCAAAGATCAACAGTTTAGGCAATAATTACTCTTCCGTTTCGGGTAAAATTACCCTACGAGGTTTTGCGTATGACAATGTTAAAATCGATTCAATTACGGCTGAGGTATCCGGTAAAACGTTAACAGCTGCGCTTTCCGGCAATGGGCCGTGGACGGTTGGAACGATAGCTTCGACAGACGGTATCGTATTAACCGTTGAAAAACTCGGAGCGGACTATCTCGGTTATTACGTTACATGGCAAATTGATTGGGATACCGAAAAGATAGGCGTAGGCCTTGCACGAGACATTAAAGTAACGGCGAACGATGGAACAACAACATTTTCCGACACCGGAGTAACTACTGCCAAAACAACAGGCGTTACCAGGAGCGAAAAAAGATCTGCAGAAAACGCCGTTTTCGAAAATAAGAAGCCGGGACAGTTCGTTGTGTTTACAAAAGGCGAAACGCAGTATCTCACACGTATAAGAAGCGTAACAGGCAATAAGGTAACCCTTGAAGATGATGTTCCCGTTGAAGCAACTACGGTTTCTATGTACGCTTATACTGCAAACGAGCCGAAAACAACGGTAAACGTTGTTCCGTATATTACGGAGGTGGTAACCGGATTGGCAGGTGCCGACGGCAGTCATAAAGGCGCCTTCTCTCGCGCTTCGACCGGCGAATATCCGGTACGGGCTGGGGAAACGATTAAAGTAAAAGGCTTTAACCTCGCAGGCGGAACGGTTATGCTCGGCACCTCTTCGCTCGGTACGAATTTGAACGGTGTAGCCATAGTATCATCGCATACGAGCGGCGATCTGTCCGTTAAGGTCGGTTCTATCGAATCCGTCAACAACAAGGTGGATATTACAAAACCGTACAATATCGAAGGCAACGGAATTAATAACGATATCCTCAATGCAAGACGTAAGCTTTTTGTATGGAAGATGGAACCTATTATCAATAACAACTTTATGGAAAGTCCTCAGTTTGTGATGGATAGTAAGAGTAATTATTATATGTCGTACGGATCTTTGGCTGGAAGCGATATGAGTTTCAATATGATGAAAAACGGCACTGTAAATCATACATCAACACAAATGGCTTCTTCCAATATTATTGAACAGTGTTATAGTAAATATCATAATACCGTAATAGCCTTTGATGATAACGAAAATATGTACGGAGGTGCAACCAATACCGATAGAGCCGGGGGAAGTACCAGTTTTACGTTCTTCTCTCGTGAACGGGGAACCAATGCACAAGGAACAGGCGGAAATTATAATGGAGGGACAAACCGCCGCCGTCTTGAAAATAATAATAATATAGGCAGAGGCGTTTATGATGTAAACCGCGTGCAGATACCTAAGTTGGCAGTTAGAGGACCCTCCTCCGATGCAAAGGTTGCTCTTATCTATTACGATAGAAATAACAACGCACTTCCCATTAAATTCCGTTACGGTTCCATTACCGCTCCTAATAACATTTCGAACGGTTTAGGTCATAATGTAGATCAGTATGGAACTGGTAGCGACCCTGTCGATTCAGGCTCTGCCAAAGGCTATGAAGTTATAGCGGATAATGCGAATGCAACCGTATATAAGAGCGGGGGCTATGCTGCCGTTGCTCTTACCTCTACCGGACGAGCCGTTGCCGTGTGGTATGATTCCGTAAACAGCCGATTGGTATACAGTTACCGTGATGTAAACAGTTATACGGAACCTGCTGCCGGTGCCTCTGATCGTAAAACTGAGGTATGGCAGGGTAATGCCGTAGTTGTTGATACCGGTGCACCGCTCTATGTTGATGTGGCAATTGACGATGCGGACGGATTGCATATCGGCTATTATTCCAGCGGTGACGGCGGGGTAAAATACGCCTACCTGCCGCCGAATAAAGTAACAGGGACAACGAAACCTGCTTCTACAGACTTTAAAGTTGTTAAGGTCGATACCCACATGAATCCCGGTACCCTTCTTAAAATTGGTGTGCGCAAAGAAAGCGGCAAGCAGGTTCCATACATCAGCTACTATCATAACGGCTTTTACGGTTCCGCAAATGCAGCGCGTATCGCCTGGCTTAAAGACGGTATTGCTTCTGCCGCCGACGTTAAAAACGGCGTTGAGAACGGTAAGTTTACCGGTAATTGGGTGGTTATGACTGTGCCGGCAAGTAACGGTATTCAGCAGTACACGATTTGCCAAGGGGCGCCTACGAGCGGTAATTATGCAAATAAGGTTATCGCCGCATACTTTACAACAAAGAATTACGAGATGGCGGTATTGCAAAAATAAGCATTTCGCTTAACAATTAATCTTCCCCTCGTCGGATTATCCGGCGGGGGGGGATTTTTTATGTGATGCGGAAAACCGCGGAAAATGCCGAGGTTTTTAATCTTTTTACATAGCTTCTGATTAGCCTTTGCGCTCTTGGCGTTCCTTGCGGTTAATTTTCGAGGTATTTAACCGCGGAGGCCGCTAAGGAATTTTTGGGGAATCTTTGTATCTTATTTTTATAAGGTATCGATTTCTTCTTTGGAAAGTCCCGATACTGTGCAAATATCGCTAATCGGATAGTTCATACCTTTCATCAGTTTAGCCGTTTCAAGAGCTTTTTGGTAAGAGCCGTCGGCAAAGCCTTCTTGTCTTCCTTTTATTTCGCCCTGTACTATTCCCTGTCGATAACCTTCGCTTATACATGATGCCCTGTCATGTTCATATTTCATACGGGACTCATATAGCCATTTATCTTTAGGGCTCATTTCCATTACTTCTATCGTTGTATTTGCCTTTCTCATCATCGGCGATTCTTGTGCCAGCATATTACGTACCTCCACATTATCAGTTTCGATAAATTTCAGCCAATTTAATAAGCGTTTTGTTTTATTATCCTTGTATTGAGATTTCTTTAAGAGTCTTGCTTTTGCAAGGTTTAGTATATGAATCTCAAGTTTTGAAGCTAAAGGCTCTTTTGTATATTGTTCAAGAACAAGATACTTATTGTGCAAACGCTTATTTTTATTAAAGCCTTTTCCTATCAAGTTTATTGTAATACACTTTGGCAGTTTTGTATAGTCTTGACCTTGTTTTATGTTTTCATTATACATCTTAGACCAATAATACAAAGTTCTTTCAGGGAAATCAAAATGCCAACTGTTTTGAATTTCAATGTCGACAAAGGTTCCATCTTTTAGTTTTAACTTGATGTCCAAAACACCGAGTTTTTCACTCAAAAGTTCTTTCTGAAACTCCTTATCGAGAAGTTCCAAGTCTGCGATGGTTTCAGGCGGAATGTCTAAGATACACTCGAGCAAGTCCTGTAAGACATCTTTGTTTTCTTCAACTCCGAATACTCTTTTAAAAGCATAGTCGTTGCGGAGGGTTATTTTGAATAGTTGCTTCATTTTTAACTCCATAAAAATTATTTGAAAAGAAGAAAAATTTTTCCCCTTTCATAATTATTATAGAAATTGTTTGTAATAGATAGTAAAATTTTAATAAAATAGGAATTTTCTCACCTTTTTTTCATATGATTTTGTAATAACTTACGCTTGCATTCCCTTAAAAGCTATTGTATAATAACTCTTATGTTAAACAAGCAAAAAAAGATGACTTGGCGGACTTACCTCGCCTATGGGGCTGCCGATTTATACGGCGGAGGCTGTTTTTTTATCGTTACTACATTTGCAATGTACTATTTGGTAAATGTAATAGGGCTTCATCCTGTTTTGGCCGGGCTTATACCTGCAATCGGAAAGTTTTGGGATGCTGTATCGGACCCTATGATGGGCTATATAGCCGATAATACGCCGCAAAACCGTTTCGGTAAAAGAAGGGTTTGGTTTTTGGTTTCGATTGTCCCGATTGCCCTTTCATTTATCATAATTTGGTTTCCGACCGGAATCGAAAGTCAGGCCGGGAAATTTATCTTTTATACGGTGGCCTACATTATCTTCTTTACGGTTTCGACTGTTTCGTACATACCTTATGCGGCTCTTTCAGCCGAAATAACTAAGGACTTTTCCGAAAGAAATAAACTTAACGGTTCCCGCCTTATGTTTTCTTTTATAGCAACCCTTTTAGGCGGACTTTTGGCTCAGCCGATTATCGATGCCTTTCATGGCAGTATGATGGGCTATTTTGTGATGAGTATAGTTTTTGCCCTCATCTTTGCCCTTCCGTGGATTCCTCTTTATTTTGAAACATGGGAACTGCCTGAAGAAAAACCTCAAAAAAAATCCGAAGTCAAATTTATAAAAAACTTTTTATCCCTTTTTAAAAGCAGGTCTTGTAGAATCCATATTGCTATGTATGTCTGTTCCTACGGAGCTTTGGATATAGTTATGTCTTTGGTTCTCTTCTACATTGTAGATTATTTAAACCGAGGAAGCGTTTTTGTAATAGCCCAAGGTTCTCTTTTGATAACCATGATGGCAACCCTGCCGATTCATAACCGCATAATAAACAAGAGGGGACACAAGCCTGTCTATGTTGCAGCCCTAATCATCTTTGCAGTTTCTATAGTTCTTATGTCTTTTCATACGCCTCAAACAAATCCGGTTTTTTTAATATTGAACATGGTGCTTATGGGTGTTGGAATTTCGGCAAACAATCTGATTCCTCATCAGCTGCTTCCTTTTTTGGCAGATATAGATAAACTTATGAGCGGAGAAAACCGTGCCGGAACTTATTCGGCTGCTATGACTCTTACCCGAAAGTTGTTTTTGGGTTTGGTTATAATGACCACAATAGGTTTTGTTTTAAGCGGTATAGGTTATAAAAATCCCGTTCCCTCGGTTTTGACTCAAAAGCAATTTAAAGAAGCTCAAGATCTGGCCGTAAAACATAATGAAAACTTTGAAAATATAAACAAGTATTACTCTTTGCGGGAAGACGGAAATTTCCATTTAAAATACATGAGCCGAAACACTGATAAGATTATCAGCTCTATCGATAAAAAAGTAAATGACAACTTTGATGAGATACCCGAAGCTGTTTTTGAAAGTTTACTTTCTTCTTTTAATGCAAAAGATTTTAATGAAACAAACGATAAATTTTTACTCGAATCTTCTTATTTAAAATCGGGAGATGTCTATAAAAAAATCATGCCGCAAGATTTTTATACAAAAGATGATCTTTACGATTTGAAGGAACTTTTAGATAAGATCGATTTTAAATATTCAGGTATAGGACAGGTTCAAAAGCCGCAGCAAAAGGATTCTACCTTGCGCGGTGTAAAAATTGCTTTTATAATAATGCCCCTCTTTATGATTCTTTTCGGTATCTTCTTCGGTCTTAAATTCAATGTAAGCCCCGAAAACCATAAAATAATTCTTGATGAGTTAAGCAGATTGGAAGCCGGAGGTAAAAAAGAAGATGCTGATGAAAAAACCAAGCAGGTTTGCGAGCTTTTGATTGGAGAGCCTTACGGAAGAACTTGATAAAAGCTGTCACAATAAAAATCAAAGATAACAAAAACAAAAATAAAAACCTCCGAATCCGTTACAGACTCGGAGGTTTTTATTTATTCTATAAAAGTCTTATCTTAGCCGCCGAAAAAGAGCGGAACTAAGAATGAGGCCAATAAGATTATAAAGGCCCCTCCCAAGCGGGATGAAATTTGAGCAAAGGGCATCAGCTCCATTCGCTTTGAAGCTGTAAGAACAGCAACATCTCCTGTTCCTCCCATGTTTGCCATACAAAGGCCTGCAGTGATTGCAGCTTCAATAGGATAAAAGCCTACAAATTTGCCTATTACTCCGGCACCGATTATTGCTCCTATTACAACCAATAGTACCAGTACAATGTATGACAGGCTGAAAGCTCCGATGATGTCGCCGAGGTTCGTATAGCCTATACCTATACCGACCAAGAGAGCTGCAGTAAAATTCTTTGCAACAAATTTATACCATAAGGCACAAGCATTTTCAAATGTCTTAGGTAAGATGTTCACAGCTTTTACGACAGCAACGCTGATAATCATCCAAGCATAGGTGTGAATATTTACACCGATAAGTTTGAAGAGATTAGAAACTATAGTTCCCCAGGTAAAGAAGGCAGTTGCAATTACTATGGCGATTCCGAAGTCTTGCAAGGAAAAATTCTTTTGCATTGCTTCATCATTCGGCACCTCAAATGTTCCGCTTGCAAGAAGTTGTCCGTTTCCTGTCCAAGCCGGTTTAATTTTTCCGAGCTTGTTAAGCATTCCGCCTGCGACTATGGCAAGCGCATTGCCGAGGGCTACCGCCGGCACAAGTTTGGAAAGAATTTGCTCTGCAGGAATTTTTAATGCAGAAGCAAAAACTTGCGAAATAGGTACTGCTCCGGCTCCCATTCCTCCTCCCATAATCGGAATACCGATATGGGCAATAGCTTCGGGTGCTTTCATTCCGAAAATAGGGGCTCCTAAAGAAACAAGGATTAATGCTGCCGCAACAGAACCTACAATACACGGAAAATATCGTATTGCTGCTTTTATCAGGAGTTTTCTATCCATTCCCAAGATAGAACCTGTAATTAGGGCTGCAATGTAAAAATCCAGAAAACCGCCGCCCTTCATAAATGTCGAAGTGTTTTTTAAAATACCTTCGGGCAAAACATGGTAATAAGCGAGGGCACTTGATGCAAATATAATTACAATCGGTCCGCCGCCGAAAAATGTTTTTACTATAGGAGTATTATCACCGATAATGTTTAGTACTTCACCAAGTACCATCATCAAGAGAAGGGCTCCTATCATTCCGCCCGGAAGTTTATTCCACCATGTTGCCGCAATTACAACAGCTGCAACAATACCAAAAAGTATGAGGGGCATACCTAGAATTTCATACTTTTTTCTTTCATTTACCATAAAATAAACTCCTTATTTTGACTCTTCTTCAGAGATAACTATATTGGTCAGATCGGTCAGCCTTAACAATCTAATGGCGTTTTTACTGTCCTGAACCAATAAGCCCTTATCTCCTACGGTTATAGGGGTATAGGGCAGAACTTCTACAGCAGATTTGGCTTGAAGTTCAAGTTTATCGTTATATCGGCCAATGAAGTATTTTCCTTTATTGTCAATTACGGCATAATAGTTATTTTCATTTTTAACCAAGACACTTGCGGCTGCAATATTTTCGTTACTCTGCTTAACAATCTCTAAAGATTTTGCATCTATGAGTACAAGGGCTATAACTGCATTGCCCGATTGAGTTCCTGCTATAGCCATCAGGTTTTTGCCGACGATATAAAGGTTTCTGCCTCTGATTGTATCTATACCCGAAGTTCTAAGTTCTTCTTCCGTTTTAAGATCTAATAGAACAAGTTCCGAAAGCAATTTGGTTTCATCTACAACTTTTAATCCGTAACCGGGAATTGACGAAGCGATGGCAGCATCACCTTCAGCCTTTTTTTCAGCCTTTTTTTCTTCTATGATTTTTTGTGTATCCGAAGCAATGTCTTTTCTATCGGTTTGAGCCTCTTCGGTCTTTTTTTCGGCCATTTTTTCTTCTTGTTTTACTTCTTCTTTGGCCTTGTCGGCTTCCTTTTGCTTTTCTTCGGCAGCTTCTTTGGCTTTTTTAGCCTCTTCGGTTTTCTTTTCGGTCTCTTTTTGAGCTTTTACTACCTCTTTTTGTTTTTCTTCAGCAGCCTTTTTGTCTTCAGGTTTTCCTGTTTTAGCGGCTTTTTCTTCAGCTTTTTTAGCTTCTTTTTGTTTTTGTTCGGTCTGTTTTTTTTGTTTTTCCGCTGCTTTTTGTTTTGTATCGGCTTCCTTTTTTTGTTTGTCGGCTTCTTTTTGCTGCTTTACGGCTTCTTTTTTTGCAACATCGGCTCGTTTAGCGGCTTCTTCGCTTTCTCTTTCTTTTAGGTCTACCATATCTTTGCGTTTTTCGATGTCTCTGTTCTTATCTTCACGCATTTTTTCGACAACCTTTTTTATCCGAGATTGAAGTCGTATCTACAGTACTTATTGTTCCCGCATATTTTTGATCAGTCAGAGGAATGACGATTTGCGTTCTGCCCGGCCATTCATCGTAGCGCAAGGCGATACCGGCCTTGTCTGCCGTTAAATTCTTTGTAACAATCGGCTTATATTTTTGATTAAAGAAATCCATATTTCCGCGGTAGACGGCATTATATATTGTAACAAAGTGTGCAAGGGTTGCGGCATCCTTATCGGAATATCCGTAAGCGGCTTTCAAATATCCTGCAATTATCAGCCTGACGTTGTTAATATGATCAACACCGGCATTTTTCCCGATAATGAAGATATCGGCGTCAAGCCCTTCCTTTACTGCAGGGTCAACGCAATGGATAATTGCATATCTATTCATATCTCCTGCACGTCCGCTTTTTACGGCTCCTGCGAGATTTGAACCTATACCCCTTATTGTGTCGGCACTATCGACAACATCATGGGGTCCGGTGTAGTTAATAAATTCTATAGTTTTATTTTTTACAGAATCAATTTCAGGCTTGTCAACCTCAATTGCAAATCCTGAAAAAACTACCATGATTGAAAAAAACGAAAAAACTAATAGCCTTCTCATAAGTAAATCCTCCGTTCTTCCTATTTTACTATATTTTTTATTTTTTGTCTTGCATAATTTTGAATAATATTGGAATAAGGGCCTTTAATAATATAAAAAATACTTGAAATTGCAGCACTTGCAGTTTCGTTAGAACCATATCTCATCAATGCCGTCAAACAATCGCAAACGGCAATCATCAGATTTATATCATCATATTTAGCTCTTTTCATAATAAATTTTACGCCTTCCATTGTGCGGTCATCGGGGTCATAGGCAAGATATTCCAAACCTCTTAAAATTCCGGCAAGAACATCGGGATCGTCTACTCTGTAAATTCCATCCACCAAAATATCCCGATACTCATAGGAACCTAATCGGCCTAAAAGCTCTGCGGCTCTTGATCTGTCAAGCGAGTTAAAATCTTGCGAGAAATATGAGGCCTTTCTTTTGTTTTCCATTATGGTTTTTAGCTGGAAAGCATAGCGGGGTTCTTTTTCTCCTACCTTGCCGTCTTCAATTTCTTTTTGTATAACATCCAAAAGTTCTGCCGCAGTAGCGTATTCCACAAAAAAAGGAAGGTCTTCCTTTCCTTTATCGTCTTTTTGTACGATGGAATAGAAATTCTCGGGGGCACTCCGTTTTGTTCCCTTTCTTAAAAGCTTTGTTTCGACCCTGTAGGCATTTAAAATTTCGTTTGTTATTCCGACTAAAAGTCCGTTTTCGGTTATAATGGGGAAAAAATTGATTTCGGGTATCTTTTTTTCCCATTTGATTCGCCCCTTATCGGTAATAAGGCAGCCGAATCCCTTAGCGGTAATATTGAATTCGTTGCCGATTGCGTAGCATTTTACTCCTCCGGAAAAATTTCCGGCAGTTTTTTCTTCCCACACGGTTTCGTTGCTTTTTAGGTCTCGAAAGAGGAGCCGGCCGCTTTCAAATATGTAAAGAACTTTTCCGTTTTTATAAAAAATATTTTTGCATATTTCAGGCTCGATAATTTGCCAAAGGGCTTCGGAGCCTCCTCCCGTTTTATAGTATGAAATTGAGCCGTCAGTACAGGCAAGTATGTATCCGTCAGGGGCTTCTCCTATGGCCGAAACGGTCTTTTTAAGTCTGTGCTGTTCTACAATCGAGCCGAAGATAGAAATACGCAAGAAATCGCCTGACTTTAAAATCAAGACGATATCTCTTGAACCTGTTTCTGAAGGTTGAAAGATGGGAGAAGAAACAAGGGGCAAAGACCATTTTAGTTTTCCGCCGGAGGTAAGGCAAATTATATTATCCTCTTGAATTATAAAAATACGACCGTCTCTTGCCGTATGCACCGGAAAAATAGGTCTTTTTTTTAAAGGATAACTCCAAAGCGGCATACCTTGTGAAGAGAAGACTTCGATGTTTCCCTTTGCGGTAACCATGTATACAATTCCGGATTGGGAAACAGATAAAAAATTGCCCGGGAATTCTCCCGTATTTCTACGCCATAAGAAAGTTCCTTGCGAGGTAATGCAGTTTAAGGCTTTATCGTCTCCGGCTGTATAGATATTTCCGTTCCAAAAAACAGGAACAGTTATATTCTTCCCTGCAAAAACCAAAGTCCAATGAGCATCAAGGGTTTGTGCCGGCAGCTTAAAAGAAAAAACAAAAAGACAAAAAAATATACTAAGAAACGATTTTTTCATAATTTTATCCGGTAAAGATAAACTTACTAAACAGCATAAATGATTTTTAATGTTTTTTCAAGATAGCTATTTAGAACATTTTAAAAAATAAATGGGAATACGCATTTAGGTTTTAGCGCTGTGAATTCTTCCGGAAAATCTTCTCTGTATTTTTTGTTTATGGCATAAGCCCGCGGAACAAGGTTTGCGCAAGTCCAAAAGGCAAAGAGGAGGCCTACGAAGCTCCATGAAAGAAGAGCAAAGCCGAACCATTCCAATATTTCTCCGAAATAATTGGCACTCGAAACATAGCGGTACATCCTTTTGTGCGGAAAATAGTGGGAATTATCTCCCGGTTTTCGCAAAGAGCGGATGTATCTGTCCGAATCGATGTTGACAGCCATTCCGAATAAAAAGATAATGGCTCCGATTATAAAACGCGGATCGCATAACCACGAAACATGATACATAGTCTTAGGTGAAAGGTAAAAAAGCCATGCTCCTATTAAAAATGTATTTATTGTATTGAACAAGACGCCCATCGAAACTATCAAAAGAGGCATTTTACTCTTTCCTTTTAATAAAAACGGAAAAATTAGAACGCGCTGGGCATAGTGCAGTACAAAAAAAAGCCCTATTATAATTCTCACAAAATTTTCAGGTTTGGCCCACACGCACATTAAAACGATCATAGTAATGAGTGTAGGAACTTCCATTAAAAACCAGCCGAGTTTATTGTTAAAAGAAAATCCCCATTTTTTATTTATCATCTTGCCGTAACCTGCCGGTACAAAGAACAATACAACAAAACAAATTAAACCGACTAAAAATAAGACAAGTTGTGCAATATTAAAAGTAAATATCAATTTTTCCATAGGTGTTAAGTATAGATTATCCGTGTCGCAACGTCAAGAGAGTCTGTCCTAAGGCCTAAAAATTTATACCCTTACAAAACCTGTTAATCTATGCTATAATGTATGAAACCACCGCCGTCCATGGCGGAATATAAACTAGAGGGCAGAGTTATGAGTACGGCAAACAGAAAATATAAGGATTCGGTATTCGTTGATCTTTTCGCAGAAGACGAAAAAGCAAAAGAAAACTTTTTGTCGCTATATAATGCCTTGCACGGTACAAATCTACAATTATCTTGTCCTGTAGAAAACATAAGGCTTGATAATGTTATGTACATGAACATAATCAATGATGTATCCTGCCTTGTAGACGGTAAAATCATCGTATTGGCTGAGCATCAATCCACAATAAACGAAAATATGCCCTTACGCTTTTTACAATATATAGCAAGACTGTATGAAAAACTTCAAGCACCGACCGACAGGTATTTAAAAAAGTTGTCAAAAATACCGACACCTGAGTTTTATGTTTTTTACAACGGTACGGACGATTATCCTGAAACTGCAACGCTAAAACTCTCCGATGCCTTCATTACGAGACCTGAACAGATGCCGCTGGAACTTGAAGTAAAAGTATTTAACATAAACACAAATAAGGGAGCAGAAGTATTAAGCCGTTGTAGACCTCTTGAAGAATACAGCCTATTTGTAGAAGAGGTAAGAAAGCAAATGCAGCTTGATCATGAAAACGGCTTTACCAATGCAGTAAAGATGTGTATAGAAAAAGGAATCTTAAAAGAATATTTAATGAGAAAATCAAGGGAGGTAATCAACATGTTAGTAGCAGAATATGATTATGATACGGACATTGCAGTACAAAGACAAGAAAGTCTGATGATTGGAATCAAACAAGGAATTGAACAAGGTATTACACAAGGTTCTTACCAAAAAGCTATCGAAACGGCAAGGTTATTAAAACAGTTTGGAGATTCAATTCAGAAAATTACACAAGTTACAGGACTCTCTGAATTGGAAGTAGAAGCGCTGTAAAGATGTTTGGTAATCAATATGTTACTAGTCGAATATGATTATGAAACAGATATAGCCGTACAGCGTGCAGAAGAGCGAGAAATAGCCTTTGCCGAAGGCGAAGAAAGAGGTTCTTACCAAAAAGCTATCGAAACAGCAAAACTGATGAAAGGTATGAATTACCCGATTAGTGATATTTGCACAATATCGGGCCTAAGCAAAGAAGAAATAGAAGCCTTATAAAGTAAACATATTATCGGCGAATATGGCGGTATGACAGTAATTTGTTTTTCCGTAAATTAAAACCCTCTCCGATTTTAAACCGAAGAGGGTTTGTGGCTAAAAATCAGCCGATAATAGGCCTGTTCGATACCTGTGTTATCCGAACAGGCCGACGAGTTCTAAATCGCACAAATAGCACGATTTAGAACATCGCATTTCAAGGTACTTGTTCAGAAAGCTGAAGTTTCTGAACAAGTTTAATTTAGGCTTGTTTTTTTAAGGTTCCGTCAGGTTTGTAGAAAATACCTCTAAGAATCAATGCCAAGGCTCCGTCGCCTGTTACGTTACAAGCAGTACCGAAACTGTCTTGGAGAGCAAAGATAGCTATGAGTAAGCCCGTTCCTGTGCTGTCAAAACCTAAAACGCTTAAAACAAGACCCAATGAGGCCATAACCGTTCCTCCGGGTACGCCGGGAGCTCCTACTGCAAATACACCAAACAAGAATGAGAATAAAACCATTGTTCCGAAAGAAGGAAGAGAGCCGTAAAGCATTTGAGCTATAGTCATACAGAAGAAAGTTTCGGTTAAAACCGAACCGCAAAGATGTGTTGTAGCACCTAGCGGAATCGCAAAATCCACAACTTCGGAAGGAAGAGCATCGGATTTATGGGCACAGCGCAAGGCTACAGGAAGAGTTGCTGCACTGGACATAGTTCCTACAGCGGTGGTATAAGCGGGGCCGTAGTGTCTGATAACGTCGAAGGGGTTTTTCTTTGAAACGGCGCCTCCTATAAGGTAAAGGACAGTAAGCCATATAAAGTGCCCTATTAAAACGATGATGATAACCTTTAAAAATACGGGCAGCTGCTTTGTTAAACTTCCGCTGTATGCGAGTTCTGCGAAGGTAGTTGCTATGAAGAAAGGCAGAATAGGTACAACTATGCGGTTTACAATTTCCAAAATCATTTTTTGGAATTCTACTAAAACCTTTTCGACGGTTTCGGCCTTTGTCCATAATACGGAAATACCTACAAGGATGGCCATTACCAAGGCTGTCATAACAGGCATCAGAGGGGGAATAGATAAAACGAAAGCCGTTTTCGGAATGTCTGCCAATGAACTCATAGAACCGGGTACATGCAAAAAGGGAATCAAAATATATCCCACAATAGCAGATAAGATTGATGCCCCTACAGCAGACATATAAGATAAACCTAAAAAGGTTCCAAGCATTTTTCCCGCATTGTGCTTTAAGCCGCAGATTGCAGGAGCAATGAAGCCGAAGATAACCAGAGGTACGATAAAGAAGATAACCGACCCTAAGATTGCCTTAATTGTGTTGATGACGGCCATAACAGATGCCGGGACAAAAAGGCCCAGCAAAATACCGGCCGCAATACCGATACCTAGTTTGGGCAAAAGCCCAATCTTTTTTTCCTTTGCCATAAAAAAACTCCTCACATTTTTATGATTAGGTATATAAATTATACCTTAATATATTCTAACAGGTTTAAAATGATTTGTCCACAAGATTATTCGGTTGCAATATTTTATATATTTTCTTATTGAATATTACCCCTCAAATTGGTATATTATATGGACGATTATAGGAGTTTTGATGAAACTATTAGATATACAAGGACTTCAAATGTCGGTTGATGAGAAGCAGATTCTTAAAAACCTTAATTTGAGTATAAACAAGGGTGAGGTTCATGTAGTCATGGGCCCCAACGGAGCCGGGAAGTCTACCTTGGCGGCGGCCATAGTAGGAAATCCAAGATACACAATTGATGAAGGCAAAATCTTTTTTGAAGATGAACTTATAAACGATGTTCCCGTATATGAGCGGGCCCGTAAAGGCATTTTTCTTTCTTTTCAGATACCTGAAGAGGTGCCGGGCTTAAAAATTGAAGAGTTTTTGAGGGCTTCAAAAGAAGCCGTAACGGGTGAAAAAATCCCTATGATAAAATTTCATAAGCTGTTGTCGGACACAATGAAGCAGCTTAAAATAAACCCTGCATACGCAAACCGAAGCCTAAATGTCGGCTTTTCGGGCGGAGAAAAAAAGAAAAACGAAATCTTACAGCTTGCTATTTTAAACCCGAAACTCGCAATCCTTGATGAGACGGATTCGGGGTTGGATATCGATGCTACAAAGATAGTCTTTGAAGGCGTTTCCAAAATACGCACCCCCGATATGGGAATCTTAATTATTACCCATCATAATAAAGTTTTAGATTATATAAGACCTGACTTTGTACACATTCTTGTTGACGGCAGCATTGTAAAAACAGGCAGCCTTGAACTGGTAGAATATATTGAAAAGAACGGTTACGAAAACATAAAAGAAAGCCTATGAGTAAGCCTATAAACCAAAACACAGATAAAGAAACAGAGGAGACAACTCTCTTTCAAGAAAGAAAGCGTACCTTTGTTTCGGACATAGAACGCGGAATCTATGACATAAAGGACAGCATCGATTATGAGTATTCGACAGGACTCGGTTTAAACGAAGAAGTTGTAAAAAAAATCTCCGAACGCAAAAAAGAGCCTGAGTGGATGCTGGACTTACGCCTTAAATCCCTTGCATATTTTAATGCCCGTCCCATGCCGGACTGGGGAGCGGATATTTCCGACTTGGATATTCAGGAGATTATCCACTACATTGTTTCCGATACAAAGCCCTTGGCTGAAACATGGGATGATGTTCCCGAGGAAATCAAGAAGACCTTTGACAGGTTGGGTATACCTGAGGCCGAACGCAACTCCCTCGCAGGAGTTGGTGCCCAGTATGACTCGGAGGTCGTTTATCACAGCCTAAAAGAAGACTTGGAAAAGCAGGGCGTGGTCTACTTGGATATGGAAACCGCCGTGCACAAGTACGAGGATATAGTAAAAAAACATTTTATGCAGCTTATAAAGCCGAATGACCATAAGTTTGCAGCCCTCCACGGAGCTGTTTGGTCGGGAGGTTCCTTTGTCTATGTTCCCAAGGGGGTAAGGGTCGAGCTTCCGCTTCAATCCTATTTTAGATTGAATGCCCAACAGTCGGGTCAGTTTGAGCACACCCTCATAGTTGTAGAAGAAGGAGCCTACCTCCACTTTATTGAAGGATGCAGCGCTCCAAAGTACTATAAAAATGCCCTCCATGCAGGAGCCGTCGAGCTTTATGTAGGCAAAAAAGCAACCTTGCGTTATTCTACCATCGAAAACTGGTCGAGAAACCTATACAACCTAAACACCAAGAGGGCTATAGTAGAAGAAGACGGTGCCATCGAATGGGTTTCAGGTTCTTTCGGTTCAAGGGTTACGATGCTCTACCCCATGAGTATTTTAAAAGGCGACCGCTCCCGCTCCGAGTTTACAGGGGTTACCTTCGCTTCGGAAGGACAGTGCCTCGATACGGGAACAAAGACCGTCCATATCGGAAAAAACACCGTTTCGGAAATGCGCTCCCGCTCCATAGCCAAAAACGGAGGAGAAGCAAACTACCGCGGACTTTTGTATATAGGAGCAAATGCAGCGGGAGCCAAGGCTGTCGCCGAATGCGAATCCCTGATGCTGGACGATAAATCCCGCTCCGATACGATTCCGATTATTGAAGCTCACACCGATGATGTAGACATAGGCCATGAGGCAAAAATAGGAAGGATAAGCGAATCGATGGTATTCTACCTTATGCAAAGAGGCTTGGATGAGGCCGCCGCAAAGTCTCTAATCATCAAGGGCTTTGTCGAACCCATCTCGAAGGAACTCCCTCTGGAATATGCCGTTGAATTGAATAACCTTATCACAATCGAATTAGAAGGAACAATAGGATAGATATGAGTGACAGAACTTATTTTAAACGGCTTGACTACACAAAAACTGATGTTCCCGCCCGCCCTTTTTGCAACTTAAACTGCCGGGCCGAAGATAAAAATATAGAGCAAATGCCGATTGACGAGTTTTTAAAAACCGCCCCATCGGAAGATATAGAAAAATTCTTTGACTTTACAAAAACAAGGCGCGAAAAAAATTGCGGACTTGGGGATAATTATGTTCAAGAGGTAAAGGATAAAAGGAATTCGGGTATTTATGTAAGGGTAAAAAAATCGGAAGATAAGGATTATGTTGCTAATGTCCTCATCAATTTTACGATGGACGAGGCTAACAATGTTCTTTATGATCAAAACCTCATTGTAGTTGAAGAAGGGGCAAGGGCTAAAATCTTTTTTTACCATGATGTGAAGGCCTACGACTGCTCAAAGGCCGACATTTTTAGAAACGGCTTATTAAGCATTGTCGCCGAAAAAAATTCTCAAACGGAATTTATAAAGGTGCAAAACCTATCGCATTGCGGCATCAACTTTGAAACCGTAAAACTCTATGCGATGGAGAAGGCTAAAGTTACTCTTTACGACATTCAGCTTGGAGCAAAGATAAACGGAGCGTCAACTTCTACCTATATGCCTGACCAATGGGCCGAGGTTCAAATATACCCCCTTTACTTTGCGGATAAGACAAGGCGCATCGACTTGGAGCAAAATTTTATCGTCAACGGAAAAAACTCCCTCGGCGCAATTACCGCAAAAGGAGCCTTAAAAAACAAGGCTCACAAGATGTTCCGCGGCAATATCTTTTTAAACAGGGGCTGCTCAAAGTCCATTGCCCGCTTTTCGGACAACACGATTATGCTGGATAAGACTACCGTCGGCTCTACAATCCCGACAATCTTTTGCGATGAAGATGATGTTATAGGAGAACACGCTGCTAGCTTTGAAGCCGTAAACAAGGCAAAGCTTTACTACCTTATGACCCGCGGCTTTGACGAGCTGAGTGCCAAAAAACTTATAATCGAAGCCGCCTTTAAACCTGTCTTTAACCGAATTGACGATGAAGCAATCAGAGAAAAGCTTTTGGAAGAGTTTAGGGTGAGCTTGGAAACTTTTATTTAATTTAACCGCAGATGATTTTATACCCGTATGAGTACCCCCGACCCTTTCGTATGGGCAGGGGGCATCCGAGCGGGTGAGAGTCCCTTATCCGAACGGATGTGTACCTCTGATCCAAGCGGATGGTACAGGCTGATCCGTGCTGATGTGTGCCCCTGATTCCACTCGGGGCGGGCTTTAGGATTTTGCGGTGCAGGGATAAGCGTAGACGATTTCCCGTATTTCTTTTAAGGGTTTGCCGCTTCCTGCAAACTTTGTCCGTATTATTACCGTAACATTGCCTGCCGGTACCGCAGCGGGTTACCTTGTGCTCCGTGCCGTCCGCAAGGCGGAAAAAGACGCCTTGTGCCGCGTCGGTTTCGTCTATTTTAAGCTTGTTCCCCTCGATGATGATGTCATCTATTAGGGGAGGGAAGACACCCCGACAGAACAGGTTTTCTTCCCTCCCCTATAACCCCTCCTATCTTTTCCGTCTGCTTAGGGGCTCACCGCCCCTAAGAACCCGGTTTATACAGCTGACAAACTGTATGTTCGATATTATCTTTAAGTGTGAGCACATTTTCAAATGTGCGAACTTAAAGCCGGTTATCCGCGATGTTTTGACGGGCGAACGCCGCACATAAAACATCTTGTTTCAAGTCCCGAACAGGACGTTCGGGAAAGCTTTATATCGGCATAAAATCGGACACGATGTGCGATTTTATGCCTCCCGGCACGGATGCCGGAACAGCCATAGATACCGCGAGTTTGCCTTGAGGCAAACCGTTTGCCGTAGGCAAACTCGAAGCATAAAAACTCACAGGACGTGAGTTTTTATGCCGTTTACGGCTCCTCGTCTATTCTGCTTGCATCTACGCCTGAGGCTGTGAGCAGGGCTTTTATGCCTGTGCCGGTTTTAACTTTAAACCTGCCGTCTGTATAGTTAAAGGCGTCGGTGCCGATTGCCGTAAGGGGCGGGTTTTTGCATAAACTGAAATCAAAGTATTCTACCTTGTTGCAGGATTTAAACGCACTTTCTCCCACAAAGCTAAGGCTCGCGGGAAATTTGACGGTGCCTGTCATTTTGCAGGAGTAAAAAGCACAATATTCGATATGGGCAAGGTTTTTGCTTAAGATGAGCTTTGTTATACCATAGCAATTGTAAAAAGCATATGTGCCGATTTCGGTAAGGCTTTCGGGAAGGTATACTTCCGTTATGTCTGTACAGTTCTTAAAAGCTCTCTCGGCAATTTCGGTAATGCCCGCGGGTACGCGCAATATGCCTCGGGGTTTTTCGCCCGTATAGCCTTTAAGCACGGTGCCTTCGATGTCCAATTTTGAAAGCGGTATGGATTCTTTAATAAAGCGCACCTTTACCGTTACGGGGGCGGTTACCTTTACGCGTGCATAAGAGTATCCGGGTATGCCTGAGCCGGATTCAAAGCTGCCGCCTTCGATTGTCCAAATGCCGACCTCATAGCCTTCTGCGGGCACTGCGGTAAAGCGTACTTCGTCGCCCTCATATATTGTGTCACCGGTATCAAGCTGTACAAATCCGGCAAAGCTTGCCTTAAGGGTGCCGTTGCCGCCATCCACACTAAAATTTACGGGGTATTTGGGTGCATTCCGCTCAAAGTATACACATACCGATACAGAGTTTGTAAGGATAAGCGAATAGGTTTCTGCCGTCCCGTTTACCGGCGTCCCGTTAAGCGTCCACTTCTGTACTTTGTAACCGGGGTCGGCTGTTGCGGTAAAGAGCACGGTTTTGTCTTCTTGTACTTTGGTGTCCGGGGTTATTGTATTACCGTCTACCTGTGCGCTAATGCTGCCTTTGCCGAATTCCTGAAAGTATACATTGTATCTGGGCTTAGGCGGGGAGCCGGCGTCTTCAAAACTTACCTTTACCGTTACATCCTTATCGATTGTAAGCGAATAGGTTTTTGCCGTATCGTTTACTACTGTACCGTTAAGAGTCCAGCCATATACCCTGTAGCCTGTCTTCTCTATTGCGGTAAAGGTTACTGTTGTATCTTTTTCTACTTGGGCACCGCTGTCTATTATCGTGTCGCCGACCTTTGCGATAAGGAAGCCGTTCCCGTCTTCTACGCTAAAGTTTACGGTGCACTTGGATTGCGGGGTACCTCCGCCCCCGCCCGTGTTACCGTCGGAGCTTGTTCCGCCGCCGCCTGCGGCGTTGGGGCAGGCGGTAAAGAGCCCCATAATCACTAGCGATGCGGCAAGTGTGAGGACTGCCGCCCAATGTGTGAAACGCTGTGCGCTTCCGATTTTGTTTGTGTTTGAGTTTTTCATATCAAACCTCCTTATAATTGTGTAATTTAACCGCTAAGGGCGCAAAGATATTTGAGGGAGATGTTGTAAGATATTTTTTAATTATCCTTTGCGAAGTTGAGCGAAGCTCAACGCTTGGCGGTCTTTGCGGTTCTTTAACCGGTGTGAGAAGATTGTGCTGTGTGTGCGGTTTATTTAAAAGAGTGCTGAGTGCTGAGTGCTGAGTGCTGAGTGCTGAGTGCTGAGTGCTGAGTGCTGAGTGCTGAGTGCTGAGTGCTGAGTGCTGAGTGCTGAGTGCTGAGTGCTGAGTGCTGAGTGCTGAGTGCTGAGTAATTATGGGGGCGCGTTCGGCTTTGTCAAGTAGTTTTGCCGACTTTTCCAAACTTTTTTGAGAACTCTTTATTATACTGTTTAAGCGGTTTATTTTGCCGTTCATACTATACATTATAGTGCAAGTTTTTGAGAATAACAACTTTTTGTGGAAAGTTTTTTGTAATTTATTTTGAGAAAGTACAAAGTGCGAGTGTCGAGTGGCGAACGGGCGAAGTGCGAATGGGGGAAATGGCGAGTGAGGGGAAGTGCGAATGGCTGAAATGTCGAATGACGAATGACGAGTGCCGAAGTTCGAACTTTGCACCTCGACATTCGTACTTCGCACTTTGTTATAGTTTTTCTACTTCTTCTTTGCTTAAACCTGTAGCTTTTGCGATAGCTTCTACAGCAAAGCCCATTTCAGCCAGATTTTTTGCCGTTTCGATAGCCTTTTGGTAAGAGCCCTGTTCAAGACTTCGTGTAATACCTTGTTCAATACCTTGTTTGATTCCAATCATCAGACTTTCTTGTCTTTGTACTGCAATGTCCGTATCATAATCATATTCTGCTACCAACATGTTGATTACCAAACATCTTTATAAGACTTCTATTTCTTTTTTGGAAAGTCTTGTCATTTGCATAATAAAGTCAAGTTCACAATTTGCTTGTTTCATCAGTTTTGCTGTTTCAAGAGCTTTTTGGTAAGAACCTTGTGTAATACCTTGTTCAATTCCTTGTTCAATACCTTGTTTAATACCTTGTTTGATTCCAATCATCAGACTTTCTTGTCTTTGTACTGCAATGTCCGTATCATAATCATATTCTGCTACCAACATATTTATTACCTCCCTTGATTTTCTCATTAAATATTCTTTTAAGATTCCTTTTTCTATACATATTTTTACTGCATTGGTAAAGCCGTTTTCATGATCAAGCTGCATTTGCTTTCTTACCTCTTCTACAAATAGGCTGTATTCTTCAAGCGGTTTGCATGCTGTTAGAACTTTGTTTGCCTTATCGGTATTGATGTTTAAAACCTGCACCGTCAATTCCAAAGGCACTTGTTCGGGCTTTGTGATGAATGCATCGGAGAGTTTTAGCGCTGCGGTTTCAGGATAATCGTCCATACCGTTGTAGAAAACATAGAATTCAGGCGTGGGTATTTTTGACAACTTTTTTAAATACCTGTCGGTCGGTGCTTGTAGTTTTTCATACAGTCTTGCTATATATTGTAAAAAGCGTAGCGGCATATTTTCATTGATTGTGGATTGGTGTTCAGCCAATACAATGATTTTACCGTCTACAAGGCAGGATACATCATTGATTATGTTCATGTACATAACATTATCAAGCCTTATGTTTTCTACAGGACAAGATAATTGTAGATTTGTACCGTGCAAGGCATTATATAGCGACAAAAAGTTTTCTTTAGCCTTTTCGTCTTCTGCGAAAAGATCAACGAATACCGAATCTTTATATTTTCTGTTTGCCGTACTCATAACTCTGCCCTCTAGTTTATATTCCGCCATGACGGCGGTGGTTTCATACATTATAGCATAGATTATAGGATTTTTAAAGCTGTAAATATTTATTTTATGATAAGCTTTACCATGTAATAACTTCTTTTCCGATTGACTTTTTTTTCAAATATTGAGATATTTAGAGAATGAGTGATAAAAAAGAAATTGTTCCGATTGAAAGTTTACTGCCTCAAAAGCTGAATATTATTCCCTTGAGCGGCAGGCCCATTTTTCCCGGCATTTTTACGCCGCTTTTAATTAATGCGCCCGAAGACATAAGGTCGATTGAAGATGCTTATGCGGGCGACGGCTTTATAGGGCTTACCCTTCTTAAAAACAATATAGAAAATCCTCAAGCTAAGGACTTGTACAAGGTAGGCTGTGCCGCCAAAATTGTGCGCAAGATAAATCTGCCCGACGGCGGACTCAATGTTTTTATCGCAACACAAAAGCGCTTTAAGATACGCAAAACGGTCAACGATACAAATCCGATAGTCGTAGCCGTTCAGTATCTGGATGATGAAGAAGAAAAAAGCCACGAGGTGGAAGCTCTTACCCGCGCCCTTATAAGCGAGATGAAGCAGCTTTCCGAAAACAATCCCTTGTTCTCCGAAGAGATGCGGCTCAATATGATTAACATTGACCATCCCGGAAAAATAGCCGACTTTATAGCGAGCATCTTAAACATTCAAAAAGAAGACCAGCAAAAAATTCTTGAAACCCTGAATGTAAAAAAGAGGATGGAAGAGGTCTTTGTTCACATTAAAAAAGAACAAGAACTTTTACAGGTTCAGCGCAAGATTCAGGAAGACCTCAACATGCGGGTCGAGAAAAATCAGCGCGACTATTTTTTAAGGGAAGAGCTAAAGTCAATCAAAGAGGAACTTGGGCTCACATCGGATCCTAAGACCAATGAAGAAGAAAATTTTGCAAAGAGGATAGAAGAATTTCAGTTTACGGGCGAGGTAAAAGAGGTGGTGGATTCCGAGTTCGAAAAGTTTAAGATGCTCGATCCCTATTCCTCCGAATACATAGTTACCCGCAATTACTTGGAAACTATTCTTTCCCTTCCGTGGAAGAATTCTGAGCCGGAGGAATACGATATTGCAAAGGCTCAAAAGATTTTAAATAAGGATCACTACGGGCTTGAAGACGTAAAGACCAGAATAATAGAATACCTTTCAGTGCGTAAGCTAAAAAAAGACACCAAGGGTTCTATCATCCTTTTACTCGGCCCGCCCGGTGTAGGTAAAACGAGTGTCGGAATGTCTATCGCCCGTGCTATGTCTAAGCCCTTCTTCAGGTTTTCGGTCGGAGGCATGAGGGATGAGGCCGAAATAAAGGGACACCGAAGAACCTACATCGGTGCCATGCCCGGTAAAATCCTTCAGGGCTTAAAGATAGTAAAAACCAATTCTCCGGTCTTTATGATTGACGAGGTAGATAAGATGGGGCAAAGCTATCAGGGCGACCCTTCAAGTGCCCTCCTCGAAGTTTTAGACCCCGAGCAAAATATAAACTTTAGAGATCACTATTTGGATTTGCCCTTTGACCTTTCCAACATAGTTTTTATCCTCACGGCTAACACCCTCGATTCCATTCCACGTCCTCTTTTGGACAGGGCCGAGGTAATAAAGCTTTCGGGCTACATCGATGCCGAGAAGGTGCAGATAGCAAAAAAGCACCTCATTCCGAAAAGTCTTGAAAAGCACGGCCTCAAAAAAAATCAGGTGGTCTACAGTCAGGAGATGCTCCTTTATATTGCCAACTCCTACGCAAGGGAAGCCGGAGTACGCAACTTTGAAAAGAAGCTTGATAAGATTCACCGCAAGGTCACAACCGAAATTGTAAACGGAAAAAGAAAGGAAGACGAAAAGCTGACTGTAACAAAGGCCGATATTGAAAAGATGCTCGGCAAGGTTATCTTTCGCGATGACGATATTAAAAAGGCCGATGTTCCCGGCACCTCGATTGGTCTTGCTTGGACTTCGATGGGCGGAGATACTCTTTTGATAGAAACGGCATCGATGGCCGGAAAGGGAGGCTTTAAACTTACAGGCCAGGCCGGAAACGTTATGAAAGAATCCGCAGGTATAGCTCTTTCTTGGACAAGAATGTTTGCCGTAAAACATAAGATAAAAAATGCCGACTGGTTCGACAAAAATATAATTCACCTTCACTTACCCGAAGGCGCAACTCCCAAGGACGGACCTTCCGCAGGTATCACCATGGCTACGGCCCTTTTATCTCTTTTTTCGGGTAAAACAATCAAACCGAAACTTGCAATGACAGGAGAGCTTTCACTCACCGGCCAAGTCCTTGCCATAGGCGGCCTAAAAGAAAAAACCATAGCCGCCCGCCGCAACGGAATAAAGGAAGTTATCATTCCGCAAGCTAACACAAGGGATCTAGACGAAATCCCCAACCACATTAAAAAGGGCATAAGCTTCCACCCCGTAAGCCATGTCGAAGAAGTTTTGGAAATAGCCTTTAAGGGGGCACTGACGAAGAAGAGGAAGAGGTAGGGGGGAAAGTTTATCAGATTCAAAAGGAATAGGTATTTATAGTAAGTATGAAATAAAAATAATTGCTGATAATAAAATAAATAAATATGACAATATTAGACTTGATGAATTTATTCCGTTTATATACAAAAATAGGATGTTGTGATATAATAAAGTTGTTAGGAGTAAAAGATGATAACAGATGAAATCCGTACTATTGCTGAACGGATTCAAAAAATCGTAAACCCACAAAAAATATACCTTTTTGGTTCTTTTGCACGGGATGAAGAAAAGGATGATAGCGACTATGATTTTTATCTTGTAATGTCAGATTCTGTTACAGACAGACTCTCAGTTTCTCAGGAGGCTTATCGTTCTTTGCGTGGTTTGAAGCGCCGTTCAGTCGATATAGTTGTCGGCTCGGTTTCGGGGTTTGAAGAAAGAAAAACCCGAAAGACGCTTGAAAATATTGTGGATCGTGAGGGTGTAGTACTGTATGAAAAATGAAATTGATGTAAAAGAATGGGTTCGTTATGCTGATATGGATTTTCTTGCTGCAAATCATCTAAATGAAATTCAGTATCCAAAGCCGCTTGAGATAATTTGTTATCATTGCCAGCAGGCTGCAGAAAAAATGCTAAAGGCACTAATTATTGCCTATGACGGAGAGTTGCAAAAAACTCATGATTTAGGTTTACTTACAGATGAACTTTCAGAGTTTGTAACTTTTTCCGAAAATATTTTAAATTCAGTTGATGCTCTTACACCGTATGGCGTAAAAATCCGTTACCCCCAAGAATTAAATATAGAAGAATCACATGTTGCAAAAGCTATTTCAGATATGAAGACAGTTTATGATTTTGTGAAAAATAAAATGGAAGAACTTAAACTATCTCCACCGGTAGAAGAATTGAATAAAGAAAACAGTGTTTAACACCCGCTTTTACACTGACAACATGGTCAAGCCGCAAATGTTAGCTTAAGCGAGTGTTATGCTCACAAACCATAGTCTTAGTATGAGAGGAAGGTATTAAAATTGGAATTGAAAGAAATAGAAAATATTGCCAAAGAAAATTATTCCGCTGCTAAGCTTCAAAATAAATGAAAATATTAACTATAATTTTTTGTGCTATTTAAGTAGAAAAATTCATAATGGTGAAATTGAAGCGATATATGCGCTTATAATATTAGAAGAAATAATGTTATAGCGACAGGCAGCGGTAGTATGCGGCTTTTCACCGCTTACTAAAATATTATCTGCTTGACATATACACGCAAAACGTATATAATATGACTATGATAAAGAGTTTTGCGGATAAAGATACGGAACTTATCTACAATCAAAAGTTTTCTAGACGGCTTCCTACTACAATACAGAAAGTTGCCTTGCGTAAACTGATGATGCTGGATAACGCAAAATGTCTGGAAGATTTACGAGTGCCGCCTAGCAATCATCTGGAACTTCTTGTTGGAAACAGAAAAGGTCAGCATTCAATCCGTATAAATAATCAGTGGCGTGTCTGTTTTACCGAAAAAGACGGGCATTATTATGATGTAGAAATTGTGGATTACCACTAGGAGCAAACTATGTCTGATTATATTGAAACACCTACAATGGGAGAAATCCTTAATGAAGAATTTTTCATTCCTCTTGGTCTTTCTGCCTATAAAGTTGCAAAAGAAATAAATGTTCCAACTTCCCGAATTCAGGATATTCTCCATAACCGCAGGAGAATTACCGTAGATACATCTTTGCGTCTTGCAAAATTTTTCGGAGTGTCCGACGGATATTTTATGTCATTGCAGAATGACATAGATATTCGGAATGCCAAATTGGAACTTGCTCCCCAGCTGGAAGAAATAAAGACTTATGCGTATGCGTAAAAAATGCCATAACACCCGCTTCAATCTGACATTGACTTTACGCAATGCAAATGAGAATACAAAAAAACTAATACCAACTTCAAGTTGACACTCCTCTAAAAGGCAGATAAAAATCAACTTTTTTTTATATATAGCTTATTGAATATTCAGTCTAAATATGGTATTATAAAAGGACTGGAGGATGATATGCTTACTAATGTGCAAGAATGTATAAAGCCTATTTCTTATGTAAAAACAAATGCTGCCGATATGATGAATTTTGTAAATGAAAGAAAAGAACCTCTCATTATAACACAAAACGGAGAATCCAGAGCAGTCTTGATTGATGTTGAATCTTATCAGGAAATGAAGGATGCTTTTACTTTATTAAAGATAATTCAATTTTCGGAAAAAGATGTAAAGGCAGGAAATGTGAAACCTGCTTCAGAAGTTTTTACAAATTTGAGAAGGAAATATAATCTTGAAAATTAAAGAAGTTATTGTTTCCCGATTCGCAGAGGACGATTTAAATGAAATTATCGCCTACCATTATTCATTGAGTAAAAACTATATTGAGAAAGTAATTTCCGAATTTGAAAAAAATATCATGTCCTTGAAAAAATATCCTAAGAGAGGCAGAATTGTTCCTGAACTTGAAAAACAGAGTATTTTGCAATACAGGGAACTTATTCAAGGATATTATAGAATTGTATATGAAATTTTAAGTGATGCTGTAATAATACATACAATTATTGACGGTAGAAGAAATTTTGAGGATATCATCATTTCAAAATTATCCCGCTATTATGAAAGTAAAAGATAAGTTTCTAATTCAACTTTTCCCTAATCCTCATTCATTGACTAATTATAATCATTTATGATAATATATCTAAAAATTTAATATATTGTGAGGTCATTATGATAGAAGTAAATGCTATGGGTCAGGCTTGTCCTATTCCCGTTATTATGGCAAAAAAGGCTGTAAGAGAAAATACGGGTAAAGAAAATATTTTGGTCAAGGTTGATAATGAGGTTGCAACTCAAAACCTTTCGAAGATGGCGGCTCAGCTCGGTATAGGGGTTGAGGTAAACAAGATAAGCGAAAAAGAGTTTACTGTTCTTTTAAAGGCTGCGGAGGGAGTAAGTTTAAATCCTGTCGAGGTGCCTCAAACTTCTAATACTGAATATGCCGTTGTTATAAATTCGGATCAGATGGGATCGGGAGATGAAGGCTTCGGAAAAAAACTTTTAGAAGGCTTTATCTATGCTCTCACAGAACAGGATGTGCTTCCCAAATTCGTTATCTGTTATAATTCCGGAGTAAGGCTTACAACCGAAAACGAAAAAACCGTAAACGACCTAAAGGCCCTCGCCTCTCAAGGCTGCGAAGTTTTGTCTTGCGGGCTCTGCCTTGACTTTTACGGGCTTAAAGAAGAACTTCAAGTCGGTTCTCCCACAAATATGTACCGCATTACCGAAATTATGCGTACCCATTTTGTAGTACGCCCTTAAGCTCATCAAATTATAATTGAAGAAAATATCGAGGTTAAAAGATTTGAAAACCTACGCACTTTTTTCGTTTTCGTCTTCTCATCATGCGATAGCGGCTGAAGCCGTAACTTCAGGCGGATGTGCCTCAGCCGACGAGGGGCTGACTGAGGCGAGGCTTATTCCGCTGCCGCCTGAGATTTCTGCGGGCTGCGGACTTGTTCTAAGGGTAAATGGAGGCGGAATAAAAGAAGCCGCACGCCTCTTAGCCGAGGCCGAAATTCCTTATACAGGAACCTATCTTTTAAAAACAGAAAAAAGTGAGAGGATTGTGGAAAAATATGATCTATCTTGACAATAGCGCTACCACCCTTCAAAAACCCGAAAGCGTAGCGCAAGAGGTGTTTAGGGGCCTTGCTTCAAACAAGTTTGGAAATCCGGGTCGCGGGGCTCATTCTTCGGCCAATGCAGCTCTTACGGAGCTTTTTAAAACAAGGCAGACCCTTGCAAGGCTTTTTAACGTAAAAAATCCCTTAAATGTTGCACTCTGCCAAAATGCTACTGCTGCTTTAAATCTTGTAATAAAAAGTCTTTTTTGGGGCAAAGAAAACGATACCCACATAATAACCACAGCCCTTGAGCATAACTCTGTTTTGCGCCCTCTCTACCAGCTTGAAAAAGAAGGGGCAAGCCTTTCGGTTATTCCTATAGAAGAAGGCTTTTTGCGTTACGATCTAATCGAAAAAGAAATCGAAGAGCGTACCAAGGCGGTTGTCGTAAACCACTGTTCAAACGTCATAGGCTCAATCTGCGATCTGGATCGGGTTCATTCTATATGCAAAAAACACGGGCGGATTTTAATTGTAGATGCTTCTCAAAGTGCGGGAACAATTCCTATAGATATTTCAAAATACGGGCAAAGTATTTTTTGCTTTACTGGGCACAAGGGGCTTTACGGGCCTCAGGGTACGGGCGGAATTATCGTAAACGGAGCCTTCGATTTTGCTCCCGTGTTTTCGGGGGGAAGCGGGGTTCATTCTTTTGATAAGGCTCACCCTTCCGAAATGCCCGACATCTTTGAAGCGGGAACCATGAATGTTCCCTCTTTTATGGGCTTAAATGCCGGCGCCTCCTATGCTCTAAAAACGGGCATTGATTCTATTCAAAAAAAATTGGCCGATTTAAAATTAAGCTTTATCGAAGAAATAAAAAACATTCCCAATATCAAAATATACGGAAATCCTTGGAGTGAAAAAACGGGAGCTGTTGTGGGCCTAAACATAGGCACGATCCCGTCCGGCGAAATAAGCCGTCTCCTCGATGAGGATTACGGCATTGCAAGCCGCCCGGGTGCCCACTGCGCTCCCTTGGTCCACAAGTCGCTCGGCACCGAAGATCAGGGCATAGTCCGATTCAGCTTTTCTTCTTTTAACACCTTTGAAGAAATCAAGCAAACTGCCGAGGCTTTAAAAGAAATAGCCGGCAAGGCATAAAAAACGCGGCCGATCTTTTAAAAAAAACCGGCCGCAAATCTTAAATTTGTTCTAAAGAGTTTTTACTTTAAAAGCTTATACAACAGCTCCCGAAAGTTCTCCGGGGGCTTTTTTGCCTCTGGTAATCATCTCTCCGGCTTTTTTACCCTTTGAGGTAAGGGCTATAAAGTAGGAAGCAATATAAATAGACGAATAAGTGCCGCTTATAAGACCTACGATTAATGCCAGAGCAAAGTCTTTCATTGAATCGGTAGTGAATACATAAAGGGCTACAACCGCCGCCATCGTTGTGAGGGTTGTAATAATTGTTCTTGTAAACACCTCACTCAAAGCCTTATCCAAAACTTCATTACATTCAAGCTTGGGTTCAAGGTTAATCTTTTCGCGGATACGGTCAAAGATAACGATTGTATCGTTTATAGAATAACCGATAATCGTAAGAATTGCCGCTATGGTTGTCGAGTTAAACTCCATCTGAGTCCACGAGATAAACATAATCATGATTATAGTATCGTGGAGAAGGGCTAATATCGCGGCAAGCGAAAAATTCCACTGGAAACGGAACATGGCGTAAACAAATATTAAGACCAAGGCTCCTCCGACCAATAAGATTGCTTGCTTAGCCAATGAAGAAGAAAAGCGCGAACCTACAAAGTCTGTTCCCATAACTGCAATGTTTTCAGGCCCATAGGCTGCATCCAAGGCAGAGCTTATAATCGCACGCAATTCTTTGTTTGCATTTTCATATTTTCCGTCATCGGCAAGTCTTATCTGAAAATACCTGTCTTCAGGTACTCCCAATTGCTGAACAGAAACTGAGGGTATTGAAGAAAGAGCGTGGCGAACTTCGTCGGTGCTTATCGGTTTTAAACCCTTATCCAAATTGTGAAGTCTGAACACATCAGCCGAAAGCCGGGGAGAGGACTCCGAATCTGAAAATAAATCTTTAAGAAGCACATTTCCCGAAGCGATGGTTTTTACCTTTAAACCTTCGATTTGTGAGATGCTGTCGGCAAACTCCTGAATAGTCGGATTATCGGCAAAATTGAAAACATAGGACTTATTTTCACCATCCAAAGAAGTGGTTGTGATAGAAATATCCGATATGTTTTGCGAAAATGAAACCGTTAAAGGGCCTTCATATGATAGTTCTACTGCCGTAGGTGCTATTTTTACCTTTTCGATAAAACCTGCTTGAAAGTCTATACCGAAATTTATACCTTTGGTAAAATAGCCTACAATTCCAAAAACCATGAGACCTATACTGAGAATAATGCCCGGAATGAAAAATTTCGAAAAACTAATTATTTTTTTCATTTTCTAACTTCCTCCAGCTGATATGAATCTTATTTAATTTTAGGGTTTGTGTTCCGAAGTCGAATATTAAGCGTGAAACAAATAAGGCGGTAAAGACTGAGGATACAACACCTATGGCCAAACTGTATGCAAAACCTTTAATTGGGCCTGTTCCGAGGATGGATAGGAAGAAAGCTGCTATAAAGGTAGTGATATTTGAGTCCATAATAGCAGAAAAAGCGTGTTCAAAACCGGCGTTTATGGCTGCTTCTCTTGTTTTACCTAATTTTAGTTCTTCTTTTATTCTTTCAAAAACTACAACATTGGCGTCTACGGCCATACCGATAGTTAAAATCATACCGGCAATACTTGGTAATGTAAGGGTTAAGTTGAAAGCCGAAAGGATACTGAACATTATATAAAGGTTCAAAATTTGAGCAATACATGCGTTGATTCCGGCTTCTTTGTAAAATACAAGCATGAAGACCAAAACGGCAATTAAACCCCACTGTAAAGCCATAATACCTTCGTTAATTTTCTCATCACCTAAGCTGGCTCCTACAACTTGCTGTGTTTCAAGCTGGAGCGGAACATTTAGCCACGCAGTCCTTAAAACGGTTTTGAGGTTATTTGCCTCTGTTGCGGACATTCCGCTTATGCTTCCTGCTCCTCCCGTGATAGCTTCTTTAAGGTTTGGAGCCGATTTTATCTTGTTGTCTGAAACGATAGCAAGGCGTTTACCTACATTGTTTGTTGTCAATTCTGCAAAGATTTTTGCTCCTTCGTCATCAAGAGAAAAGTTAACAAGAGGATTGTTTGATCTCTGATCTGCTGAAGTATTTACGCTTACCAAATGCTTACCTTCAAGGCCTGCTTGTTTTTTTACGACCAAGAAGGGTTCTCTATCGTCTCTTTCATCGATTCCGTATGCGTCTTTGTGATATACGCCTAAAACCATACAATCCTGAGGGATAATTGAGGGATTTAAGAGGTTGTATTCTGCATCGAATGTTTTTCCGGGGTTGTTTCGGTAGTATTCTCTAAAGGTCTGAGTGGCTTCATCATCCACTATATGAAAAGCCAAAATACCGCGTCCCATGATAATTGAGTTTATCTTATCTGCATCGGCAGCTCCGGGCATCTCGATGTAGATTCTGTCTTCACCTTGACGGCGGATAACGGGATCCGTAAGACCGAATTTGTCGATTCGGCTTCTGAGGGTGTCCATTGCCAAATCCATAGCAGCTTTTTTGGAATCGGCTATAGTTTCGGTACTTGCCCCGTCTGCAGAAATAGCTGCATCTAAGTCGGCTTTGATAATTACCAACATACCACCTGAAAGGTCAAGTCCTAACTTTACGGCATTTGTCTGGTAGTTTTTTATACCCAAAATTGAATCCCTATATGCGGTTTCCAAGAGGGGTTGAGCTGTAGGAATAAACTTTTCTTTGGAAGAAAGTTTAAAGCTGGCTGCAACATCTTGGGCCGTCCATTGGGCCGGAATTTCCATACCGAGAGCCTTTCTTCGGGCTTTTGCCTCTTTAATAAGAGGTGCGTAGTTTTCCGAAAGGGGTTCTTGTGAATTTGATACGGCCATATCGATTAGCTTGTCAACATCAGCTCTGGCCATGTTTTCGGAATAGTCTTTAATCTTTTCTCTGGATGCCAGTGCCAAGGCTTTATCTTCCTGATTTGTCCAAAAATACCATTTAAGGGTAGGATACAGAAAAGCAAAGCACAAAGCAATAACAAGAAGAACAATGATAAATCTAACTCTTTTACTCATTATTTATCTCCCTTTGCGGTTTTAATTTAAAACCGCAAATCGTTTTATTTTGATTCGTTTTGTGAGGCGTTATCGGTGTTTTCGGAATCGTTTGTTTTTTTTCCGAATAAAGGTTTTTTCTTTTCACTTTCGCCGGCAAAATCGGGTTTGGGCGGCTCGTCTTTTAAAACGGCACCTACTGCAGAACGGTTTATTTCGATTTTGCAGTTGTCATCAACTTTTATGATAAGAGTCTTTTCTTTTGTTGAGCTTACAACACCGTGAATGCCGCCGATGGTGATGATTTTGTCACCCTTTTGAAGTTGAGCGATCATTCTTTCAGTTTTTTGCTGTTCCTTTTTCTGTGGGCGGATAAGCAAAAAATAAAAAATAACGAAAACCAAGAGCATTGGTATTAAAAAACCGAAGGAGCCGAAACCGCCTTGAGGAGCTCCTTGCAATAAAGGCATAAAATTCATATAACCCATCCTTTTTTAATGATTTAGAATATAAATATAGGAAAATACAATACCATATTTTTACATATTCAGTCAATAAGAGGTAAGCTTTTAAAAAAGAGTTTTTTTATGTTTAATTTTAAAAAAATATTTTTAAAATTTTACTAAAAATTGCATTTATAAGCATATAATTAAGTGAAAGCGAAGGAACGGCGCCGCGCTTGAGCTTTTACCAACATTATTGAACAAGAGTTCAAATTGAGATTTTTTTTGATTTTTGGAGGTATGAAATGAAATCATTAAATTCGCTTATTATTGAGGGAAACATGGTGAGGGAACCTGTTTTAAAAACTACTGCAAACGGAACAGCTTTATGTACTTTTTCTATTGCTTCAAACAGGAATTATAAAAAAGATGATGAGTTTGTGCAGGAGACTTCCTATTTTGATGTGGAAACATGGGCCAGCCTTGCAAAATTATGTGAGCAAAACGGGGCTAAGGGCAGGGGAGTCCGCGTTGTGGGCAGAATTAAGCAGGACAGATGGGTAGGTACTGACGGCAAAAACTATAGTAAGGTAAAAGTCGTCGCAGAGCATGTGGAATTCAAACCCGTTTTTAAAAATGCGGGCAATAAGGCCGAGGCTAAGGAGGAGGTGCTTATTGAAGAAAAAGTTATGACATTTTAAGGCATAACAATCTTTATTTTGCTGTCAAGGCTTAAAGCCTTGATAGCGCCCTTATTCGGCATATAGTTTTTTTACGATAAAGAAGGCGAGCCTCCGGGGTAAAATCCTATAAAGTAGAAGGAGAAAGGCATAAGTTCCGTCATATGGATAGAAAAATTTTATCTTTCGTTTTTCAGCAAGGGAGGCAACGAAGTTTCCCAGCCTTTTAGGATCCATTCCCTTTTGCTCGTCTTTTTCCATTTTAGAAACGCTTTTTGAAATTCTGCCCTTATAAACATCATCTCCAAGATTTGACTTATTTCTTGCTGCCGTAAAAGGAGTAGCAACATCTCCGGGCATTATGAGGGCGCAATTTACTCCGAAGGGCTGAAGTTCTGCATGAAAGGCTTCTAAGAGTTTTCCCAAGGCAGCCTTTGATGCCGAATAAAAGGCTTGAAAAGGAATTGCAATTTCTCCTGCTATGGAGCTGATTACAAATATCTTTCCGAAAGACTGGGGGCGCATATACGAAGCTGAAGTTTTTATAAACAAAAAAGCTCCGAAAAAATTTACATCCATTTGCTTTTTTGCCTCTTCGAGTCTTGTAAACTCTACAGCTCCCGAAATGCCGAATCCCGATGCGCATACGGCTAAATCAATCCGTCCTTCCTTTTCCCAAATATCGGCAAAAGCCGCTGTCAGTTTTGCTTCGTCCGTAACATCAACTGAAATATGATTAGTTTTATCTTGCGGTAAACCCGCAAATTCTCTGCGGCTCATGGTATACACAAAATAATCTTTTACAATCAGTGCTTTTGTAATTTCAAGACCTATACCGCTTGAGCCTCCAGCGACTATTGCTATCTTTCTCATTGTTTTATTATAGATAAAATTCTTCTTTTCTTCTATCGGCGGGGTTGTAAATATATGCGGATACTTGAAAGTTTATGGGGCTTCATATATACTTGAAAAACCGACTTTAAACTAAAGGAGTTTAAAATGATTTCACGAAATGCAGCTTTTAGAGAATCTAATTTACCGCTCCCTTCAAAACAAACCGGAAAGGTCAGGGATTGGTATTCGCCGGAAGCAGGAAAACGCTTGATTGTAACTACAGATAGGATTTCTGCCTTTGACAGAGTATTGACAGCTCTTCCTTATAAGGGGCAGGTTTTGAACCAACTTTCTCTTTGGTGGTTTGAGAACACCAAGGATATAATCAAAAATCATATAATTTCTTGTCCCGATCCTAACTGCATTCTCGTAACGGAAGTAAAACCTCTTCCGATAGAGGTAATAGTTCGAGGGTATATTACGGGTGTAACTTCAACAGCTCTATGGTACAGATACTCTTTAGGTGAAAGAAATATTTACGGGTATGATTTTCCTGAAGGCTTGACAAAAAATCAGGCCCTGCCCAAACCTATCATAACTCCTACGACAAAAGGCGGCCCCACAGGCCACGATGAGAGGCTTACCTGCGATGAGGTAGTTTCGCAAGGCTATCTATCAAAAGAACAGTGGGACTTTGTGCAAAAAGCGGCTCTTGCCCTTTTTGAGCGAGGTCAAAAAAGCGCAAAAGAAGCAGGCTTAATTTTGGTTGATACAAAATACGAATTCGGCGTAGATAAGGATAATAACATTCTTTTGATAGATGAGGTTCATACCCCGGATTCTTCACGTTACTGGAAGCTCGACACTTATGAGCAAAGATTAAAAGAAGGAAAAGAGCCTGAAAACTTTGACAAAGAATTTGTAAGAATGGCTTATGCCGAAAAAGGCTATCGCGGTGACGGAGAAATCCCCGAACTCGATGAAGACGTCTGGAATGCTGCTATTCAGCTTTATATTACGGCCTACGAAAAATTGACAAAATCAAAATTTGTTCCGGGAGAATATCCTGCCGAAGAGCGCATAGCAAAAAACTTAAAAAAGGCAGGTCTGATGTGAAACCTCTTGTAATAATTCTTATGGGCTCATCCTCGGATATGGGGCATGCGGAAAAGATAGCTTCAGAGTTAAAGACCTTTGGAATTGAATATGCCATCAGAATAGGTTCGGCTCATAAAACGGCGGAGCATGTTGTTTCTATGTTAAAAGAATACGAGGCTCTCGATAGGCCGAAACTCTATATCACAATTGCAGGAAGGAGTAATGCTCTTTCGGGTTTTGTAGACGGTTTTGTAAAGGGGCCGACAATTGCTTGTCCTCCTCCCTCAGATAGTTTCGCAGGAGCTGATATTTACTCTTCACTCAGAATGCCGTCGGGTATTTCTCCTGCTCTTGTTTTGGAGCCTAAAAATGCCGCTCTCCTTGCAGCAAGAATTTTTTCGCTTTATGATAAGGAAATAGCTGATTCAGTAAAATCTTACATGGAATCAAATGTGCAAAAAATAATTGACGACGATTCCAAATTAAAAAAATAAATAAAATAGCAATCATGGTGGAATAAAATGCACAAACGATTTTTTTTAACGGCTGTATTATGCTGTCTTTTTGTAATTGGTCTTTACTCACAAAACACGGAAGAAAAATCCGATGTTTCTTTGTTGCCGGACGGTACGGCTTATAAGATTGAAAGTGTCGAATACAGCATAAAAGGTTTTACTAAAGTTGGGCCTTTGTCGGCTAAAGTGCCTATAGATAAAAACAGAATGTTTACTTCACGGGAAGAATTCGATGCATATATTGCAGGCCTTAATTCCGAATTCAATAATATAAGGACAATCGAAAGCCATGAAATTACTTTTGATTTTTTACAAGCTCAAAATAATATTGTTCCCGTAAAACTTAAAATATCTATCCAAGATACATGGAATATTATAGCTCTCCCTTATCCCAGTTTTGATTCAAACAGCGGTCTTGAGTTTAAACTTAAATTAAAAGATTTTAATTTTTTAGGTTCTCTTGAACCGCTCACAATGGATTTAATATATAATAGAAACAACAATGAAAAGTCTTCTTTTGCATTAGGATCCCGTTTTACACTTCCGTTCCATATTAATCCTGTTAAACTTTTTTGGAGTACAAATGTAGAATTCAAAATAGATCAAGATAAAAATTTCGGATTTGATTTTGAAACAGGATTGAGTACTTCTTATAAATTCGGATTTGATTGGCTTACCTTAAATGCCGGTACTATGCAAGGTGTAAATGTTTCAGCCTCACCGTACAAAAAAGATTATTATCTTACAAACGGATTTTATACATCTCTTGTTTTTGACATATATAAAAATCCCGTGATAGGAACAATTACATGGTCGCCATATTTCGGTATAAAGGGTGACTGGAAATTCAAAAAAATGACTGATGATGAACACAAGGGACTTAATATTCTTTGGTCGCATAGTTTTGGAATGGGAAAAGTAAACTGGGTAAACAATTTTAGACAGGGCTTTAATTTAAAATTTAACAATGATTATAAATATAACACGTACCGTAAAGGTAATGTGGAAGTTTCTTTTGAATTGGAATCTGCCGGATTTTATTCCTTTTTGGATAGGATAGGACTATATGGAAGGTTTGATTTTTATTATAACTTATTCAATAAGACTTCAGAAAAAAGCGGTAAAGTTTTGCGCGGTATTTTAAACAATAGAATTCCAACCGATACTGCCATAAATTTTAATTTTGATTTACCGATAAAAATCGGAGTTTTTAAATGGGAAGAAATTACGGGCGTTTCATGGACTCGTTTTTTCGGGTTTGAGATGCACATATCTCCGTTTGTGGATATAGCTTTGGTTCATGACAAAGCAACAAATACCTATTACAATCCAAAATACGGTTGGTATTCCGGCGGGTTTGAAATAATACTGTATCCGATCAAAATGCGAAGTATTTATGCACGTATAAGTTATGGTCATGATTTGCGTGAAATAAAAAATAAAACAGGCCGCGCAAAGCGTGACGGTAGGCCTGTTTCCGAAATTTTTATCGGGATAGGGCTTCACTATTAAATATGGAGTCAGAATGCGGTTTAGTTCTCATTATAAAATGGAAGGCGACGATATAATCGACTATGTTTTTGAGCACAGTAATTTTTTTGATTCAAATGAAAATTTGGTTTGCGAAGAAATAGGAGACGGTAACATCAATTACGTCTACCGTATTTTCGATGAGGAGACAAAAAAATCTCTTATTTTAAAACAAGCCGACATTCAAACAAGGGTTCGCCCTGACGGATATTTAAATCCCAATAGAAGTGCGCGTGAAGCCGAAGTTTTAAAACTGTATAATGAATGTGCGCCGGATTTTTCTCCAAAAATAATTTATACCGATCCGGTGATGGCTGCAATCATAATGGAAGACATAGGTTCTTATTCCAATTTAAGAACTGAATTAATGAACGGAAAATTTTTTTACGGTATTGAAAAACTGATTGCCCATTTTATCGTAGATACTTCCTTAGCTTCAACCGATTTATGTTTGGGTTATCAAAAAAAATCTCAAGCAGCCTTTAAATTTTATAATCCTGAACTTTGTAAAATTACGGAAGAGTTAGTTTTTACTCACCCTTATAAGGATGTCAGAGGAAGAAATATTTTACTGCCCGAAAATGCCGAGTGGCTTAAAAAAACTTTTTATGAAGATACGAATCTCATTTCAAGAGTTGCTGCTTTAAAAGAGAAATTCAATAATTATCCGCAAGGGCTTATTCACGGGGATTTACATTCAGGTTCTATCTTTGTAAAAAATGAAAATAAAGAAACAAGAATAAAAATAATCGATCCCGAATTTGCATTTTACGGTCCGATAGCTTATGACCTTGGAAACGTTCTGGCTCATCTTCTTTTTGCGCAAGGTTATGCAAAGTATTCGACTTTCTTTGCGGATGAGCAAAAACCGGATTTTTTAATTTGGATTGAAAATGCAAAAGACAACTTGTTTAAATCTTTCTCGGCCTTTGCAAAAGAATTTCTTATTAAGAATATCAAAGATCCGATTTATAAAAACGAAATTTTTATTGATAATTATATCGAGAAGATAAAGATAGATGCTGTTTCTTTTTGCGGTACCGAATTAAACAGGCGGATAATCGGTTCTGCAAAAACGCCTGAAATTACAAGCATAAAAAAAATCGAAAACAGAGTTCTCCTCGAAAGAGAATTAGCCGAACTGGGATGTGCCATGATTTTAAACCCCGAAGAAATTTTACGAGGTCTTTAAGCTTGATGAAGGTGCTTGTTGGTTTAAGCGGAGGCGTTGATTCCGCCATTGCGGCAAAACTATTAATCGATCAGGGGTATGAGGTTACAGGTGTTACAATGCAGCTTCTGCCGAAATTATCCGGCATTTATAAAGAGCAGACTGATGATATTGAAGACGCAAAAAAAGTTGCAGCAAAACTCGGTATAAAACACCTTGTGTACGATATGCGGGAAACTTTTAAAACTGCAATCATCGACTACTTTGTTGAAGAGTACAAACTGGGAAGAACGCCGAATCCCTGCTTTATATGCAACAGTAAAATTAAATTCGGTCTTTTTTTGGAACAAGCCTTAAAGGACGGCTTTGATAAAATCGCAACAGGCCATTATGCAAAAATAGAAAAAACCGAAATTGGCGGAGAGGAAAGATTTTTACTAAGACAGGCTAAAGACAGCCAAAAAGATCAAAGCTACTTTTTAGCTCTTCTTAATCAAAAGAAGCTTTCCCATTCTATTTTTCCATTAGGAGATTTTACAAAAGAAAAAGTGAGATGTATAGCCGAAGAGGCGGGGCTCATAAATGCTCACCGTCCCGACAGCCAAGACATCTGCTTTGTTCCCGATGACGATTACACAAGGGTGATAAATGCCCTCGCAAAGGATTCTTTTAAAGAAGGCAAATTTATAGACACGCAGGGAAAAGAAATAGGCAGACACAAGGGTCTTCAATATTACACGATAGGCCAAAGGCGCGGGCTTGCAATCGCGATGGGCTATCCCGTCTACGTCGTTAAAAAAGAGGCAAAGACAAACACCGTTACTGTAGGCAAGGATGAAGAACTCTTTGCCGAAAGCCTCATCGCTTCAAATGTAAATATAATCTCAAAAAGAATAATAGATAAAGAAATAGACATTGAGGTAAAAACACGCTACCGCCAACAAAAGAAAAAAGCAAAATTAATTCCGCTAAAAACTGAGGAGCTTAAACCTACAGGAAAATTTAAGGTAGAATTTATAGAACCTGAAAAAGCCGTCGCAGAAGGACAAGCCGCAGTTTTTTATGACGAGGATTATATTATCGGCGGCGGCGTAATAGAATCGGTTGAGAGACTTGCTCTTTAATTTTACTACAAGACAAAGTTTAAAAAAAATGATATAATCCCAACATATAGAAGATAAACTATTAGGAGATTTACTTATGATAAAACTTGCAACGATTGCCGGATCGGATGCTTCCGGAGGAGCCGGTTTAGAGGCCGATTTAAAAACTTTTCAGGAATACGGTGTATACGGAATGGCTGCCGTTACGGTAATTGCAACAATGAATCCCGACAAGGAATGGGGGCATGAGGTTTTCCCCCTTGATGAGAATACAATAAGAGCCCAGCTTGAAACTATTTTTAAGGGCATAGGAGTTAATGCCGCTAAAACGGGAATGCTTGCAACAAACTACGCAGTTGAACTTTCTGCCGAGTACCTCAAAAAATATGATGTAAAAAACTATGTTCTCGACCCCGTAATGGTTTGTAAGGGCGGAGATCTTGCCTTAAATCCTGAGCTTAACAACCTTATCATCGAAAAACTTTTGCCTTTAGCAAAACTGATTACTCCTAACCTTTTTGAAGCCGGACAGATTGCCAAAATGCCGACTCCTTCTACAATCGAAGAAATAAAAGAAGCCTGTAAAATTATTCACGGAATGGGAGTTCCCTATGTTTTCATAAAGGGCGGGTCTAAGCTGGAAGGCGAGCAGTCGGCTGTAGATATTTTTTATGACGGAGAACAATTCCTAAAAGTGGAAGGCGGCCTTATCGACACAAAATGGACACATGGAGCAGGCTGTACAACAGCCGCGGCCATCGCAGCCGGTTTAGGTATCGGCCTTGAACCGTATGAAGCCGTAAGAAGAGCAAAGAAGTTTATAACTTTAAGTCTCCAAAACGGATTCCAACTTAATAAATGGGTCGGTCCCGGTAACCCTGCCGCATGGCGAAAGAGCTTTAATTAATTATTAAGAACTATAATGAGCCGTTTTTTAAGATAACTTAGAAAACGGCTTTTTAAATTTATCTTCAATAAAGACATCAATCATCAATTTAATATGACAAATGTCATATTTAAACCTCAAAAAAAATGACAATTTTTACTTTTAAAATTCTAAAAATAAGGTATAATCTATATTTATAGGGGGTAATTATGATTTTAACGGTAAAAAATCTTGTAAAAAGGTACAACGAAAAAACGGCACTTGATCATTTTAACATGGAAGTTAAAGAAGGTGAAATTCTCGGTCTTTTGGGGCCGAACGGATGCGGAAAAACTACAGCCATAAACTGTATGCTTTCTCTTTTAAAACACGGGAAGGGCGAAATCAATATTTTCGGCGAAGAGATGAAGCCCAATGCTCTCCATATCAAAAAAAGGATAGGCCTTGTTCCTCAAGAAGTTTCGGTTTTCTATAATTTTACCGTAAGACAAAATATAGATTATTTTTGCGGCCTTTATGTAAGCAATGCTGCGGAGAGAAAAAAGCTGGTCGATGAGGCGATCGATTTTGTAGGCTTAAATAATTATGCTTCTTTCCGTGCAAAAAAACTTTCAGGGGGGCTTTTGCGCCGCCTTAACATTGCCTGCGGCATAGCTCATAGGCCTGAGCTGATTTTTTTGGATGAACCCACAGTTGCCGTCGATGCTCAAAGCCGCAACTTCATTCTTTCAGGAATAAAGGAACTGGCAAAAAAAGGAAGTACCATTGTGTACACTACCCATTATCTTGAAGAGGTAGAAGAGCTTTGCGATAGAATCATCATAATGGATGAAGGACGAGATATTGCGAACGGAACTTTGGAAGAATTGCACAAGCTGATCCGCACAAGCGAAAAAATGGTTGTCGAATTTGTCGAAACTAAGGATAACCTCCAGGAAGATCTAAAAAAAATCCCTCACGTTTTGGAAGTTAGCAAAAACGGAAACGAATTTTTAATCAGTTTTGAAAATTCGATTAACAACTTAAATGAACTTATCTTATTTATAAACAATAACAACTTGGCTTATACCAAATTATATTCGGAGTTACCCAGTTTAAACGACATTTTCTTGGAGCTTACGGGAAAGGAGTTAAGAGACTGATGAAATTCTTTTTACGCGAAATAAAATATTATGGCATAGATATGCTTCATTCTTTAGACGGAATGTTTTGGACTCTTATATATCCTATTCTCCTGTCCTCACTTTTTTTTGCAGTATTTTCCGCCGTGGGTAATTATGATACGGATAAGATAGCAATAGGTATCGAAAAAAATAATCCCATTTACCATACTCTTCAATTTACAGGAATGTTCAATACAAGCATAATAGACGAAAGTGATGCAAACGAGATGCTCCGTACAAAAAAAATAAGGGCCTTTGTTGAAGCCGATCAATCTTTAAGGCTAAGCGAAGACGGATTATCTCAGACAATAACAAAAACGGTTATAGATCAAATAAAACAAATTGAAGCTTTAGAGATCCCAATCAATTCTTTTGAACACGGTAACAATTATATAGAAAGCAAAAATGAAAAAATGAGTTTGATGATTATCTTGTTCTATTCTCTTTTAGCAATGGTTTCGCTTTATACAATGTTCGGCTCACTGGATATTGCCGTAAAAATCCAAGGTAATATTTCAAAGCTTGGGTCAAGAATCTGTACAACGCCTATTAAGCGCTTTTATTCTTATCTTGCAGGAATTGTATTTTATCTTATTTTTAATCTTACGGCTAATCTCATATATATTTCCTTTGTGCTCTTTGTTTTAAAAATACCTTTTATTACCGATTTTAGACTTACGCTTTTACTCTTGGTTTATGCAAATATTTTTGGATCAGCAGCCGGCTTATTTATAGGTTCTACTCCTATAGGAGATATCCGATCGAAAACTATGATCTGTGTTTTTGCAAGTCTATTTTTAGCCTTTCTATCAGGAATGATGAACCCCGAAATAAAAATATCGCTTGAAAATGCAATACCTATTTTAGGAACGGTAAATCCTATAGCGATTTTTACAACCAATCTTTACAATATAAATATTTTGGGAGAATATAATGCAATATCCGAATTTTTTATCGTCTACACAATAGGTATTGTTATTCTTTTATTGCTTTCATTTATTAATTCAAGGAAGGTGCAATATGACAGTTTATAAAAACTTTTTAAGATTAATTGGGACAAAGGTAATAAGTGCTATTATTTATGTTATTATTTTTTTGTTTATAAGTTTTATGACGTTAAAATCTCAAAACTCTCAGGTAAGCGAATTTGCAGAAACTCCTCTAACCGTAAACATAATTGACCGGGACGGCTCTGAACTATCAAAGCATTTAATCTCTTATTTACAGTCAAAACATAATGTTTCTATCATAGGCGAAAAAAACAAGACTAATGAAGAAATTTTGCGGGAACTTAAAAAAGGCATTTCCTTGCAGAGAATACATGCGGGGCTCATAATAAATGAAAACATGGAAGAAAATGTGATGAAAGGTAAACAGTCCGTAATAAGTTTTAAAGATGACAGAAAAAAATCCGGCTTTTATATAGATCTTCAGGTGAACATGTATTTGGCTTTTGCCGCAAGCGTAAAAAAAGCTCAAGGAAATTTTGATTTTCAAAAAATAGAAGATGCTTTGAAAGTACACACAAAGGTGAATAAGGTTAATTTTCAAAAAAACGCTTCAGCAAATATTTGGTTTAAAGTCTTTTTTAACTTTTTGGGCTGGATAGTTTTTTCGGTTATTCTTAATTCGGTAGGCTGGGCAATGTTCGAGCTTAATAATGAGCGCTTAAAGATGAGGAATAATATCTCGCCCCTTTCTACATTGCGCTTTGTTTGTGAAAACTTTTTAGCTCAATTAACTGTAGTGATTGCAATTCTTTCAATTTTAATAGGCTTTGCCGTTATTACAAATATAACAAGACTTGATAACATTCCTCTTCTATTCTATATATTTAATGCTTTAATTTATACGGCTGTTATTTTGAGCCTCACCTTTATGTTTAATTCTTTTTTAAAGAAGGGTTCGGTTATGGGGATAGTTGGTTCAGTTCTTCCTCTCTCCCTGGCTTTTATTTCCGGAGTCTTTGTGGAGCAGGAATTGCTTCCCGATTTTATTGTAAATATCTCCCGGCTTTTCCCGACATATTATTACATAAGCGCAAACGAATTTACTCAAGTTAATTTATCGATTGACTGGAAAAGCATCGGAATGCTGTTTTTGTTTCTTCTTCTTTATTTTACGATAGGAACTTACTTTTCAAAATTAGGAAGGTCTCAAAGCAGAATAGAATTTACCCAGCAATAAAAAAAACCGATAAGATTTTTATCTTATCGGTTTTTTTGTTTAAATCATTCCTTCAACCATTAACTTTTCAAACCATAAAAATGATCCGACTGTAATCGTTAAGGTTCCGTTAACAGAGGGTGTTCCCTTTTTAACGTAAACGATAATTCCGTTGTCCTCTAATTTATCGAAATTACCGAGATTATTGGGCACTCCGACATACACGGTCGGTTCTAACCTTGTGCCCCCTCAAGATGCGCACATTTGAAGTGCACAATAAACCGAGTCTGTATTTTTTGCTTTGATCTTATCTCTTGCAGAATCTTCAACTCTAATATTCATGTTGGGCCTCCAAAAAATAATTGCAATCCGCCTTATCAATACGGTGTGAATTGTTCAGGCTCTTACAGGCTTAAAATAAGAATTTTTATCGTAAAAGTCAAGAAAATTTTGAAATATTTTTGGCTTAAACTACGCCGAGCAGTCACAATCATCTACAAAGAACAAGAACCACTTATCTTCAATATCGAAAAAGTAAAAGGTCTTTTTGATAAAGCCTTCATTTAAAATAAGGATTTTTAAAATTGCCTTATAGTCATTGGGGAGTTCTATTTTTAAGTTCTTTATTTCATCGCTTTCAAAACTTGCAGGATCAACTGCTGTAGGGAGCTCTTGTACAATGACACAATATACACCGTCTTTATCATTTGACTCTTCACAAAGGCCTCCGTCAGGCATTTTGTCATAAAAAGGAATTGAACCTCCGAACTTATTGGCTGAGGGTATTGTAGAAAAATCGGTGCTTTCATCAAAGCCGAAGTTTTCCTCTGCCGAAAAAAGCCGGACCGTCGTTCCGGGATTATAAAAACGTCTGACTCCGTATTCCGGATGTACAAAATCGGCTAATTTGGAGCTTGAATTTTTTAAAAGAAGATTAAAATTGTTTTCCCAATACACATTCGATAAAAATGAAAAAGCAAAAGAAATGAGTTTTCCCTCATCATAAGAATTATTATGAGAGGCTACTGCAGAAGTCAACTCAAATGAATCAATTATATGAGTTAAAATATCCCTATATGTATCGTAATCTTTTTTATTATATTCAAATCTGATTTTATAAAACTTTTCATTTATAGCAAGGGCCTGACAAAAAAACATTTTATCCTTCGAATAACCTTTTAAAATAAAGCCGTCGCGCCCCATGTTTTTATCGCTTACAGTAAACTTTTCAGATTCCTTTTTTTCGTAAAGGTCGGCGGTTTTAAAAATAAAGTCAGGACCGGTTTCTTCTATATCCGAAACGGAAACCGATAAACTCACATCTCCGTCATTGCTTGCAAATACTTGTTCTGAAGGAGAACTTTCTAACGGTTTTAAAATTTCTGAAGGATAGTCAATCTCATATCCTTCTTGTGTATTTGTGTATGTTAAATATTTTCCGCTAAATTCAGGCTGTTTCTTTGAACATGATAGTATAAAAATTAAAGTAAAAAAAACAAAACTGATTTTTTTTATTTTAAACATATTTCCTCCCATAAAACTATTATAAAATTTTTTGCAGGTAAAAAGAAAATGCACTGCAGAAGTCCTGCAGTGCATAAAAATTATTGGATTATTTCTTCAGCCATGTCTATGGTCATCTTCTTTATATCGGTGAGATCTGCAGACATAATAATCTTTGTTTTTTCATCTATAGAGCTTAGAGCGCTTATCCATTCCTGAGAAACGGTGAGCTTTGCAGCTTCCATACCGCCTTGGATTTGGGTAGAAGCGGCAATCTTCTTAATACCCTCGGCAGTTGCTTCGGCAACCGCAACAATTTCGCGTGCCTGACCTTCCGCTTCGTTTATCATTCTTTCTTTTTCACCCTCGCTTATGTTTACAGCTTCTTCATAAGCGGCTCTTGAAAGGTTAATTACCGTTTCCATTTCTCCGACTGAATGGGCTATTTCGGCTCGCTTTTCGCGTTCGGCCTTCATCTGGTTTTCCATTGCATCCATGATAGAATCGGAAACTCTTATGTTTTGAATTTCGTAGCGTGTAACCTTTACGCCCCAAGGATCCGAGGCCTCATCTACAGCCTTTACGACCTGAGCGTTTATCTGTTCTCTGGCCTCGAAGGTGTCATCCAAATCAAGCTGTCCTACCACCGAACGCATGGTTGTCTGTGCAAGCAAGATGGTTGCATAGCGGTAATCCCGTATACCGTAGCTTGCCTTAATCGGATCGAATACTTGAAGGTAGAGGATACCGTCAATGCGTACTTGAACGTTATCCTTTGTAAAGCAGTCTTGAGCCGGAACATCTATCGCTTGCTCCTTTAAATTCTGCTTATATTTTACCCTATCCAAAAACGGAAACAGGATGTGGAAACCGGCATCCAAGGTTGTGTGGTATTTTCCTAAGCGCTCTACAATTAAAGCTACCTTATGAGGAACAATGCGGATGCTTCTAAAAAGGGCAACAATAAAAACTATGGCTATGATTGCTGCAATAACAATCGGGATTATAAAATTAAGCATTTCTACCTCCCTCTACCGTCTTCATTTCTTTACCGGCATTTTTAATAATGTCGGTAAAGGCTGCAAGACCTGCAATGTTTTCGGGGTAAACCGAAACATTGGATTTTTTGATAATGTGTTCAAATCTTTGAATATAGTTTTCGGCAAGGCGGATACCCATAGCCGTTCTTCCTCCCGGCTGAGAAAGGGCATCTGCAATTAAACGCAAACCTTCGGCTGTTGCATTACTCGTTATCTCGATAGCCTTTGAGCGTCCTTCAGCGAGATTGATCCTTCGTTGTTTTTCGCCCATAGCCTTGTTAATAGCTTCCTGCTTTTTACCCAAAGAAATATTTATTCGGGATTGCTGTTTCCCTTCACTCGAAAGAATATTAGCCCGCTTTTCGCGTTCGGCCCTCATTTGCCTTTCCATGGCTTCGAGGATTGTACGGGTAGGAGTGATATCCCGTATTTCGTAACGGGTAACCTTTATGCCCCAGTTGTCGGAAGCCTCGTCTAAAGCCTTTACAATATTGTCGTTTAGGCCTTCTCTTCCGCAAAAGGTTCTATCAAGTTCCAGCTTTCCTATTTCGCTTCGCATAGTTGTCTTTGCAAGCTGAGCAACGGCATAGCGGTAATTGTCTATTCCGTAGCTGGCCTTAACCGGATCAAAAATCTTGAGGTAGAGAATTCCGTCTACCTGTACCTGAACGTTGTCGGCTGTGATACAAACTTGCGGATCTACGTCCAAGGCCTCTTCCTTTAGGTTTTGTTTATAAGCAATCCTATCTATAAATGGGGTTAAGATATGGAAACCCGCAGTAAGAGTCCGCGAATATTTTCCAAGCCTTTCAATAACATAACTTTCCTGTTCCGGAACGACAACGGCTATCGAAAATAAAATAATAACCGCCACAACCAGAGCAACATATAAAGCTATCATCAGAGCGACCTCCTAATTTGATTCTTAGGCTACTAAAATATATATTTTAATGACCATGTTGATTGTAACTTGTTTTATGAGATTTGTCTATAGTCGGTCATAGGGGAGGAATTCAATGAATACTGAAACTATAGAAGAAATAGATAGAACGATTTGCAATTCTATGTTATAATTGCAAGCATGAAACAAAACAATATTCCGCAGCAGACGCATTTTATCGGTGTCTTGTTACCGGAGGATATAAGTCTTAGGCTTGAAGATTGCCGGCAATATATGAACAGGGCTTACGGGTGTAAGTCAGGGCATGGTACTCCAATCCATGTTACTCTTGTACCTCCGTTCAGATTGCAGAAAGATTATTCAACGGATGATTTAATAAGAGTAATTGAAAACGAAGTTTTGCCTAAGGGCTTAGGTTTTATGGCTCATATAGATAATTTTGATGCGTTTGGCGATAGAACTCTTTTTGCAAAAGTAGTTGCAGATGAAAATTGGACAAAGCTTCGTGATGAGACCGTAAAAGCAATTTTGAACGCCTGTCCGGGCTGTACCAAAAAAGACCGGAGATCTTTCCAGCCTCATGCCACCGTTTCAAATCGAGATATTCCACCGGGGATAACGGCAAAGGCTCTTCAGGTTATGAATGAACTGAATATTGTTGAAGACTTTCCGGTTGATAACATCACGATTTTTGAACGAAAGGCCAATAGGTGGGAAGCTGCTGTTACTATGGAATTATCCTTATAGGTATAAATTGTAAGAGTATTGCCCTTTTTGAATCGGTTGTACATAATATTATTGCAGACTGTATATTTTATAGAAAGATCTTTGCAAATCACTTCTCCATCTTTTCTTTAAATCATCCCCAGCTTCCTAAAAATCCCCAGAGTTTCAATATGGTGGGTTTGAGGGTAAAAATCGAATAGAAAATGTTGTTCCAACTTGTAGCCGGATAAAAGAAGTTTCGCAGTATCGCGGGCGAAGGTTACGGGGTCGCAGGAGATGTAAAAAATTTGGCAGGTTCCGCTTGAGCAAAGCCAAGACAGGGCTTCCTTATCTATGCCGCTTCTCGGGGGATCTATAAAAACCGTATCGAATTTCAGTTTTGATTCCTTAGTTTTTGCCCAGTTTTTTCCATCCAAGTTATGATAAAAGATTTTAGATTCTTTATTTATCTTAAAATTTTCCTTAGCATAGGAAAGGGCGTGTTTATTATGCTCGACAAGATGAATCTCTTTTGCCTTATCGTAAGCAAAGAGCGAAAAGGTTCCTACACCCGAATAAAAATCCAAAACTCGGCCTGAGATTCTTGAGTGTTCAAAAATCGTGTTTATCAGTTTTTCGGTCATCTTTAAATTCGATTGAAAAAAGCCCAAGGGATTAAATTTTATTCTCTTCCCTGCAAGTCCTACCTCGCAGTCTTTTGCATTTTTCTCGGTAAAAATTTTTTCCCCGTCCGAAAAAATGTGAATTCTCGAATTCGGCGCATATTCTTTTAAATCGGATTTTAAAAGGTTTCTTATTGCAGGTACTGCAACAGGACAATCCTTTATCTTTACCGAATCGGAGTTTTTATTTTCTTTTAAAGAAAGAGAGCCGTCCTTGTCAACATAAAACTGAAAGCGGGATCGATATTCCCAATCCGGGCCGCTTACAAAAATGCTATTTTCAAGGATAGATTTTTCAAAAAAGGGGTTTTCCGTTTTAGATTTTCCGATAGTAGAATTAAAATTAGAACTCAAGGCCCTATCAAGGGCTTCAAGCGCCATTGACTTGCGTAAAAGGTGCTGATACCCGTCATCGGCTGTTTGAAGATTGCAGCCCCCGCAAGCATAAAAGTGAGGGCATTTCGGTTCTACCCTGTGCGGAGAGCTTTCTAAAATTTTTTCGATTTTTCCCTCAGTATAATTTTTATGTTCTTTTACTATTGAGATTTCCAAAACCTCATCGGGGAGTGAATAAGGAACAAAAACGGTCTTGCCGTCCTTTAAGTCCGCTATACATGAGGCTCCGAAAACCATCTTTTTTGTTTTTACGATTTCTTTTTGCATAATTTTAATCTTTCAAGTAAGCCTCTTATTTCATAAGCGGCTTATTCCGTTGTAGGCAGAGGAGGAAGGTCAGGATGAAGGGCTCTTAAATTTTCATAAAAGCGGTCTTCAATCTTTATACTGTTCTTTGAAGTTTCTCCGAGTTTTCTGTCCTTTCGGATTGAGCCGTGAAAATCGCTTCCTGCAGTTACAGGCATATCGAGGGAGGCCGCCAGTTTTTCTAACCGCTTGCAATCATTGTACTTTGTCGAAGAATTCCACGCTTCAAGCCCTACAAGACCCTGCCTTTTAAAATCGGCTATAACGTCGGGGAGGGAAGACCAAGATAAATATAGGGACATGGGATGGGCTAAAACAGGAATTCCTCCTGCCGATTTTACGGCAGAAATTGCCTCATCAAGGCCGGCATTTTCTTTTTCTTCAAAAAAGGGCCGCCCTTTGGCAAAATACTTATCAAAGGCTTCTTGATTTTTTTTGACCATTTTATGGGCTGCCATGTAGGCTGCAAAATGAGGTCTTCCCAAACCCTTGTCCCCGCCTGCAAAGTCTCTGACCTTTTCATATGAAATATCGAAGCCGGCTTTTTTTAATTTTTCAGCCATCCTCTGATTTCTGTTTATCCTTTCATCCTGCAGATCCTGTAAGAGCATATTAAGCTCATGAGAATTTTTGCGTAAATCAAGCCCCAACAAGTGAAGCTCTCCGGGGCTCCACTTAACGCTTATTTCTACACCGCGTATAAAAATTATGCCCTGTTTTGCTGCTTCTGCAGCGGCTTCTTCAAGTCCGCTTAAAATATCGTGGTCGGTTAAGGCAAAGGCCGAAATTCCGGCTTTTTTTACGGCAGCCGCAAGTTCTGCAGGGGTAAATGTTCCATCCGATGCTGTTGAGTGAGTGTGTAAGTCCACCATAAAAAAAGATTATATCAAAAAAAACAAAGAAGGACTAGGTTTTTCTTAAAAAATATGTTAAAATATAAGAACGCAAGTTTAATATTGGGAGGCTGTAATGCCTAAGGCTATTAATTACAAGGCAAATTCGGTAGTTTATTTCTCCGGAGACTTTGATGAACGTGTTTTCCTTTTAAACACAGGCAGCATAGCTCTTACATCTATAGATATTGAAACGGGAGAGCAGGTTACGGATTACATAAAAACCGGGGAATTTTTCGGAGTAAAATCGGCATTGGGCAATTATCCGAGAGAAGAAAGCGCAATGGTTTTAACCGATTCCATAGTTTACTCTTTTACAAGCAGGGAATTTGAAGCTTTTGCGCAGACCAATACCCGTATTATTTTACAGATGATAAAGGTTTTTTCCCGTCAACTTAGATCCATTCATAAACAACTAGCCTCTCTTTTAGACAGCGAAGAGGAAACCAATCCTGAAGAGGGCCTTTTCAATGTTATGAATGCCTTTTATTCTTCTCAACATTACGGGGCTGCCGGACATGTCGGGGCAAGGTACAAGGCCATTTATCCCAACGGAAAATATATTTCGCAGGTAGACCAGATTGTTAGAAGTACTGCAGAAGTTGCCGGCCGTTCTTTTGGAAATGCTGAAGGGCATAATGAGGCCGCTTTTGTTCAACCTGAAAAACCGGCTCAAGCTGCAGACGGTACCATTCATCTTACGTATAACAAGGCAGAAGACCTTTTTGAAAAAGGAGAATTTGAAGCTGCCTATGATCAATATCATGCCGTAATTGAAGCCGGAGCAGGTGACGAAATTACCGATAACGCATATATAGGAGCCGGAAAAACTCTCCATGCCCAAAAAGAATATGTACGCTGTTTACAGCTTTTAACGGGTTTTATTTCACAACATCCCAAATCTTTAAAAATAGGAGATGCCCTTATGTATCTCGGAATGTGTTATATGGATATGGAAAGACCCGATAAGGCAATTGCCTTTTTTGATAAGGCTGCCATCTTGTCGGGCCCCGGCATAATCGGTAAGATTCGGGAATTACAAAAAGAATGCAGTACCATGCTGCAAGGAGCATAAACTATGTCGGATCTTTTTTCTTCTTTTTCAAGATTTGCAAAAAAATTCCCTAAGGGGTCTGTTATATTTGCAGAATTCGAACCCGGCTCGTCATTTTATTTGATACAGTCAGGCCGTGTTCAGCTTATAAAGATTATAAACGGTTTTGAAAAAAACCTTGACATCTTGCAGCCGGGAGAAATTTTCGGGGAGATGGCTATTTTGGATAATTCCCCGCGTTCGGCTTCCGCCATTGCTTATGATGATGTAATGGCCCTCGAATTCAATAAAGAAAACTTTGAAATATTAATGAAGGGAAATCCGGCCATTGCTATGCGTCTTTTAAAGACCTTTGTAAGACGTATCTATGCCCAAAGACGCCGGTTTATGATTTTGACCATTGAAGACAGGCCTGCAAGAATTGCAGACGTCTTTTTAATGCTGGATGAAACCCAGCCAAGCCTTGACCGTACCACCGAAATGCGCTCATTCGATACGACAATTGAAGAAGTTGCCCGTTGGGCAGGTCTTTCAAAAGAAGAAACCGAAGACAATATGCGCAAATTCATAGATCAAGGCAGAATTTCCGTCTATGATGATAGAATCATAGTACAAAACATGACCGATTTAACGCGTTATGTTAATACACGCCGCTCAAAAGAGCAAAATCTATACGTATTATAAGGCAGGTTCCTTGTGAAGAATAAAGATTATTATCTTCCCTTTTTGCTTACTGCAATAGTAATTATTGTCGATCAATTTACCAAGATATTGGTTGTAAAGTATATGTCGGTTTATGAGGTTATTCCCATAGTTGGCGACCTTATAAATTTAAGGTTTGTATACAATACGGGAGCGGCTTTCAGCCTTGGAGCCGGTTTTGGAGAAATGACCAGAAAAGTCGTGCTGGTTATTTTACCATTTTTGCTTCTTTTAGCCCTTATTGCAGCCTATTTTAAATCTGTAGAATTAACAAAGGCTCAAAGATGGTTTATTTGCGGCATAGTAGGCGGAGGTTTTGGGAACCTCATAGACCGCTTTTTTAGACCCGAGGGCGTTGTAGATTTTATAGATATAAAATTTTTCGGTATTTTGGGTATGGGCCGCTGGCCTACCTTTAATGCTGCCGATTCTTTTATTGTATGCTGCGGAATAGGCCTGGGTATCAACTTGATTATGCAGGGCATAAAACAAAAGAAAATACAAGATAGCTAAAACCGGACTATGCGTAAATATTTTATATTTTTATCTTTTTTTTTGGTTCTTTTTTTATTTTCATGTAAACCTGTAAGAACCGAATACTCTAAAACATGGGTTTCATTGGGAACTGTTTGCAGGGTAAGAATTTTGACTTTCGAGTCTAAAAAACATGCCGACAAGGTTTTGGAAAAAGTTTATGCCGAACTGACAAAGCTCGACAACATCTTTAATGCCAACACCGACAGTCTTTCTGCAGAAAATAATAATCTTAAAGGTTTGACCGGTATACAGGAATCGGAACTTGAGAGACTGAACAAAGCCGCAGGTATTTTTTCCTTAGAAGTTTCACCCGAATTATATGAACTTTTAAAAACTTCTCTTTTATTTGCAGAGCTTACAGATGGAGCCTTTAATCCTGCTGTCGGGCCATTGGTAAAACTGTGGAATATAGGCTTTGAAAATCAATCCGTTCCATCGCAAGAAGAAATAAACAGGGTATTACCGCTTTTAGACTATAAAAATATAGAATTAAAAACCGGAAATCTGGTTTTTTTAAAGAAAAAAGGTATGAGACTTGACCTTGGAGGAATTGCAAAAGGTTATGCTGCCGACAAAATTGCAAAAATAATTTTAAACCACGGTATCAAAGATTTTTTGATAGACTTGGGCGGAAATATTCTGGCCTCAGGAAAAAATCCTTCAGACAAAACTTGGAAGATTGCCTTAAGGAATCCCCTAATCGGAAAAAATAATTCCGTTGTAAGTATGGACCTTCAAGATGCTTCGATTGTAACATCGGGAAACTACGAAAGATTTATAAAAAAAGACGGAATAATTTATCATCATATTTTTGATTCAAAAACGGGTTATCCGGTACAAAACAACTTGAATGCTTCTTCGATTATGAGTAAAAGTTCTGCAGTTGCCGATGTCCTTTCTACATCGAGCTATGCTCTGGGAGAAGAAAAGACAAAATTGCTTTTGCAAAGATTAGAGCCCGAATTACTTCAGCTGACAGGAAGCAGCGAAATACCGGCCTGTTTTTTATTTTACAAAGATAATTCCATTTCCATCTTAGGAAATAAAAATATCGAAATTATAGATCCTGATTTTTTTATCAAATAATTAATTTATTTAATCCAACAATTAAATACCGTGCTTAAAAGAAAAGAACCCCCGAAAGGAGGAGACGGGGGTTCTTTTTGAAGTAGTATGTGTATCTTTTCTGTGTGTATATGTAATCTACCAAATTAAGCAAAAACTGTCAAGTGTTTTTAAGAAAAAAATGTATTTTTTTTCATTTTTTTACTGTTCTTTACGGTTTAATCAAAAATCTCTATTCATTCTTGAAATCTACATGATATTCTATGTATTTTATCTTATTTTTTTTGACTGCATCTTTTAATGAGCGTTCAACGGGACTTAAAGAGGAAGACCCCGTTTTTATTTCTATAAAACTTATGTCCTCTATACGGCCTTGAGATGAGCCGTTAAAGGCAATGTAGTCTATGGGTTTTCCTATAAACTGTATTTCTGTGGGGTTTGCAGGAAAATCTGGGAAAAAAGGCGCCAACTGTTCAGAGAGCTGCCCGTTTAATACTGCTCTGGAGCGTTTTACGGCATCTTTTCGTGCTTCCTTTACGTTTTTTTGATTTAAACTTCTTTCTTTGTATTTTCCGATAATCAATCCGGCCAAAAAGAATATTATTGCGATCAATATTCCTAAAATCGTTTTACTCAATCATTTCCTCCAAATATTTGGGTTCTTCGATATTTGTCTCATCTTCGATAATTTCACCGTTATCCGGATCATTTTCATCTTTGAACCCGTAAAAAGGATCGAGCTTTTCAGAGAAAGATAGGGCAAATTTTACCAAATCCGCAATTCGGAAAATATCTTCAAGGTTTTTGGGAAGTTTTTTACCGGTTTGTTCAATCGTAGGTTCTGATTGACTATAAGTGTTTTTGGAATCTTTTGCTATAAATTCGTTAAATTCCGAGTGTAGAACAAAATTTCTGATGTACAAGAGTTCAGGCCGGTATTCAAAGTGCATATTATCCCAGAGTGTCCATTTGCCGCCCCAGATAAAGCCCTCACTTTCAAAGGCTTCTATTACTGCTTTTGGGGGGAACCATCTTCTATAAGGCATAATTTTCATCCAATGATCATCACGCACTGCTTCCCAAAACCAATACATTTTTTTGTTTCTATAGTCTTTGGGCAAAAGATCAATAGCCGATCCCCAACTATGATTGCTTAACTTTCCCGAATCTGCTATAACTCTCCAGTTAAAACTCCAGCACTGATTCAGTTCCTTTAAAAATTTCTTTACTTCTAAATCTTTTTTTTGAGCCGCATATATCTTTTTTTGAACTCTTTTTAGAGGTTCGACTACGCGGTGGTGTACCCACACATCATAGCCTAGAAACTTTAAACGGCGCAGCTGTTTGATAATTTCTTTTCTGTTTTTTCCGTTAAATATAAGTTTTGCAAAAATGTAATTTGGAGGAGGGGATTTCTTTCTGTGCTTTATTAGGCTTTCCGGTCTTAATGAGGCTATGAGGTCTTTGGAAAATTCTTTGGGGTTTTGGACTTCATCGGAGTAGAAATAAGAAATTACCGGAGACCAATTCCGCCATTTTTCAATATCCTTTTTCGGTAAAAGTCTTCCATGAGCCCAATATAAATTTTGATTTCTTATGGTGATAAACCAATCGTTTACTTCCGAATCAAAGGAAATATTTTTTACAAGATCGGGATATGACATTTGAATGGCTCTGAGGCTTAACCATGGGTTATCGAGGTTAAAATTAAAGTCATCAAGCTTGTCTTTATTTTGGCCTATGGTAATATTTAAATTTATAAAACAAAAAAAGAATAAGACAATGAGCAGCTTTTTTTCATTTTTTAAAATTATTTGCATTTTAGATACTATCTAAGTACGGAATCTACAAGCGCCTTAAAATCCTCGTTTTCAGGTTTGACCGGCTCTGTTTTGCGGATAATAAAAACCCCATCTTCGTTTACTATTGTTTGTTCTTCACTTAGTTCCAATAGAGGAATAGGTTCACAGTCGCCTACTACATCCAAATCGCCTAAAGTGGGGCCTATGTCATATTTTCCCCACATTGATCGTATGGGGCTGTAATTGTCATCAATGTATTCAACCTTTTTAGCTTCGATTCCTTCCAGTTCCGAAATGGGAACATCGAGTTCGGAAAAATCCAAGCCCGAGATAGTGTAGCCGAAATCATTTAAGCGGAGCATGGGATCATCATTATCTTCATCTTCGGAAATTTCTTCAAGGTCATCCAAATAATCGATGGAACCGGGCTCTTCTATTTTGCCGAGGGCTTCAACAGTTTCGGCTTCTTCAACTTCATCAAGTTCTTCGGCTTCGGCAATTTCTTCTGTTTCTTCGAGAGCTTCAACAGTTTCGGCTTCTTCAACTTCATCAAGCTCTTCGGCTTCGGCAATTTCTTCTGTTTCTTCGAGAGCTTCAACAGTTTCTGCTTCTTCAACTTCATCAAGTTCTTCGGCTTCGGCAATTTCTTCTGTTTCTTCGAGAGCTTCAACAGTTTCGGCTTCTTCAACTTCATCAAGCTCTTCGGCTTCGGCAATTTCTTCTATTTCGTCAAGTTCTTCGACATCTGTATCTAATTCTTCAACTTCGGAGAGGGGCTCGGCTGATTCCGGCGAGGCGGATATGCTTTCCGGCTTTTCGGAAGCATTTTTTTGATTTTTTAGGGCTTCCATCAAAAGATTGATAAGATCTTCCGCTTCGATATCTTTAAGCCCTTGTTCCAATTTTTTTCCTGCGGCTGTTTTGTTGATAATATCGAATATTTCTTGCCAGCTTTTTTGCAGGAAGTCGTCTATTTCTTTTCCCTTAGTCTGCAGAAGTTTTTTACCCAATCCCTTCTTTATTTCTGCATTAACTTCGTGACGGTGATATTCCAGTTCTTTTTGCAATTCAGCCCAGTTTTCTCTTTGCGAACTTTTGAGATAGTTTTTTAAAATGGATAAATGCAGCTGTTGAATTTTATTTTGTGCAACGAATAATCTGTTTCTTTTTATGTTTAACAGCAAAAAGAACGTTAAAAATATTGTCACAAAGACCGTAAATATTAAAAAGTATTTGACGGTAATTGGGAATGTAAAGACTTTTTTTTCGGTTATGCGGCCTATATAACCGAAGTCCGATTTTTTTGTGATAAGAACCCAGCTGTCTTTGCCTTCAAGGCTTATGACACGCAGATTCTGAGGCAACCGCTCCCAATCATTTAGAACCATTTCTTTTAAATCAGGCGAAACGACGTTATGTGTTCCGGTCAAAATTCCCAGCATAGAATGGGTTTGATCCGAAAGTAAGGCTAACTCGTCACTTATTGAAAGTATATTTTCGGAAACCAGATGGTATAAAAAGCTGTTCCCCGAAATATAAAAGACTGCAGTTCCTCTATATACGTCATAAGAATCATAGAATGGTAAACAATATAAAAGCAAATCCAGTTCGGTTGAAGCCGTTATTTTGATTTTTAAGTTATCCGGAACCTCTATATGTTGATAAGGAATTAAAGCCCCTGAATCATTATATTTTTTATATGAAAGCATTGAATCGGTTTTGGTAAGAATATCTTCCGGGAAAGTACTGAAATGTATTTTTTGATACTCAGAATCAATTATCCTAAGTCCTGCAAATCCGGGTACTGTAGACATGATTTTTGAAATAAGATTGTTTCTTTCTTCTATGTCGGTTTTACTCTGCTCCTGTTTTACTGTAGACATTAAAGCTTCTTCATGGAGGAAGTTTTTAAACATTTCAGTGTTTGTTTCATTCCATATCTTAAAAGTTCTCTCAATTTCGGATAAATTTTCATTAATATACCGCACGATTGAAGGTTTATATATTTTTGTTTCTGTGAAGGATTCATAACCTGAGGCCGTTAAGAACAGCAGACCGGAAAACACGGCCAAAGAGATAACTAAACTTATAAGAACTTTTAAACCCGTACGCAATTTAAATCTCCAATACCTATTTTATCATATTTATAAAGAATTAGTAAACCCTCTCTAAATATCAATGTCAGGTAAAATCAATTATAGCTCATTACAGTATCGGTAGATTTTTTTAAGACTTTATAAATTTTGGTGCTTTTTATACTGCAACGGCTTCTATGTCAAAGCCGCTTCGGCCTGTAATTTTAGCTTTTACTATAGAGCCGGGAGATATGGTTTTTCCGGCTATATCTTTTTTGTTTGAGGTGAAGTTCAAAACTACGGCTCCGTCAACTTCAGGGGCTTGAAACCAAGCTCTTCCGAGTGCCAGAGTGCCTGTATCATCTTCAGGAATGAGCTCTTCGACAAATACTTCTATTTCTTTTCCGATAAAGGAATCCAGTATTTTTTCGGTTATTCCGGTTTGTATGTCCTGTATTTCGGCGAGGCGGTTTTGAGCCGTTTTTTTGTTTACTCTGTTTTTAAAAGAATAAGAGGCTGTGTCTTCTTCACGGGAATATGTGAAGCCTCCTGACCAAAGAGGTTTTAGTTCTTTTAAAAAGTTGATGGTTTCATTAAAGTCTTCATCCGTTTCTCCAGGGAAACCCGTCAAAAAGGTTGTGCGTATTTGCGGTTCTCCGTAAGGGCTTTTTGCATCTTTAAAAGCATTTCGTATTTTTTGTACAATTTCGAGATAGCTTTCCGCCGAGCCTTTACGGTTCATCGCTTGTATGATGTTTTGTGCGCCCGATTGAAAAGGAATATCGAAGTAGGGTAAAAATCTGTTATCTGCGGTCATTATCGGGAGAATATCCTGCGGAAAATGATCCGGGTGGATATAAAGCAGGCGAATTTTAAAATCGCCTTTTATTTGCGAGATAGTTTTTAAAAGAAAGGCCAAGCCGGAAAGGTTACTTTCTTTTTTATGTTCTTTTATATCATCCTTTCCTGTTTGATAGGCGGCAAGGTCTTGTCCTATCAGGTTAAATTCGTAAAAATCTTTTTTTATAAAGTCTTTTATTTCGTTACAGATATCTTTGACGGGGCGGCTTCTTAATCTTCCCCGGATTATAGGTATGGCGCAAAAACTGCAAAAGTTATCACAACCTTCGGTTATTTTAATATAGGCAGAATGGGGAAAGTTAAGGATTTTAGGTCTTTCTCCTCCGCAGACCCCTATTTGCGGAGGAATAAGCGTCTTTTTAACTATTTTTTTGGATGAAGTTTTTTTAGGGTACATTGCATCGATTATTTCCGGCAAAAGAGAAAGGTTTCCGTTTCCGAATATTCCGTCTGCTTCAGGTAAATCCGTTTTAAGCACCTCGGCATAACGTTCTGCAAGACATCCGGCCAGTAAAATTTTAGCTTTGGGATGAGCAGCTTTGGCTTGCAAAACGGCATTTATCGATTCTTCTTTTGCAGAATTAATGAAGCCGCACGAATTGACTATAATCAAGTCAGCTTCATCCGGATCGGAGGTGTTGTTCCATGACAAATTTTCCATTATTCCGATTATAAGCTCGGCATCTACTTGATTTTTTGCACAGCCATGCAAGTCTATAAAAAAGTTTTTTCCGGTCATTTAAATTTTAATCGACATCTACCACTATGAATTTAAAACGTTTGGTTTCGTCATCTCTTATCCATTTAAGGTCTTTTACGATGACTTCTCCGGGGCGGCTGACTTCCAAATCGACGGTTTTTCCGCCGGCAACAACTTGAAGTTTTACCGCATTACCGTTTGATGCCCAAATTCTTAAACCGTTATTGGCTTGAACTGTAAGTTGTTCGGCCTTTTGATAGTATTTTTCTTCTCTATTAGTTCTGTCGGCTTCATGTCTAAAAAGACAATATCCTCTGAAGGTGGCATTTAGGGTTACGGGGTAGGCCGAACCGCTTTCAAAGAGCACTTTAGATGCCGATGAGACCGGTGTTCCTGTTTCGGAAACGACCAAATCCGTTCCGGCAGATGAAGTTCCTTGTGCAACATTGCTTCCCGTTAATATTGAGACTAAAGCCCCTGCTTCGGAATTATTTTTGTCAATATCTTCTACCGTGATTTCCAAATCGGCAGTTAAGTCGTTATTAAGGTCCATTTTTACCGTTTGACCTAAACTTATTATTTGAGTTCCCGTGCCGGTTTTTAGGTTTAATTTAGGACTTATTTTTTCTACTTCAATATTGAATTCTTTTCCGTCTATATTGAGTTTTAGGCTGTCACCTTCAAATATTCGTTGTTCATACTTTTGTTGATTTATTTCATGTATCTTTGCTTCCCGTACTGTGCGAATTTCGGCTTGGGAATTTTCCTGTTCCCGTCTTTGTTGCATGGCCGGTATCCAGCTTTTGACGGCAAAAAATATGAGGGTAATTATTACGGCAATGGCAGCCAATGCGCCGAGGCCTATTACGAGAGGCTTTGAGATTGAAAAGCTCCTTTTTTCCAATAAAGCATCCGGAGGCAGGGAGGTTTCCTGTATTTTAATCTGTTTATAAAGATTTATTATTTCTTCGGGATTAAGATCCAAATATTCACAATAATTTCTCAAAAAACCTAAAACATAGGGTTCTGCGGGGAAAACGCTGTAATCGTCATTTTCCAAGGCTTCCAAGTATCGTTTGGCTATATTGGTTTCTCTTGCAACCTGATCAAGTTCGAGCTCACGATTTGTTCTTGTTTCTGTGAGCAATTTCCCGATTTCGTTCATTATTTATCTCCTATGCTGAAATTAATCGACAAAAAGAAAATCATTGAAGGATTTTGCAGTAGAAGGTGCATCAAATGCGAAGTTCTTGCCTCCGATTCCGACATTTATTCTGTAGTTATGAAAGTCAAATCTGATCTTCCCGCCGGAAACAGGTATCGCTTCAATTCGGCGTATTAGTTTACCGTCAGGATAAATCATAACACGCAAGGTTTTAAACGCTTCTGTTGCAGATTTTCGATTCATCAACAATATGATGACATTTTCAGAAGAGCCTTCTTCAAGCGGCTGAGGAGCCGATGTTGTATCATATTGAATTGTGTAGCCCCGTTTTATAAGAGACAAGCCTTGAGGCGTCGCCAGTGACGAGCCCCCGGCATTGCTTTGTTCGACATCCTGTGTCAAAATTGTTCTGTATTGAGGAAGATAAATTGATAGGGTGCTTCCGTTAAATACTATGCACTGCTCTTCAGGGTATCTAAAGTCTAAACGCAGCTTGTCAGGGCGTTTAAACATAGCCGTAGCCTGCTGTGTCGAATTTCCGGAGCTTATGCTCATATCTACTATATAATCCTGTATTTGAGCATACCTATCGGAGACGGAAGAGAACAAGTCGCCTGCAGTAATTATATTTTGCGAAAAACAAAGCGAACCTATAAAAACAAATAAAATAGTAATTATATTTTTTTTCATGCGTATTATAGTAAAGCAAAAAAAGCCCATAAAGTCAAGTAGAACAATTTTAAAAAATAATATATAATCCGCATTCTCTGTAACGACTTTATCCCTTCTTTGTTTGGTAGGGGTATATTATTATAGATAAATTATTATACATTATATTTCGAAGGAGACTCATATGGCAGGCAGCAGTTCGCAGCATAAAAAAGCAGATAAAATGATTCCTATAAGGTTTAAGATGATCTTAATTTTTTCCGTACTTATCATAGTTTTTACGGGGATAACCGTAGGTTTTATAGGAAATACACTTAATAAAAACAGTCTTAAGCGGTTTAACAGGATCGTTCCAAGGGATTTGGTTCATATATCGAATTCTTTCCAACTTTTTTTTGAAAATACGAAGGCTGTATTGAACTCTCTTTCACAAGACGGGGATGTACGAAAAGCCGATGATACCATCCATTCCTATGTTCTTTCAAACGAAAAAATTAAAGCCGCAGAAACGGTTAAAAGCGGCACGGAAAAAAGGCTTGTTAAACACTTTAAAAATGTTTTTTCCAGTTTTCCGGAATATGTCGAGGTTTATCTCGGAACAAAGTGGGGCGGTTATGCAACCAGTTTTGACGGAGCGATGCCTGCAGGCTATGATCCTCGTAAACGCATGTGGTATGAAAAAGCCCTCGCTGCAAAGGGTGAAACCATAATAACCGATGCCTTTTTATCTACGGTTGGCGATACTGTAGTTGGTTTGTCTAAGAGCGTGTTTTCAGAAAACAACGAATTTTTAGGAAATGTAAGTATTGAAGTCACTTTAAAAACGTTGACGGATATGCTTGCAAAATCCAAGATAGGCATGACCGGATATTTTATGCTTATACAGGGGGATGGAACCATTTTAGCTGATCCCCGTCATGCAGATTTTAATTTTAAAAATATTAATGATATAAATTCTGCCGATTTTTCTAATTTGAGATCCGAAAAAACTGAAAGAATTTTTATGGACGGAAAATATTGGCTTACAAAATCTCATGTAATCCAAGGATTGGGATGGACCATTGTAGGTTTTATGGAAGAAGGCGAAGTTTTTGCCGAATATTATTCTCTTATAACTTCCATAATCACTTTAAACTTAATCGTTTTATTGATTTTTATACTGATTTCGACGATTATAATTCTTAACATTACCAATCCCATAAAAAAACTGTTACATGTTTTAAAAGATATTTCAGATGGTGAAGGAGACCTTACAGTCAGGCTTCCTGTTAAGGGCAGGGATGAAACCGCAAAACTTTCCGAATATTTTAATAAGACCATAAGTAAAATAGGTTCGTCAATAAAAATAGCATCACATAATACTGAAACCATGCGCCGATTAGGTCAAAACTTGGCCGGAAACATTACTCAGACTGCCGGATCGATAAATCAAATAACTTCAAACATTGAAGGTGTAAAAGAGAAAGTATCAAGCCAATTTTCGAGTATAGATCAAACGGCTGCATCGATAAAGGTTCTTCTTCAAAATATATCCAAATTGGATGAACATATTGAAGCTCAATCTGCGAGTATGGCTGTTTCATCCTCAGCCATGGAGCAGCTGATAATGGATATCAAGAGTGTAGGCGATATTTTAGAAAAAAATAAAGAGTTGATATCTAAACTTGAAGAAGCTTCAACATATGTAAAAGACTCATCGGTGGAATCTGCCAAACTTACGGCTGCAATGAGTGAGGAGTCAGAGGGCTTATTAAATGCAGGTAAAATTATTCAGCACATAGCGAGCCAGACAAATCTCCTTGCAATGAATGCCGCAATTGAAGCTGCCCATGCAGGAGAAACAGGAAAAGGTTTTGCCGTTGTTGCAGATGAGATCAGAAAACTTTCCGAAGAGTCCAGTACTCAAGGAAAAACCATAACAACCGTTTTGCAGAACCTTAAATTGAAGATAGATAAGATTGCATCAGATGCCGTAAAATCTGAAGAGATGTTTATGGAAAATTTTAGGCTGACTGAGGCTGTAAAAAATCAAGAAAATATTATAATGCAGGCTATGCAGCAAGAAATTAACAGAGGTGAAGAAGTTTTAAAATCTATTTCAAACTTTATTGATACCACTTCCATGGTAAAAGAAAGTTCAACCGAAATGCTTATGAGCAGCAATAACGTCTCAAAGCAAATGGTGAATATATCGGCAATAAGCGAAGTAATTACAACCGGAATGAATGACATGTCTGTGGATGCTGAAGAGATAAATAAGGCTATTACCGAAATAGATTCTATGAGTCAAACCCACCAAGACAGCATAAACAATCTTGCAAAAGAAATGAAGCAGTTTAAGGTTTAGAAACTTTTGCCGGTGCAGCTTGCCTTTATTCCCTTGTGATGACGGCAACTGCACAAGGAACCCTGCCTTCAATCAAACTGTATTCTGTATTTTTATATCCGGCATCGAAAAAAAACTGCCGGTATGAATCGTATGTAAATTCTATTTTAAATATACTTCCTTTTTTTCCAAGAAGATTTGCAAGGCCTCTTTTCTTATCTGAGGCTTTGCCGTTCATATATGTAGGTATGATTATTTTCCCCTTTACAGAACAGACCCTTTCCAGCTCTTTTAAGGCTTTGTACGGATCATCCAAGAGGTGAATAACATTTGCTGCTATAACCTTGGTAAAACTTTTATCGGGATAATTAAGCCGGAGAATATCGCCTTCACAAAATTCGGCATTTTTATAGGCCTTACACTTTTTTCTTGCCTTTTTTAGCATGTTCTTTGATATGTCGGTTGCTATGAGTTTTTTACATCGCTGAGCGACACCAAGGCTAAGCATGCCTGTTCCGCAAGCGCATTCCAAAATAATATCTTGGTTTGTAATCATAGAGTTTATCTTTTTACAAAGAACCTCATGAACTTTGCCGTTATAAAGATTTGCAAAAATATCATAAATGCCCGCAACATTGTCCCAAATCATAAGCCCTCCTAAGATTTAAGTATACGATATAAGTTTCGGTAAAAAAAACGCAGGGCTTATTAAAAAGTCCTGCGTTTTTATATCAGCCGTTTTTATTTTTTATATTTTTGCTCGACCAGTTTTTTTACGAACTCATTCTTAGCAACATAAGGAATCGTGATGTGGCCTTTCGAATAGTTTTTGTTGTATTCGATACTGGTGGTGATGGAGTTTTCGTTGCGGGCCCAGTTTCGGCGGGCAACGCCTCCCATTACGTCCCACATAATTGCGGACTTGATAATCTCGTCAACTCTTTCGCTTCCGTCAAGCACGAGGCCGAATCCTCCGTTGATGGATTTTCCGATACCTACACCGCCGCCGTTGTGGAGAGCTACAAGGCTCATTCCTCGGGCTGCGTTTCCGGCATAGCACTGTACGGCCATGTCTGCCATTACGTTACTTCCGTCCTTGATATTGGAAGTTTCCCTAAAGGGGGAATCCGTACCGCTTACGTCGTGGTGGTCGCGTCCCATCATAACCGGTCCTATTTCGCCCTTTCGAACCATCTCGTTAAACTTTAAGGCTATGTCTCTTCTTCCCTCGGCATCCTGATAAAGAATTCGGGCTTGAGTTCCTACAACGAGCTTGTTTTTTTTGGCATCGCGTACCCAGTAGTAGTTGTCTCTGTCCTGACCTCGGCGGTCGGGATTGATGCAGCTCATTGCGGCAGCGTCGGTCTTATCCAAGTCTTCAGGTTTTCCGGATAAACATACCCAGCGGAAGGGGCCGTAACCGTAATCGAAGAGTTCGGGTCCCATAAGGTCTTCTACATATGAGGGGAAGATAAATCCGTCTTTTTCGTCAATTCCGTTTTTGGAAACATCCTTTGCTCCTGCATCAAATACGGCTTTTAGGAAGGAGTTTCCGTAGTCGAAGAAGTAGGTTCCTCTTGAAGAAAGAATCTTGATAAGCTCAAAGTGGTGCTTTAATGTAGAATCTACCCTCTTGCAGAATTCATCGCGGTTTTCATAGAGGAGCTTAGTTCTTTCTTCAAAGGTCATCTTTTCGGGACAATAACCGCCCTCGTATGGTGCATGGCAGGAGGTTTGATCCGAAAGTAGGTCGATGTGAACGTTTTTGTCTACACAATATTGAAGAAGGTCTACAATGTTGCCGTGATAAGCGATTGAGATTGGCTCCTTCTTTTTTAGGTACTCATCTACCTTTTTAAAGATTTCATCCAAGTTATCGGACATTTCGTGAACCCAGCCTTGTTCAAGACGGGTATTGATTCTCGATTTATCTACTTCGGCAAAAACACCGACGGCATTTGCAATTTCGCAGGCCTTGGGTTGGGCCCCCGACATTCCGCCCAAGCCGGAAGAAATAAAGAGCTTTCCCTTTAAGTCGCCGTCGCTTGCTACTCCCAGTTCCTTGCGGCCTGCTGTGAGGATTGTATTGAATGTTCCGTGAACTATACCCTGAGGGCCTATGTACATCCAGCCGCCGGCCGTCATCTGGCCGTAGTTGGCAACACCCATTTCTTCCGCGACTTCCCAGTCTTTATAATTGTCAAACATACCTATCATAAGGCCGTTTGTAATTATAACCCGCGGAGCTTCAGGTTTTGAAGGGAAGAGGCCTAAGGGGTGCCCCGATTCCATAACAAGGGTTTGATCTTCGGTTAATTCTTCCAAGTATTTTTTGATGAGGCGGTACTGGAGCCAGTCATGGCAGACCGAACCTGTTTCACCGTAGGTAACGAGTTCGTAAGGATAGAGGGCAACATCAAAGTCCAAGTTGTTGTCTATCATAACCTGCATGGCCTTTGCTGCGAGGCACTTACCCTTGTATTCATCGATGGGTTTTCCGTAAATGTTTCCGTGAGGCCTATAGCGGTAGGCATAAATTCGGCCGTAGGTAAAAAGCTCATCCAAAAACTCGGGAGCGAGCTTTTCGTGAAGTTCTTCCGGTACATAGCGGAGGGCATTTTTTAGAGCGACTTCCGTTTGAGCCTTTGTCAAATTAAAGCCCCTGCTCGGTGCCCTTCTTATTCCCTTTTCAAAAACAGGCTCGGGAGGAAGTGTTGCGTCAAGTTTAATGGTCATCGCAGATGCGATTTCTTTGTTTGTAACCATAATTCTTATCTCCTTAAAAATAAATATTGTGTTATATTATACGAATTTTACTGCAGTTCCGTAGGCTGTAACTTCTGCAGCACCCTGCATTACGGCAGATGTTGAAAAGCGTAGGTTGATAACCGCATCTGCATTCATTTGTTCGGCCTTTTTTATCATGTGTTCAATAGCGATTCCTCTTGCTTCATCCATCATCTTAGTATAGGAGCCCAGTTCACCGCCAACAAGGTTTTTTAAGCCTGCTCCGAAGTCTTTAAACATATTTTTGGATTGTACGGTACTGCCGAAAACCAAAGCAATGGTTTCTATATTTTTTCCCGAAATAAAATCTGTGTTTACAACTATCATAACTTTTCTCCTTTTAATAAATGTTATGTTAAGAAGAATTATATCATAATAAGTTTAAATTTTAAAGAGCTTAGAACTTATAAAAATTATATTGGTTTTAAGCTTAAAGAACAAGGGGAGCCGCTTACTTTGCTATTATATACATAAACAAATACACAAAGGGGGCCGTCAGCAGAATCGAAAGGATAACCCTTTCAACCCAGATTATAAGATAGTCTTTCATCTTCAATGGAATTTCAGTACTCATCATACAGGGGATAGATGCCGAGAAAAATAAGATTTCAGAAACGCAGGCGACGGCTACTACAAGCCTTGTACCTGCCGAGGCGCTTGCAACTAAGGGAGCCGGCAAGAACATTTCTGCAATGCTTGTGGCAAGAGCCTTTGCTGCAAGAACGGGCTCAGGCAGTTGGATGAGCCATGTGAAGGGCACAAAGATATATCCGATTATGTCAAAGACAGGGGTATACTTTGCAATAATCAGGCCTAAACTTCCGATTGCCATAAGGGAAGGGGCTAAACCTATTGCAAGTTTTATACCGTCAAGCAAATTTATTTTTACATTTTGAAGAAGGGAAGGTGCGGAGTTGCAAACCTTTACAGCCTCTCCTAAGGCGATCTTAAATTTATTTCCCTTTACATCGGTTTCAATGTCGCCTTTTCTGTCTTCATAATAGGAATCGGCTTTTTTGGATAGAGGATATATTCTTGCCGTAATTGCCGTTACTATAAAGGTAACTATAACCGTTGTCCAAAAATAGAAGTTCCAATATTCCATAAAGCCGAGGGTCTTTGCCACTATTATCATAAAGGTTGCCGAAACGGTAGAAAAGCCTGTTGCAATTATTGCAGCTTCCTTATTGGTGTACTTTCCTTCCTTGTAAACGCGGTTTGTGATAAGGAGGGCTATCGAATAACTTCCTACAAAGGAGGCTACTGCATCTATTGCGCTTCGTCCCGGAGTTTTCCAGACGGGCTTCATTACAGGACGCATAAATACGCCTACAAATTCCATGAGGCCGTAGCCTACAATAAAGGCCAAAAATACAGATCCGATTGGAACGATAGTTGTAACCGGAACAACTATTTTACCGTAGATAAATGGAAGCATTCCTTTGGCTAAAAGAGCTTCGGGGCCTACATTGAATACGGTCATAATTGCAAAGGGAATTGCAAGAATGTTGATAATGGAAAATATCGTTTTTACCTTGGTCTTTTTCCATGAACCTGTTACAAAGGGAAAAACTACGCCCACACAACAAAGCAATAGACCCCAGTATGCTGCATAATAGGGAATCTTTTGAATCAATCCCACAATGTGATCCAAGGGAATAGTCTTTTTTTCTCCGATTGCAATCGGAATAAAAAACATAAAAATTCCGATCAAACTATAAACTACAAAGCGGATTATAGTCTTCGGATCCGTCTTTCCTTCGGGAACAGCCATGTTCTCGTTCATTTTTTCTTCACTCATAGAACTTCTCCCATAAAAACTTTTGCAGGAAGCATTAGCTTCCGAAAAAAGTTTTTTCACGCAGTTTGTTTACAAACTGCATACAATAATGCGATGTTTTGTGCTTTGCACAAAACTCGACAGATAAACAGTGAGGCTGTATTGCTGCCGAACTGTTTATCGTGTCTCCTCAAGTTTTTATGATTAAAAATAGACTTGACTCATCTATTTCTTTAATCTCATATTCAAGGTCGGATTTTTTACCTAAATCGTCAAAATCTTTTTCGGTAAAGGTTCGGGCCTTAAATCCGTCTTTGCAGATAATGATACCGTCCTTTGTTTTTTCTTCATCGATTTCTCCCAATAGTTTTTTATCGGCTTGCTCTCTAAACCAGTCTAAACGGATATCCCAAAATTTGGAGCTATAAGTACTAAAATAAGCTCTCCCATTCTTTTTTAAGGCTTTTATACATTTTTGTATAAGCTCTTCAGGTTCTCCCTTGATTGCCGAAAGCCCGTTTTGTAAACAAAGAAGCATATCAAATTCTTCTTTAAAATTCATTTTATAGGCATCCATTGTTTCAAGATAAATATTCGAACCGTCTTTTAAGAATTCTTTTGCAAATTTAATTGAATCTTCCGAAATATCTATTCCCGTTACAGCCTTTGCATAGGGATAGAGTTCTTTTAAGATACGCCCATATCCGCAGCCGATTTCAAGGACGGATTCATTGCCTGTCAACTGTTTTTTGATAAAATTGATTTCCTCATCTAAATATTGCTTTACACGAGGAATTGCCGTTTCATAAACTTGGAACAACTTTTGCGAATTTAAACTTTTTGCATAATAATTTTCTTTACACATAAACTACTCCCCATTTTGTTGCTGATACAAGCTCCTTCATCTTTAAAAATAATAACATATGGCTAGTGATTTTTCAACGGTAAAATATTAGTATTTTCTAAGATATATTCCGGTAAGTACATGAGACTTCTTTCCTTTCGGACAGGTACAGCTGCCGATATAGGCGATGAGGACGAAAAAACACGGTAATTTTGCAAAATTATCAATTTATTAGTGCGGAGGGTTTAATACCCCGACGCTCTGCGTCGTAACAAAGGGTATTAAAGCCGACTGCAACCACCTTATGAGAACAACATACCCCGATGCGCTGCGTCGGGGTTGTTGATTCCAAATAATTTTCTGCCTGTTTGCTAAACATCTCATAATACCGTCTGCATCAAGCTTCTTTGTAAGTTCCATTCTGCGGCCTGTCATTTTATCAAAAATTCCTTAAAAGGGCTTGCTTAAAAAGCAATTATATGGCAATATAGCCTTTTAGGAGATATATCGTGTCAAACAAAATTAGAATCGAAAATGAAGAACAATTAATTTCTTCCTTAAAAGATGTTATCGAAGCGATAAAAACACAGGAAAATCCTGAAGAATTAAATTTGTATCGCCGCATCTTTAAAAAAGCAGTCCCGCTCACGATGCGGTCTTATGTTGCCGCCTACCTTATTAAACAAGCGGGAATCGGGGGTAACCGTATTTATAAAAAAGACGGACGAAACGGTACAGGAAAAAATGCCTTTAAGCAAACCCCAGCAAGACCTGCAAGGCCCAAAGTAATATTGGCTGAAGATGAATCAACAAGTCTTTTTATCGGAGTAGGCCGCAAAAGAGGTATTTTTCCAAAAGATATTATAACCTTGTTGATTCAGGGTGCCGGTATTTCGCGTGAACATATCGGAGACATCAGGATTTTGGATAACTACTGCTTTGTACAAGTTATGGAGGATGAAGCTGAAACCATTATCGAAAAGTTAAACAACAGCTACTACCGAGGTAAAAATCTAACGGTCAGCCATTCAAGAAGACCTGAGGATGAAGAGGATAATTTCGAAGAACCGGAAAATTTTAATACCGTAAATACCGAAAGCTGTATTGAAACGGAAACCTCCGATATCCGGCAGGAAAGTGAAGTATAGCCGGCATAAGCACTGTATCTTTAAGCTATATAAAGCCCTCTTTTAGAGGGCTTTTTTAACATACTTGTAATAAAAAAGTAAATTTGATAAAATAAAATATGAAAAGTTGTGTGTATGCGGCGTATTCGGAAGAAGATGCCGAAAATTTCATTAATGAAATTGGAAGTTTGTGGAATGTATCTTTTACCCTTGATACAGGAAAAATAATAGAACTCTTACGAAAAGACAATTTTGATTTTGTAATTATAGATGCAGAATCGGGCGGTATTTTTTTACCCGATGTATCCGAGATAATAAAACAAGAATTCCCTCACATACATATATTTATTATTATGCACTGTAAACAAGAAAATTTTAGTTATGACTCATTTAATCACAATGTTTCGGGAATTTTTGAACTTCCGGCAAATTTTAAATCTGTATATGAGAAAATTGAAGATTTCTTTCTTGAGGGATTTTGCCGAGAGAAAAGCATAAGCTATATAAAAGAAGATGAAAACACAAAGCTGATAAAAAACGAAATAATCGGCATAAGTAATGCGGCTTGTTCTCTTAGAGAATTTATATACAAGGCTGCAAAATCAAACCTGCCCGTTCTCTTATTGGGAGAAACCGGTTCGGGAAAAGGTTTGGCTGCAAATTTAATACACCGAATATCTGCAATAAAAGATAAAAAATTTTTATCGATAAATGTAAGCTGCATACCGGAGTCATTGGCTGAATCCTTTTTATTCGGAACGGAGGAGGGCAGCTTCACAGGAGCCGTTAAAAAAGAAGGCGTTTTTGTTGAAGCTGCAGGAGGAACTATATTTTTGGATGAAATGGAAACCCTGTCCATGGACGTTCAGGCAAAACTCCTTCATGTTCTCGAATCAGGCGTTGTAAGACCGGTCGGTTCCGTTACAGAAAAGAAAGTCGATTTCCGCTTGATATCTTCATCAAATGAAGACCTAAAAAAAATGATAAAAGAAAAACAATTCAGACAAGACCTTTATTATCGGCTGGATATTTTACACCATGAAATACAGCCGCTGAGAAACAAAAAAGAAGACATAAAGTATCTTGCACAATCCCATTTGGTCAAAATAAATAGAAGCATAAGCGATGAAGCCATAAGCAAACTGCGTTCACATAACTGGCCCGGAAACATCAGAGAATTGTACAATTGCTTGGACAGGGCTTGTCATTATTACGAGGATAAAAAAATAGAAGCTTATCATATAGAATTTTAATCGTTTTCGGCCGGTTTTTGGCTTTGATAAAGACCTTTACCTTTTAGGCATATTGTTCCGTTTTTTATCGTTATTTTACCCAATACGCTTACAGGCCTGTCGGAATCTATTTTCGATACAAATTCGCAAAATATGGGAACAACGCCTTCCAAAATTTGCTTTGTATCATAGCCTACCAAAAGATTAAAGGCTGTTGTATATGAGCCTGTCTGTATATTAGTCGGCATTCCCTTCCATACTACCCAACAATCAAGGTAGAGCAAGGGTTCGTTTTTTACTTGAGCATAAGAATAAACATCCTTTATGTTATCAAAACCGGGTTCTTCAAAATAATCCATCAAAAGTCTGGACTTTTGCTTAATCGAAAAAGAAGCATTCGAAGATAAAAGTCTGTTTATCTCGACTTGTGCAGCATTGTCTCTATGAGCTTTAAAATAATTTTGTGCATCCGTATAGGATTGTAGTATTTGGCTTTGAGTCAAAATATAGATATATGAACCTTCCATATCTACAGCATATTTTCTTTCATTGCTGTCTAATTTAAACTCATCCAAATTTGCCCTGTCATTATTCGAAAACTCTCTTGTTTTATCGATATACGGAACAATAAAGGTTAGAGAAATAATGGAAATTCCAAGAACAAGGGCTATGGCGACAATTCTTCCTTTTTTTTCTTCACTTCCGGGTTTGGGATAAAGATTTTTTATTTTTCCTGATTGTACAAAATTTCCTATCTTTTCGGGAGAGTTGTTTTTACGGATAATATCCAACCCCTTCTTTGCCAATTTACAATTTGGGTTATGCTCAAGAGCCTGCAAATAATATTCTACGGCTTCAGTAGTAATTGAGCGTCTTAAAGACATAGCTGCATAGGTTGAAAGCAAGTCCGAATCATTGGGTTTTATTTGTCGGGCTCTTGTAAAATAAACCATTGCACCTTGAACATCGCCTATATGTAAAAATGAAAGACCTAAATAAAAGTGAAAAGCAAATGAATCCCTATATTCAAGAACATGGGGTTCCAAAAGTGAGATGACATCGTTATATTTTTTTTTGCCTAATAATTTTTTACCTTGATCTACAATGGAAAGAGCCATTTTTTATTCCTGTATGTTCTGTATTGCGCTGTCTGTTTGTTCTATTAAGTCTTGAATATACTCATCGGAAGCCATATCGGGATTTGACTCAACTTCAAGGATTTTATCCAATAAAGCTTGTATGTATTGGTAATCTTTTTCTTCCTGAGGGCTCATTTTTTCAGAGCTCACCGGAGGAGTTGGTTCAGTTTCTTTAGGCTCGGCATCTGCTGTTTTTACTTCGGATTCTTGTGTATCGTTTTCTTTATTGTTCTTACGCAAAAAATCATAACAGCCTATCAACATTGTAACATTCGATTTTTCGCCTGCTTCCAACACTTCTTTGGGCCAAACAAATAAAAGAGCTGAATCGTTATGAAAGTATTTTGTGCTAAAAAGTCTTCCCGAAACGGATTTAGGCAGCCATTTACGGCTTTGAAGTCTTTCCCAGTTGGCAATATAAATGCTTTGGGGGATTTTTGCTTCAGAGTGGTTAATCAGGAACAAACAGGCTAAATCTGAATTAGCTGAAATTATTGCGGAATCTCTTTCGAGTTTAGGTTCCAAAACGGCTTCTCTAAAAATTCCGGTTCTTAAATCGGTATATAAGGGAATACGTCTGGTTTCGCCTAGATTGGTATCGAAAAGAGCTTTTAAAGCAAATTCGGCATTGACGCCGCTTGTGTTTTCGATTACGGTTTCAATTTTTAAAAGGGAACCGCCCGTACCGTAATTTTTTTCGGTAAAAGACAGTTTTTGAGTAACATAGAAAGAATCGGTAAATTCATATGAAATATTTATCGAAGTTTCATCGGCTTCAATTTTAACGGGCTTTCCTATTCTTTTTTTCAATTCATAGACCCTATTGTCTTTATAAACGTAGAATTTATTTGTTCTTCCGAGGGATCTATCATCATAAAGCGGTATGTATTTGTTCTTCCCTCTGAGCGAAAGATTATAAAGACAAAAATTTCCCGTTTTTCTAAAAACTACCAATTTCAGATTACCTTTTGTAAGTTCGTAATCCGGCATAGATTTAGCATATAAAAAACAGGTATAAAAACTCAACAACAAAAAAATAGTAAAATATCTTTTTCCTTTCATCAATTGTTTTCCTCCAAAAGTTGATCATACATACTCTGCAAAATTTTTGCTTTTTTTAGTAAGGCTTCAAGAGCGGCCCGCCGTTTTTCCGGATCGGAGTAATCTTCGGCAGGTTCTCCATCGGCCGGTATTTCGGGTGTATATTTAGAATCCATGTTTGCCAAGGCTGCCGAAAGTTCCTGATTTTTTAATTCGAGCATTACGAATTTGTCGTATAACTCTTCGTTGCGTTTTCTTTCCATTTTGAGCTGTTCCGAGAGTTCGGCAATTCTGATATCGCCGCCCGCATCTGCCGATTGTCTTTGATATGCGGCTATAGTCTGCTCGTAAATTTTTTTGTTCTTTTCAAATTCTTCGGAAAGTTTTAGAAGTTCTTCATGGCTTATTTTTAAAAGTTTTAAAAGTTCATCTTGTGTAGATGCCTGATCTATAAGGGCTATTTTATATCGGGACGGTTCAACCTTTGCCGATGACGGATAGTCAATTATAACGCGCGAAAAAATGGTTCTGGCATCTTTTAAGCGTCCTACCATGTATAGATTCTCGCCTATCCAATAATAAGCTGATGCAGCCTGTCTGTGGTTAGGGTATTTTCTTAAAAATCCGTATAAAATATTTATGGATTGATCATGTTTTGCTGACAGGCAGCATATTCTTCCTTGTTGGTACATAATTTCTGCCGTCTTAGAACTGTTAGGGAAGCGTTTAAAAAAGACTTCAACATCGCTTAAAGCAACAGAATAATTACCGGCTGAAGTGTTTGCCATTATGAGCCAATAAAGAGGTTCATCCAAAGAATTTTTTGAAACTTCCATTGCTTTTTGAAAAGAAAAAACTGCAGACGGCCAGTCGGAACGGGCATAGGAGTCAAGCCCTGACGAGATGTAGTCGTTATAATTCTGCGCAAAAGCATTTATAGTAAAAAGCAAAAAAAGTAATATCGAAAATTTTTTCATACCCTTAAATCTCCCGAAAAAAATGCCGAGCCTGAGACAATGACATCGGCTCCCGCATCCGCTACCGATTCAATATTTTTTGAGTCGATACCTCCATCGATAGAAATCAAATAATTATATTTTTTTTCTTCACGCAATTGTTTTAATTTTTTCACTTTTTCCAGGCAATAGGGGATAAATTTTTGTCCTCCAAAACCCGGATTTACGCTCATAACCAATATGAGATCTACCAAAGGAGCTATTTCTTCAAGCATCCCAACAGGGGTAGACGGTACAATGCTCACTCCGGCTTTCATTCCATGAGAGCGTATATCGGCAATCAGCCTATCGGCATGTGTAGAAGCTTCAGCATGAAAGGTAAAATAATCTGCCCCGGCTTCAGCAAAAGCCTGCACAAAATGCCCGGGATTACTGACCATCAAATGTACATCAAAGGCAAGTTTTGAGCAGGGGCGCAAAGCTTTTACAACCGGAGCCCCAAAGGTTAAGTTAGGTACAAATTGCCCATCCATAACATCTATGTGAACCCAGGCACCGCCATTTTTTTCTATAAATGCCAATTCTTCACCTAACTTTGAAAAATCTGCACTCAAAAGCGAGGGGCTTAATTTAAAACACCTATCCATACATTCCATATTAGCAAACAAATGAATATATGTAAATAGGTAAATACCAAAAAATTAATAAGTAGTATCGTCCATATTCATAAAATCTTCCCGTACTTTTTCGAGACGCAGAAGCTCTCTTTTTATGGTCCGCTCATAGTTTAAGTCACCTGAGGCAATGCGGGCTCTTTCATTTTCCCAAAAAGGCAGATCATCCAAAAACAAAAATTGAAATTCCCTCATATTGGCCTTTTCGGCCCACAGTTTTGCCTCATGCCAGTAAACTAAGGCTGTCTCATAAAATTCTTCAGCCTTAGAAAGGCTTTCGATATTTTGCTCTTTCCACGGATAATTATAAAAATAGGCAACTTGTTTATCGAATTTGCTTCCCAGCCTCAGGTGTTGTTCTACCATTTTAAGGTTAAGGTGCATCATAAACATATAGCGGTATTTTTCCCATTCCTTTTTGGTGGTGATTTTCGCCAAAGCATGAAGAGGATTGCAAAAATCGGCATTTATGGCCCGTTCAAGCCAGTAAATATTTTCGACTATATCATCCGGTTCCTGTTCGTAGTGAATATGGTAGAGCTTGTAATATTGCTCCTTATATTCTACGAAGTAAGAGAAAGCCTGCGTATTAGAGTAAACAAAAAAACATAAAATTGCAAAAAAGAAAAATCGCCTTTTCATCGATTATATTTTCGGCAGATTTTTTACAATACTCCATAATTTCTCGTGAATTTCTTCAATCTGTTCAACCGCATTTATCATGATTATGTTCATTTTAGGCTCTTTTTCTCTGTATTGATCTATAATTTTTTTATATTCATCTTGAACCTTGTACTGAAATGTTTTTTCTTCATATATTTCGAGCACGTTACTGCGGCCCATAACCCGGCTCATAGAGACATCAACGGGCAAGTCAAAGAAAAATAAAAATTCGGGAAGGGGAAAGCCGTCATTTTGAAGTTTTGCAAGTTCGGAGGTTCCTGCTGCCGTTTGGTAAGCAAGACTTGAAAAAACATACCTATCGGAAAACACGGCTTTCCCGGCTTTAACCAATTCAAGAATACCGTTTAAACCGTAAATATGCTCGCATCTATCAGCGGCAAATAATCGGGTCATGGTTTCGGGAGCAAGTTTCAATGAATCTTGAAGAGCCGAGCGGATCAAAGCTCCTATGGGGCCTGATGTGGGCTCTTGCGTAAAAGAAACAAGGGAGCCCTTATCCTCCGTTTCAAATCTTTCTTTTAAAAGTCTCATCTGGCTCGTCGTTCCCGAACCGTCTATACCTTCAAACACAACAAAATTGGGTAATATCATGAGGCCTATCATAACATTTTTTTTTTTGATATAATAGTAGTTGAGTGGAAAATATAAAAAAAAGACGCATCATAGAAATTATAGTTTTTCTCGCAATAGTTGCAAGCTCTCTGATAGTTTTTCGTCCGGCAGCGAAGGCTTTGGAGGGGCAGCTCGTATATGTAAGAGATAATCTTATAAAAACGCTTGAGGACCAATTTGAAATAAAAATTACATATGCGTCTATGTCTCCTTCTTTTTTTGACAGAATAAAAATAAGAGATGTTAACATTTACAATGCTTTAACTCAAAAAAAAATAGCTCATTTTTCGCTGCTTTACGTCGATTACAGGCTTTACTCTCTGATAACAAAGGATTTTACTTCGGTGTTAGCCTCTTTGGGGGTTTATGACGGGATTATAGATTTTGACATTGAAGAAAATAAAAATATTTTAAAAAAAATTGATACAAAAAAAACGGGCAACGCGCTGATTGAAGAAAACCCAAATAACTTTGATAATGCAGATTTGGAAATAACTTCTTCAGCAGACATAATAAGAATCATCGAAGAAAACCTAAAAAAAGTTAAGGATGTTAAACCTATAAAAATTGAACTAAAAAATCTTGCATTGAATTACAGCAATAAAACTTCGACCACTGACTTATATACTTCAAACGGCGTATTTACATTGAATTCCGGCAAGATAGATTTTGATATAAACTCAAACTTCCGGTACAATAACTTTGTAAGACCGGCTTTTAAGGGATTTAGCACTCTTATAAACATAAACGGCTCATTTTATCCGAACACGGTCTCGGCATCTTCAATAATAAATTTTTCGGATATTAAAATCGGTAATATTTATGTCAAAAAGTTTTCTGTATTTGCATCATATTTGGATAAAATAGCATCGATTACAACTTTACAGGATATTCAGCCGGTTGACGTAAAGGGCGTTTGGAACACGGTAGAAAACACGGGAAGTATAAATCTTGAATGCAAAGACTTAAAACCTCTCTTGGTCGTTTCGCCTTCTCAAGGAGAGGGAATCCTTAACGAGCTAAAAGATGCAGCTTTTACGGGAAATTTTAATCTTAGTTTTTCTACATTCGATAAACTTTTGTGGGATACGGCCTTTTCTATAAAGCTGCCTAAATTTCAGATAGGCGGCAGCAAAATTGAAAAATCGGTTTTAAGTTTTAAGGCTGAAGGTGATGAAAATCTTATAAAGCTTCAAAATCTTCGCTTAAACAGCCCCGACATAAATCTATCGGCACAAGGCTCTTACAAAATAAAAGAGATTTCTCCTAACTTTAATTTAAATATTTCGAAATTTAAATTGGCATCGGGAGAAAGCATGGCAATGCAGTTAAATGTTTTTTCCAAACAAAATAAAATATTTTCAAACATTTCCCGCATACAAATGGGAAAGGCTGAGTTGGAAAACATCTCATGCACACTGGAAAAAAAAACGGGAAAAACGGACATATATATTTCGGGAAAAGACGGCAAAGGCAGCTTTAGTCTCGACGGAACATGGAATCATCCTAAAGAAAAAACTTTACAAAACGGACCGGGGTATTTAGAGTTTCACGGAACCGTTGACTCAATAAGCGTTGAGAATATCTATAACGGAGCAGTTTCTTTTTCGGGATTAAAAAGACCGGCACAAAATTTTGTGGAAGACTTTATTTCTCCCGTTCAAATGACCAGCGAATTTTATATCTCGAGTGATTTTAAACATTTTTCGTATAACATAATTCAGACGGTTCTTGCATCAAATTCAAAAAACGGCTTTTACACTCTTTTTTCGGTTCAAGGAAATGAATCTTCTTTTAATGTAAGCAATATAGATATTCTTTTTAATAAAATAAACCTAAAAGGAAACATAAATTCTTCTTTTGGAAATGAAGGACTGATTTTCGATTCTCTTTTAACCTTAAACGATATAAGCTACAAGGTTTCAGGTCTTTTGGATGATGAAATTATAAGCATCTATGGAGACTACGGCCTAAACGTAAATGTTATAAAAGATATGCAAAACGGATTAAAAGGAACAATACAGGTAAAAGAACTTCCGGTTCCTTTTATAAATTCTATTTTTTCGGCAGACACGGCTGTCGAATATAAAAATAAAAATAATTGGGAACTTAACTGCAACTACATAAAACTTGAGTATCTTGAACCGGATATCACAAAAACGGATGAAAGCTTAGAGTTTTATGCAGAAGGCTATGCCAAACCTAAAGAGGCTTTTTTCCATAATGTTAAGGCCGGCATAAAGAATAAACAACTTGAAGGAACAGCTGCTTTTAATCTGCTTCCTGCTTTAGATAAAAATATAAATCAATATGGAGTAAACCTTTCCCTTTCCGATAAAAATAAAAAGGAAAGTTTTATATTAAATTCATTATTGGCTCTCTCGGATAAAATTTACTTTGACGGAACGTGCAAAATAAAAGATATATCGCTTAACCGCTTTTTAAAAAAGCAAAGGCCTGAAAATACGGTAGATGTAGAATTTATATTTCTCGGAAACGAAGATTCTCTTTCGTTAAAAGCTGATTTAAAAAATATTTCTTTTAACTTAAACGGTCAAAATATCGAAGGAAAAGCAGCTGCCTTTGTAGATAACAATAAGATGAGCCTTTTAGATTCATCATTTAAGTGGGGAGGCCATAAACTTGATAATATAGAAGCCTCTATAATTCCGTCCGAACAAAAGGGTTCTCTCGGATTTTTATATGAATTCGAGCCGAGAAAACCGAACAATAAAGAAAAGATAGAAACCAAAGCCGCTCTTTCATTTGATTTTACATCTACGGCAGACAAAAAAAATATCGATAACCAAAATATTATCGAAAAAACTCTTAACTTAATGTCGCATTTTAACATTGACATGAAAATATCGGATTGGATCCTTGCCGGAAAAAGAGGTGAATCGGATATAAAGGCTTCGCTGGTAAAAGAACCCAATATTATCGCTCTATATGCCGGAAGCAATGACGAAATATACGGTTTTAAAACTGATTACGGAATAGTATCGCTTCACATCGATGAGTCTTTTCCTTTCCATCTAAATATCGACGGTATGCTTACGGGAAACGATATCAATCTTGCCGTAACCAACATAGGCATAGATCTTGCCAAGGTTATAAATATTATACCCAACAACGATATCATAACATTTTCAGCCGGAAGAGTTTACGGGGATCTTCAAATAAGCGGAACACAAAAAGACCCGTTGTTTTACGGCACTCTTAAAGGAGAAAAGTTATTTTGTACATCGCCCAATTATTCTCCGGATACATACGGCCCTGCAGAAGTTCCTATAGAGTTTAGCGGAACCCTCATCTCTGTGCCTTATACGGTTTTACACGGAAAAATCGGAAGCATTTGGGGTGAAGCAAAATCGGAATTCATAGGCTGGATTCCGTATTATACGACAGTAGACTGCGGAGTCCTCGAAAATTCCCAAGCCTTGATAAGAACAAAAAATATAGCATTCCACGCCGACGGAAGAGCTGAGGGGAAAATAAGGCTTGAAATAAACCCTGAACTTATCACTTTGGAAGGAGATGCTTATTTTAACAAAGGTTATTTTTCTGTTCCTTTTGCAGAACTGCAAAAACACAGTGAAAATGCCTCAAAAAATAAAAGTTCAATTAGTTTTTATATGAACTTAAATTTAAATTTGGGTAAAAAATCGGAATTTAGATATCCGTCGACCGAGTTCCCTTTTTTAAGAGCTCTTGCCTATACGGAAAGTGAACCTTTTAATCTAAATCTGGATACAGGTGCAGGTAAATTCGAAATGTCCGGTTCGGCAAAAATCCGTACAGGAGAAATATTCTATATAAAAAGAAACTTTTACATCAAAGAGGGAGAACTTAAAATCTTAAATACTCCTTTTCAGCAGATAGAGCCTATAATATCGGTTAGAGCCGAAATAAAGGATAAACTGCCCGATGGTCAGCCTCTTACAATAAATTTAACGGCAAAGGAGCAATATCTTGATATTGAACGCTTCAGACCGGTAATTACCACATCTCCGCCGATGGCTATGTCCGATTCCGATACAATGAACTTAATGGGACAGGTAGCTCTTGGAGATTTAAAAAACGGCAACGTTCTAAAAGAAACACTTTTAAATGCCTCAGATATTTTGGCAAAAATGGGTATCATGAGAAGAATTGAACAAGAAGCCAGAGATTTTCTCCATGTCGATGTATTTTCCGCCAGAAGCCTTCTCATACAAAATGTTGTTTTGGAGAATTTATTTAAGACTTCAAAGGATAAGCCATTGACAATCGGTAACTATTTTGATAATACAAGTGTTTACATTGGTAAGTATTTTGGTTCTGCCATATATGCTGATGCAATGCTGCATCTTAGCTATTACGATCCGCTTTCTACAAAAACGGATTTTACCAGAAAACCGGTTTACGGAAATTTGCTGTTTCAGCCTGAGATAGGATTTGAAATGAATACTCCGTTTTTTCTGCTTCGATGGCATATAGCCCCAAGCAGGCCGGATTCTCTGTTTGTGTCCGATACCGGATTGACATTATCATGGAAATTTTCTTATTAATTAAGGGGATAAAAAATGTTGAAGAAAAAAATTATAGGTTTTATGCTGATCCTTTTTGCCTTAAATTGCTTTGCTCAAGAGCCGGAGGGTTGGTATAACGGGAAACCGGTTTTGGGAATTCAATTCAAAGGTTTACAAAATATCGCGGTCTCAGAATTAGAAGAGATATTTAAGCCATACAAAAAAAAGCCCTTTTCCGACGAGTTATATTGGGAAATTTTACAAAAAATCTATGCGTTAGATTATTTTACCGATATCGTTCCTAAAGCTATCCCTGCCGATGATCAATATCAATCAGTATTTTTGGAATTTATAGTTAAAGAAAAACCGGCTGTAAAAGAGATTGTATTTATCGGTAATACAAACATAAGAAAAGCCGACTTACTTTCAGCCATAAAGGTGAAAAAAGGCGATATTTTTAACGAGATTAATGTAAAAAATGCAGAAAGAGCTTTAAAAGATTTTTATACCGAAAAGGGTTTTACAAAAGCCGAAATAACAAGCAAAACAACAGAAGATAAAGAGAATAATGCCGTAAATGTGGAATTTACCGTAACTGAAGGTAAAATGTCGGTTATCACCAAAATCCTTTTTGAAGGAAATTCAAAATTCCCCGAAAAAGCTTTAAAAAAGACTCTTGTATCCAAGGAAGCGTGGTTATTACAAAAAGGTTATTTTAGGGAAGATGCTCTACAAGCCGATAAAAATGCAATCAAATTATTCTATGGAGAACACGGATACATAGATGCCCATGTTGAAACCATAAAAAAAGATGTAGATACGGCATCCGACCCTCAAAAAGATCTGATTACTCTTACATATGTAATAATGGAAGGTGAACAATTTACTTATTCGGGAACGGATTTTGAGGGAAACTATATTTTTTCTACCGAAGAATTAAGCAAAAGAATCAAACTAAAAAAAGGAGAGATTTTTAACTTAAAGAAATTTGAAATCGGATTCGGCGAAGTTGCAAATCTCTATTACGAAAACGGCTACACCGGAAACTACATAGATAAAAAAGAAAACAGAAATACTTCTACCAAAGAAATAGGCTATACAATTTTGATTGTAGAACGTGAAAGAAGTCATGTCGAAAACATAATAATAAAAGGAAATACTAAAACCAAGGATCACGTTATTTTAAGAGAAATACTTTTAAAAGAAGGTGACGTATTCTCTAAAACAAAGCTGATAAATAGCTTTAGAAACTTGGCTAACTTAAGGTATTTTTCGAATATTTTGCCTGATGTGCTGCCCGGGTCGGAACCTGATTTGGTAGACGTTATAATCAATGTTGAAGAACAATCAACGGCAGGAATTCAATTCGGAATCACTTTTGCCGGGGCATCCGAGACTAATGCCTTTCCGATGTCAGTATTTGCACAGTGGGAAGAAAAAAACTTGCTTGGATCGGGAAGAGAGCTTTCGGTTAATCTTAATGCAGCCAGTGATACACAGAGCTTGACTCTTGGATTTACCGAAAATTGGTTTTTAGGAAAACCCCTTTCAGTGGGATTTGACTTTTCAATAGCTCATAAGACCATGTATGGCTATCAGGACTTAAACTATAATAATGTACCGGATCCTTTTTTTACCGAAGACGAGTTTAAAGCCAATCCTTCATTAGCTGATGCATTTAAAATGAAATACAACCGTCTGGAATTCGGTATAGGAATGAATTCGGGATATAGATGGTTCCCCAAATTTGCAATCATAACTTTGCGGGGCGGAGTAAATTTCGGTATCGTAAAGAATTTTTATAACAGCAGTTTATATCGGCCTGCCGAAGAAAGAGTAAGGAATCAGCAGGCTAAGTGGAGTTTAAGCAACTCTCTAAAACTAAAACTATCGATGGATGACAGAGATATTGCTCATGATCCTTCTAAGGGATGGTTTTTAAGTCAGGAGTTCAGCTTTTTCGGCCTCATTCCAAAAATTGAGGATGAGTATTTTTTCCAATCTGATACAAAAGGTGAATTTTATGTAACGCTTTTGGATTATCCAGTAAGTGAGGTATGGAACTTAAAATTTGTTCTCGCTTTCTATTCGGGTTTCTCGTTCCAAGTTCCTCTTGAAAAAAAGCCGATAGGTCTTGACAGAATGCTTTATATTGACGGAGCATTTAAAGGAAGAGGTTGGATCGGTATGGGCCCCCAAGGAGCAGGTACGGTTATGCAAAATAACTGGATAGAATTCAGATGGCCTTTGGCTCACGGAATCTTATCTTTTGACTTTTTCTTTGATGCTGTAGCCGTCAAAAAAGACTTAAGAGATTTAAGAAAACTAAGCATAAATGACTACTATTTTAGTTTCGGTCCCGGTCTTCGATTCTCTATTCAGCAGTTTCCCTTGCGGCTTTTGTTTGCAAATACCTTCAGATCCCAAAACGGTAAACCGGTTTGGGGTAATGGAAAGGGCGCTGATTGGCGGTTTGTTCTTTCATTCAATATTCCGAACATATAATAGATAGGCATGATAAGTATTTTAATATTTTAAGGAGTTCTAATATGAATAAAAAAAACGTTATAATTATTCTTGCTATTTGTATGCTTTCAATTGGAGTCTATGCGCAACAGATTACCAGATTTGCCGTAATAGACACTGGTCTTATCTTTGATACCTTTAGACGGGATGCAAAGGCAGCAAGAGACTATCAGGAAAAAAGAGAAAAATTTGAAAAGCAAAAAAAAGTTCTTGAAGGTGAAATTGTTCAGCTTAGGCAAAAAAAAGTTAATGCCGAAGCTGATGGAAAAGAATCGGAAGTTCAAAAATATGAAGAAAAAATAAAAAGTAAAATTACCTTATTGATGGAATATGTAAAGGCATCTAATGATGAGCTTAACATGCTCAGAAAAAATCTTATCAATGATGATGCTTTTTACAGCAGTCTATATGAATCTGTCCGCAGGGTTGCCGAATCGGAAGGTTACACAATGGTTTTAAGCTATGAGCACAATGCCGGAATAATCTGGTACAGCCCTACAGTCGATATTACCGACAAGGTTATTCAAGAATTAAGAAAACAAAGTGAATAAGCCTCAAACGCCCATGATGAGGCAGTACCTCAGCATTAAGGCAAAATACAAGGACGAAATACTTTTTTTTAGGCTCGGCGATTTTTATGAGATGTTTTTTGATGAGGCAGTTGAAGTAAGCCGAATCTTAAACTTAACCCTCACAAAAAGAGCCGATGTGCCTATGTGCGGCATTCCCTATCACGCCGCAAAAATATACATAGCCCGCCTACTCAGGGCAGGAAAAAAAATTGCAATATGCGAACAAGTTACGGAACCCGTGGCAGGAGGTTTGACCGAGCGCAAAGTTGTTGAAGTTATCACTCCCGGCACCGTTGCCGAAGACGACTTTTTGGAACAGGGAAGCAATAACTATCTTGCGGCCGTATATTGCTCAAACAAAAAAACTGAAGGAAACTCAGGTCCCGATTACTATGCAGGATTAGCCTATATAGATATTACCACGGGCAATTTTTTTGCTACTTCCTTCCCCAAAACAGACTTTAAAGAACAGTTTTTAAAAGAGATAGGAAGAATCAACCCCAAGGAAATTTTAATTCAGCAGTCGCTTCAAAGCGAATTCCCTGCCTTAAAGCAAATCCTTTCGGAATTTCCTTCGATGATGCAAAACTTTTATCCCGACTGGAGTTTTAACCCCGATCAGGCCGAAAAAAGACTTTGTGCAGCCTTTGGAACCGAAAACCTAAAGGGTTTTTTACTCGATATCGATTCGCCTGAAGTTCCGCCTGCCGGTCTCCTGCTTCAATACTTGGAAGAGATTTCAGGCAGGGATATTTCCCATATTTCGGGTATTAAAATTTATGCCGAAAGCGACTTTGTTTCTCTGGACGATTCCACAAGGAAAAATTTGGAGCTTTTGACCAACTTGAGAGATAACAGCCCTGCGTACAGCCTCTTTGAATCCGTAAATTGCACAAAGACAGCCATGGGAACCCGCCTTTTAAGGAGGAGGATAAGCTATCCGCTCCGCTCAAAGAAGGAAATAGATAAGAGACTCGACAAGGTAAACAGTCTTTTCAAGGACGGAAAGGCTTCAGCGGTTATAAGGGAAACTCTTTCTTCAATACTCGATATTGAGCGTCTTTCGGGCCGCATTGCCATGAAAAAGACCCACGGGAAGGATCTTTTAGCCCTAAAGCAAAGTCTTAATTCCGTAATAAGGATGGGCAGCCTCATAGAAGAAAAAAAGCTTAATTTTTTGCAGATTAACGATGAAGAAAAAAAGCTGCTTACCGAAATCTGCAACCTTTTGGAAAATTCGATAGATGATGAGTGCACAATAGCCTTAAATGACGGAAAACTTATAAAAAAAGGTTTTTCAAAAAAGGTAGACTCGATAAAAAACATAAAAGAAAATGCCCACGGGATTCTTGAAAAGTATTTGGACGATGAGCGGAAAAAAACCGGTATCAATAATCTAAAAATAAAATATAACAGGATGATGGGCTATTTTTTGGAAGTTTCTTTAGGCAATATCTCGGCTGTTCCCGATTATTTTATCCGGCAGCGATCTCTTTCAAATGCAGACCGTTTTACCACCGAAACCTTAAAACAAATTGAAGACAATATAAATAACTCGGAAGAAAGGCTGATTGATGCCGAAAAAGAAGTATTTGACGAGGTCTGTGCCGAAATAGGCTCTCATCACCGCTTTTTACAAAAACTTGCAGAAGAAGTTGCCGAGCTCGATGTGCACCAGTCCTTTGCACAGGCCGCAATTTTACACGCTTGGACAAGACCCGAACTTTGCGATAATTCAGGCATCTTAAATATAACAAACGGCAGGCATCCCGTAGTCGAAAACCATCTCAAGGCCGGGGACTTTGTACCCAATTCCATTGAGCTCCTATCGGGACAAGATTCAAATCAAGAAGATAGAACAATTCCGTCCTTTGCGGTCATCACAGGACCCAACATGGCGGGAAAAAGCACTTTTTTACGGCAGACAGCACTAATCTGCCTTTTAGCCCAGATTGGCTCCTTTGTTCCGGCCGAAAAGGCCGTTTTAAGCCCCGTAGATAAGATCTTTTGCAGGGTGGGAGCAACGGACAATCTTGCCCGAGGGGAATCGACCTTTTTGGTCGAGATGATAGAAACGGCCTACATTCTTAATTCGGCAACGCGGAACAGCCTTGTTATCATGGACGAGGTCGGCCGGGGAACTTCTATGGAGGACGGGCTTGCCATAGCTCAGGCCGTAAGCGAACACCTCCTTAATACCATAAAAGCCAAGACCCTCTTTGCAACCCACTACCACGAGCTTACCCGCTTGGAGCACGAAAAAATCATAAATCTAAAATTGGATGTGCTTGAAGCGGAAGGAAAGATAGTCTTTTTAAAAAAGGTCGTACCCGGAGCTGCGGGAAACTCATACGGTATCCACGTTGCGGGCCTTGCCGGTATCCCTCAAAGTGTCTTAACACGGGCCGAAAACCTTTTATACATGAGAAGCCAATTCCAAAAAGAAAGAGCCGTCCAAGCAGAAAACCCTTCCGGCTGCACAGCCGTCGGCTCCGAAGAAAAAAACTCTTCAAACCCGGTTTCAAAGGGTCTATCCCTCTTCCCGGACGAAGAGCTTATCTTAAACGAAATCCTATCAACCAATCCCGATGAAACAGCCCCAATAAAAGCCCTCCAGCTCATCGCCTCATGGAAAAAAAGGCTCTCGGGGAAGTGACATAAGGTAAATTCTAGTTAAGATTGAAAAGGTTATTTTTTTGGTTTAACAATATTCTTGTATTTATATTTTGTTACACCGGGAGCATCAAAAACCTTTTTAAATCCGTTATTGACTAAAATTTGAGCTGCCATCCTGCTTCTTCTGCCGCTTCGGCAGAGAACAACAATATTTTTTTCTTTAAAAGAAGATATTTCGTTTATTCTTTTTTCAAGTTCGTTTACGCTTATATTTATTGAGTTTTCAAGATGACTTTCTTTGTATTCATAGTCTTCTCTAACATCAATGATGAGGTAATTGTCTTTTTCCTTGGCATTTGCTGCGATAGAATCCAGTTTTTCGCCGCTCATAACCATTATAGGATCGGCGGATTTTTCTGAGCATGAGGCTGCTCCCAACAAGGCAATAATCATAAAAACGGGTAAAATTATTTTTTTCATTTTTATCTCCTAACGATAAATTTTTATTAAAATGTATATAATTTTAAAATAGAAGTCAAGTTCTGTTTACTTATTCTTCCCTGCTTTTCTAAAAAAGAAAAAAGGAGTATACTCATCAAAGATAAATAAACCGCTTTCGGCGGTAAAAATTAAAGAGGTGCGTTATGGATTTATCTTATAAGCAAAAATCGGCTTGGGAAAATTTGACCGATAAAGAGCTTTCGGAATTAGGAAAGCTTTCCGACAGTTATTTGAATTTTTTAAATACCGGAAAGACTGAGAGAGAATGTACTGTGGAGATTATAAAGCAGGCCAAAGAGCATGGATTTAAATCTCTTGAAGAAGTCATAAAAAGCGGTTCGGCAAAAAAAGGAACAAAAGTTTATTTGAACAATAAAGAAAAATCCGTTGTTTTGATGGTTTTGGGAAATGACATCACTCAGGGTATGAACATTATAGGCGCCCACATCGATAGTCCGCGCCTCGACTTAAAGCAAATGCCCCTTTTTGAAGAATCAAATCTTGCTTTTTTAAAAACTCACTATTACGGAGGAGTTAAAAAATATCAGTGGACAGCTATTCCTCTTGCCATTCACGGCGTTATCTTTACAAAGGAAGGAAAAAAGGTTGACATTTGCATAGGTGAAGACGAAAAAGATCCTGTTCTTTTTATTAACGACCTTTTGATACACTTATCAAAAAAACAGCTTCAAGAAACGATGGCTGAAGGAATAACCGGAGAACAGCTTAATATACTTGTCGGAAATCAAAAGCCTTCTTCAAAAGAAAAAAAAGATAAGGACGATAAAAAAGAAGAATCGAAGAATCCCATAAAGGATAATATCCTAAAAATTCTTAATAAAAAATATGGAATTATCGAAGAAGATTTTAGAGTTGCAGAGTTAGAAATTGTACCTGCAGGAAAGGCCAGAAATGTAGGTTTTGATAATTCTCTTATTGCAGGACACGGTCATGACGACAGGGTTTGTGCCTATACGGCTTTAAAAGCTATCTTGGAAATTGAATCTCCTGAAAGGACTGCTGCCGCTCTTTTTGCCGATAAGGAAGAAATAGGTTCGGTAGGAAATACCGGTATGCAGGCCTTCTATTTTGAAAATATGGTTGCAGAAATTGCCGCTTTAAATAAAAATTATCGGGATATCGATGTTAGAAGAGCTTTTGCCAATTCTTACATGCTTTCAGCAGATGTTTCTGCCGGTTTCGATCCGGCCTTTCCTTCAGTTTTCGAAAAAATGAATTCGTCCTATGTAGGCAACGGTATCTGCATCAATAAGTATACGGGATCCGGCGGAAAGGGCGGCTCAAACGATGCCAATGCCGAGTTCCTGCAAAAAGTGCGCAAAATTTTCGATGATAATGATGTCGTTTGGCAGACCGGAGAGCTCGGAAAAATAGATGCAGGCGGAGGCGGAACAATTGCTTATATTATAGCAAAATACGGTGCCGAAGTCGTGGACTGCGGTGTTCCTGTTCTTTCAATGCATGCTCCGTTTGAAATTATAAGCAAGGCAGACCTTTATATGGCATATAGAGCCTATAAGGCTTTTTATAAATAGGATGCCGTATTTTGTAAATAATATGTAACTTATTTTATATAGATTTGTTGCATAGGTATAATTTGACTGCGTAATCCTCCTTCGTACGCAGCTTAAATTGCCCGCGAAAGCGGGCTTTTTTATTTAAACTTAAAAATTTTACTTTAAAAAAAGGGCTTTACAAAATTTTATTTTTATGATAAAATAAGCTTTCAATGAGCCGGCGTGGTGAAATGGTATACACGATAGACTCAAAATCTATTGGGGGCGACTCCGTAAGGGTTCAAGTCCCTTCGCCGGTATTTTTGATTAACCGTTCATTTTATAAATGAACGGTTTTTTATTGTCTTTTTAGAATAATGCCGATGGGTAAGTGGTCGGAATAACCTTTGCCCGTGTATACCGAGTATCTTTCCGGTTTTCCCGATTCATCCACTAATGGACGGGAGTTGATCACGCAAAAAAAACTTAAGTCAAAGTCTTTTCCATCGCTTAAATTATCGGAGTAGAAAAAATGATCTATTCCTTCCCAGCTATTCCCGTAAAAATAGCTTCCCGACGGCTGACTTCCTTCTTTGACCGCATTTTTATAAGTTTCGATATTCCAGCAATTATCAAATTCCGATAGAAGAGAAAATTCTTTTAGAGTTTGATTAAAATCTCCGCATATAATAAACGGTGTTTGCGGTTCGGTATTTTTTAATTCTAAAAGCCTTTTATAGGCTTGTTCTTCCTGCATTCGTCTTAGATTTTCGCTGCCGGAGTTTCCTACCTTAGATTTCCAGTGGACGTTTAATATCATCAACTCCCTGTTTCCTCCGGATTCAGAAATTCTGATTCTGGCTTCAATCAACGGCCGTAAAATGCTTTTGCCTGAATATATGTTAAAAACCTTTGTTTCAATTATAGGAAATTTTGAAAGCAGGGCAGTGCTGAAAGCGCCTCCTTTTTTTGGAGGAATAAAGACCGCATATTTGTATGAATTTCTCAGCGGCAGACTTTTACAAAAATCGTCGATAACCGTTTGGCTTTCGATTTCCTGCAAAATAAGAATATCGGGCATATCTTTTTCGCTTAAACCCAAACCAAGACAAGAAAGATTAAGAGTTTCCTTGAGCCGGGAAAGTCTTTCTGCATACCTTTCCTTTGACCATTTCGTTTTTGAACCCTTAAACTCTTTGAATTCGCTGCCGTCTTCCACAGCATCAAAAAAAGTCTGTGCATTATAACTCACAATCGAAATTGTATCTTTTTCGATATTTTGCAGCCGGAATACGTTTGTGCATCCTGTGCAGGAAAGCAAAAGAAGACAAAAACACGTAAAAATAGATAAAGCTAAAATGTTTTTTAATTTATTCATAATTATCACCTCTACTATTATTTTATGTTTTTATTTAAAAGATTATCAAAAATATTAAAAAAAAATTTATTTTTTTTCAAGTAAGACCTGATAGAAAATTGAAGTCTTTACCTAGTTTAATTTTGAACAAATTTGTGCTATACTCTTAGAATGGAATATCAAGTAACAGCGACACGAAGGAGACCTCAGCGTTTTGAAGACTTGTTGGGGCAGGAATTTGTGGCTGCAACATTGCAAAAATCAATTGAAGCAGGAAAGATAGCTCATGCCTATCTTTTTTCGGGGCCGCGCGGATGCGGAAAGACAAGTTCTGCCCGAATTTTAGCCAAAGTTCTTAATTGTGCTGAAGGCCCTAAACCCACTCCCTGCGGTAAGTGTACTGCCTGCGAAGAAATTACGGCAGGGTCTTGTTTGGATGTAATCGAAATTGACGGCGCCTCAAATACGAGCGTAAATGATGTTAGGCAGATAAAAGATGAAATTTTATTCCCTCCGAATTCCAGCAGATACAAGATTTATATAATTGACGAAGTTCACATGCTTTCGACAAGTGCTTTTAATGCTCTTTTAAAAACAATCGAAGAGCCGCCTCCCTATGTTGTGTTTATTTTTGCCACTACCGAAATTCATAAGGTTCCGGCCACAATTAAAAGCCGCTGCCAGCAGTTTAATTTTAAACTTGTTTCAATAGAAATTCTGAAGAAGGCTCTTGGCGATGCAGCATCGGAGCTGGGGATAACTGCCGATGATGAAGCTCTATATTGGATTGCCCGTGAAGCTACCGGAAGTGTAAGGGATGCTTATACTCTTTTTGATCAGGTGGCGGCTTTTTCGGACGGGCATATAACTTTTGAGAAGATACACGAAAAGCTCGGCCTTACAGGTGTCGATTCAATAAATAAACTTGTATCGGCCTGTGTTGCAAAAAACGGGCAGGAAGCTCTGTCCATTTTGGATGGAATTTTACAGGGCGGAATTTCGGTCGAGCAGGTAGTTTCGGATTGTGCAGATTATTTTAGAAGTCTCTTACTCGTAAAGCACGGCATTACAAAGGAAGCTCTCATCGGGCAAAGGGCCGACCGCTTTCCGCAGGATATCTTGCAGGGCTGGGATTCCGCACAGATAGAAAGAGCTTTAAGCATAATGCTTCAACTTTTTAAAGATCTGAGGTTTTCTATTGACCAGCGTTATGAATTGGAGTTGGCGGTTTCACGGCTTTCTTGGCTCAGCGATTACGTGTCTCCTGCAGGTTTAAAAGCAGCCTTTGATGCAGCGCAGAGTCTTATGGTTAATCATAAGAATGTACAGCTTTCTTCACCCGGCCGTCCGCCGGTAAATCAAGTTCAAACGAATTTACAAAACCGGGAAAACACGGAGAATCCCCAATCTTTTAATCATGCGGGCAGTTTGACCGAACAATTTAAAGCCGTTTTAAAACGGGACAATAAATTGGACGAGGTTTCAGAAAAAAAAAATGAAGAGAAACAGTCGGTCTTAGATCAGGCTTCTTTTGAAAAAAAAGAGGCAAACGAAAAAACCGAACTTCAGACTGCCCGCATAATAGAAAATAATTTTACTGTAGAAAATTTAAAAGAGCCTCTAATTGAGATTCTTTCCGAAAAAAGCGGAATATTATCTTCTGCTGTCGGGCAAAGCAAAGACTGGCTTTTAAAAGAAGACAGTTTGACCCTGTTTGTCCGAAGCTCCTTTGACTTGACCTTAATTCAAAAACAAAAAGATATTGTTGCAGAGTCTATTTTTGAAATTACAGGAAAAAAACTTAAATTAATCGTAAAGGAATATATTCCGCCTCAAACAGAAAATAAGACCGAAGAGACTGCTAAAGAACCTGAAAAAATACGCACCATAGCTGATGTATTTATGGGAAAAATAGTTGAATGTAAAAATCTGGTATCGGAAATAGAGGAAGGAGATGAAAATGAAGTTCAAAATGTGCAGCAGCCTGCCGCAATGCAGGAGCAAAATTCTTGAAAAGGTTAAGAGGAAAATATCGGTAAAATTGTTCTTGGCCGTGTGTTTTATCTTATCTGTAAGTGTGTCGGGCTTTTCCGAAGAAATAAAAAAAGGTATTTTGGATTTGAGAAATACGGATTTTGTTTCTTCACCGATTTTGGTATTAAACGGAGAAATGGGCTTTTACAATAAAGAGTTTGTTTTTTCGAAAGAGGATGTCGAAAAGGCCGGAGTGTTTATTCCCTGCCCGATGGAGTGGAGTAAGTCGGTTCTTTCGGACGGTACAAAGCTTTCAAATTTAGGATACGGCACTTACACCTTAAAAATTTTGCTTCCCCAAAAAACTCCTAAGCTGATGTTAAAAATTATGTCACCTGTTTCGGCATGGGCATTTTTTGTTAACGGTGAGGAGTTTATGAGGACAGGAATTCCTTCTTCTTCAAGAGAAAATACAAAAACCGGTATAAATGATATTATTTATGATATTCCGCAGGGGCATACGGAAATTTATCTTGCAATTCAAGTTTCTAATTTTGCCCATTCCCGCGGCGGAATCTATCATCCGATCAGTATAGGCGCCAAAGATGCTATGGAGAATTTGATTTTAGCCAAACGCTTTGTGGATATATTTGTTTTTGGTTTTGGTATTGCAATAATCCTGTATCATTTGGCTCTTTTTATTTTCCATCCTAAAAATAAAAATTTATTGTATTTTATTTTTTTTGCTTTGACGGTTATCTTGCGTACTGCCATAATAGGATATGTGTTTAAATATATTTTTCCTTCGGCACCGTGGGAATTGATTACAAAACTGGATTATTTTACATTCGCTTCCGTAGGATTTTTTATATTTACATATTTTAGAACTTTATATAAAGAAGATATAAAAGAATTAATTTACCGGATAATTGCAGTTGAAGCTATTGCTTATGTTTTGTTTATTTTGGTAACGCCTGCCTATATTTACGGAAAATTTATTTTCATCCATCAATTGGTTTTACTTGTAGAAGTTGTTTATGCCTTTTACTTTGTAATCCGTATCTTGAGGCGAAAAAGAACGGGAAGCCTTCCCATTTTTTTAGGTGTAGTTTTCTTGGCTGTTTCGGCAGTAAACGATGTTCTATACAGCATGATGGTTTCAAATGTCGGAAATTTATTGCCTTTCGGTTTTTCGGGATTTTTATTTGCCCAAGCCTTTTGCCTTGCGTGGAGAAATTATCTTGAAACAAAAAAAGCTGATGAAGTCAGATCTATGCTCCTTGAATCGGATAAACAAAAAGGGCTTTTGTTTGACGAGATAAAAAACACAAGCGGCGAATTAAAGCAGCATGAAGTTATTTTGGCTGAAAATATGGACATAGCTGAGGATGCAATGAAAAAACTTTCCGAATATGCCGAGTCTGTAAGGCAAGAGATCGGCGTACAGGATGAAGAGTTAAGAGGAACTCAAACTGCGACGGACAGCCTAAATTTATTTTTGGATAATATTTCTCAAGGAATTGAAAATCAATCGAAGGCTGCCGAAAACACGGTTTTACAGATAAAAGAACTGAATAAGGTAACGAATGATTTGTCGGATAAGTTTAACACGATAAATGATGATTTTGCCCTGCTTTCGGATGCAAGTAAAACGGGCAAAGATAATTTGGCAAAAGTTACCGCAATTATTGCAAACATTTACCAAAGTTCCGAAGGTCTTCTTGAAGCTAACCAGCTTATTACTGCCTTGGCGGAACAAACTAACCTATTGGCAATGAATGCCGCTATAGAGGCGGCTCATGCAGGAGATGCCGGAAAAGGCTTTGCCGTCGTCGCCGATGAAATAAGAAAACTTGCTGAAGGTTCTGCATCCGAGGCGGACTCAACCGGAAAAATTTTAAGCCAAATAAATAATACCATCCGTCAGTCGGCAGAGGCTTCATGTGTCCTGCAAAAAAGTTTCGACGATATAAATCAAAAGGTTTCTGATTTTCAAAATATCTTGTCGAATATTTCCGATTTTATTTCTGATGTAAATGCTCAAACCGAAAAAATGAATTCGATTATGAATACCCTTTTAGAAGAATTTACCAATGTTCAAAAAGAAAAGCATAATATCAGTCAAACCCGTGCAAATATTTCAGGCAGTTTTAAACGTCTTTTAACTGCAACGGAGCAGGTTAATTCTGAAATTGCAGAGGTGTTAAGCAGCATTAAAACATTGGACCTTACCATAATTAAAACCAGAGAAGTCGAATCTCAAACGGGTTCTTCAATATCAAAATTAAATGTTTTAATTACTGAAAATAAATCAAAATAAAAAAAGCCCCAAGAAGCACTTGGGGCTTTAAGTTTTACGGATTTTTCTTCTTTAAAGATTTTTATCCATTGTAAAAGAAAGTTTTGAATACTTAAAAGATTCCAACATCAAATCGGAAAGATATTCTTTTGTTCTTTTTAATATATGCTCTGCAGTTTTGCGGTTTTCTTCGGTTAAGAATTCGCTTAAAGATTTTGCAGGAATTTTCGCGGCGGCATCTGTAATCTCTTTTACACGTGCTCTTCCGTAGCTTTGCATTTCGATGAGATAGGCATTATTGTCATCTTTAAATGCAGAATAATGAGATTCAACAAAATGACCGATTAGTTTAAAAAGCCAGTAAGCATTATCTGTAGAAACCATGCGGCTCATTCTTTTATAAGCTGTAGGTGTATCCAAAATATTGGTAAAGAACGGAACATATGGGACAAAAGCTGTAGTTCCGAAGGCGAGCCATTTGATGCCTTCAAGACCTTTCGGAGCCTTAGGCCGCAGCTGCAAAACATGGGACTCGGCTGTCCGTGAAAGCGAAATACCTCTAAAGCGCGTTTTGTTGAACTCGCTGTTACCTATTCCGATAGGATCAAATTCGGTTTCATTATAGTGAGAGCTTAATATGTATTCAACATCCTCGACCGAAATAAGACGGCTTGCTTTTTGGATAAAGGGTATATCGTTTGATACCGGAGATTGTTCTATTTCGGGATTAAGATATTTTTGAGCGAACCAAGCTCTGGGTGTATTGTAGACTCTGTCTTTTTCGCTTGAAGTTCCGAAAATATGTCTAAAATTAAAGCCGTCTCTGTCAGGATTTAACTTATGTTCATTTACGAATTCTTTGATTCCTTTTGACCAAAGGTATTGGTCGGTTTTTTTAAAATCGATTTTTTCGATAGAAACCTGATTAGGTGCTACGGCATAGCAGTCATCGGGAATTCTTACGGCAACCCAATGATGCCCGCAAGGGATTTCCATGTACCAAACTTCATCAAGGTCGGCAAATAGAATCCCATTGCCCTCAGCGGAGCCGTATTTTTCGATGAGATTTCCCAAATAGGTAACTCCTTCTCTTGCAGAATTTATAAAGGGAAGAACAATGTCGTTTATTGCATCTTCTGCGATTCCGTTTTTTACAAGCGGGTCATAAGCGAGAACTTTAGCATTCCCATAGACGCTTTCGGTAGAGCTTAAGGCTACATTTTTTTCGTTAATGCCGGCTTCGCCGTAAATGCCTTGATTTTCCTTATCATTCGGGTAGGCTTGCGGAACGGAAGTATACCGAAGGGCCTTTGCAGGAAGGGGAATTTCTACACCGGTGTTTTTTGATTTATAAACACGGTTAGCCTCATTTACGGCTTTTTCCAAAACAAAGATTTTTGGACTGACCGCCAAGTGAAAATCTTCATTTCTTGCTATAAGAATTGAACCGTCGATACTGGCTTTTTTACCTACCAGAACTGTTGTACAGTCGGTATGTGCCGAAAAAGATTTTACATTACTCATATTTTTCCTCATATGTTAAATTATATTTACAGGTAAAACTATATCCCAAAAACGATATTTATGCAAGATTTTTTGCAAAAACTATTGACATTTTTTTTTATTTTTGATATACTGCATAAATCTTATGGGGGCGTAGCGAAGCTGGTTTATCGCGCTGGCCTGTCACGCCGGAGATCGCGGGTTCGAGCCCCGTCGCTCCCGAAAAAGCTCACCGCCTTAGTGGTGAGCTTTTTGTTTTTTATAGCAGGTTTTTACGGGCAGTAGCGCAGGGGTAGCGCGCTTGGTTCGGGACCAAGAAGTCGGGGGTTCAAATCCCCCCTGCCCGATTAAAAGAAGGGAGCTATCAAGCCTGCAAATAGGTTTGTAAGGTTCAATTCTTCCGTTCCGAATTTTCTTTTTCTGATTCCTACTACAAGATAGATTATAGCTTTTATTTCTCCCCTCAGGATTACGGGTACGAGGATGGCCGAGTTCCAGTTGGGGACTCCCGTTATTGCGCTTTTTCCTGAAATATTTTCCCAGTCGATTTTACATAGTTCTTTTTTTTCGGACATGACTTCAATTATAAAATCTCTGTTTATCGGAAAATCCGCTTTTGGAATTTGCTTGTAGTTAAAGAGGTGTTTGGCTTTCTTTTCCATAATCGGACAAACAAAAATTCCCGAATCTGCACCCGTGCTTTCTATTATCTTTTCGAGGCATAATTCAAGCCGTTTTGTTTTTGACATGGGCCGGCGTATTAGTGATGCCGTATCGATAAAGCTTAAAATATTTTTTGTATCGTTTATTGAATTTCCGGTTAATATTCCGGCAAGTCTGTCAGCCTTTTTTTTAGCAGGTTCCAGATCTTCTTTCCATATAACGGTTTGGTTTCTGCCCCATTTTTTTGCGGCGTATAATGCTTGGTCTGCTTTTGCCAATAAATCTTTTTCTGTGCTGCCGTGTTTCGGAAAGACGGCTATTCCTATACTGATAGTTACTCTAAGGGAAGAAGTATCGAAATGCAATGCCTCTATCTGTTTTCTGATTTTTTCTGCCGTTGCAAATGCTTGTTCTTTTTCGGTATCGGGCAATAAAACGATAAATTCTTCGCCTCCTACACGTCCTAAAACTTGCTCTTTTTTTAATATGCCTAATACCGTTTTTGCTGCAGCCTTTAAAACCGTATCTCCTGTTTGGTGGCCTAAGGTATCGTTTATCTTTTTAAATTTATCCAAATCGTACATTAAAACGGCAAAAGATTTATTATTTGCATCGGAAACTTTTAAAAGTTCTTTGAGGGTGTATTCGGTGTATTTTCTGGTTAATGCAGATGTCAGTTTATCTGTCGCTGCTTCTTGTTGGGCCTTATAGCTTTCTATTAAAAATGCAAAGATGTTTTCGATACTAAGACAAAAACCTATTCCGAAGTTGCCAAAGTTGTTTATTTCTTTGTTTGATACAAAAACCAAATAACCGGTAGTAGTATTTCCTGTTTGTTTGCCGGTATGATAGTTTATCGGAATGACAAGATGTGATGAAACTTCTCCATCCGTTTTGATGTTTACTGCTTTGTATGTAGATGATTCTATCAATCGTGCAATTTTTTCTATGGTTTTATTTTGTCCGAAATTAAATAGAGATTCAATTTTATTTTCATTTGTAGTTATAAAAACATCAGCCGAATTTGCAAGAAGATTTAAAGCCGTAAAATTTAAAAGTTCTTTTATATTTTGTAAAAAATCATCCGTAAATTTTTCTATTATGTCATCAATCGATTTATTTTTAAATATACTTGATGCTTTTGTTTGTGCTATAATATTTAAAATGAATGCAGGATTATTTTTTAGTTTTTCAACGGTGTTTTTTGATAAGAGTTTTTTTATCTGTTCATAGGATAGTGTTCCAAGAAATTCTTTATAATTCGGTTTTATTTTTTTATTGATATAATCATCGATTATCAATGACGGTAATCCGTAGTGATGAGCATTAAAATAAGTTTTTTTGAATTTTGGCGGTATTTTTTTCATAAAAATATTTACTAACTTTTGTGCTTCAATAAGATTAAGCATTGCCATGTTAATATTTTCATTTCTAAGATAGATTAATCCTAATTTTATATTTATATCTATACTTAAATCCAGCATATATTTGTTTTCCAGTAAAGATGCGGCTTCTATAAGTTTTTTTTCTGCATTTTCAGGCTCTATATATGCTTCCAAAAATAAAAGGTGGGCTTTTATTAAAGGATGATTGCTGTTGCATTTTACTCCAAGTAGTATCTTGAGCATTTTTTTAAAATCAATATCATAGCGGAATATTATAATTTTTCTTATGCAGTAAATCAGTTCATAAAATAATAGATATATATTATTTATTACAATCGGATGAGAAATTAACTTGGTAAGGTCTTCTTCCAGTTTTTCGGGTGAGTTTACTTTACCTTGTGCAATTTTGTTTAAATTAACACAAAATGATGAAAAAAGGTTTAAAATATCTTTGACATCTGCTTGTCCGTCTACATTTTTATCGAAATTCTCGCATGCAGAATTAAAGTCTCCCATTGCATAGTAAAAAGTATTCTTTGTTTGCTTAAAAGCGCTTATATGGAGCGGATCTTTTGTGATGTTTTTATTTTTTAGCATCTTTATTATTTGTATTTCAAATTCTGCCGCCTTGTCATACATACACATAGCTAAAAGTATTTCATACATAAAGGAATGGGCAAAAAACATTTTATCGGTATAAAAATTTTGCATTATTTTTTTTATGGCTTGATTGCAAATATTATATGCGTTTTCATAGTCATAAAAATGTGAATAGGTGATACTCAAATTCATTAATGCCAGTATTTCTGAAATTGTATTACCGGATGCATTACTGTTTTTTAAAATTTTTGTATAATATACTATCGCCTCATTAAAGTTTTTATATACTTGCTCTTGAATGATTGCTAAATTATTAAATATCGTATCTTCAATATTGGTGTTGCCTATTTTTTTTGCATTTTTAAGAGTTTCCAGATAAGTTTTTTCTGCCTCTTTATATTGCCCGGAATAAAAAAGATTATTTGCCAAATCCAAAAGAACCTTTGTCTTGATTGATTTGAATTCTTTTAAATTACCGCATTTTACTATAATTTTTTTTGCTTCATCGATGGCTTCGATATAATTTTTTTTGTATTGTAAAAATGCTACCCGCGCTTTATCAAAAAATAATTGGGTATAAATATCATTTGCTTCAGCGGTAAATTCTTCGGCTAAGGCTAAAGATTTTGCAATTTTTTCAGGTTTAGATTTAAGATGAATTTCTTGAATTGCCTTTATTATATGAAGTTGGGCTGCTGCTGTTTTGTTTGAATTGCATTTCTTTATTATTTTTTCGGCTGTTTCTATTTGTTTAGAGCATCCTATCAGATTATCGTTTTCGATGTATGAATCGGCAAGAATGAGAAGTATATCCAACTTCCTATCGTTATCTTCATTTGGAATAAGCGTGTATATTTTTTCAAATATATCTATATAGGCTATGTGAGTACATTGTTTTTTTATTTTGTTCTTATGTTTTATGCAGTAATTTACCGCTTCTTCGAATAACTCTGCTTTTTCTGCATGCCATACAAATTCATGAATATTAAAACTTTTTATTTTTTTCATTCTTTGCATGATTTTTTTATGTATTTCCATTCGATAGGAGTAATCAAGTTCATTATACAAAGTTTTTTGTAAAATTTTATTTATAATCGAGTATTCATCAGTATATTGTTTTGTTGTCTTTTTTATGATGTTTTGATCTAAAAATTTAGGTATATATTTTTTTACGGTTTCATCTGTTGTATTTAAAATTTCCGGTAAAATTTCAGCTTTAAAACTTGAATGGAAGATGCATAAGTCTTTTAAAAAATTTAATTCGTTTTTATTTAGCTCTTTTATTTGTTTCCCTACAGCTTGTTGTATGTTTGCCGATATGGGTATCGGGATAGAGGGATTAGATAAATTTGTTGAAAGCATGCACAATTCGGTTAAGCTGTCTTTTTTTAGTTCGTCTGAGTCGGTCAGCTCTTTTAAAGCCTCATTGATAAAAAGAGGATTGCCTGCGGTGTTTAAATGTATTTTCTTTAATAATATTTCAGGAACATTTCTTATATTTACCGTGTTCCTTATTAATATTTCGGTTTCTGTTTGAGATAAATTTTGAAGGTTTATTTTTTTAATGGTAGATTGATTTGACAGCGTTTTAATCAATTTTTTTGTATGCTGATTATTATTTATCAGACTTTCATTTACCGATTGGATTAGTATTATGTTTTTTTTATCGGAATTTTCTATTGTTATGTATAATATCGTTTTCGTTATAAATTCATTTATTAAGTGTATGTCGTCGATAATAAAAACTATTGATTGGGATGCTGTATTTTCGATTATCAGTTTTGCTATTAAATTTATAAGTTTATATTTGAGCGCATTTATTCGTGTTATGTCTTCATTGATTTCCATTTCATGCTTTAAAGTATTAAGAATGGTGTTTAATTCTTTTTCATTATTTTTTTGAATTAAAGAATTTTTTAAAAATAAACTTTTCATAAGATATAGAATAAATTTAATATCATCCATATCATTTAAACTCGGTATATAATAAACATCAATATTTTCAAGCAATAATAAAAAGTGTAATTCCGATAAGAAAAATGTTTTTCCTATCCCCAGCGGGCCTGTTATCAAGATGTTTTTATTTTCAAGTTTGGCCGCTTTTGTTTGTTTAAGTACGGAAAATATTTCTTTTTTTTCTTTTTCGCGGTGTAAAGGAAATTGGTAATTTTTTACAATATTCATGGGCGTTGATATTTTGTGATCCGCATTGATATTATAATTAATATCAGATATTATTTCATAAAAAGGATAGGCTTCTTGCTTAAGTTTTCGTGCATTTATTTCGTTGTATATTTTAAAAAAGCACGTATAAAGTTCTTTTTCTTTTTCGTTTTTTAGATGATTGATATTTGTTTGTGTTAATTCTTGAAAATATTTTTCATGGTTTTTTATTATATTCTTTTTTAAAAGTAAAGATAGAATTATTGTCTTTAGAATTTCATGATTATAACTGAAAGTATGAATTTCATTATTCGATAAAAGACTTATTTGATGAGGGTATTGATTTTTTTCGGTTACAAGATCTTTTGCTTTTATAAAAATTCGGCCGTTATTTTTTATTACATACATATTATTTAGATCAAAGTTATTATACACTATGCCGTATGTAATTAAATAATTCAATTCTTTCAGCATTTCTGCAAACAGAGAAAAAATTTCTTCCGGTTTAGCATTAACCAAAAAATCCAGTATAGGTTCTTTTTCGTCAATATGTTCTGTTGTATATAAATATATGAGTTCATCTACCGTTTTATCGTCTATGCTTATTAAACGTGTAAAATCATAGTTTTTGATGTGAACGGTTTCTTTTAATTGCTTTATTAGGATAAATTTTTCTCTGATGAATTCCATAAAGTCTTCATCCAATGCGGAAGCATATATCAAACGCAGTTCAAGTTTGTTCCCCGGGCGGGAATCTAAATCTTCAACAATAAAACTGCCTTCATTTTTCAGCTCAAAGGGGATTTCTTTAATAATTCTATACCTGTTATTTAATATTTTCATCATTGCCCCCTTATATGTTTGCGGATATTACATCCGTTAAAAATTTTAAAAAATTAAATTTGTTTAAAGTAAATTTGGTTTGTTTTTCGGGCGCTGCCAAATAAATTATTCCCATGATATTTTCATTTTTTATTATGGGAGCCAGCATTACCGAATTCCATTCCGGCATATTGGTGATGCTGTTTCTTCTTGTAATTTCATCCCAGTCTATTTGACAAATGCCTGAACACTCTTCTGCCACTGTATGAACAAAGTGTTCGTTAATCGTATAAGATTCAAAACCGATTTTTGCACTGACTTTAAAAGTTACATCTCCCGTTTTTTTGTTTATATGTTTAAGGATAACGGCTCCGCTTTCAGCTTCAAAGAATTTGACAATCTTCGATATTAAAACTTTTGTTAATTCTTGCTTTTTGAGATTTGCTTTTATTGTATCGCATAATTCTATCATAAAAGATATATGTTCACCGAAAGATGACTCATCCGCAATAAGAACTCCTGTCTGACTTGTTTTATCCGATTTTTTACTGATGATTGAAGGATTCCATATAGTGCTTCTGTTTCTGCCTGTATTTTTGGAATAATATAGAGCTTGATCCGCTCGTGTAATCAGCTCTGAAGTTGTTCTTCCATGTTCGGGGAAAGTTGCAATTCCAAGGCTTATCGTTATGCCTGTTTCAAACTCATCGAAAATTAAATTCTCAATTTTTTTTCTGAAATATTCCGCAGCTTTGAGTGCTTTTTGAGAATCGGAATCGGGTAAAATTATTGTGAATTCTTCGCCGCCGTATCGCCCTAGTACCTGTCCCGGCTCCAAGGAATCCAAAATAGTTTGAGTTACTCTTTTAAGGACTATGTCTCCTATGAGATGCCCATAAGAATCATTTATGTTTTTAAATTTATCTAAGTCATACAAAATAAGCGAAAATTTTGAATTTGAGTTATATAAATTTTTAGTCATGTTTTTAAAAGAAGTTTCAAAGAATTTTCTTGTATAAGCTCCGGTTAGGGTGTCGAATGCAGAGGCTTGTTTAAAGTTTTTGCTTTCGATAAGTATTGTTAAAAGATTGGAATGTTTTTTACAAAAAGCTCTTCCTTCATGCGAAAAATTATTTATTACGTTTTCCGATATAAATATCATAAAACCTAACAGTTTATAATCACTGCCTGTAAAATTGTGTTTGGTAACGGGGATTACCATACATGGTTTATGCAGAGTTTTTTCTATTTTGCTTGTGTTTTCATATCCGAATCTTGTTATCAAATCAAATACTTTGCGTAAATTGCCGCTTTCATCTTCATGTTTTAGGACAAAATGCGGTTCATCAGATGTGTATATTTCTAAAAAATCATAAGAGGAAGCTATTACATTTAAAGCCAAAAATTTCATTACATCTGCTATATTTTGTGTATAATTATCGGTAAAATTATTTATAATTTCAACTGATGTAATATGCTCATAGCCTTCTTTTCTTAAAATGGTCTGTATCAATTCATTTTTAAATTTTTTATCTTTTTTTATTATGTTTATATGTTTTAGTTTTAATATTTCTTTAAGTTCCGAATGAGTTATGTTTCTATTATATTTTTTTTCTTTTGTTGCAGGTTTTCCTTTTATAAAATCTGAAACTATATCAAATGGTTTGGATAATGCCCAGTTATTAAATAGTTTAACTCGGTATTTTTCGGGTGTGTTTTTTATTACGGTTGATATTTTACTTTGTGCTTCAAGATAGTGGATTATTGCAAGGCTTTGTATTCCTTTGTTGTAATAATAATCTCCTAATGCCGTATTAAGAAATAAAGTAACATTTAACAGCTTTTTGGGTTTGATTATGAGAAGATTTTCTTGTAAAATATGTTCTGAGCCGCTTTTATCTAAATAAGTTCTTAAATAATGCATTCCTGATTGTTGAAAATCATGTAATCCCGGAACATCAAATTGTAAAACTTGTATTATCAACGGGCTGAAATCAATGTCGGGGCGTTTTATAATCATTGTGATTATTGTATCAAATAGGTTTTTTGTAAATTTTCTATTATTAGATGCTCGGCTATGTTTTGTATTTATATATGAATTAAAAATTTTTATTAACCGATTTATATCGGATTTTTGTTTTTGAATAATTCTTAATGCTTCCAGTATAAAGTATACCATGAAAATTTTATTGTCAGGCTGGTATTTTTTTATTTTTATGCTTTTTTTAAGACATGCAATTGCCATATTGTTTTGACCGAATTCTTGGTACATTCTTGACATCAGAGCATAAAATATGAAGTTATATTGGTATACTGCTTTTATATTTGTTTCCCGAACGGCTTTTATATATTTTTTTCTGTATTCATAAAATTCTTTATATCTATTTAAGTTTTGAGTAATTTCCATAATTACCGTTATGTATGGAATTTTTAGCATCGTCATGTTATGGGTAATTATTTTGTTTTCGGCTTCTTTTGCATATTCATATGCTTCATCGTTATTTTGAATTTCACTCAACATTCTTGCACAGTTAATTATCGCTGTAACTTCCATCGACAAAAAGCTGAGTTTTTTTGCCAAAGTTATAACGTCTTTTGTATATGCGATAGTCTTTTGTATATCGGAATGTATGCTCCAGTATATAACGGAAATATTATACATCGCGATAAGTTCCGTTTTGATATTGTTAGATAAAGATGCAAGTTCTTTTGCTTTTTGAAAACATTTTAAAGCTTTTTTTGTGTCCGATTTTCTGTGGTAAAGGTATCCTAAAAATATATAGGCTTCAATTCGATAGGCTATATACTCCGGATTGTTTTTTGTAATTTTGAGTATTTTATGTGTGGATTCTTTAAATCTGCCGTTTTGTTGTTTTATATGATAATATAAGCACTTTGCTTGTTGCAATCTGAGATTTATGATGTCTGTCGACGATTTTGCGTATAATTCGGTTAGTTTTGTTATATATTCGAGAATCCTATCATCATTTAAAGATCCGAATTCATGTCTTGCCATCAGATTATAATAATGAGATAAAAGATCCGCATCCTTTATTTTGGGTAAATTTTCTTCAAGGGTTAATTTTATTTCGGCTTCTTTGTTTTTTAAACCCATCTGGTTATATAGTTCAAATATTTTTAAGAGTATTTTAAAACGGTTTATAATATTTTGTCCGGATATAACTGAAGGAATTTTTTCATATATTTCTACAACAGCATCTATATTTTTTGCTTTTATATTTTGTTCTACGATGTCAAGACAGCAGTCCAGAACCGCTTTTTGATTGCCGGATTCTTCCAAGTGCCAAATAAGCTCATTCATATCAATGTCTGCTTCTTTTTTTAAGACCGCAGCTATCTTTTTATGTTGAAGCATTCTATGTTTAGGATCCAACAACCGATATAAAATGTCACGCATGATTCTATTTGTAATGGAATATTCCTGTTTATCTCCCGTTTTTATAACGGTAATCAATCCTTTGCTTATAAGTTTTTTTACGATGTTATCTATTTGTTTTGGCGGCAGGTTTGAAAGTTTATATAGATAATTTATTTTGAATATACTTTGAAATATGGAAGTTTCTAAAAATAATTTTTTTTCTACTGATGAAAGGCTATGCAATTGATTTGTTAAAGTTTCTTCAATCGATTTAGGAATTTTCTTTTGTAGTTCTTCATTGTACATTTCATCTTGAATGAGCCACATTCCTGTAGATGCATCCCTGTAAAGAGTTTCCGTGTTTACAAATTCTTTTATGATCTCAATTATAAAAGACGGACATCCTGACGTATATTTATAAAGAAGCGGGCCGAAATCGACGGGAGGATATTTTAAGAACAGAGTGTTTTTTAGCATCTCTATTGTTTCTTCTTTAGAAAAATCATTTAGTTCAAAAGTTTGGCATTTTTCATAATTATTCAATATTTTTAAAAATGATTTAAATTTATGTGAAACAGGGGGAACAGTTTCGTCATAAGACAAAATGACTCCTAATCTTTCGAGCTCCGTTATTTCTGTTGCCAAATATATAATTGTATCAAGTATAAAATCGTTAGCTAATTCTACATCATCTATAATAAAAAATACGGGAAGTTTTCCGGTTGTTTTAAAGAATAAGTTTTTTGCTTCATTAAAAACTTTAAACTTTACGTGTTCGTATTCTTTTTCGGTATTGACATCCAGTTTATGGTCGCGAATTTGTTTTACATTTTTTATTATTTTTTCTCTTTCAGCTATATCTTGAATGGAACATGAACTTAAAAATATTTTTCCTAAAAAATCGTCCCAAAAATGATCCGAAGTGGAATTCTTAAAATTATAGTTGGAATATATATTTGTTCCTTCTAAGGCTAAGCGGTATTCGGCTTCTTTTAAAAATCTTGTTTTGCCTGTTCCTTGACTTCCTTTAATGAGGAAGACCGTTTTTTTTGCCTTTTGTAAATGTATTTCGGTTCTGGCCTGCGATACCATATTAATTTCTTTCTGGCGGCCTACCAATTTTGGGCGGAAGGTTATGCTGTTAAGAGGCAAAATAATATCTGCAGGATAGTTTCGGTTAAGTTCTTTATTTATATCTTGAATGACAGTATGTATTTTAATTTTTTTGTTTTTATTGTTATTCCGAGTTTGTTTTTTTACAGTTTCATATAATGCATTAAAAATATCGGTATCGTTTTTATTTAAATTTTTATTTTTGTAAACTGTTTTTAGTTTTGAAATTGCTGCAGATATATTCGTTTTAATTTCATGGCCTGTAAGAAGGGTGACTATAAAAAAAATTACTGCATCTATATTTTCATTTGTACCGGTATAATCTTCTGCTTCTTTAAAACGTACCGATGTGCTGTTTTCAAGTTTTGTAGATACGATATCTTTTATTCTTATTTTGAACCCGTCTTTTTCTTCGACTATCATTACATTATCATGGGTAAATATTTCATATTCAAATCCTCTGTTGCTGGCATGAACAAGGCTTTGGCAAACCGCAATTGTTATTTTAAGAATATCTTCCATTGAACATTTTTTTACGAAGTCTAAAACCGGAATTGCCTTTGTGATATATTCGGTAGTAAAAATGTACAAGATCTCATCCGGGCCAACCGGGGGCAGAGAAGGGTAAGCGAGGTATAAGCTTGAAAATCCGTAATTTTTAAGATAAAAGAGATTGTCTATACTGCTTATGATTATAAAGTTATCTTTAAAAAAAGCGATTTCTTCTTTTGAAAGATCTAAAGACGATACAACTTTCAAGTTAATTTTTGTATTTCCTGACCATAAATCTGCGGCCAAATATTCTTGAACATGAGATATCGAGTTGTTTATTTTATTAATAATTTTGTATCGGCTGTTTATAATCTCCATAGACAATCCAATGTTTAATTTGGAGGATAAAATATGCTCACACAATTCGCAATTGTATCATGGTTTCTCAAAAATGTCTAGTCCTTGTGGTATGTGATGTGAAAAGTATTTGTAAACCCCTTTGTCAAATCTAAAAACTTATGCTACAATAAATTATGCTTATTTCTGAAATACAGGGCCCTCTTACAAATATTGCCGGAGTAGGTGCAGCCGCGGTCTCACAGTTAAAAAGGCTTGGTGTAGAAAATACCGGAGACCTTTTAAGGCTTTTTCCGCGGGATTGGGAAGACCGCTCAAAGATAAACGTTTTTTTGGATTGGAACAGGTTTCAAAAAATTCATGTAGAAGTTACCGTTGCAGGCCATGAATGGTTCGGCTTCGGCAAGATGAAAACCTTAAAACTTATTGTATCCGACAAAAACGGAATGACGGCCTCTCTTATCTGTTTTAACCGCCCCTTTTTAGAAAAAAGCTTTCCCATAGGAGCAAGGGCCTTTGTGTACGGCTCTTTTTACCGCAAATACGGAGAAATTCAGTCCTCTGCATTCGAACTTGAAAGATACGAAAATATGCAGGCAAGGATTCTTCCGGTTTATCCCCTGACTTCAGGACTCGGACAGGCAAAACTTCGGAAAATAATTGCTTCCGCCCTAAAAATGTACGGACAAGGCATTGATTCCGAGCTTCCCGATTCCGTTTTAAAAAAATACGGTCTTCCGCCTAAACAGGAAGTGCTTTTTATGCTCCATGCGCCGAAATCCATGGCTGAGGTAGAAAAAGGCCGCTATGCCCTTATTTTTGAAGAGTTTTTTTTGTTTCAATATGCCATAGGGATGCGGTCGATTGAAAGGCGGGGAAGGCTTCCCAACCTTGAAGATGAAAGAAATATCGGCAAACCTGTACAAAAAGAACCTATTTTAACGCCCCTCCAAAGAGCCCTTTTGGAAAGACTTAATTTTAAGCTTACCCAAGATCAGCTTTCAGTCTGTGCCGAAATAAACGAGGATTTGGACGGCCCCAATCCCATGGCTCGCCTTATGCAGGGAGATGTCGGTTCGGGGAAGACCCTTGTCGCCTTTTTAGGCTGTTTAAAGGTAATAGAGCAGGGCGGTCAGGCGGCCTTTTTAGCCCCCACAGAGCTTTTAGCCCGCCAACATGCCGAAAATGCAGCCCGCCTCTTGGAGCCCCTCGGTGTACGGCTTGCCTTTTTAACCGGGAATACCAAGGCTAAGGGAAGGAGCCGTCTTTTACAAGAATTGCAAAAGGGAAACATCGATTTGATAATCGGTACCCACTCTCTTTTTTCGGCAGGGGTGCAGTATAAAAATTTACGCCTAGCCGTAATAGACGAACAGCACCGCTTCGGAGTTCTCCAGCGCTCGGCCATAATCCAAAAGGGAGCCGAAAGCAATGAAGAAAAACGGAATCCTCATCTTCTTATGATGAGTGCAACTCCCATTCCCCGAACCCTCGCCCTTTCTATCTTCGGCGACTTGGATATTTCGACCATAAAAACCATGCCTCCCGGAAGGAAGCCGATTATCACCTATGTTGCCGCGGAAGACAAGGCCGAGAGGGTTTACAACTTTATCGGGCAGGAGATTTTACAAGGCAGGCAGGCTTATTTTGTATATCCTTTAATAGAAGAAAATGAAGACCTTTCCCTAAAATCGGCAGAGAGGATGTTTGAAGAATTAAGGGCAGGTTTTCCCAATCATAGGTTGGCCTTAATTCACTCCAAGGTTGCGGAAGAAGAACAAAAAAGAATTATGGAGGAATTCGGGTCGGGGAAGCTCAATATTTTGGTTGCGACTTCTGTTGTCGAGGTCGGTGTGGATGTTCCCAATGCGGCCTGCATGGTGATTGAACACGCCGACAGGTTTGGTCTTTCCGCCCTGCATCAGCTCCGCGGAAGGGTCGGGCGCGGAGATATCCAAGCCTATTGTTTTTTGATTTACGGGAAAAAAATTACCGAGGCCGGAAGGGCCCGCCTTACTATAATGAAGGAAACAAATGACGGCTTTATAATAGCCGAGGAAGACCTAAGACTCCGCGGCCCCGGAGATATAGGCGGGATTGAGCAGTCGGGTTATCACCTCGGCTTTACGATTGCAGACCCGGCCCGGGACTTTAAAATTTTGCAGGAAGCCCGCTCCGCAGCCTTTGAGCTGCTTGAACAAACTAAATTTGAGAAACCTTTTGATAAGTGTTAGACGGATTGTCCACGGGCAACTTTTTTCGTTGTCATTGACAACACAGGATAAAGATACATTTCTGGTTACAGGGAATGGAAAACATTTTCCTGCAAAATCTTTTATAGTAACACCTGCTGAATTAATGGATATACTTGAAGAAAATTAAAAAATTATCCTATTACAATTTTCCTAGCTGGTTGATAAGCCCGGCCATATCCTTAGGATAATCTGCACTTACCTCGATTTTTTCCCTGCTTATGGGATGAAAGAATTTTAGCGAGTGGGCATGGAGGGCCAGGCGCGAGAGTATGGGACGCTCCTCATATTTATCGCCCCTCCAATTCTTTTTCAAGGCTGATATGCAGATGGGGTCTCCGTTTCCGTAAAGACTATCGCATAGGATTGGGAGTCCCAGATGTTTTAGGTGTGCCCTTATTTGATGAGTTCGGCCTGTTATTGGGCGGGCTTCCAAGAGGGAAAAGCGGCCTAATTTTTTTAAAAGAGAGAATTCGGTTAAGGACTCCTTCCCCTTTTTTTCGTCGATGAGGGTGCGGTGCATCTTATCGCCGTCTATTTTTAATCTTGCTTCGCTTTTAAAATTTTCTTCTTGAGGGCAGCCTGCCGATACTGCATGATAGATTTTTTCTATTTTGCGGTTTTGAAAATCATCGTTTAATATTTTATGGGCCTCTGCATTTAGGGCATAGATGATGAGGCCGGAAGTCTCCTTGTCGAGCCGATGAACGGGATAAATTTTTGCTTCCGGCTCTTTTTTTAAAAGAGCGCCTTCAAGTATCTTATCTAGGCGGAATGCTTCAGCATCCCAGCGATCGGCTGTTACAATGAGACCGGCACTCTTATTTACTATTATGAGGTCTTTATCTTCATAGACTATTTCGTAAAGCTTTTTTTTCATTATAATTCCAAGTTTATGATTTTAAGTTTATCTTTTTTTTATCTTGCCCAAGGTTAAGAAACTACAGGAATCTTTCCGTAAAATAGGCTTATCGTTCCGTCTGTCGAAATCAAAACTTCTTCTTTTATATCGCTGTCCGGTTCAAAAATAATCAGGTCCAATTTATCGAGATTGAATTTATTTTTTCCTCCGGCTGTTTCGGCAGTAAGAGGAAGTTTAGCATTGTACGAAAAGATCCAGCCGATTTCTCCCTTCGATATCGAAAACTTTAAAACCGAATTTTTGTTTAAGGCAAAATTTTTTACTTCCGTTTGTATGCCTTCTTTTACCATTAGGTTAAAATCTCTAACCCTTCCCATGCTGACCGTTTTTGCGCCTCCTTCAAAGGCGTAGACCTCGTATGGCTTGAGCTTGGTAAAGTTTTTTTCGTCATGGCTTATTTTTAAGTCCCCGTTTAAGGGAGAAATAAAACGGAAAAAACCCGGAAGGGGAGTGAAGTCAGACCTATCCAAATCGACTGTAGCGGAGCTTAGGCGGAACAAAAAATTTCTTTTTTGATAATCGGCTTCACGCGGATAAATAAAAAGTTCCGTCGTGGTGCCTCCGCTCCAGTTTGAAGTTTTAAAATCTTTTTCGCCGTAATGTGTAATTTTCATAATTTAAATCCTTTTTGAGATTAAAGACAAAATCTCGTCCCTTCCCGTTTTTTTTGCAGCAGAGCTTATGATGATGAGCTCTTCGTCAAAGTTAAAGAAGGCGGTCCAAGCATTTTTCGCCTTTATCTGATCGTTTTTACCTATCTTATCGGCCTTGGTTCCGACGATTACAACCTCAATATCCAGTTTATGGAAAAAATTGATGCTTTCTTTTTCGGTTTCTGTAGGTTCCCGCCTCATATCCATCAAAAAAAAGATGGTTTTTAAGAGGGGGCGGTTTGTACAATACTCGTAGAGCATCTTGTCGATTTGCAAGGTCATTCCACCTGAAAGTTTTGCATAGCCGTAGCCCGGAAGGTCTGTGAGCACAAACATATCTTTTGGAGGCGGCCCTGAAAACTTTTTTGTCTTGGGGTTAAAATTTAAAGAAGCCGGACGGTTTACCAAAAAGAAGTTTACCTCCCTCGTCATTCCGGGGCGGGAGCCTGTCTTAACCAAGTTTTTTCTGTTGACAAGCATGTTTATCAAGCTCGACTTCCCTGCATTGGAGCGGCCGAAAAAGGCAAATTCGGAAACTCCTGTTTCGGGAAACTGCTCTGCCTTGACGGCTCCCTTTATAAATTCCGCATTTATAATCTTCATAGAAGTTCCGAAAAAGCCTTGAGGGCCGGGGGCATATCCTTTGAAAGCACCTTCTTTGCAAGGGTTTTGCCTAGCTGAACTCCCTCTTGGTCGAAGCTGTTGAGGTTCCAGATAAAGCCTTGGAACATCACCTTGTTTTCGTAATGGGCAAGAAGGGCACCGAGGTTTTCGGGGTTTAGCTCTTCTCCGTAGATTAAACTTGCGGGACGGTTGCCTGCAAAGTCCTTGTTTTTGTTTTCATCGGTTTTACCCGCGGCAAAGGCCATTATTTGGGCTGCCAAATTTGCATTTAGCTTTTGCATATTGGTAGAACCCTCGCTTTCGACGTCGAGGCCGATTTGGCTTTTTTTAAAGCCGATAAACTGCAAGGGGATTATATCGCTTCCCTGATGAAGGAGCTGATAAAAAGAATGTTGGCCGTTTGTGCCCGGCTCTCCGAAAATTACGGGGCCCGTTTTATAGGAAATTTTTTCGCCTGAGCGGTTTACGGTTTTTCCGTTCGATTCCATGTCCAGCTGCTGGAGGTGGGCAGGGAAGCGGGAAAGAGCCTGACTATAGGGCAGGATGGCCGTCGCCGAATAAGATAATACGTTTCTTTCGTAAACACCGAGGAGGGCATCCAAGAGGCTTGCATTTTCTTTTATGTTCTTATTTAAAGAAAGCTTATCTCCTGCTGCGGCCCCTTTTAAAAAGGCGTCCACAGTTTCCATTCCGAAGGCGAGGGCGAGTACTGCCGCTCCGCAAACCGAGGTGGAAGAATATCTTCCGCCTATAAAATCATCCATATAAAAGGAAGTAAGATAATCGGGGTTATTTGCAAGCGGGCTTGTTTCGCTTGTAACGGCAAGCATCTGCTTTTTGCTGTCAAGGCCGTTTTTTTCGAGAACGGATTTTACAAACCTTTCGTTTGCAAGCGTTTCCTGAGTTGTGCCGCTTTTTGAAACGAGGATAAAAAGGGAGCTTGCAAGGTCGATGGAGTTTAAAACCTCGGCTGCATCATCGGGATCCACGTTGGAAATAAAATGAGCCTTCATTTTATGCTTGCCGGCTGCCTTTGCCCAATTTTTTAAGGCTATGTACATGGCTCTCGGCCCCAGGTCGGAGCCTCCTATGCCGATTTGGACAACATCGGTAAAGGTATTACCTGTGGAAGTTTTAATCTTGCCCGAATGAACAGCTTCGGAAAATTCTTTTATTTTTGCAAGCTCGTTGAGGTAAAACTCCCTCATGTTTACGCCCTTATAAACCACATCGTTTTTTAATTGGCCGCGGGTAAGCTGATGGAGCACCATGCGGTTTTCTCCTGTGTTTATAAAATCCCCGTTGAGCAATAGCTCATATTTTTCGATTAGGTTTTGTTCATCGGATAGAGCCTGCAAGGCTTTAAGGATTTCTTCATTTACGGGCTTAGCCGCATAATTGTATTTAAGGCTTCCGCCCATTTTAATCTGAGAAGAAGCAACCCTTTCGCATGAATTTTCTTTATTAAAAATATCTGCGAGGTTTAAATTTTTAGCCTGTTCTTTATGAACTTTTTGTAATTGTGTAAACGATGTACACTTGTCTAAATTTTTCCATTCCATAAATTCTATTTTAACTCTTTTTGCCGAAAAATACAACTCGTAGAGACAGGTGAGAAGTTTTAAAAATTTATTTTAAAAAGAACCCTATCAGTCTTGTATCTTTTGCAAAATTGAAGGTGTAGCACAAAGTTTTATTTTGGTATCCTGCTTTAACGATAATGACTCCTATCACTTCGCCCGAATTTTTATCCCTTGTTTCCAAAAAATAGGCATCTTTTGTATAGAGGTATTTTCCTGCAGGTTCAAAAAATATTTTGGTGTTTGAATTTATAAATTCTTCATCAAAGTTTTTTTTGAATTCGTCGGTACCAAGGTCTCTTACTTTTTCCCAATCTTTATCGTTTATCATAAAAATAATTTCTTCTGCCTTTTCTTTTAAAAAAGGAATGTGGAAGGTTTCCGAGTGCTCTTTGCGTTTACAGCCCCATAAAACAAGAAAAGATAGAAAAAGAAAAAATATCTTTGACGGTTTCAAGCTTCTTATTCCTTGGGATTTAAAATATCGGCTGCCACTGCATTAAAAAAATCTTCAGCCTTTTTATCGTTTTGATGCCGTATTGCATCCTGCACTTCGGCTAGTTCTTCAAGTTGTCTTTGAAGAAACTTTGTTTTATCGTTATCGATTACGATTGTTTTTCCGTCAAGCAAGATCATCTTAACCTCGGTAAATGTACCGAAACGGGCAGGCCTTTTGAAGGTTTCGATTTCGATAGCGTGGATTTCGGAAAAGTTTATAATTTTGGTTTTTGGAAAAAAGAATATGCCGGCTTTTTGAATAGCTTGTTTTTTTGTGATATTAAAATACCAGGAATTTTCAAAAAGAGCTGCTGCCAAAAACAGGGCTCCAAAAATAAGGGCAATTATAGAATATTGTCCGTCTTTCATCGATGATATATTAAGATAAAAAATTGCTCCGCCTACGATGAGAGCAGATATGCGTATCCATAATTTCAATGTAAAAAATTTTACTATTTTGTCTTTTTCTTGTTTGTTTTCCATAAGCTTAACCTATTATTTCAATTTCGGCAGCTTTGCCGTTTCTGTCGGCCGAGTCTCCGCCTTTGGGATTGGGCATCTTGAACACTCTGAATTTTACCGGGGTTCCCTCTTTTATAAGTTTATCCCTGCATTTTTTATCGATGTTTGTAAACGAAAAGAAAAAATCTCCGTTTTCGTTTTCGATAATTCCGTAGCGGTTCATAAGTCTTTTTATTTTTCCCTTTACTTTGGGCTTTTCATCCTTTCGGCCTATCGCTTTTATCCAATAGTTAGGCGGTATCCTTTCATCCGAGCTGAGTTCGAAATCATCCGATAATGCATCGATTATTTCCCGCAGGGTGTTGTGGCTGTAAGAACGGGGATCGAATTCGGGCATAAAGTTGCGGATGGAATTTCCCAAATCGGATAGGCTTACCCATCCTTCTTCAGTCATGCGGGAATTTCGATAGGCATGGCAAATAAGGTCTTCAAGAGACTTAAACTTTTTGCCGCTTTTTGAGTCCTCTTCATATTCTTCCGTTTCATCAAAGTTTTCAAGGTATTTAAATTCGTTGCAGGCATTTACCCAAAGAGGCTTTGCATTGGATCTTCCGACTCCCAAAACATAGAGGCCGTATTCCCTCAGTTTTAGAGCGAGGCTGTAGTAATCCGAATCGGTAGAAACTATGCAGACCGCATTTATTCCCTGATTGGTATTTGCAAGTTCTATTGCATCCATTATAATTGTGTTGTCGGTTGCGTTAGGTCCGTTTCTAAATTGCTGAACAGGACGGATAGGTACTTTTTCAAGCCAAGGTTTCCAGCCGTTCATGTTGGGTGTGGTCCAGTCTCCGTAAAGTCTTTTTATTAAAACATCTCCTTCCTTTGAGACTTCGGAAATTATCGAGTCAAGATAGGAAGGTGCTATGTTGTCTCCGTCAATTAAAATAGCATATTTTTTTTCCATTTTGTAATTACCTTATTCTATTATTTCAACCTTTAAAAGGTTTGTTGAGCCGGCTTTGCCTATCGGGATGCCGGCAGTTAAAATTGCGATGTCTCCTTTTTTTACATATCCCGTGTTTTTTGCAATTTGCGAGCAAACATTGAACATGTTGTCGGTAGACTTGATTGGATCGGCTAAGACGGGATATACATCCCAGTCCAGGGCAAGCTTCCGCATAACCTGAGGAGATTCGGTGATAGCGATAATCGGAACCTTGGGTTTAAATTTTGAAAGAGCCCTGGGGGTTATTCCCGAAGCTGAGGCCGTTATGATTACATTTGCATCAAGGGCTAGGGCTGTAGAACAGGTAGCTCTTGCGATGGCGTTTGTTATTGTAGTTTCATGGAGTGAGACGTTTTCGAGAAATAGCTTTTCATAGTCTAAAGTTTCTTCGATAGAACGGGCTATGGAGTTCATCATGGCTACGGTTTCTACCGGATATTCTCCTGCTGCAGTTTCTCCCGAAAGCATTACTGCCGAGGTTCCGTCCAATATTGCATTTGCAACGTCGGTTACTTCTGCCCGTGTCGGACGCAGATTGTGGGTCATCGATTCGAGCATTTGCGTAGCGGTTATAACGGGCTTTCCTGCAAGGTTTGCTTTTTTTATCAGGCGCTTTTGAAGATGGGGAATTTTTTCCGGTTCTATTTCGACCCCGAGGTCTCCACGGGCAACCATGATTCCGTCCGCTGCCTCTAAGATTTCATCGATATTATCCAAGCCTTCTTGATTTTCTATTTTTGCGATTATGCCGATTTTACTTTTATGCTTTTCTAAAAGTTTTCTTATTTGCAGAATATCGTCGGCTCTTTGGGTAAAGGAAGCCGCAATAAAATCGACATCATTTTGAATTCCGAATTCGATATCGGAAACATCTTTTTCGCTCATGTATGGAAGGTTTACTCTTAATCCCGGAATGTTAACGCCCTTCCGGCTTGTTAGGGTTCCCGAATTTACGGCAACACATTCTATGTCGGTTTCATTTAAAATATCTATAACTTGTAATTCGAGCATTCCATCGTTTATAAGAATTCTGCTTTTAGGTTTAACTTCGGCTGCGATATTTTTGTAAGAAATGCTGCATATCTGGTTTGTGCCTACAACATCTCTTGTTGTGATAATAAATTCCTGTCCCTGTACAATTTGAGTAGGTTTTTCAAAAACACCTAATCTGATTTCGGGGCCCTTTGTATCCAATAAGATTGCAACGGGCATTTTCAGCTCTTCCCTGATTTTTTTTATTCGATCTATTTTAACTTTATGTTCTTCATGGCTTCCGTGCGAAAAGTTAAGGCGGCAGACATTTAAGCCGGCCTTAAACATTTCGGTCATAACCCTTTCGGATTCTGAAGCGGGGCCTATTGTGCATACTATTTTTGTTTTCTTCATAGGATTCCTCCAAAAATTATCTTAGTATAATACTATAAATCGTAAAAAAATTCAAATGCCTAGGATAATGCAAATGTCTGCAAATCGGAGAAGGTGAGAGCTGTTTATAGATTTTTCATGCAGATATCCGATAAAAAGCAGGTTTCACATTCGGGCTTTCTGGCCTTACAGATATATCTGCCGTGGAGGAGAATCCAGTGATGAGCATTGAGTAAATATTTTTTTGGAGTGACTTTAAGTAAATCTTCTTCAACTTGAATGGGGGTTTTTCCCGATGAAAGACCTATGCGCGGAGCTGTTCGGAGAATGTGCGTATCAACTGCGATTGCAGGTTTTCCGAAGCCCATGTTTAAAACCACGTTTGCCGTTTTGCGGCCGACTCCGGGAAGTTTTATAAGTTCTTCCATAGTATCGGGTACTTTTCCTGCATACTCGTTTTGGATTATGCGGCTTAATTCAAAAATGCGCTTTGCCTTTGTCGGATATAAATTTATTGTTTTTATGTACTCGCGAATTTTTTCTTCGCCCAGTTCTATCATTTTTTGAGGCGTGCCGGCTGCCTTAAACAAAGGGTCTGTTGCCTTGTTTACACCGACATCAGTAGCCTGAGCCGAGAGAACCACTGCCACCAAAAGAGTGAAAATATTTGCAGAATGTAATTCGCCTTTCGGGTTAGGGTTATTCTTTTTTAAGCGGCGGTATACTTCTTCGATTTTGTCTTTATCCAATAAATTCATTTTTTACCATTATATAAAATTTATTATGAGTTAAAACTTTTAAGCCAGCAAAGGATGGTATCAAGGGCAAGCTTTGTGTCTCCGCATTGGCAGTGATCCGAGGCTTCTTCTTCCTTTGTAAAAAGACGAAGAGAAACGGAATGGGCGTTTACAAGAGAATCGATTTCGGGCTTGTATAAACGCCAATCGATAAAGTGATCGGTCTTTCCGTGCAAGATTAAAATGTCCTGAGTTATTTTATCGGCAATATTAAGGATCTGAAAATTATTTAAGTTTTTTAAATAATGATAGGGACTCGGCATCGAATAAGCATGCATACCATGTTTAAAAACCCACTCCATCATAGGATCTTTTTTCATTTTTTGTCTTGCAATAAAATTGACTATATGCTTACAGCCAAACTTCAATAAAAGAATGAGGAAGGTTTTTAAACCGCATGGAAGATGATAGAGGGCGACCGACATAAAATTCGGAAATACCGACCATGCTATAATTTTCTTTATTCTTTTTTCAAAGGCGGCAGCACGCGGGGCCAACATTCCTCCCAGAGATACTCCTATTATTATTACATCATCCAAGTTGAAGGCATCTAAGATTGCAGAAACAGGTTCTTCCCATTTATAGGTGAATCCCATTTTTTGTACACGCAGTACGCCTCCCTGTCCGGGACCTTCAAGAAGAAAAACCTCATAGCCGTTTTCCGAAAGGTACAGAATAGGAAAAAGGAATTCTTCCATATAGCTGTCATTTCCTCCATGGAGTAATATGGTTCCCAATTTTTCACCCTTAGCTTGAACATGCAGCACAGGAAGATTTATGTTTTTATACGGAACGGATAGTTTTTCTACAATTCCTTCATCGAAATATTTTTGATAGTGCTTATAAAAAAGATCTACTGCAAGACTGTAATATTTTAATTTGTTCGGATTATCATCGCTCATAAAGAATTCACTCATGCGGTAATAAGCAATGCTCTCTTCCATTCTTCCTTCATTTAAGGCCTTGTCTCCTAAGCCTATTAGAACGTTCTGCCAGTCTTCACAAGTTTTAATCGATGATGAAACCTTTTTAACTTCTTCTAAATTCCCTCCGTCCCAATTAATTAAACGGTTTAGCTGAAAGTTGAAATTCTTTTCATCATTTAACTCATACATTCCCTTTTTAAAATTAATCATACACTCCTCCAATTTCCAATCATACTTTTCTTTTCATCGGCCGTAGTTTAGGCGAATTTGAAAATTTACAGCCCATGATAAAAAGAATCGGAACCAAAATTAAAAATACGGGCACTACCGTAATAAAGGCAATGAATAAATCGTATTTATCGCCTACTATTCCCATTATAAAACTTGCAGTGCTGTAGCCGGGCACGCCGAAGCATGATAAAAAAATCATAAGAGCTGTCGCATCTACAGGAAGGATGGCGGCGGCAAAGGATTGAATTGTCGGCCAAAGACATGCAAGGCAAAGCCCCATGCAAAATAAAAAAGCTGCCAAACCGAAAAGAGAGTTTACAAAAATAAACAAGAGGCTGACTATAAATGAAGCAATCGAAGAAACTATAATTGCTTTTTGAATAGAAACTTTTTTTAAGACCTTGCTGTTTAAGGATCTTCCGATAAACATTCCGAGAGCAAAGCTCGCTGTTACAATTCCTGCATAAAAGGCAGAGGCTTTTAGATAAAGCTGAATTAAAGTAGCCGACCAAAAGGCAAAGGCTCCTTCAGCTCCTCCTGCAAAAAAGAGAGCAAGGCCGAAAAGCCAAAAGGAGAGCAGAGAAAATATTTCTTTAAAGGCTGCCTTGCTTCCGTCCGAGGGCGGAAGTTTTATTTTTTTTGATGAAGGATAGGAAAGGCAAATCAAGAGAGCAAAGATAGATAGGCCTATATAAATGTATCTCCAGTTTATTCCTATTGAAAGTATGTAGCCGAAACCTATCAGCCCGGAACAAGTTCCTAAGGGCCAGAAGGCATGCATCATATTCATCTTTGCTCCCGTATCGTTCGGGTATAAATCGTTTACTATGGGAGTCAGCAGGGCTTCCATATTTGCAACACCCAAGCCCATACAGAGGGCGCTTAAAAGAGCCGTAACAAAATTGATGCTTTTTGAAAAGAAAAAAAGCCCTGCGGTTAATATCAAAAGTGAAACTCTTAGTACCTTTATCTTGCCGAATTTTGCGGCAAATATCGGGCTTATAAAAAGAATTATCATCTGCTCGATAGCACAAAGCATTCCGAATAAGCCCGCTTGTGTCAGCGAAAAATTTAAGTCTCTTTTAATATTTACAAGGCATATCGAGATTGCAATAGAAGAAAGAGAATAAACCAAAAAACTAAGACCTGAAACATTGAAGGTTCTTTTTCGTAAATCTTTCATAAGGAATTAATATTATGATAGTGCTTTTTATAGGAATAGTCAAGGCTGCTTTTGCAGCTATCAAAAAAATTCCAATTGAGCTTGCTGCTTATCTTCAAACTTGTTTAAATATGAAAATATCTTATCGGGATTATGCTCGATGCCGTTTTCTTTACATAGCTTAAAAAATAAATTCATAAGACTTGCATTATGAGGGCTCATTACCGAGTAGTTTTCTCCGTAGAGCTTGATATATTTTTGTTTTAATCCGGGAAAATGTTGGTCAAGTTTCTTATAAAAGAATTCCCTGTTGCCCTTTCTTAGAGTTAATCCCATCCCGAATGAGATTATTCCTAAGACCTTAGCCTCAATACAATACCTCAAAATGCCTTCTATGTTTTCAGGATTATCGTTGATAAATGGAAGAATGGGAGTAAGCCAAACCACTGCCGGAATTCCTTCTTCATTCAGCTTTTTTAATACCTTAAATCTTTCGCTTGTTACTGCAACATTGGGCTCCGGTATTTTACACAGGGAATCATCATAGGTAGTCAGTGTCATTTGAACAACGCATTTTGTTTTTTTGTTTATTGCTTTTAGAAGATCCAAGTCTCTAAGGATGAGGGAAGATTTTGTTATCAGTGTAAAGCCGAAACCGTATTTGTAAATTGTTTCGATAATCTTTCTTGTAAGACCTAGTTCTTTTTCAAGGGGAAGATAGGGATCAGTCATTGAGCCCATTCCGATCATACACTTTTTTCTTTTTTTTCGTAAGGCTTCTTCTAAAAGTTCTACTGCGTTTTCTTTAACTTCGATATCTTCAAAGTCATGAGCCATTTGATAGCATTTACTTCTTGAGTCGCAGTAGATACAGCCGTGGGAGCAGCCCCGATAAATATTCATTCCGTTTTTTGGAGATAGAATTCCTTTTGCTTTTACAAAATGCATAGGCTATTATAACATAAAAACTTGACAAGGTCTCGTAGACTATACACTCTGGGTAATGTACGGGCTTATGAAAAAACCTAAACGGGATTGGCCGATTGCAATAGCCAATTTACCAGGCATCATCTTCGGACTGTTTACTTTTATTACGGCTCTTTAAAGTATTAACTCAAATTATCGATTTCTTCCCGCATAATTGACACTCCCTCTCTTTTATGATATAATATTACATTGTTTGCCCCGATGGTGGAATTGGTAGACACGCTAGTTTCAGGTACTAGTGCTTAACGGCATGGGGGTTCAAGTCCCCCTCAGGGCAAAGATTCAAAAACCTACAATAACCGTCATAAGGATTTTTTATGGATGCTGCAGCTTTAACCGACAAAGTCATTATAATTCGTTTACTTTTGAGCTTTTTAGCCGGTTGTTGTATAGGTATGGAACGTTCAGGTAAGCGGCAGGTGGCAGGACTGCGTACACATATTTTGATCTGTGTGGGTGCCTGCGGTATGATGATAATATCCATCTGGCTTCCTCAAGTCAGCGGAAAAGGCGATACAGCACGTATAGCTGCTCAGGTCGTTTCGGGTATGGGTTTTTTGGGTGCCGGAGCTATTTTGAAGATAGGGGCTAATGTAAAGGGACTTACCACGGCTGCATCAATTTGGGTAATTGCAGGAATCGGTTTGGCAATAGGAAGCGGTCTTTATACCGCGGGAATAGTGATGACTGCTATTTCATTACTGACCCTCTCTCTGGTGAACAGGCTTGAACTTAAAATTTTCCCTGTAAGGCAAAATAAATTCTTGGAAATATATTTTCATGGAAGTACACCTCCAATGACGGATATTATAAACGTTTTGGCTGAATATTCGGCCTCCATTGTATCGACGAATGTCCGCTCATCAAAATCCTCCAAAGAGCATTCCAAGGTAGTTCTTTTTATAAATGTTCCTAAGAAGCTTAATATTTCTAAGATGACTATGGATTTTCAACAAATTGAACAAGTTGATACAATAATATTAAGAGAAAAAATAGGTTAATAAATTTTTCGGGCTGAAAGTAAAGAGGTATTGGGAATTGACAGATAAAGATCATAACATCGATATAAATAACGAAATATCAAAGATGATATTGTCGGCTTCAGGCTGGCGGAAGGTCTTTGCCGAATCGGGAAAAGAAGAAGATAAAACTTCCGAAATAAAATATGAAGACGTAATATTGTTATGCCATGCTGCCTTAGCTTTTACCGAATTTTTAAATAAAAATTTCCCTGAAATAAAAACTATAGTAATCGGGCGGGATACCCGGCCTACAGGTCCGGCTATAGAAGAGGTTTTTATTAAAGCTGTTCTTTCCTCTTCTTACGAATTAAAAGTTGCAGGATGTACTGCTGCTCCCGAGATAATGGCTTATTCAAAATCGGTCAATGCTGCATTTATTTATATTTCTGCAAGCCATAATCCGATAGGCCATAACGGTATTAAATTCGGATTGAACTCCGGGGGAGTTCTTGACGGTGAACAAGCTAAAATTTTAATTAACATGTTTAAAGAAAGAATTAAAGCCGAGGATGCTGAAAACGAGGCGCTGAAGATCTTGCATGATTTTAATTCGAATAAATTGCAAGAAATAAAAATGCAGACAGTATATATAAAAAAAGAAGCTTTAAATGCATACTATAATTATTCTAAGGCTGTAATTGCGAACTCTGCCGATCCCAAAGTGCAGAATGTTTTTTTTGATAAAATAAAAAAAGCCGGTATTGCCGCAAAAAAAGAAGGACGTCCTCTTGTGATTGTTGCAGATTTTAACGGAAGTGCTCGGGCAGCTTCTATCGATAGACAGTTTTTTAAAGATCATGAAATCGAGCTGATAGGCATAAATGAAGAACCGGGAAATATTTTACACGGAATATTACCTGAAGGTGCTAACTTAGATTTTTGTGCAAAAAAAATGGAGTATCTTCATTTGGATCCCAATGCAAGCCCCTTAGATAAAAATTGCTTTTTGGGTTACATGCCCGATTGTGACGGCGACAGAGGAAATATAATTTACTGGAATGACGAACTTAACAAAGCCGTTCCGCTTGAAGCGCAAGAAGTGTTTACTCTTTCCGTAATTGCAGAATTGACGGATTCCTATTATTCTAAAACGGGAACAAAAAAAACTGCTGTTGCCGTGAACGGTCCGACCTCTTTACGAGTTGAAGAAGCGGCAGCTTGTTTAGGTGTTGAAGTTTTTAGAGCTGAAGTAGGCGAGGCCAACGTTGTTAATTTGGCTGCCGAATTGCGCGAAAAAAAATATAATGTCCGCATTTTAGGTGAGGGTTCAAATGGCGGAAACATAACTCATCCTGCTAAGGTAAGAGACCCGTTAAATACTATTTTTGCAATTTTAAAATTACTTTTGATAAAAACGGAATTTATCAAAAAAGGCTTGTTTCATATTTGGTGCGAAAAATCAAAACAAATGGATAAATATAGGCCCGACTTTACATTGACTGATATTTTAAAAACTCTTCCGCAGTATAATACAACTCCTACCGGGGAACAAAGAGCTCTTTTAAAAATCGGCACACAAGATCATGGTATTTTAAAAAGGCAGTATCAAAAAATATTTGAAGAAGAATGGCTTAAAAGAAAGGATGAACTTAAAGAAAAATTCGGTATTGTAAGTTACCGCAGTTTTTCAAACAATGGAACGAAACGAATTGAAGATTTGCAGGATTTTTCCGTTTCGGGAAGAGGCGGACTTAAGATCCAGTTTTATAATTCAAATAATGAAGCCGTAGGATTTATATGGATGAGAGGTTCCGGTACCGAACCTGTATTCAGAATAATGGCGGATATAAAAGGTTTCTCGATCGAAGATGAAAAATATTTGGTCGAGTGGCAGGGTGAAATGGTAAGACGTGCCGATCTCGGTGCATAAGCTGCAAAACATTTTTATTGGAGAATTATTATGGGAATTAGAGGTGAACTTTTTACGACTCAGGTTTCGGCAGAAAACCGAACCTATTTTTTTAATGTTAAAGAAAATACAAAAGGCGATGTTTTTTTACAGGTAGTGGAAAGCAAGGCTTCGGAAGGCCTTGGCTTTGACCGCCATGCAGTTGTAGTTTTTGAAGATGAAATGCGCCCCTTTTTACAGGGCCTTGATAAGTGTATAGAATTTATCGAAAAAAACAGAAAAGAGAAGGCGAAAGCTAAGGCGAAAAAAGCTGCCGATTTAAAAAAGCCTTCTGCAGAAAAAACCGGAGTAAAAAAAATAATAAAAAAGAAAAACCGCTGAGGCTGTTAACTTAACGGAAAGTTTTTCTGCATTTTTGTATTTGAGTTACTTGCACCTTGTTATATCGGCAATTTTATGATAAAATAAGTCTTATATGAAAAATTGGCTGCTTGTACCTGTAGTATTTGTCTCGAATTTTATTTTAGCTGTTTTAGCCTTCTCTCTGTCAGTCGGAATGTGGCAGTTTATGATGTCCGGAAGGGCGGAGGGCTTGTTTTTGTATGCTTTTTTACACTGCCTATATCTGATATTGCCCTTAGCCTGTATTATCGCTATATTTTCGGTCTATGTTTTTATGATGAGACATCCCGAAAAGTACGGCCTATCATTTTTGTCTTTGATTATATCGTTTATATTATTTTTTGCTTTAGTTATTCCTTTTATATATTCCCAAGGTCAAAAAATAAATGAAGCTTTTAACTCAAAAGAAAAGACGTTAATTGATGATAAGCATTTAGAGACTTTTATAGAACAGCCTGCCTTTATCAAAGCGTCAGGCAGCCTTTTAAAGCCTTTTGTCTATGATATATATGAGCAGTATAAAGTATCGTATACATCCTATCTTATTTTTTCCGGATCAATTTTTTTGCTGATATTTTCTCTTTGGGTTTTTACCACAATCACGGAATGGAAAATAGTTAATTTTACACTTTTGCCGTTTTTACTGGTTTTAATTTTATACGCCTACAGTTATATAAGAACTGAAGATTTTATTTTAAGTATAGAAGATTTTCTTCCTTTTGAAATCCCAAATTTTTGGATACGCCCTATTTTGTTTTGTCTTACATCTTTAGTATTTTACATTTATACTGCAATATTGCTTTCTGTAAGACGGTCAAAGAAGATGCCTAAAAAAAGTAAAAAGAAAAAAATAAAGATGCCCAAAGTTAAGGGGGTTAAACCCATTAAACCTAAAAAGATAAAAGCGAAGAAGGAAGAGTTTAATACGTTCATTCCCGATAATTTAGGCAGTTTTATCGAGGGGGAAATAGATGCATAAAATTTCAAGATTTTTTTCTTATTTATTTATTCACCTTTTAATAGGTCTATTGGGATGTTTTGTTTATGTGTTTTTTTTGCAGTCAAAAGAAACTTTGCTTCCCGTGTTTTTATTCTCATGGAAAATTCGTGAATCCCTATTATTGTTTATTTTCTATTTTCCTTTTATTTATATTTGTGCTTTAACCTTTGCTTATCCGATTATTTTCGGAAAATTCGGCCCCGTTAAAATAGAGCGGCGTTCTTCCGCAATGATAAGGTTTGTTCAGCATTTTTTTATTTTTTCTTTAGCGGTTTTATCATTCTATGTTGTATTGACTGAAGTGGTTAAACCTATTTTGATGGAACATCAAGCCAGAGCTGTTTCTCAAACCCTTACATACGGAGAATACACTGAGCTTGCAAAAGAGGCTTACGGCAGAAACGATTATGCTCAGGCAAGCGATCATATTGAAAGAGCTTTGAGAATATGGCCGTGGTCTGAAGAAACCATGAAATTAAATGAAAAAATTAGAATAGCGAATGAGCAAGTTTCCCTTGACAAATCCGATTCGATGTTAAAAAAGAATATGTCCGGTTCAGATGAAATAAGTAACATGACTGCTGAAGCTGCTTTAAAAAGAGCGGAAAGAGCGGCTCTGTCATTCGATTTTTATACAGCCCATTATTACGCAAAACTTGCTTTTCAAACTTTTGAGGATGGAAATCCTTTAAAAGCCGATGCTGAAAATCTTGCCGCCCGTTCTTGGGCCGAAGTTGAAAAAGGTCTTGCTTCATATATTGATGCTCCCTTGATTGAAATATATAAAAATAAAAAAGCCGCCTATGATGCTTTGCAAAGAGGAGATTATCTAAAAGCTTATTATTCTTTTTTGCAGATAGATTCTTCCATTAAAAAATTGAATTCGGATCAAAGAGACCCTGAAGTTGAGCATCTTTTAAATCTTTCGAGGATTGAGCTTGAAAAATATGTTTTTTTTACCGACGAACTTAAAAATATTCCTAATTTTGTAATTAAGGGAGATATAAATTTTACGGTTGCCGAACATACTCATGAATATGCAAAAATAAAAATACACGGTATTTCTTACGGAAGCTCAACAAGCCGCAATGAAATATATCTTATGAATACGGTGTATACACGTTTAGGAATGTCAGATACCGAAAAATGGTCAATCATGATTCCGTATGCAAAACTCATAGATTCCGCCGACAGTGAAGGCAAACATAAACTGATGCTCCAAATTTGCTCGGTTGACAGGTATTCTGAAGGAAAAAATATATTGCCTAAAATTTTAACAGGTGAAATCCCAAAGGAAAATCTTCATAATATTTTGCTTCCAATGACTATGGCCGATTTTATTTTGATTGAAAAATCTGTGAGCGGACCTTCAATTATGAAGATATCCGATTTGTATTATTTTAGTTTGATAGCGGAAAAGTACGGTCTAAAAAAAGAAGCTTATTTGAGTGAAATTTTATACCGATTGACTCAGCCCTTATTATTGTTGATTGTTTCTTTATTGGTTCTTATACTGGCATGGGGGTTTAGAGTATCGCCGGGCAGAAGACTAAATAAAAGGCTTTTTTTATTTTATCCTCTAAGTCCATTTCTGGCCTATACATTGATGGAAACTCTCAGATATATTTTTAAACTTCAAATTGCATTTTTTGTTTGTTTGACCCCGAGATATGTATCGCTTATAGTTTTCAGTGTACCTGTAGCGGCTCTTATTTTTTTGATTATCGGTCTTGTTTATCAGCGTTCCGAATAGGTCTTACAATTCTTTGTAATTTATGGTAAAATACGGAATGCAAATTATCGTAAGGAGGTTGTAATATGTCTTTATTGTTTTCAAGTTTTAAAATTAAGAATATAGAACTTAATACCAAGTTGGTGATGCCTCCTATGGCTTCCGAAAAGGCTGATGAAGGAGGCCTTGTCAGCCAAGCGCTTTGTGATTATTATGATGAAAAAACTAAAGGTTCCTATGTGGGACTTGTAATAACTGAACACAGTTATGTAAGCCCGGAAGGAAAGGCTAGTGTAGGGCAGCTTTCTATCGCAGATGATTCTACAATTGAAGGTTTTAAAAAACTTGGAGATGTTTTGCATAAAAACGGAGCAAAGGTTATCGCTCAGATTTCTCATGCAGGTGCTGCCGCAAGGCATGAAATCACAGGATACGATGCTTTAAGTTCCAGCTGTGTTAAAATTCCTCGTAAAAATTCGAACTATGAATTGCCTAAAGAGATGACTCAAAATGATATCGATAAGGCTGTAAACGATTTTGTTCAGGCTGCAAGGCGAGCAAAGGAAGCCGGCTTTGACGGTGTCGAAATACATTCGGCTCACGGCTATTTACTAAACCAGTTTTTTTCGCCCATTATGAATAAACGCACAGATAAGTATAACGGTAATTCTATTGAAGGCAGAACAAGACTTCATATAGAAATTATAGAATCGATCCGTAAAATAACCGGTCCCGATTTTTTAATTGCTGTCCGCTTGGGGGCCTGCGATTATGTTTCCGGAGGCAGTTCTCTTGAAGATTCAGTTCAAGCCTGCCTTCTTTTTAAAAAGGCCGGTGTCGATTTATTGGATATCTCGGGCGGTTTTTGCGGTTATACAAACCCCGAGCTTGAAGAAGAAGGCTGGTTCAGACGTATAACTCAGGCCGTAAAAGAAAAAGTAGATGTGCCCGTAATTCTTACCGGAGGTATTGTGACTCCCGAAGCTGCCGAAAAAATTTTGCAAGAAGGAAAAACCGATCTAATCGGTGTCGGCCGTGCACTGCTCAAAGATTCGGATTGGCCGAAAAAGGCAATGAAAAAACTGGAAGAAAGAGTTTAAAATAAAAAAGTTTGGAGATATAATATGAAAAAATTTTCTTTTTTTGAAGAAGTATACGGATTTAAAAGACATAGGAATGTATATTACGGCAGGCACCAAGGGCTTTATTGTATCTTCACGTCAGAGTTACATACGGGAGAATGTAAGCTTTCTTTGGGAGCTTATAAAGATGGAGATGAAACCGCTTTGACTCGTTTATTGGAACCTCTCAACGGTTTAAAGCGGGCAAAATTTAAAGTTGAAAAGGCTAGAATCATTATCAACTATAAGATGCTTACTGCTCTGACTACATCAAAAGAAAACGAAAAGAATAAAGAGTTCTTTGACAGAATTATAAGTATTATCCTTCCTATTTTGAAGGAAAATGGTTATCAAAGCGGAGGCTTTGCTAACGGTAAAGACGACGGCTCTATAAGGCTTGCAAGATTGGGTCTCGAATATTTATTTTTAACTGAAAACGAATTCCATGATCTGGGTATGGACTTGAAAATTAAAAAAGAAGCCGACAAAGAAAAGAGTGAAAATTTTTTGTTAGGAATTTTAGGCGTAATTGGAGTTGCAATTTGCGGTGTAATTTTATATACCTTAGTAGGCCGAGCCGGTTATTATGTTTGGATGGTTCCTGCATTGTTATCGGTCGGAGCATCAAATGTTTATAAAAAGTTAGCAGGAAAATTAACAATAAAGGCTTTTGTCTGTATGTTTGTAATTTTAACTGCGGCTTTGATTGCAGGAACTTATTTGGAATATGCTTGGCGTTTTTATGATATTCTTAAGGCAGAGTTCAATATATCTTTTTCAGAAGCTTTTAAAGAAATCGGCCCTTTAATTTTTGAAGATTCTGAAGTAAAAGCAAGTTTCTTAAAAGACTTTGGAATTAATGGCGGTATTTTAATACTTTTGACTATCATTATGTTTTTTTCATCTTATAAGGGAGAGCTTAGGTTTCAAGATTTGGAATGGGTATAATAAAAAATCAAAACTTTTTTATTTTTTTTAAAAAAAAGGATAAAAAAGCTTTTTAATTTATATAATATTAGTAGAATGAGAAAATTTTTTATAGGAGATTCGATAAACAGTTCGGCAGAAATTCAGCCTCACTGTTTATCTTCGAGTTTTGTGCTTTGCACAAAACATTGCATTATTGTATGTAGTTTTGCAAAAGCAAAACTACTTGAAAAAACTTTTTTCGCAAATTGATATTTGCTTCAAAAATTTTTTATAGGAGAGTATTGTGGCAAAAGTAAAGACTGAAACACCGGCGGTTACAAGTCCGGACGATAAGTTAAAGGCTCTGGAGGCCGCCCGTCTTCAAATTGAAAAACAATTCGGGCAGGGTTCCTTGATGAAGTTAGGTAATAATTCCGCTATCGGAAACATAGAGACAATTCCTTCAGGAAGTATCCTCTTGGATGAGGCTCTCGGTATCGGCGGTTATCCTCGCGGCAGAATTATCGAAATATTCGGCCCCGAATCTTCGGGTAAGACTACTATAGCTCTTCATGCCGTCGCCGAGGCGCAAAAGCAGGGAGGCATAGCCGCCTTTATCGACGCCGAGCATGCCCTCGATCCCCAATATGCTAAGGCCTTGGGTGTAAACATTGATGAACTTTGGGTATCTCAGCCCGATACGGGAGAACAAGCTCTCGAAATAGCCGAAAGCCTTGTCCGCTCAGGTGCCGTCGATATAATCGTAATTGACTCCGTAGCTGCCCTAACGCCTCAGGCAGAAATCGCCGGAGAAATGGGAGATTCTCACATGGGCTTACAAGCCCGATTGATGAGTCAAGCCTTGCGAAAGCTCACCGCCATTATCGGCAAGTCCAACTGTATGATAATCTTTATCAACCAAATCCGAATGAAGATAGGCGTTATGTTCGGAAGCCCCGAAACCACTACCGGAGGAAATGCTCTTAAATTTTATGCATCCGTCCGATTGGATGTACGAAAGATTGAAACTCTCGGCAAGGGAGAAGATGAAGCATGGGGAAATAAGATCCGCGTAAAGGTTGTAAAAAACAAGGTTGCTCCTCCTTTTAGAAAAGTCGAAATGGAAATCCTTTTCGGCAAGGGGGTTTGTCCCTATGGAAGCCTTTTGGATTCTGCCGTAAAACAAGAGATAATCGGAAAGAGCGGTTCTTGGTATTCTTACGGAGACGATAAGATCGGGCAGGGAAGGCCCAATGCCGTTAAATTCTTGGAAGATAATATAGAGATAACTAAAAAGATTGAAAAAGAATTGAGAGAAAAACTTTTCCCGGGCAGACCCTTTGTTTCAAGCTTTGTAGAAAAAACAAAGGAACAAAAGGAAGCACAAGAAAAGGCAGTAGAAGCTCTTAAAAAAGAAGAAGACTCAAGAGAAGATGCTTTGAAGGGAAAGAAGGATGAAGCGGAAGATGGTTTTGAAGAAAAACCTGCTGTTTCAAAACCGAAAAAATCTGAGGTTGTAGGTCTTCCGGCAGACGACAGTCTTTTTTAAGTTTTTTTTTAAAATGCCGAACAATAAGATAGGAATTTTTATAGGAGCCGGCATTATGAGTACACAAGCTTTAAGTCAGATGGACGCACATGAAGAGAATTATTCCAACACCGAATTTAAGGTACAAAACTTTGAAGGACCTTTAGACCTTCTTTTGTTTTTGATAAATAAAAATGAGGTAAACATTTACGATATTCCGATTGCCGAAATTACGGAGCAATATCTGGAATATTTGGATTATGCAATTGCACCCGATTTGGATAATCTTGTCGATTTTTATTCGATGGCAGCAACCCTAATTTATATAAAAAGCAGAATGCTTTTGCCGGTTGAAGTTTCCGTTGATGATGAAGACATCGAAGATCCGCGTTCCGAGCTGGTCGATAAGCTCATAGAGTATCAAAAATATAAAAAGCTTTCGGAGCTCATGGAAGAAAAAGAAAGTGAGGCGGAATGGTTTTTTGAAAGAAAAAAAATTCAGCACGCTCTGCCCTTCGGTGAAGAAGAACTTTGGGAGCGCGTAGATACTTGGGATCTTTTAAAGACCTTTTCTCAGCTCATGTCCAATTATAAGGCCGAACACATCTTGGACCTTTATGAAGAAGTTTCGGTAAACGAAAAGATTGCATTGATGAATGAGTTTTTGGAAACAAAGGGTGAATGCATGTTTACCGACTTGATTGTGCGTAAGGGAAATTTAATGGATGTGGTTTGTGCATTTATGGCTATTTTGGAAGCCGTTAAATTTAAGATGGCAAGTATTTGGCAAAACAGAATGTTCGGCGATATAAAGATACGAGCTTGGGAGCAGGATAATGGTTCAGAATTATAATTTGGAAAAAGAAATCTCATTGATTGAAGCCATTCTTTATCTGGAGGGCGACCCCTTAACCGATGAGGCTCTTTGTAAAATATCAGGCCTCTCGCCCGAAATCGTAAACGATGCAATCAAGGCCTTGCAGGAAGCCTATGCTGCGCCTCAAAGCGGAATCGAGCTTGCCAAGATGATGGGCGGCTGGGTTATAATGCCCAAAAAAGAATTGTGGGAACACTTAAAAGACCGCTACGGCAAAAAAAATGAAGGCCGCCTTTCCCGTGCCGCCATGGAAACTCTTTCTATAATCGCCTATTCACAGCCTGTAACAAGGGCCGAAATCGAAGCTATCCGCGGAGTTTCTGCAGACAACATGATCCGCCTCCTTGTTGAAAAAGACCTTATAAAAGAGGTCGGCAAAAAAGATGTTCCCGGCAAGCCCTCAATGTTCGGTACCACAAAAGAATTTTTAAAAGTATTCAGACTTAACAGTATTGCAGACCTTCCGAAACTGGATGAAACCGAAAGCGAAAGATTCGAGCTTGCCCGGTAAAGTATTTTAATTTTATGGAAGAAATAAGACTTCAAGTTTATTTAGCCCGCTGCGGAGTAGCTTCGCGTCGAGCCTCGGAAAACCTCATCCTAAACGGAAGGGTAACTGTAGACGGCAAAACCGTAACGGAGCTCGGCACAAAGGTTTCCGGTAATGAAAAAATCTGCTTTGACGGAAAACAAATTTTCCCTGAGGTCGAAAAAAGATATATTCTATTGAACAAGCCTGAAGGCTATGTTTGTTCCCTTGCCGATGAGAAGGATAGACCCATCGCGGCCTCCCTCTTAAAGGATACCTATACCGAAAGGCTTTACAATATCGGCCGCTTGGATATGCTTTCGGGAGGCGCCATCATCTTTACGAACGACGGAGATTTTTCTGCAAGGGTTGAGCACCCTTCTTCCGAAATCGAAAAAGAATATGAAGTGATAACAGTCTTTGAATACCCCGATGAGGTTCTCCAAAAATTTTTAAGGGGAGTGCGCATCGAAGGTGTTTTTTATAAGGCCCTTTCGGCTGAGCGCCTAGCCAAAAACAAGATGCGCATAGTTTTGATTGAAGGCAAAAACCGCGAAATCCGCCGCGTCTTAAAATTCTTTAATATCAAAATAAAAAAACTTACACGCGTCAGAATAGGCTGCGTACACCTATCAGATCTCCCCCCCGGCAAACACCGCCCTCTGACTCCGGAAGAAATTAAAGGATTGTTGGGGTAGAGGTGTTTTTAATTTTTGCGGACAAGAAAGTCCCAAGAGACTTTAATTTCTTATTCAAATATAGTATAATTAAATAGTATGGAGGTGAGAGATGGCTACATCAAGTTTGGCAAAATCTTTTGTTATAAAAACAAAAAAAGAAGCCGGTAATTTTGTAAAATTATTTTCAGAACAAGAAAACCAAAGGCCGTTAAAAGACATCAATATTGTAACACTTTCTCAAGAGCGCCTAATAGAACTGATAAATGCAAAAAGAAAATAGTTTTGAAATTATTAGATTATTTGATCTATTAGCAACAGAAGGTGGGGAGATTTTTTTTAAATCTATGTCGGATGTGTTTTCTTCAACAAATAAAGATGTTGAAGAATTCTTGAAAGAAAAAGCAGTCCAATCAACAAAACTTAATACCTCATCTACCTATCTTGTGGTTTCTTCAAAAAAAGGATGCGATATTTTACATTAGCTACAAAGATGTTAACTTTGAAAAAAGAGGTTCTATCAAAGTCAGAAATAAAAATTATTAGCCGTTTTGGATATTATGATAAAGATTCTAATTCTTATAAAATACCTGCGATTCTTATTGCTCAGTTTAGTAAAAATTTCAATAAAAAATCAAAATCAATTAATGGTTCTGATTTAATGGATATTGTTTTAAAGCAAGTAAAAAATATTTTAAATTTGACCAGCGGAAAAATTGTTTTTATTGAATGCGAAAAAATAGAAAAGGTAATAAATTTTTATATAAAAAGCGGATTTCAAATTTTAGATACTGAAATTATAACAAAAAATAAAAAAGATCTTGTACAGCTTTATCGCGTTTTATAACCAAAATTCCTAAAAATCAACTTGACACCTCAAACTATTGCATTTAAAATACAAATATGCACGATATAAAAGTTACTTAGAATAATAAATAGGCAGTCAAAAATATTTTTTTGTTGTTATCTCTTAGTTATGTAAGCAAAAAATATATCTTATGATAAAGAAAATGATGTTATTTTGATGAGTAAATTTTTATTATACTTGGAATTAGAATATGGTCATGTACTTTAAATCATCTAGCAGTAACAAATATAATTTCATATTATATAGTTGTTTTTTTGATAAAAGAATTTTTAGAATCTATTTTTTATAAATTATAAGTTCTTGACAGGAAGATGGGGCTGTGTTACTGTATAACATGGCATCTTGATCTGAAATATTTGATATTGTTAATTCAAGCATCGGAAACTATATTTACCTGATAGTTATGAAAATGTGAAAAAGAAGTATAATATTTTTTCGAATTAAAAATTATAGTGGAGATATGGTTGTTGAGGTCGTTTTTATGGAGAGAAAATTTTTTTATGTTCCTATTAGAATTTTACTTATTGGATATATTTTTTTTCAAAATATAGTTATGTTAATGATTTTTGTATCTGTTACTGAAGGTAATGCAGTTATTATGCTCATTAAAGAGTTAATAAAACCTTATGGATTTTTTATTTTAAGTTTTTTTACTGGTATAATTATTTCTATCACAATTTATGATAACTTAAAAATTTTATTGAAAGATTTTATTGCATTACAAAAAATACTATTTGTTATCGGTTGTATTATCTACATAGTAAATGTTATTTTAGGCCTGGTTTCAGTCAAATATTATGCGGGAATTTTTATGATACCTAGTGTGTTTATATTTACGTATGGGTGCTTCATGGTTCCATTTGATTTTGGGTATGTTTTAGCTTCCATATTGATAATTGCTTTTAAAACGATATATAAAAATTATCATAGATGAAACAATATTTAAATGAAACGAACAAGATTGTTTATATAAAATCTTGACAAATACTTCCGTTTTGCGTTATTATAGAATAATGTCGGAATTCAAGACTATCATTAATGATAAATTACTGAATATTCATCCGGGAGAAATTTTAAAGGAAGAATTTTTAGAACCAATGGATATTACTGCATATAGTTTAGCAAAAGCAATAAATATTCCGCAAACGCGAATTTCAGAAATTATTCATGGTAAGCGCTCTATTACGGCTGATACGGCAATCAGATTTTCAAAGTTTTTTGGAACGACAGCGGAATTTTGGCTTAATCTTCAGAATCTTTATGATCTTGAAGAAGAAAATAAACATTTTAAGGAATTTGAAACGATAAGAATGTATTCTTATGCAAAATCGGTTTAAGATTCTTTTATAAGCAGAGTTGTATAATTACTCGTTTTTGTCAATAAAAATTAAATCGGCTTAAAAACTTACTTAGAGGTACTTTTATGAATATTTTAGAAAACACGCTGAGTTCGATTAAACCCGTTTCGGAAGAAGAGGGGAAGAAGGCTAAGCTGTTTTGGGACAGTCTTGCTCATCCGCCGGGCTCTTTGGGAGAGCTTGAAGAGATGACGGTCAGGCTTGCAAAAATCAAGGGCCTTGACAAGCTAAAAATCGATAAAAAAATAACGGCTGTTTTTTGTGCCGATAACGGGGTCTATGCGGAAAAAATTACCTCCCAGCCCCAGATTACCACCTTTCTGCTTGCCGAGATTATGCACTCCGGGAAGACGGGCTTAGGGGCCGTTTCAAAATGGGCAGGAAGTGATATCAGGGTTTACGATGTCGGGATGATAAAAACGAGTGAACGGAAAGATGTTATCAACAAAAAGATAAAATGCGGTACAGAAAATATAGCCCAAGGCCCTGCGATGAGCAGGGAAGACTGCATCCGTATGATTGAAACCGGAATAGAGGCTGCCTTTAAAATAGCAGATGAGGGCTTCGATATTGCCGGAATAGGAGAACTCGGAATTTGCAATACCACAACAACGGCTGCTGTGCTTGCAGGCCTTTGCGGGGCAGACCCTGAACTGACTGTCGGGCGCGGAGCTTCTACAACACAGGCGATGTATGAGCTGAAGATTAAGACCGTAAAGAAAGCTATCGAAATAAATGCTCCCAAAAAAGGGGATGCGGTAGACTGTATTTCGAAGGTCGGAGGCTTCGATATCGCGGCAATGTGCGGCTGCTACATAGGTCTTGCTTCCCGCGGACTTCCTGCCGTAATCGACGGTTATATTTCCAGCCTTGCAGCCCTCTGCGCCGTAAGCTTAAATCCTCTTGTAAGGGATTACCTTTTTGCTTCTCATAAATCGGAAGAAAAAGGGGCTAAAATATGCACGGCAGAGCTTGGTCTTGAGCCTGTGCTCGGCATGAAAATGAGGCTTGGCGAAGGAAGCGGCTGTCCCCTTCTATTTAAGATGCTTGAAGGGGCCGTTTTCACAATGCAAAATATGGGAAAATTTACCGAAACCATGATAGACGGGGCCGATTTGGTGGATATCAGGAAGTAGCATAATCCGCGGAATTCCCTATTGACTAATTCTTTTCTTTATAGTATTATGCGTTCTTACCCCTGTTTTCATTAAAGTACGGGGTTTATATTGAAATTTTGGGTTAATCCCGGGAGGTTTATGTGGTAAAGATCAGACTTAAAAGACTCGGAACTAAAAAACGCCCTTATTATCGAATTGTTGTTCAGGATGCCAGAGAGCCCAGAAACGGCAAAACCATCGATGAAGTTGGCATTTATCATCCGATCGAAACGGCAGAAAAACAGATTTCTTTTGATGCCGATAAGGTTAGAAACTGGTTGGGAAAAGGCGCACAGCCAACCGACACGGTTAGACGCTTACTTAACAAAAAAGAATTCACTCTATAAGTGTAAAATCACTTGAAGAAGTGAAAAGGAAAACAAAATGCAAAAAGATTTAATAGAATACATTGCCAAATCCCTTGTTGACGATCCTTCCGCCGTAACGGTATCGGAAAGTGAAAACGAAAAGGGAACTGTCATCGAGCTTAAAGTAGCCTCCGGCGACATCGGCAAGGTAATCGGAAAGCAGGGAAGAATCGCAAAGTCGATCAGAACCTTGCTGAGCGCAAGTGCAGGAAAGTCGGGAAAGCGTTTTTCGCTTGAAATCGTAGACTAATAATGGATTTGCTGGCAACAGGACGAATCCGCGGTACCTTCGGGGTCGAAGGATTTGTAAAAGTTGAAAGTTTTTCCGGGGAATACGGGCATTTTTTAGGATTTGACAGAGTTTTTTTAAGTATCCCGCAGGAAAAATTAAGAGAGCAAAAGTATAAAGACGGCTGGTTTGAAATTGAAGAAGTTAATTTAAGAAAGGCCGATGCTCTCATAAAATTTAAGGGGATAGACAGCCCCGAAGCCGCCAAGAGCTTGACGGGTTCGGAATTGTTTATTCCTAGGGACAAGGCCGCCCCCCTTGAGGAGGGTGAAGTTTATGTCCATGATCTTTGTAATTGTGATCTTGTATGCGAAGGAACTCTTGTTGGAAAAATAACAAGTGTAGCAGAAGGCGGAGGCGGTTACCTCTTAGAAATAGCCGGCAAAACCTCCGAGGCTGCTGCGGAATCGAGCTTTTATGTTCCCTTTAACAAGGAATTTATCGGAAAAATCGACTTAAAGGCTAAAACCGTGGAGCTCATGCACCGCTGGATTCTTGAATGAGATTCGATGTGCTGACCTTATTCCCCGAAATACCCGAAGCTTTTTTTAAAACTTCGATTATGGCTAAGGCTGTAGAAAAGGGAATTATTAGCTGCAACTTGGTGAACATCAGAGACTTTGCCTTTGACAAGCACCGCTCATGCGATGATATCGTTTACGGCGGGGGAGCCGGAATGTTGCTCTTACCGGAACCCTTAAGCCTCGCATTGGATTCGGTTAATGCTTCTTCTAAAAGAGTAATCTATGTTACTCCTTCCGGGAAGCCCTTTAACCAAGAGCTTGCAAAAGAGCTTTCTTTAGAAGAAGAGCTCGTCTTTGTCTGCGGAAGATACGAAGGCATAGATCAGAGAATTATCGACGAATATGTCGATGATGAAATCTCGGTCGGCGACTACGTGATGTCCTCAGGCGAGCTTGCAGCCCTGGTGATAATCGATGCGGTTTACCGCCTGATAGACGGAGTTATCTCCGGTGAGTCGCTTGAAGAGGAAAGTTTTTCGGGATTTTTGCTTGAGTATCCGCAATATACAAGACCAAGAAATTTTAAGGGAAGAGAGGTTCCCGAAGTGCTCCTTTCAGGACACCACCTAAACATCCATAAGTGGAGGCTGAAAAAGCGTATCGAAAAGACGCTTAAAAACCGGCCCGAACTTATCGAAAAAGCAAGAAATTGCGGAACGTGGACAAAGGAAGCAGAAAAAATATTTAAGGAGTTTGAAAATGAGTGATCTTATTATGAAAATTGAAGCTCAGCAAAAGGCTGAAAACCCTCCCGTTTTCCGCGTAGGAGATACGGTTAAAGTTCACTTTAAAATCGTTGAAGGAAAGACCGAGCGAATTCAGGTTTATGAAGGCTTGGTAATCTGTTTTAAAAATTCCGGAATCGGAAGAACATTCACTGTACGAAAAAATTCTTATGGTGTAGGCGTTGAACGCGTTTTCCCTCTTCATTCACCTCGAATTGCCAAGGTTGAAGTGGTACGCCCCGGAAAGGTACGCCGAGCCAAGCTTTACTATATCAGAGACAAGGTAGGTAAGGCCGCTAAGATTAAGACCCTTATCACCAAAAAGAACTCATAGTTTTGAGTTTAAAATTTTAAATCGGCGAAAAACTTCGTGATTTATACGGACGGTACAAAACTTTTTTTTACCGCTTCAAGACGGGCTGACTCAGCTTCGATGAGCTTAAAAAACGGCGACATTGTAAATGCCAAAATTTTAAGCTTAAAGACGGACGGAGCAGCCCGTATTTTTTTTAACGGCCATATTTTTGAGGGGAATGTTTCAGGTGCTCTCAAAGAAGGCGACAGCTTAAAGATGCGGGTGCTGATAGAGGGAGAAAGAATTTTCCTCCTCCCCGAAAAAGGAAGCGAGACCTCTTCTTCAAAGGACATCTTTTCTAAACTGGGTCTCCCTCAAAACGAATTAATCTCAAATATTATCGCCTTTTTTACCGCAACTGAAACTCGTCTCGACGAAAAATCGATAAACCGTATTTTTAACTTTTTGCAAAAAAAAGCAGCTAAATCAAGTTTAAAAGAAAAAGAAAGAGGAGCCTTTGCCGCCTCCCTCATCGAAAGCAAGGGACTTGAACTTTCCGATGAGCTTTTTTCGCAAATCTATGCAGCTATTTTCGGCGGCGGCAGAGATAAAAATGACGATGAGGTCTTGGAGATGATAAACCATTTAAAAGGCGAGGGGCTCCATTGGATTATCCTTCCCTTTGAAAGAGAATTCGATTCTTCCAAGGCAGCAGGTTCCTTGGCCCTCTTGTTGGATATAGGCTTAAAAGAACTTAAGTCTCTGGTACTTAGGTGCAATTTTAAAAAAGAATCGTCCGATGAAGGTGAATCTTGGATCTTTTCTTTGCAGGATAAAGAGTTTTCATTTATGAGTGAAAACGCTGAGCTTTCTCAAAAAGAAAAAGCCGATTTGGAAAAACTTTTTACTTCCTGCTTAACGGAAACAGGCTTTTTCGATTCGGAAACCGCCTCCGTTTTTGTCCGCTATGGGGAGCCGTCAAAATGCGAACCTCCTCTATCAGTAGATTTAAGGGTGTGATATTTATTAAATAATCTTAAGTAAAATCAGATTCATTTTACCATATTAAAGTTTTTCTATATTTTCGGCTTGACAGAATTTTAAACTCAGTTTAGAATTCTAGTATGGTTGGAGGTAGTGTGATGAAAAAATTGTTTATGTTTATATTAATTTTGATTGCAGGTATATCTTTGTATTCTGAAGAGAAAATTAAAGAAACCAAAGAAAATGATGAAAGTTTTTCTTATTATTTAACTGTCGATCAGCTTATCAATAAAAGTCTTTTTAAAAATAAAGATTTGATTTTTGAATATTCTCAAAAATTAAACAACGATCAAATTTTGTTGCTTCAAAGGAAACATCAAAAAGATTTGGTGATACCTCTTTTATTGAATGGTTTTATCGGCTTCGGCAGCGGGAATTTTGCTTGCGGAGATATGGTTGGAGGCGGTATACATATGGGGATTGATATGATAGCAACCATCACGGCGTTTTCAGCTCTTATTTATAATTTGGAAATCATATTTGATGTATCTACATATACAAGAGAAAATTTTAATATCAGATGGGAAAAATTAACTATTGCGTATTCTATCTATATTACGGCAGGCATTGTTATGTTAGTAAACCGTATCGCGTCAGATTTTACAGCAAGCTTATATGTAATAAATTACAATAAAACATTGAATTCGGTTTTGATAAAAAAAACCGACAAGGTATCGTTTACTCCTATGCCGATAATAAGCCCTAAAGGAATGGGCCTTGCATTGAATATAAGATTTTAGGTTATTTATAGCGAAGAAACTGTTCCGGTGTACAAGCTTCAACTCTTGCCGGTTTAAAATCGGCTAAATTTCTTGAAATTATATAGTCAATATTATTTTATCCGGTATTGGTTGTTTTTCAAAGATACCATACAAGGCTGCCGTTTTTGGATTTAGTTTGTGTCGGCTCATGCACCGATCATCGGTGTTTTTTAAACTGATAAGATATTGTTCAAATAATCTTGAAATGGATATCCTGCTTTTTTGGGAGTAAAGATGGGCAAAATCTATCAATTCATTATCAATACTTAAGGTAAGTTTTTTTGACATATTTACCTCCATACGTATTAAGTATAGATTATTACGTATTAAAAGTCAATATAAAATTTCATTGATAATTTTTTTAAATTCGGCTGTTGAGCTTGTTTTTTTTCTTTTTTTACTATATTATTACAGTATAATTTTTGCCTAAAATCGGCGGATTTTTATGGAAATAACTGAACTTGAAAAACAAGTCTTAAAACAAGAATATCCTCAGGTGAGTCTTTCGGACGATCTTGATATTGAACGATATTTTGAACTTAGAAAGACGGGGCGTCTTAATGAAGCTCTTTTATTATATAACGGAAAACTAAAGCGCAAATATCCCGATGATTCTATGCGCTATGAACTGATGTCTTCATATAGACAGAGGTCGCATAGATTTCAGGAATTGCTGACTGCAAATTTAATTCAGCTTGCGCAAAAAACTATAATGCAGATTAAGCAGGTAATAGGTTTTATTACCGAAAGAACGGCCAATCTTGATACAAATGATGTTTACAATGTTGTGCAGGAATGTGAAAAGATAGTTTCGGCCGTTTCTTCCGACAGGTTTGCTTCGATTTCGTTTACCGAAAAATATGCGCGCTATGCCGACATCATAGGCTTTAAACAGGCAGCTATGAAAAAATCGGCAGAGCTTATCCGTCTCTATGTTACCGATACCCTTTCATCGGTGAAGGCTTATCGTGATGAACAGGCCGAAATTTTGTCGCGGCAAAAAAGAGAACGGGCTGCCTACAAGCCTCCTAAGACCTTTGACTTTTCAAAAATTGTTTTTACAAAAGAACAAATAGATGCGATAATTATTTCTCCCGATATTAAACGGGTTGAAGATCAGGTCATCGCCTACACCTTAAAATATTGGCCGGTTTATGCAGACGGCGGATTTGAAAATATTGTTCTATTATACAGCCGAAAATATAAAACCAATAATTTTAATATTTTTCAGGCCGTAAAAATCGGAAGATTTAGAAGCTGGAAGGATGAAGAAATTTTGCAGGCAGTTTTATTGAACCTTGTAAACGGTTACTATTACAGCATAAGCGGAGACCTTTATCTTCAAAGAGAATGGGCAAGGTTAAAACTTTCGATAGAACCTGTAAAAAAGAAGGAAGAACTTTCCGATACGGCTCCTGATAAGCAAGCTCCTTTAAAAGAGAAGGCAAAACCGAAAAAAGAAAAAAAGACTCCCAATAAAAAGACTGAAAAGATAAGCCTTAAAAAAGTTTCAAAAAATTCGGAAGCTGCCGGGCAAAAAAATAATATTGCACAAAACAAGGAAACAGTTCAGGATAAAAAAACAGAGGAAGTTAAAAAAGAAGAACCTGTTTTGAGTTCTTATTTTGAAAGGCCTAAACTTGAAATGAATCCTTCAGGCTCAATATCGGAAATGATTAAGACCATGAGGGGAGATAAATATCAAATTCACAAAGGCCTCTTTTTTGAAGGCATAAGGCCTTCAATCAGAAAGGTGCTTGAAAAGTCCGCTGTTCAAAAGATTTCGATGTTCGGTAACGAGCAAAACGATGCCGAGAACTATATCTATGATTTCTTTGATGAAAACTACGATAACCCTTACCAAAATTGGGGCATCTCCGAGCATAGGGTTCAAGTATTAAAGCTTGGCTTTGATGTAAAGACCTTGGAGCCGATAATAGAGGACTGGATCAAAGGGCTTAAGTTTTGACGAAAGAAAAAGAACTATAAAAGAGTGGAAATCAGTTAATGATGCCCGATAATTTTCCGTTTTAAGTTATAGAAACTTTCCCATTTTTTTGATATACTCACCCTTCCTATGAATGAATTTACTGAAGGTCTTAATCCCGAACAGTTTAAAGCCGTTACGACAATTAACGGGCCCGTGCTTATAATTGCGGGAGCCGGTTCGGGGAAAACACGCGTTATCACTTTTAGAATTGCCCACATGCTCGACAAGGGAATTCCTCAGTCTCAGATTTTGGCCCTCACCTTTACCAATAAGGCGGCTAAGGAGATGGCAGATCGGGTAAAGGAGCTAACCGGTAAGAAACTTCAAAACCTGACCGTGAGCACTTTTCATGCCTTTGGAGTCAAGGTACTGCGTGCCCACATCGACAAAATAGGCTGGAGGAGCAACTTCAGTATTTATGACGAAACCGACCGCAATCAGCTGATTAAAGAATGCGGAAGAGAGCTTAAATTTTCCGCGGATGCCTTGGATGTTTACAAGGTCGGCATTCTTTTTTCAAACATCAAAATGGGAAGAAAGGATTGGACAAACGAGCACGATTCTTACAAGGCTCTTTATAAAGAATATCAGGAAGGGCTTAAACTTTACAATGCCGTAGACTTTGACGACCTTATAATGCTCCCCATAAAAATATTTAAAGAACACCCCGATGTCTTGGCGGAATACCGCGAAAGATACCAATACATAATGGTTGACGAATTTCAAGACACCAGCACACAGCAATATAATTTTATGAAGCTAATCGCCGACAAAAATATCTGCGTGGTAGGCGATGACGATCAATCTATTTATTCGTGGAGGGGTGCGAGTTTTGAAAATATCCGCACCTTTGAAAAAGACTTCCCCGAAATGGTTGAAATAAAACTTGAACAAAACTACCGCTCCACGGGCACAATCTTGGCTGCCGCAAACGGGGTAATTTCTCATAACGTAAACCGCAAGGTTAAGGCCCTTTGGTCGGAAAAAGATTCGGGCCGGCCCATCGAAATTTTTATCCCCGAAAACGAAGCTGCTGAAGCCGACTTTATTTCGGACATGATTTTAAGTTTAAAGCAGAGGGAAGGCTTTAAATATTCCGACTTCGGAGTTTTAATCAGAGCCAATAGTTTGAGCCGCCCCTTGGAAGAATCCTTTTTGGAAGTAAACATTCCGTATAGAATGTCGGGAGGAACGAGTTTTTTTCAGCGTAAGGAAATAAAAGACCTTATAAGCTATCTGCGTGTGGTTGCAAACCCTGACGATGATGTAAACCTCTTGCGCATTATAAACACGCCGAGGCGGGGTATAGGCAAAAAAACTCTCGAAACCCTTTCGGCCCTTGCAACCGAAAACGCCTGCTCGATGCGGAGCGCAATCCGCCTCCTCCTTGAAAATCCTCCTGAGGACATGAGGGGAAAGAGCATCGAAGACTTAAAGGAATTTGCCGAGCTTATAAGCACTCACCGCACCCATCTTCTTTCGGGAAAGGGCCTTGCTCAAAAGGTAAGAAAGCTCTTGGACGACATTGCCTATAACGAGTATCTTATCGCCGAATATCAAAAAAGCGAAAAGGCTGCCCAATTTAAAATGATGAATATCGAAAGTTTTTTACGCTCGATGGACGATTGGGAAAACAATCCCGACAACTGGGACGGAAGCCTCTACGATTATCTTAACCGCATTACCCTTTTAACCCGCGACGATACTGAAGAAGATAAGGGCGAGGTAAACATTATGACCATTCACTCTTCAAAGGGTTTGGAGTTTCCTGTCGTATTTATTGCGGGCGCCGAGGACGGTCTTATTCCTCATGCGCGGAGTGTTGAAGAAAATGACGGAGATGTCGAAGAAGAGCGCCGCCTTTTCTATGTTGCTATCACCCGCGCTCAGCAAAAACTTTTTATCACAAGCTGCCGGCAAAGGCGGAAACAGGGAGGAATCGCCGAATGCGCTCCCTCTCCCTTTTTGGATGAAATTCCTGCTGACCTCGTCGAATACCACGAACCAGATGCCCAAGCCGAAGAAGAACGCATTGCCGATATTTTCAGCCAAATGAAAAAAAAGTTTTCGATGTAGGGGAGAGCAATCTACGCGGCTTCGATCCGCGATATAATCACAACATATTTTTTCGGTAAGGTGGGAACATTTTTATAAATATAAGGTTTCGAGTAGTTAAGCATGTAGATGTTTATGCCTGCAATTCCTATTAAAATTAAAGCAAAGAGAAAAATAAGGCATAAGACTATTTTTTTATGGGTTTAGATTTCATGTAAATGGGAGCTCCTTTTAATGATAAAATTGTACTTCTGAGTCATGATATGTTTTCCAAAAATTTATAAAGTCAAAATAGTAACTTTGCATAGCAGAAAAAATGCGGGACAAATCTTTCTCAGGAATTTTACCCTTATTGTGAGCTAATTGAAAAGACCCATTCGATAAAACCCAAATTTTTGTATCATTTTTGCTTGGATTGCCCTTTGTAACATGAAAATGAATAGCTTCACCGTATTCATTTGACCAAAAATAAATTTTATAACCTGCAGTACGGAGATATATGGGCATCAGGCGCTCTCCAGTGCATCAAGATTGCGGAATGCCGTTATAGATTGATAAATCTGTTTAAGATAATTTTTAAAATATTCATTCTTTTCTACATCAAAATTAGAATGTATTATTTCTCCTCTATTTGTAAGCAAGATAGCTTCGGCTGTTTTAGAATCTTCAAAACATACATCGTTATCGGTATATGTAATTAAAATTCCATCTTTTTCACAAAAAATTTTACGATTCATAATAACCTCCTACGGTTTATATTATACCATAAAGAAGCGAATATGTGTATGGATGCAGGTTTTAAATTATCAGGATTTTATCTACGCTAAAATATGAACTTTGGCTATGATTTATCGCAGATCTTCACTTATTTACGCCCAATATGATATTGCTATTTAAAAAAATAAAATTGGAGGAGATAGAGGATATAAAGATGGAAAGTAAGATAATGAAGCCGATTTTTACACTAGACAATTTATAAAAAACCGCTAAAATGATTAGGGCTAAAAAACAGGTTTTTAGAGGAACCTTAATATAAATTAGCATTTGATAATGGTTCTTTTTCCCCATCGTAAATCAATATAGATACCGTTTATTCCAATAATTAAAAATATATTTGGTTCTTTTACCATTTTACATATTTTATTCCACTCATTGATGTCGGTGGTAGATGGGATTGGTTGTTTTTCAGGATGAGTGTGCCATTCTCCGAAATATTTTATACAATTATTTTGATTGTATCTATGTTCATAGAATGAGATATGAGCTTTATCTTTACGTTCAAAGTATGTACTTTTACGAATATCATTTTTTTTAGGATAGCTTACATCTGTTACATAAATATGTTCACCTTTTACTTCTCCCAGTATAATACCTCCGGCTTCATATTTAGAATTTGTATTTTGTATAAACTTTCGCATAGTTGATATGCTACTATCTGAAAATAATAAAATTTTCATCGGAGTTTTGTTAAAAATAATCCCGTTTTTTAATTTTTGCCACATACTATGCAATCTTCACTTTTGTTTATAGTTTCTACCTGAACGCTATCAATGGGGTCAATATTTTGTTTGAAAAAAGTTGTTGTTTTATATGGTGATACTATGTGTTGATTGAGTATTTTCGCTACTAGAATAGCAGCTTGTAATGATGCCGTAACAGGGAAAGGGATATAGATTGATTGACAGGAATCTCTCATTGGAAGTTTTTGTATTTCTGCTTTTGTGTATATCGCTGATTTTCTACAACAATTAAAGCAAGCTGATTGGGCGTTATTAGGTTGCGCAAAAGCTTCTATGATTTTCCCTGCATCTGTAATCCATGCTGATATCAACAAAGCATTAGTTTTTAATTTATGGACAGATTTACTTAAATAAAGTGTTAATGATTCCTCCCCTGTTGAATCAATGACAATATCAAAATTATTTAAATCAATTTTTTCAACAGAGTTTATCTTTCCTTGAATATTTGCATAAGGATTTCTAAGTTTTAAATCATGTGCAAGAGCCGCTGCTTTCGGCAAACCTACATAATTTAGTCCTAAGTGATGCCTTGAAAAGTTTTCAGGTTCAAAAATATCATTATCAATTATTACTAATGTAGCTTCTGTATTAGGTAATCCTGATCCATTACGTATTAAAATATTCGCTAAATTACTTCCTAATGTTCCTGCACCAATCAAAGCAATTTTTTTATATAATAGTGTTGATCTTGAATAATTAGAATCATCATCAAAATTATCGAAGATCAATTCTATCGGATTAATTTTTTTTATAAAGAAGCGTGTAAAGAGATAATTTTTATTTTTAATAGCATTTTTAATGGTGCTATTACGTAATTTTGGCGTGTGTATTTTTGTTAATATTGATGAAGGAGATATTTTAACACCCAAAAACATTTCATCTTTAGATATATTTATAATTATAAATATATTTTGCTGTTTTTGCTGAAAGCATAAGTAGATGTATTTTTCTAAGTTTTTATCATTATAGGATACTTTATCTAACCATAGTAGAAGATCCTGTATTGTTTCCAATGGCCATTGAATATTAGCTATACTAGGAATATCATCAAGAGTGATAATAAAAGTTTCATAGGTATTCTGTGTTCTTTTATTCAGGACTCGTTTTTCACTAATGAATACCGGCTGTGCTATATCAAAATCTCCATAGTATATTTCTGTTGCACACCAATAGCTTCTAAATTCCTTTTTTATTTCCGCCATATCATCATGTTTATAGCTTTCAAGAATTGATTTTACACTATTTATAATGAATGCTATGTATTCCTGCGGGTTTGTGCAGTCAAAGAATACCGAATTATTATGATAACAAATTTTCCAATTTCTTTCTAAATGAGGATAATGTAATGGTTTGAATAAATGCTGTGATTTTTGATTGACTTTTGCTGTGGGGAAATCTACTAATGTATCCGATAATTCAAAATCTATGTGTATATCCCCATATTTTTCAGTATTTATACAACCAGAATACTTAATTATATGAGGGTTACAAGAGGCACAGAGTGTAAAACCAAATTGTAAAAACTGGTAAGTAATTTCTGGAAGTATATTATCCGGCATGAGTTCTTAATGGGATCGATTCTTTTTCTTGCGGCGTGCCGGTAATCGATAATACTTGTTCTCGTGATATTTCATCATCATCTTGGTTGTCTTTTACAGGAAATCTATCACCTAAGTGTTTTTGGATTAATTTAGAGGCTTCTATTCCTGATAAGTATTGATTATAAATTGCCTTTTTTAAATCGGTATAAAATGCGAGCGAAACGGTCTTTAATTTATTATAATCCTCTGAAGATATACTTATTCTTTCCTCAGTATTTGTAGGATTCTCTACATGCCTCGATGAGAGATTTGAGAACTCTTCTAAAACTTGCAAAAAAGCGATAGCATCTCCATTTTTATTCATGGCTAGTATTACTCTATCAATAACACACATTAGAAAAATAGAGGACGGTCCTTTAGTTATCCATTGTTTATCACGAAAAGCTTTCATATATCTAAAAAGGCGTATAATTTGTGGTCCTTTAGTTCTCGCAACATTTTCAAAATGTATATTTAAATCCCTAGGGTCTGATTTTTTCCACCCTATCTTTCTATGAGCTAGAAGAACTTCTGTGAATTCAAAATCATCCCATGTCAAAGTATCAGAATCAATGCTTTCTAAGGATTTAGAGAAATGGCACATCTCTGCTAATGGCATTCTATCTTTAATAGTATTAAATTCCTCATCGGGGACAGAATATAAAGGCACATCAATATGTGTTTTTTTATTTATTTCAACTCTACAACATGTATCTTTTTCTTTAGAGTATGACTTCCAATGCTCTTTTTCTACTAACTCCGCTAAAATTTTATCAGCAGATTTAAAGAAAATATTTTCTGCATCTATTGGATTTTCCTCTTCCATATGTTCTGACAATGGTAAATAACAGCCGATATCGTAATCCATTTGTTGTGGCGGAACTATACAGGGATTATTTAGTGTGCCGTACCTGGCGGAACCTTGAGTCATAAATCTAGGCGATTTCCCATATTCTTTCGATAACCCTTTTTGAAGTGCTTCTTTAATTTTACCAATGACCTTATGAATTATTTCATAATCACTTTCTGATACTTTCAATTTAGATAAAAAGCTGTCTGGATCTCTGTAAAAATTTTTATCAAAATTTTTCATTATTGTACCTCTCTTTATTCCAGTGGAATAGGTTTAAATTCTTGTGCTGTATATTCTTTTAAATTTGTAAATTGTTTTGTGCCCATAAACTCTTTTACTTTTTCTTCCGCATGATGTATTAATATGTTTATAGCAGTATCATCGGCTTTATCTAAAGCAATTTTTTTTGATTGTTGTTCTGTTATGATTTCATCGATGGAATAATATCTATCATTTAAAAGAAATTGTACTATTTGATTTACAGATTGGTCTTGACAAGAAAAAAGTAGATTAAGTAATTTTGTTCGCCATCGTAACAATCCTAAATTTGTACGCCCATCTGATGTAAATCGCTGCGATAATGTACCTATATGAAGCATTGAGATATCAGATTCTTCTGTATTAAGAAATTGCTTGGCTTCAAGGATGGCAAAGAAACCTGGATGATTTGCAACTAAACCGCCATCAACAAAGTCGCCGTAACCAGTATGATAGACAGGAAAATAAATCGGAGCGGCAGCAGTTGACATTGCAACGTCAACAAGACTTCTCTTGTAATCTGTTATAAAAGTTGAGTGATGTCTTGTTTTAAATAATTGAATTTTTCCGCTGGAATAATTAATAGTAGGTATAATAACTCTGTGTTTTAAATCTCCTATCTTGGCATCTCCGAATATTTTAGCTAAAGCATCTTTTAAGTGTTTCTTGCCATATTTGGGTATTATTGCAAAATTCAATCGTTTCTTAAATATTTTCTTGCCGTTTTCATTGAAAAAACCAACAATTTGACTACATGGAATTTCATATGCAAGAGCTAATGCTACGATTCCACCTATAGATGTCCCTGCAATTAAATCAAATTTCTGAGCAATCGGAACTTTTAATTCCTCTTCAAGTCGCTCAAGAACTTTAGCTGTGTAAAGACCTTTGAATCCGCCACCTGATAGTGTTAAGATATTCATAATTTCCTCCCCCTGACATATAATATATAAATTGTATATCGAAAAGGCAAGGATTATTTTAACATTTTTTCTTTGTTAGCAACTTTCCATCTCTTGTTTTTCCTTACTTTTTTACATATAATGATCTCTACATAAGGACTTTTCTATGCCCGCAAACGACTTTTTTCACCGCATTTACGGAAGCGGATATAAAAAAATAAAAGACTCACCAAACGCTTCTGTGTATGCATACGGTACGCAGGAGAAGGAAACGGCACAGATTATCCGATATACGCTTTTTTATGGTGTGGACGTTTTGTTTAATGATATTCATTTGAACACTGCTGAAACGGATGTGGAGCCGGAAGAGGGATTGGAAATAAATTATTGCAAGTATGGAGCTTTCAGCTGTACTATGCAAGACGGTACTCATGTACATCTATCGGCAGGAGATTTTTCAGCTCATTCCTTGCAAAACACGCATAAAAAATCGGCATTTCCTATAGGCTGTTATCAGGGAATTACCGTTTTAATTGCACCGTCTTTTTCCGCGCAAAAAAATCTTGCACCGTATTTTCCGCATATCGATTACACGAACGTTTTACAAAAACTCTATACGGAAGATACTCCGTTCTTATTAAAACACTCGGCATTTATGCAAAACAGTTTTGCAGGGCTTTACACCGTACCCGACAATATGATGCTGCCGTACTTAAAAATCAAAATGGCGGAATTACTGTCATATCTCGGTACACAAAATAACAACACTCCTCAGCAAAGAGAATTTTTTAATAAAACAAATTGCAGTATTGTAAAATCAATCCATCGCTTTATGGAAGCACATCCCGATATTCATCTTACTCACGATGAACTTGCCGAAAAATTCGGTATTGCAAAAACCACAATGAAGCGATGTTATAAAACGATTTACGGAAAAACCATCTATGCCGATTTAAAACATCTCCGCTTTACAAAGGCGGCGGAAGCCTTGCGTGATAGTTCGGCAACGATAACAGACATTGCTTTCCGCTGCGGGTATGCAAGTACGGCAAAGTTTTCCGATGCTTTCAAAAAAATATACCATCTTTCTCCGAGCGAATACCGTAAAATGTGCGTCCGAATGGGTAAAGACGGTCTGAACGGTAAAGACATTTAAGTTTGTTATTGCTAACATGCTTCCTACTCGAAAAGAGCTTTGGAGGTATTATGATGGATATATCAAAAAGATTAACGGTAAAAGATTTGGCAACCATAGGGATTTTTTCTGCCTTGATGATAGTTGTCTTTATTGCATTTTCCATAGTCACGGGCGCATCGCTTTTTTTTAATATGATATTTAATGCCGTGTTTACCGCATTGATTTTAGCACCTTTTTTTGTCTACATGACAATGAAGGTAGGAAAACCCGGCGTTGCTTTTATTTACAATTCGCTCCATGCAGCTATGGCTGGTGTGTTTATGGGTCCCTTTATGATTCCGTGGTTTTTGGCCGGAGGACTATTGGCGGAAGCAAGCATGATCGGCAAAGACAGTTATCGGAACATAAAACGGATAACGGCGGCATGGATTATTACTTCGTTTACGCGAGCTGCTCACGGAATGAGTGAAATTTGGTTTTTCAAAGATGTCTTTATCAAAACGGGCGTGTCTCCCGAACAGGTCGCCGTTCAAACAAAGTATTACACTTCCCTGCAATGGATTTTGATTTCACTTATCGCCACCATTATTGCTGCACTTATCGGCTGTTGGCTGGGAAACAAGCTGATGGCAAAACACTTTAAAAAAGCAGGATTATTATAAAATCCCCGTTGCAGGTTTTGCCATACAAAAAACAGAAATGGTGAAGAGTATGGACTTCCGCACAAAATTGATTGTATTGTCAGGCACGGTATTCCTATCCGCAACAGTGTCGAAAAATACCGTGTTCTGCATGCTGATAAGTTTCCTGCTGCTTTATATCGCTTTTCAAAAAGAATGGAAAACGGCTGTCCGCTGTAGTCTCCTTTTAAGTCTTGTGTTTGTGCTGCGCCTTTATTCGTGCGGAGGGTTTAATACCTGCCGTTTCTCGGCAACGCTTTGCGCCATAACAAAGGGTATTAAAGCCGACTGCAACCACCTTATGAGAACAACATACCTCGACGCTTGCGTCGGGGTTGTTGATTCAAAAGGCAATGGACTCGGCATACTTATCCCTGAGATGTTTCTTTTTATCATTACCAGAATGACGGCGGTTTTTATGTCTGCTCTTCCGATTGTAAAAACACAACCCGGAGAATTGCGGGCAATTTTTAAAAAATTGAATATTCACCGAAACTTTCATCTGCCGCTCATTTTTATGCTGAGGTTTTTTCCTACCGTAAAATATGAGTTCCGCGAAATTATCGAATCCTTACGCTTGCGCGGTATTTGTTCGTGGAAAAAACCGCTGACCGCTGTGGAATATCTTTTTGTGCCGATGATTTTTTCAGCGTCGAAAACTGCCGAAGAACTTGCAGCTGCGGCCGAGGTGCGGGGAATATCAGCGGAAGGAGATCATTCTTCACGGAGGCTTATTCAATTTAAAAAAAGCGATTGGCTTATCTCTATCATTACCGCTCTCTTTTGTGCAATATTGTATTATTGGGAACAGCTGCCAGTATGAGTAAAATCGAATTAAAAAATGTGAGCTACCGCTATATGTCCTCAGCAGATAACGGGCAAGAAAACAGTGTAGACTCCGTTACGCTTACAATCAATGAGGGGGAAGCGGTTGCTTTTATCGGTACTTCAGGCTGCGGGAAAACAACGCTTACGCGGCTTATCAACGGTCTCGCTTTTAGCTTTTTTAACGGCAAAGCGGAAGGCGCTCTTACCATAGACGGCGAAGATATACAAAGCAAAAAAATATATGAAATCGGCAAAAAAGTCGGCTCGGTATTCCAAAATCCGAAAAGTCAATTTTTCGCTTCGCTGGTAGAAGATGAAATTGCCTTTGCACTGGAAAATTTCGGTGTGGAACGGACGGAGATTGGAAAAAGAATAAAAACAGCTTTAACTGCCGTCAACGGGGAACACCTGCGGGGGAAAAATGTTTTTTGCCTTTCAAGCGGAGAGCGGCAAAAACTTGCAGCCGCTTCGATATATGCTTTTAACCAGCCGGTTTATGTGTTTGATGAGCCTTCAGCAAACCTCGATATGCAGAGCATTGAAGCCTTAAAACAAATTATGCTTGATTTAAAACAAACCGGAAAACGCTCATTGTTTCTGAACATCGGTTGTATTATCTGAAAGACATTATTGATGTGTATTATCTTATGCAAAACGGACGGCTTACTGCGCGATTCACAAAAGATGAATTCCTTGCATTGCCGCGACACGTTTTATGTGAATACGGCTTACGCGCAATTCACTTAGATAGCATACCTGTACAGGGATCGCCGTTTATCGATTCGGTTTCGTCTGCCGGAGTAAAACAATTCACAGAAAATCGGCAGAATACTGAACCTGTACAAAATACGCTTTCGGTTGTTAATCTTTCTTTCGGTTACGGTAAAACTTGTTTATTTCATAATTTGAATTATACATTTACAAGCGGACAGGTGTACGGAATTATCGGTATGAACGGCACCGGTAAAACAACTTTTGCAAAAATACTGTGCGGCCTTATAAGGCAAAAAAAGGGAACGGTTATCTTCAGCACAAAAAAACTGAGCGCGGTAAAACGGAAACGCTTGATATATTATCTTGCGAATAATGCCGATTCAAATCTTTTCGGAGTGTCCGCCATTGAAGAACTGAAATTGAATGCGCCGTTTGCAGAGCTGCACGCGGTACAAGTTCTTTTGGATGAATACCGGCTGCTTGAAAAAGCGGAGGCGCACCCTTTCAGTTTATCCGGCGGACAAAAACAGCGGCTCACCCTTGCAGCAGCCGAAATGCTGGATCGGGGCGTTTTCATTTTGGATGAACCGACAAGCGGCCTCGATGCAGCCAATATGCGGATTATTGCCAAGCGGACAGCGCAGCTCAAGCAACAGGGTAAAATAGTCATCATCATCTCCCATGATTATGAATTTTTACTGGCAAGCTGCGATACCATCCTTGCCATGAACAAAACCGGCTTTACTGCTTTGTGCCCTAAACACGACAAAGAGAAAATACTTGAACGGATGCGAGGAGAAACTGCCGCAAACTAAGGGCTCTTTCAACGCAGATGTCGGGTATGTTACCGTACGATAAGGAAAGAATGCTCGCCTTATTACAGAAGGTGTGAGAAATTTTAAAAAAAGATATATATTAATTATTACTTAGAATACAGTTATCTTCTCATCTCCCCTCATTTTCAGGCAAAATATATTGCTAACAGACAATAATCCGCCGTTTTTATAGCAGCGGAGGGCTTATTTTGCTATTATACGGAAAAATATGGCCGAGGAAAAACAGCAGGTGGTTTTTAATGGTTTTAGCAGCGTTCTGCATTTCAATATGTTAGCTAGTCCTAATTCAAAATAGCTCTTAAAAATGGTGGCACTGCACGTTGGAACAACCTGCGTGTGTAAAAGGAGCACGATATGAAAGAAAACAAAACCGCTGTTGATGTTAGAACTCTTCTTTTTTTAGACATAGTGATTATGGTTTTTATGCTGATTTCCGGAAAGGCGGAGGTAACGCTCAGCTCTTTTATCGTTGCGGCTGCGGTGCCGGTCATAACGGGATTATACGGTGTCTGGTTGTGCTACACTGTTTTGTTTGCAGTGCTTTTTTCCTATTATCAACTGATTTTGCATGTGCATGTTCCGATATTTCAATCCGCGATTTTTTCCGTTATCGGAATACTCGCTTTTATCGTGCAGCGGATTATTCCCTTTATGCTTTTGGGAACGGTAATTCAAAAGCATAAAAATATTTCGGAAATTACAATGGCGCTCGAACGTATGCGGCTGCCGCGAGGCATTATCCTCAGCATAGCGGTAATGTTCCGCTATTTTCCTGCAATAAAAGATGATTTTCTGGTTATTATCGATGCGATGAAACTGAAAGGTCTATACACCTCAAAACATGCAGCTATGCTCCATCCGATAAGGACGATGGAATTTATAATCGTGCCGATGTTGTTTAAAAGCCTAAAGACTGCGGAAGAGCTTTCCTGTGCAGCCTTGGTTAAGGGAATTGAAAACACCGATAAAAAAACATCGTACTTTGATGTCAAACTCCGGCCGGTAGATGCCGTGTTTTCGCTCGCTGCAATCATAGTGTTGACGGCAAGTATGTACGCAAAATTATTTTGAATGAGAGCCTCGCGTATGATCAACTTGAATGATGTAAGCTATCAGTATAACGGTGCGGCGGTGCAGGCAATTCAACATATATCTTTGTCCGTAAAAAAAGGAGAATTGGTTGTTATTACCGGAAAAAGCGGCTGCGGAAAAACAACGGTATTCCGCTGTGTGAATGGGCTGTGTCCCCGTTTTTATGAAGGGGAAATAACCGGAAGTCTTACATTAAACGGCAAAGTTCTTTCATCGATGCGTATATGCGATATATCAAACATTGCAGCGTCCGTCTTTCAAAATCCCGAAAACCAGTTTTTTACAACCGATGTACTTTCAGACCTTGTATATCCGTGCGAAAATTACGGTATAGAAAAAGAGGAAATACAAGAGCGGCTGAACCGTGTTACAAAACTGTTATCGCTGGAACCGCTTTTAAACAGAAAGCTTTCGGAACTCTCAGGAGGTGAAAAACAAAAGATTGCAATCGCTTCGGTTTTAATGTTGGACACGCGCGTTGTACTGATGGACGAGCCGTCTTCCAATCTTGACTATCGATCCGTTGAATTGCTTACACAAATACTTGCACAGCTAAAATCAAAAGGTTATACGATACTCATCATTGAGCACCGGCTGCATTATTTGGCAGAACTCTGCGACCGGCTCATCGTAATGGAGAACGGGTCTATAGTACGGGAATATGAAAAAGATTCGTTACGCACTATCGGTAATGATGAGCTCCACAAACAAGGTCTTCGCTGTTTGCATTTATTTCAAAACAACAGCAATACGCTTCCCGCTCTGCGGCGGCAGCATAAAGACGAAGCCTTGGTTGTACTGCACGATATTCATTTTGGATATCGGAAAAACACTGAGGTTTTAAAAGGAATACATCTTTCGATATATCCCGGAGACAAGATTGCTTTAATCGGTAAAAACGGCTGCGGAAAAACAACGCTGGGGAAAATCCTGTGCGGATTAAAAAAGGAACAGAACGGTACCTTTTTGTTGGACGGAAGAGCATTCCCTGCAAGGGTGCGCAGTAAGACCGCCGGTTACGTGATGCAAAATGTAGACTTTCAACTTTTCGGGTGCAGCGTATATGATGATTTACTGCTCGGTAACGAAGCACTGCCCGACAAAGAAAACCTAATACAAACAGTGCTTGAAAAGCTCAGTCTTTCGGCCTTGCAAGAACAACACCCGACAACACTGTCGATGGGACAAAAACAGCGCTTGGTAGTCGCCGCATCATTTTTGCAAAAGAAGCGGCTCACTATTTTTGACGAACCGACAAGCGGTTTGGATTACGGTAGTATGCAAAATGTCTGTGCGTTAATAGATTCGATAACGGGCAAGACAAACGCCTCCGTTATTATCACGCACGATTATGAATTCATTTTAAACACCTGCAATAGAGCGGTTCTTTTGGAAGACGGACGGATAGCCGAAGATTTTCAATTGAACGGCTCGATGCAGTTGGAATATATTTTTAAAGAGAGGTTATAAAGGTATGGAAACAAAAACCAATCACTGGAAAATCAGTTATTTTGTTTTAATCGGTTTAATGGCGGCGATTTATGCAGCCGTTATTTATGGAGTCGGAATATTGACAGCCGTTACTATCCCCGTTATGCATGTATTTGCGCCCGGTATGACGGGACTTTTGATGGGGCCTATTGTTCTTTTTGTTGTAAAGACTGTTCGGAGATTCGGCGTATTGACGCTGCTTGCCGGTTTGGGCGTTGCGCTTTTTACGCTGACCGGAATGGGAAGTATTAACTGTTTAATTTTTGTTGTCATTGCAGGTTTGATAGCCGATGTGATTATCGCAAAAACAGGATTCAAAACGCTTTCGGTCGGTATCGGTCACGGACTTACACAGGCTACATATTTTACCGGAGGCGTGTTCCCTTTCCTTTTCTTTTTGGAACGGGAATTGGCCAAGTGGCAGGAAATGGGTATGAGCCGAGAAGAGATACTTGAATATGTGAAATATTTTACCGGAACCTTCGCCGTTATCGGCATAGTATCCGCTATCGTTTTCGGTATTGCAGGCGTATATATCGGAAAGCTCATCTTAAAAAGGCATTTTAAGGATATGGAGTAGAGGATTGGAAAAGGGAAGAAAAGAAAGCCTGATAAAAAGCATACATCCTTGTATGCTTTTTATCTTATAGGGTATGTTTGTTTCAAGGCAAAATTAGCGTAAAACTTACAGTGCTGTAAAGGTACCAAGAGCAAATTTTACGACAAAATAAATCTGATTATTTATTTGAAAAGAGATATTGCATCATCTCTTTTTGAAAATTTTCTATAAATTGATAGTGTTTATTCTCCTCTTGTAATTTTTTTATTAGGTTATCTGTCCTTATTTTAAATACAAAAAAATTCCATTTTGTCAGGTGAAGTCGAATATTTCTACATGAAATACGGAACAAACATTGCCTTCTATCATTGCTTTCAGCAATAGAATAAGTAAATAGTGATATAAAAGCATTGAGTAATATAGTATTTTTCTTCATAAATCCAAAAGGTAAAACAAAATCAGACCATATATCTTGATCAATTGTTTTGCCTTTAAGATATTTATCAATTTCAATGTATATAGCTTTTTTATATCCTAATTTTGCTAAAAAAATGACGATATTCTCATTGGAAAGTTTCTTTTTCACTTCCTTAATAAGAATTTGCTTTTGTTCGCATGAAGCATATTTGATAATATAGTTTTCTATTTCTGCTTGACAATGATTATTTTTTTCATTTATTTGCTCAATATCCAGTAGCTGCATTTCAAGAATTGCTTTTACATATTGATTATTTTTACATTTTTTCCAAAAGATTGATAATACTGTATTCACAGTAGAACTAGAGTTCTTTTTTTTGTAATCAAGAATTTCATGTTTGGTTTTTGATAACAACAGACTTTCTATTTTATTCTTAAATCTATCGTTATCTATATTTTTTAATATAAAATCAATGCATTGGGCTGATATATGATCACTTTGTATTATATCTAAATTTTCTAAACAGTATTCTAACATATCATTATTAGTACATCTAAATACATTCGAAAGCCAATCATATATACTCGAGAATTTTCCGCAAGTAAAATCTGTAGTAATCCTCATTCCGGGAGAGAGTGAAAAATACCAGCATGAAATAAAACAAAAAACAAGAATATTTTTTGTATCAAACCAATTAGGGCATGTATTATTATAAATGCTTTGCAAGTAATAAATAAAAGGAGTAAGTAGCGGATGTTCTAGTTCTCTGTTAGTAAAATCAGAAATACTGCATATTTCCATAAATTCAGTTATTTCTTGTTTCATGCTCTTCTCTATTTTTTCGTATAAGAGCTTATGATTACGGATAAAGTTATTAGCCTCTTCATGTTTGTTGTTTTTTATATAAAGATAAAACATAAAACGCCAATAGTATTTATCTGCTTCAAACCATCTGTATATATATTTTTTTAAAGCTTCTCTATCTATCTTTTTATCATTATGCGATACATCGAATAAAAAATTTATTACAAATGATGAAAAGACCGGAGGTGTTTTGTAAGTATTTTTATTATCAAGTTCAATTTCATCATGTATATACTCAAGACATAAATATAAAAGTCTGCTTCTTTCTGTTTCATTAGGATGGAAAGCATTGTTCGTATCCAGAAATTCAAATACGCTATCTATTTCTGACAGTAATTTACCCTTATTGAGCATGACCTCTTCTTCTTGAGCTGTCATTTTTTCTATATTTAAGGTAAGTTGTTTTTGTTTTTCTTCTTTTTCCTTTCTAATAAACCGTTCTTGTTCAAACACATCAGATGTTTCATATATATTCTGTATATATGATGTTAATATATGAGTTTGAATTTTATCGTACATTATGGAATACACTACATCTTTGTAAATGCCTATAAAGTCTGGACAATTTAATGTTTCAAATAAAGTTATAGCTTGCTTTTGATCATTTATATCCAACAGTATGCTAAAAAGTTTTGGCATTAAGAATACATAATTTATTTTTCTTCCTACTATATCTTTACATAAGCGTTTGATATACCTTTTTTTTAAGGTATCGTTAATAGTATGTATGTTGTTTATATCAAAGGCATGAAATCTTGTGTCTAAAAGATATAGAAGTATTTTGTATGTTATATCAAAATCATATTCTTCTAGAATATTAGCAACTTCCTTAAAATTCTGATATAAAATTTTTATGACATCACTATATTCAAGATTAGTTGTTGTATAAGTTTCTATTTTATTTTCAGCCATAAAAGAAAATATGTCTATGATTATTTTGGGAGTTAATTTTGTATTTTCTAAATTATGTTTTAAATAAAATAAATCATAATTGTTTGACAGCATCGGAGTGTTATAAGTATCATCTAGTTCAGTAGGCACGGGAGATGCAATAGGTGTATCCATGGCTTCCATTTTTAATAGATAGGTTATAACAGGATATAATAATACATTTATATTTGGATTTTCTTGAAATTCATTATACATTTTCAACTTAAATGAAAATTCTTTTTCGCCGGTTATCGGAGATTCTAAACTATTGAAGTCGGTACTGACAGTCTTAAAAAAATCATTCCAATGTTCCAAATTCCAGTTTTTTGTCCAGTCATAAGCTGAATACAAATATAAAATACTATCTACTGATAACAGCCCTGATAATTTTTTAGCGAGAGGATTATTTAAAAAGAATTGAAATAATGGTATGGTAATATCTTTTATTTTATTTTGCTGCGAAGCATTCCATATTTTTTGATCATAAACTCCAAGTAGAATAATTGCATTTGCAAAATTCATCAAGGTATTTTGATGAGGTTTTTTCAAGAAATTTTGAATTTTTTCAATATGCAATGCGCAAGCTTTTTCATAGTAACTTTCAGGTAAAAGCATCATCATCTTGCTTGACAAAGATGGTATGTTTGCGAGTAAATCGGCACTTTGATAAAATCGTGTATAATATATGTGTTTTTTATTTTCATCATAGTAATTAAGTATCGAAATATAATATTTATACCGTTCTATAGACGGCAAAAGTTCAAAATCTGTGAGCAAGATATAACACGGACTGAGCTTCTCTAAATCAATGCAAATTTTTTTATATACTTTTGATTTTCTATCAAGAATATTTAAAAACAGCATAAATATATTCAAATGTCGCACATTGATATCTTTTCCGCCATTAATAAAAAATATCTTTTTAATATCTGAATATGATTTTAGTTCAAAAAAACATGCCGTAAAATATTCAAAATAAAATGCAGAAATGAATGTTATTGTATTATCATCAGTATAATGAAGTAGAGATGATTGAATAAGATAGAGATATTCATCTTCAGTAAAATATTCCATTATATTTTGTTTTGATAGAATTAATTTTGATTTACAAAATAATTGGTAACATAATTTTTGTAATTTTTTTGCTAGATGCTCAATATTTATTTTTGATTTTCTGTTCATCCGTTTTGGGATTTTTTCAGCTTCATCAAATTTTTCTTTATCGGTTTCCAATTGGTTAAAAACAAATGATTTGTAGAATTCAACCGAAGAATTAAATTTTTGATCGTTGTGTTCTATAAAATAATTTCTATACAACGGGATAGTTAATAAATCTCGTACAGGTGAATCGTTATACTTTTTCATTAAGTATGCTAACTTTTCATCGAAACGGTCATTATATGGGGTTAATATTAAACTCTGATTATTTTTTACAGCATTTGAAATCTCGATATTGAAGGCCCCATCTCTACCGGCAATGATAAAGCGTATATTCTGATATTCGTTGAGAGCAACATGTATTTTATGACTGAGAGTTATTTTATTTTCTTCCGATATTTCATCTAATCCGTCTAGAAAAATTAGAAAAATATTTTTTTTATTTGGAATTTTAAAATTTTCATCAGGAAAGTCTTTAAGATCGAAAAAAAGAGGTAATGCTTTAAAATTTAAATCCTTTTCTGCACAGTTTAATAATGTATTATGGGCTTGCTTCATTAAAAAAGTTTTCCCGATTCCGCATTGCCCTTTTAGAAAAAAATGAGGTAAATTTGAGAATCCTATAGTTTTAAACTGTGAAATTAAATATTCTCCGACAGGGTCTTTCGTTATTAGAATAGTATCTGTGTTTTCTATCATGAGTTTTGAAGTATAAATTTCATTGTTAGTAGTTTGTATAGTTTTTTCATGTAAACGGAGTTTATCTTTTACAAAGTCGAAACACTCAATGGAAAGTCTTAATAAATAATCAACTTTTCTCTCATCATCTTGAGAAGTAATAGCTTTAATTTTTGTAACCAAATCCTCTAATGAAAAAATATGTAATTTTATATTGCTTGTTTTCTCATATTTTACCTTGTCAAGTTCACTGATTGCTTGATTTGAAAAGAAAAACAGCTCTTTTTCATTTAAAGTTTTCTTTAATTCATCTTTAATTTTGCTGCTATATTCTTTTTGAATAGAACATGCCATTCTCGCGTTCTTATTGGCATCAAATCCGTCCCGGCCTCCATCGCTCGTTCCTTTTCCGCCAGCAGGTGCTGAGAAATGATAATCGGGTAAGATTATTCTTACGATAATATGACAAAATTCCTCAAAAATAGTTGATCCATCATGTCTTGTGTTTAAATCTTCTAATGCCTTTCTATAAAATGTTTCCATTGTTTTTTCTACCTAAACTCGCTTATTATAGTATATTTGAAAAAAAATAGCAATCTCCCATGTAAGATTCATAAAGTCTTAAATAAAAAGGATAAAATTGCTAAGTGCGTAAGTGTCAAGCACTCACAAGAATAATGTCAATAACTGATGTAATAATTTATTCCACTCTATCACTCTCAGCCAAAATATATTGCTATCGGACAAACTTTTACCGGTTTTGCAGACAGCTTCTTTAAAAAGATATATAAACAAACCATGAGATTTAAAGATTTTATTGTGCCGAATATTCCCGCGTATACGGTGTCCGTAAGTCTTGCGGTGCTGGGGGTCGGCTGCGGGATGGTGCCGTATATCACGGTGCACCGTCTTCTTATGCGTTTGGCAAAAGGCGGAACTTCTCTTGCAGAAGTGTCGGCTTATGTAGGCGTTATCATTGCAGCCTTTGCTTTTCAACTGGTGCTGCACAGCATATCGACGGCGATTTCGCACAAGACAGCCTTTTCCGTTTTGGAAAAAATAAGGCTTGCTCTTACCGAAAAGATGATAAAGATGCCGCTGGGTTTTACGCGGAACAAGGGTGCAGGCTATTTTCATGGAATGCTCATCGATAGTATTGAACGGCTTGAATTTCCGCTTGCACACGCACTGCCTGAAACCACCTCGAATATCCTCATCCCTTTAAGCATTACAGCGATGCTTTTTGCAGCGGATTGGCGGCTTGCTCTTTCCGTTTTGGTACCTGCTGCAGCAACCTTGGTTTTTTATCTTCCGATGTATATCGGCATTATGAACGATTTTGCCAACACCTATTATGCCACCCTCGAAAACATGAACGGCAGGGTTATCGAATATATCCGCGGGAATAAGGAAATCAAAATATTCGGCACCGAAGCAAAGGCCTATTCTCAGTTTGAAGATTCCATCGACAATTACGAAAGGTCAACCTTAAAGCTGTACAACAAAATGTATTTTGTAAGCGCTCCCGCCTTTGTACTCTTGTCGTCGATTACGGTGAGCGTGCTTTCAGTCGGCGGACTGCTTTTTACTTCCGGTTTGATTGAAGCGCCGCTCTATCTTTTTGCCGTCATCATTGCAGAGGGCTTGGGAGTTTCGCTTTTAAAGTTCACCGAATTTATGGACAACTTTTATCACATAAGAAACGGTAAAAAGCTGATTGAAGAAGTGCTGTCCGCTCCCGAATTGGAAGAAACTGCCGCAGCAGCTGCTCTGCATATTCCGAATAACCAAATTGTGTTTCATAATGTGTGCTTTTCATACAATGAAATTACGGCTGCCGATAAAACCGGCAATGCGAACAATGCTCCTAAGGGGAATGTGCTTCACGATGTATCGCTAACTTTTAAAGAGGGGGAAAAGACGGCGATTGTCGGGCACTCCGGTTCGGGTAAGTCAACAATAGCCAATTTGATTGCCCGCTTTTGGGATGTTTCAAAGGGGTCTATCACAATCGGCGGAATCGATTACAAAGATATGACTCTTGCTCAATTAATGGAACATGTCAACTATGTTACGCAGGACACTTTTTTATTCAACATGAGTATTTTGGAAAATATCCGAATGGGTAAGCCCGCCGCCTCCGATGAAGAAGTAAAAGAAGCTGCCCGTCTTGCACAGTGTTCGGATTTTATCGAACGGCTTGAAAAGGGCTGGAACACTTATGCGGGCAATGAAGGAACAAAACTGTCCGGCGGGCAGCGGCAGCGCATTATCATTGCCCGTGCGATTTTGCGGAATGCACCGGTACTTATCTTAGATGAAGCGACTACTCACACCGATGCGGAAAACCGCCGGCAGCTTCAGCTTTCATTACAGGAACTGTGTAAAAATAAAACCGTCATCACGATAGACCACAACCTTTCCACCGTCAAAGAAAGTGATTCAATCATCGTTATGGAAAATGGACGGGTAGAGGCTCAAGGTACACATACAGAATTATTAAAAAATTCGGCAGTGTATAAGAAGCTTTATCAAGGACAGGGAGGAAATTTATGTTAAAAACGGTGCGAGCTTTTTTGGCCCTTATGCAAAATCAAAAAAAGGAAATTGTTTTTTCCGTTGTATTAAGTTTTATCGACGGCTTTTTTATTATGATACCTTTTATCATCGCCTTTAAAATCGTAAACGCCGTACCGCTTTTTAATCCCGCCGCTTCGGGAACGCTTGATGTCCGCACTATGTACCGGTACATCGGCATTATGGCGGCAGCGGTGTTTATCAGAATTGTACTGCGTTACTTTACGCTCTATTTCCGCGGCGGGGCAGGTTATAAGGCAATGTGCCGCGAGCGTAAAAACTTAGGAACACGATTACGCAAGGTATCGCTCGGCTTTCTCAATGAAAAAAACACGGGCGACTTGGTTTCGACCATTACTTCCGATGCGGCGTTTTTGGAAATTGAAGGCATGGTCGTTATCGAAAAAATCGCCGTGGGTATTCCTGTTTTTGCTATCGGACTTACTGTCTTGCTTGTCTTCGATTACCGCATCTTTTTGCTCACCGCTTTTTTGTTTATTCCGGTATGGTACATGTACAAAAAATTATCTACATTGCAAGACAGATTAAAAATAAACCGGCAGGACTTTATCGGAAAAGTTACCGCCGATATTGTTGAATTTATCAACGGGATCCATGTGCTTAAAATATACAACATGGCGGAAAAGCGGTTTTCAAAAACGGCTGAAGCGGTAAAGAATTTACGGGATTTTTCCATCCGCGCGGAACTCGCTCATATTCCTGTCGGTTCTCTTTTTCAGTTTTGCTTACGGCTTGTTACGGCGGGAATAGTTTTTTCTTCCGCCCTGCTTTTTTTACGGGGAACACTTTCTTTTGCGCACATCTTTTTGTTGATGACTGCCTCTTTCGGTTTATTCAGCGGTATTGAAGCGATGGGGATTTTCAGTATCTTTTCTAAAATGACTCAGCAGTCAATCGACCGTATGAATGCCATCAAAGCGGTTCCGGAAATGCAAAACCTTTCAGGGAACCTGCTGCTCGATCTTCAAAAACAGCACACCTTCGATATTCAATTTGAAGATGTTTCTTTTGCCTACGCCGAAAAAGAGGTGCTGCACAATATCAGCTTTTCAGTTCCAGAAAAAACGGTAACCGCTCTTGCAGGCCTTTCGGGGAGCGGCAAGACGACTATTGTGAATCTGCTTGCCCGTTTTTGGGATATAAAAAAGGGGCAAATCAGTATCGGCGGCACCGATATTAAAGAACTCAATTACGAAAACCTTTTGCACAATATCAGCTTTGTGTTTCAGGATGTGTTTTTATTTAACGACACGATATTGAATAATATCAAACTCGGCCGGGAAGACGCTTCTTTGGAGGAAGTGTATCAGGCGGCTGAGCGTGCCGGCTGCACCGATTTTATTATGCAAAGTGAAAAGGGCTACGATACGGTTATCGGAGAGGCGGGCTTGAGGCTTTCGGGCGGAGAAAAACAGCGCATTTCGATTGCCCGTGCCTTTCTTAAAAACGCCCCGATTGTGCTCTTGGACGAGGTTACCGCCAATGTCGATGCCGAAAACGAAGCCAAAATACAAGCAGCCTTACAGGAACTGCTCAAAGATAAAACCGTCATCATGATTGCCCACAAGCTGACAAGTCTCCGCAACGCCGGCCAAATTTTGGTTATCGAAAACGGGCACATCGCCCAGTGCGGCACACATGGGGAACTGATAAAAGAAGAAGGCCTATATAGAAAATTGTGGGAAGAATCCAATAACTGACGGCCGTTCTTTGTTTGTAAGGAGTCCGGGAAAACCGGTATTTCTTTCTATAAATTAATTACTATCAAAATCGCACATCTGCACATCATGCCCTCTTTGTTTTTTTGCATAAAACGGGTATAATAAAACCGTTGGGTATTTTAAGAGAATTTAGGGCATAGGCAGATGATAACAAAAACAAACTTTCAGCAAGTATTAAAGAAACTAAGGTTTATTCAATCGGATGTAATATTTTCAAAGCATTTTGAACAACATAATTGTGATATTCAAGTCGATTTTTCCAAAGAAATAATCATCTATCCTCCTGAAATAGACACCGGTGCAAATACAACGACGAATTTCAGCCAAAATGAGAATTTTGTCGTGCTTGAATGTGTGTGCCGTCTGCTTGAAAAGGGGTATAAACCTTGCGATATGGAGCTTGAACCGCTTTGGAAGCTCGGACATTCGGGCAAAAGCGGAAGGGCGGATATCTGGGTCAGGACAATAGATCAGGATGGAGCAAAAAAATCTCTTTTAATTATTGAATGTAAAACGCAAGGGGACGAATTTAATCATGCGTGGGAGACAACTTTAAAAGATGGCGCTCAGCTTTTCAGTTACTTTCAGCAAGAGCGGGCAACAAGTTTTCTCTGTCTTTATACAAGTGGTTTTGCAGACGGTAAAATACAAACCGAATATCATCTGATAAAGGTAAAAGATAATGAAAAACTTTTAGAAACTTTGGAAAATCCCAAAAGCTATGCAAAGGCTGGAAACAACAAAGAGCTTTTTGATGTATGGAAAGAAACATATAAAAAAGACTTTTCTTCCGTAGGGCTTTTTGAAGATGATATGCAAGCGTATAACATAGGTAAGAAAAATTACACCGCTCGAGATTTAAAAGAAATTGATTACGCTTCAATGCAGAAAAAATATCACGAATTTGCAAAAATTTTACGGCAGCATAATGTATCGGGCAGAGAAAATGCTTTTGACAAATTAGTCAATTTATTTTTAGCAAAGGTTGTTGATGAAAAAGAAAATTCCAAACAACTCGCTTTTCATTGGAAAGGCGCTGCCTATGATGATTATTTTAGCTTACAAGACCGCCTGCAAAAATTATATAAGATAGGTATGGAGCAGTTTTTATCGGAAGATGTTATCTACATTGATAATGATGATATATACAATGCATTTTATCTTTTTAAAAATGATCCCGATGCTACCCGCGATACCGTTTTAAAATATTTTAAGCAATTAAAGTTTTTTACAAACAGCGACTTTTCTTTTATCGAAGTACATAATGAAAATCTTTTCCGCCAAAATGCGGTTATCCTCTTAAAAGTAGTGCAAATGCTTGAAAATATTAAATTAAAAACGGAGGAACAAAATCAGTTTTTAGGCGATTTATTTGAAGGTTTTTTAAATCAGGGAGTAAAGCAAAGTGAAGGGCAGTTTTTTACCCCTCAGCCGCTTGTGCGCTTTATCGTTTCATCTTTGCCCTTACAAACGATGATAAACAGAACGGAACAAGCGCCCCGTGTTATTGATTATGCCTGCGGAGCGGGGCATTTTTTAAATGAATACGCTCAGCAGATTAAAAGATTTGTCGAAAAGAAACATTTAAAGAAATATTATTCGGCAATTACCGGTATCGAAAAAGAATACCGTCTTTCTAAGGTTTCTAAAGTTGCTGCGTTTATGTACGGGCAGGATGATATAAATATTATCTATGCCGATGCTCTTTCACGTATAACCGGCAAAAAGAGCGTCAAAGATAACAGTTATTCCATTTTAGTTTCTAATCCGCCGTACAGCGTAAAAGGATTTTTAGAAACCTTAAACGCTGCCGATAAAAAACGCTTTCGTTTAACGGAATTCGTAAACGATACGGTTAAAAATAATGCCATAGAAACGTTTTTCATAGAACGTGCGGCACAGCTTTTGTGTGATGAAGGCATTGCAGCTCTTATTCTTCCCTCTAGTATTTTAAGTAACGGCGGTATGTATATTAAATGCCGTGAAATTATTTTGTGTACGTTTGATATTATCGCTATTGCGGAATTCGGTTCGGGAACATTCGGTCAAACAGGTACAAATACGGTAACACTTTTTTTGCGTAAAAAGAAAACACATCCGGTACTTGATGACCATTATAAAAACCGCATACACAGCTGGTTTCATAATGATACACGTAAAGATATTGTCTTTGAAGATTATCATCTATTTGAATCCTATTGTACGCATATAGGCGTAAAGCCGGAAGATTATAAGGCTCTTTTTACCTATACCGCTGATTGGAAAAAAGTATTAGGCTCTTATGAAATATTTAAGGAGTATATTACAGAGTTTTCAAATGATGCCAAAGCAAAAGCTATTCAAAAAAAGAAGATAAGCGGCAAATATACAAAAGAAATGCAAAGCGATGAGCTTGAAAAACATATTTATTATTCGGTTTGTCAAATTGAACAGGAAAAGCTTTTGTTTTTTTGTTTGGCTATGACGAACGGGCAAGAGGTGGCGGTGATACGATCGCCTGCCGCAAGTAAAGAAATGAAAGCTTTTTTAGGCTACGAATGGAGCGGTGCAAAGGGTAATGAGGGGATAAAATATCTCGGCATTACTAATGAAAAAGAAGATGACGAGCTTGCACATAATAAGGGCATACAGCATATTAGAACACCGCTTTTTAATCCTTCCGACTTGGAGGACACCGCAAAACTGAATACGCTTATCCGTACCGCTTTTGAAAAAAAACCTGTAATAATCCCGGATAATCTAAAAGAATTTGCTTCGCTCATCCCTTTACACTTTATGCTTGATTTTAACCGAGTAAAGTTTGATAAAGCGCTTAAACTCACCGCAGATAAAAAAATTGAAATAAAGAGTAAGTATCCGCTGGTAAAGTTGGGAGAAATTGTCAGTATTATACGAGGAGTTACTTTTGATAAAAAATATCAAACACAAGAGAAAACAAAAAATATTGTTCTAACAGCAGATAATATTACGCTTGAAGGGCAATTTGAAATAATAAAAGAAATATTTGTATCTGATATGGTTTCATTTGATAAAGAAAAACAATTAAAAAAAAATGATTGCTTTATGTGTTTTTCAAGTGGCAGTAAACAACATGTTGGAAAGATTGCATTTATTAAAGAAAATCAATCTTATTATGCAGGCGGCTTCATGGGGATTTTAAGAGTTTTTGATAAAAATTTGCTTCCGCAATTTTTATATGAAACGCTAAATACTGAAACGATGCGCGACGCAATTCGTTCTCAAAGTAGTGGTACAAATATTCAGAATCTTTCCAATAATATTGCAGAATTTCAAATCCCTCTTCCGCCGCTTGCTATCCAACAACAAATTGTTGCTGAATGTGAAAAAGTTGATGAAGAATACAGTGTTGCTCAACACACTATTGAAGAAAACAAACGGAATATTGAAAAAATGATGAGTGAAGTAAAAGGAGAAATAGCTCAGTTAAAAAGGATTGCCCCATATACAACTAACAGGATACAATTCTCAGCAATCACTTTAGAAGATTATATTAGTACAGATAATATGTTACAGAATTGTGATGGTGTTTGTGTATATAATGGCGTGCCTAATATAGATAGCGTAATTGAATATGCAGAAAATGATATTTTAGTTTCTAATATTCGACCCTATCTTAAAAAAATTTGGTTTTCGAATAAAAAAGGAGGCTGCTCCCCAGATGTACTGGTTTTCCGCCCAATTTCAGGAATAAATGCACGTTATATATATTATGCTATGAAGCAGAACACATTTTTTGAATACATTATGAAAAATGTACGAGGAGTAAAAATGCCTAGAGGAGATAAAAATCATATTTTAAATTTTTCAATCTCTGTACCTTCGCTTGAGGAGCAGCAGCGCATTGTACAAGAAATAGAAAACTACGAAACCGCTATCACTGCTGCAAAATCGGTACTGTCCGCTTGTGCAGACAAGAAAAAAATGATATTGGAGAAGTGGTTGTAGAATAATCAGATAATTTTAAATTATATAAGGAGATATAAAACATGGGAGAATGGTCAAAGAAAATCGGAGAATATGGAGAGAATCTGGTAGAAAAAATTTTATCTGTTGTGGGATGGGCTGATTTACAGAAAGGTATTGAAATAAAGTGTTCAAATGAAGAACATACTAATACAAAAGGTAAGCCATCGAAAACGCATGGAATAGATTTTTTATATTCATACATGAGTCCTCTTGTTGATGGACAACTAAATAATATCATTATATCATCTAAATTTCAAACAAAAAAATATCCAAATAGTCCAACAACGAAATTTAAAGATTTTATGAAAGATTTAATATATACTATCGACTGTTTTGATAACTCTACTCAAAAGGAAAATATCATACAAAGGTTTAACTTTACTTCTGTGAATAATGTTGGTGTATTGTTTTGGTTAAATAATGATGAATCAAGCACCGATGATCTAATTGCGAAAGTTGCTACAGCAAGACTAGATGTTATTAGAGATAACATCATTTATATTATCGATAATAAGCGAGCTTGTTTTATATTAACTGTAATGAGTTTTGTAAAAAGTAATTCAAAATATAAATACTCATTTTGGTATCCTTCAACAGGGCGGAATGTGAATCCTCAAGAAAGACCTGATACTGGAACTTTTCTTCCTGTTGAATACCTTAATTCAAGTATTATTCCAATAAAATTAGAAAATAAAGACAATCATAAGGAAACCTGTCTACTCTTAGCGAGTATAGATAACTTTGAAACCGATGAATGTATACGCTTAATGGGTTTAGCAAAGGATATTTCAAAAAATCTAGTTGGAGAAGTGATTCTTGCATTTCCTGATTATAATGAATTAAAACATAAAAATGATAGTAATCAGGCAAAACAATCATTTCAAGATAAAATTTTTACTGATACAGTAAAAGTAAAAAATTATAAAGATATTTTAGGAGGCTTTTAATTATGAACATACAACATAAAGATATAAAAAAATTTATCCCTTATGGAGAAATGTTACGCGGATATGCAAATCAGAATGTAATATCAAAAGCAGATATACACAGAATATTAAAAGAAAGAGGCATTTTCGCTTTAAATCAAGAAAAAGTATACACCGTACCTATTTTACAGACCTTATTATTATCTCCAAAAGAATTTGAAGAAGTACGGCATTCTTTTTCTGAAAAAGAAGACAATGAAAAAACTATATCAAGAGAAATAGCATGGGGTTCGGGCGACTCAATATTTATTCAGGATATTTTATCAGTTAATGAAGATGATTTTATAAGAAAATATTTGCCTACTTGTGAACTTGAACGTCCTATACATTTTACAAGAATAAATGATAATCCAAATTATCTCACTGCGGACTTTATGCTTATAAGACATGATAGAAATAAATCTTGGTTTGAGCAAACAAATAAATTCCCGGGGAAAATAGAAATTATTAATGAACAAGGCAAGGGGCATATCAGAATAACCTATACATCACCTGAAACAAAAGATTTGGCAGAACAAATTGTAAAATCACAAGTCAAAAAATACAAACAAAAAGGTCTTATTTCTGAAAATGAAAAGTTAAAGAGGATTATTTTTTCAGAATTTACCAATGAAAGTAGATTTATTTTTTTCTATAGATTAACAACTCAATTAGATACAGATTATTTTATTTGTAAAAATATAAAAGATATATCCATTAAACCTGAAGAAGATATGCCTCTACCTGATGAAATCAAATGGATGGATAATATGAAAAAAATATTATTGTCAGGTGATAATTTAGATAAGAAATTTTTTATGAAAGATCCAAAATATCATAAATCAATTCTTTTATGGAGTGTTGAGGCAACATTTTCATATTCCTATAAAGCTTCAAAGGGAGAAATGAGTTTGAATTTAGGATTTCCTGATTTTACTTCGAAAATTGGTAATGCAGAATTTGAAATAAATATATCACAATTCAATACCGAAAAAAGGGTTGATGTAAAGACAAAGAAAAAATTAAAATCTCAATTATTATCTGAGATGGATAAACAAAAGACTGTTGTGTACAATAAATTCTTAGAAGATATAAAGGAAAAATAATTGTGATAACATATTTAGATGCATATATATCGACAAATTCTCTTCATTTTGTAGGAAACAAAATTGCTAATGAAGGTATTTCATTGTCAAAAAACACCATCGTAATTGACCATAAGTTAGAACAGAATTTAATATCCTACTTCCTCACCCCTTTCACTTCTGAGGAATTTTATCAGTTTTACCATGAAAGTGATTTAGCTTTGAATGAAGTATATACTTATGTTTCAAAAATTTTTGATAATCAGGAAGAACTTTACGAACAATCCAAAAATTTGGCTCGCCACCTCTACGAACAAAGTACTCACCCTAAAATTAAGGGTGGAGAATTTTATATTGTCTATTTCAAGGACTGTATTTTAGACGGCGAAAAACTCGATGCAGTAGGTTTATTTAAATCTGAAAATAAAGACACCTTTTTAAAAGTTTTGCAGGAAAACGGTAATTTTAACTTACGAAGCGAAAAGGGTATCAATATTAAAAAACTGGATAAGGGTTGTCTCATTTTTAACAAAGAACAAAAAAATGGTTATGTAGTTGCTATAGTAGATAATGTTGGAAAAAGCGTTGAAGCTCGTTATTGGCTTGAAGACTTCCTTCATGTCCGTCTCCGAAAAAATGAGTATACCAATACTCAGAATTTTATAACCTTAGCAAAAAACTTCGTTACACAAGAGTTGCCAAAAGAAGGTAAGTTTTCAAAAACCGATCAAATCGATATTTTAAATAAATCTTTGGATTTTTTTAAGGATAAAGATGAATTTGATATTGACGACTTTACCGATGAAGTTATGACTGAACCAGAGACCATCGAAAAATTCAGGCAGTATAGGCAACGCTATGAAGATGAAACAGGCATTTCAATAGATGATAACTTTCCTGTTTCCGAAGCAGCGCGAAAAAAACAACAACGGTCATTCAGGCGGGTTATTCAACTGGATAAAAAAATAAAAATCGTTATCGATGGCAACACTCAAAACATTGAACAAGGAACAGACAAAAAAGGTAAGTTCTACAAACTGTATTACACCGAAGAAAATTAACCTTTCACCTCATCCTATATTCATTCGGAAGCATGCCTGTGTACTTTTCAAAGCAGGCGGAAAAATATCCGGTGCTGCGGTAGCCGAGACTTTGGGCGATGTTTGCAACATACATATTAGTATTTAAAAGCAGGGAGCAGGCTTTTTCCATCTTTTTATTAACAAGATAATCGGTAAGCGAGAAACCGGTAACGGCTTTAAAAACATATTTAAATTTTGAAGGACTCATACACGACATTTTTGCAAGCGTTTCAAGCGGAAGTCTTTTGTGTAAGTTTTTATTTATGAACTCAATCGTTTGCATAATAGCTGCATGGTCGGCTGAAAAAACGGAGTGTTCCGCTTTTTGTATGTTTTCGGTTCTTCGTAAAAGAAGGGCGGCAATTTCGTCAATTTTGCTTTTAAAAAAAAGTTTTGCACTCGCTTCGGTTCCTGAAAATTTCCGTATCTGATTCAATATAAAAGAAATTTCAGGGATATAGTTTTCTTTCGGCAAGAGAGAAATTTTTGTACAAAAATTTTCTTCAGTAATGCCGAAGGTGTTTTTTAAATATGCACCGTAATATTCGGGTTTTAATTGAAGCCCGATAATAGATGCAGGGGTTTCCTTTTTTATAACATACTGAACCGTTTTAACATTAGTGTAATGTTGAATGTATTGCATTCCGGCATATACCCTTCCTGCAGGATATTTTTTGTCGGAAGCAATAGAATCATATTGTTGAAGATAAATACCTTCATCCGATGGTACCGTATATTTAAAATCCTCATAGTAAATATGATCGGCAATACAAATATGTGCATAAGAGCTTACATCATAAATAGCAGAATAGCCTTTTCCTATTTCGGAAGAAAATGCATAGGTTTTAAAATGCGGATACGGATTATCTTTTTTTACGATATCAGAATTAGTATGGTTTAAAAAAGCGTAATAACTTTTTTGCATAATTTAACACTCCACTTATTAGTATACAATAAAAATAAATTTTAAGCTATAGCTTACATTTTGCGTATTTTATATTTACCTTAGAATTCTCCAAGACATATACATTGTTCTACTTCTCCCTACTTTACACAAGCCCTTAAAAGTGCTAGGCTGTTCATCGTAAACTACAACATTTTTATAGGAGACATTATGGATTATCTTAAAAGATTTCAAAAATACATTTCGATGGACACTAAGTCCAATGAAGAAAATGAATGTTGTCCCAGTACTCCCGGGCAGCTTGAACTTGGAAAATATCTTGTAAAAGAATTGACCGAGATGGGCTTAAAGGCTGAGCAGGATGAGCACGGTTATGTTTATTCGGCGATTCCTGCAAACACCGATAAAAAGGTTCCCGCAATCGGTTTTATAGCCCACATGGACACGGCTCCCGATTTGGACGGCAAGTGCGTAAATCCGAAAGTTTTTGTGTACAAGGGCGGGGATATTAAACTGAACGATGAGTACACCATGACCGTCAAAGATTTTCCCTTCTTAAAAGAGCTTGAAGGTCAGGAGATTATTACAACCGACGGAACAACCCTCTTGGGTGCAGACGATAAGGCCGGTATTACAATCATCATGGGCGCTATAGAATATCTTTTGGCTCATCCCGAAATTAAACACGGCGAAATAAAAATCGGTTTTACTCCCGATGAAGAAATCGGAAGAGGAGCCGATCTTTTTGATGTAAAAAAATTCGGAGCGGACTTTGCCTATACTGTAGACGGCGGCCCCTTGGGTGAACTCGAATACGAAAACTTTAATGCTGCAAGCGTTAAGATAGAAATTCAAGGAAAGAATGTGCACCCGGGTTCTGCAAAGAATATGATGGTTAATTCTCTTTCTGCGGCAAGAGAATTGGAGAACATGCTTCCCGAAGAACAAAAGCCGGAATACACCGAAGGCTATGAAGGCTTTATTCATTTAACTTCTATTGAAGGGAGCGTTGATTTTACAAAGATGTCTTACATTATCCGCGATCACTTTATGGAAAGCTTCCTTCACAAAAAAGAACTTATGAAGGCTGCTGTAGATTTTTTAAATAAAAAATACGGCAACATAATCAAGATGGAAATAAAAGATTCCTATTACAATATGAAAGAAAGAATCGAGCCGCACATGGAAATAATTGAGCTTGCAAAAAAATCTATGACTGATGTCGGTATTGAACCCCATATAGTTCCGGTCAGGGGAGGGACTGACGGAGCCCGCCTTTCTTTTATGGGGCTTCCTTGTCCTAACCTTTTTGCAGGCGGTTATAATTTTCACGGCCGCTTCGAGCTCATTCCCACAAAATCAATCGAAAAGGGAATTGAGCTTGTTGTAAAAATTGTCGAAAATAACGCCAAGTAGTTCTTTTGCTTAAAAGTTTTAACGGAATGTTTAGCGTGGCAGGAGAAAAAAACTCTTTTGATTTTTCCTGCCCCGTTAAACTCAAAGGCCTAATGTCTAATCCTGTTTCTTATCCTTGTCGAAGATATTTCCAAAATAATAGCCGTTCCGAAAATAAGATAGGATATAAAGCCGACTTCACTCATATTAAAGTTTAAAGAGCCTGCCATAAAAAGCTCGTAACCTATTCCGCCGGCCCCTGCAGCAGCTCCTACAGCAACCGCATTTCCGAAGTTAATTTCAAATCTAAAGAAGCTCCACGAGATTAAATTGTTTATCGAAGTCGGGAGAACTGCCTGACTTATAATTTCGATGTAGCTTGCCCCGCAGGCTTTTAAGGCCTCAATCGTTTTTTTGTCTATGCCGTCAAAGCTTTCCGAAAAGCCTTTTACAAGGTAGGCTGTGCTGTGAAAGCTCATACCGAGGACGGCGGCTTCCGCTCCGATGTTTGCGGTTACCGAAAATATTAAAACCCAAATAATTGTCGGCACTGAGCGGATAAGGGACATTGCCGTTCTTATGATTTTTACAAGACACTTGTTTGAAAGATTTTCCGATGCAGCGATTCCTAAAAAGAAAGCAAGCACCACTCCGAACACGGTAGTTAAAAGGGCAAGGCTTAAACTTACCAAAAGAGAAAAAAATATTTCCGCATAAGAATATTTTTGCGAGAGCTTTGGGAAAAAAAATAAATCCTTTGAGTATTCCGTAAATTGTAAAAAAGCTTTTTGAATTCCGTAGTCGGGCTTTTCCATTTGAAATAAACTTATAATTGTAAGGCCGGATAAAAAAACAAGAACAAATAAAATTAATACTCTTTGCTTTGAGAATCTTCTTATTTTTATTTTTTTAATTTTGTTTGCTTGCTCAATCATAAAAGAATCCGCCTTATTTTATTTGAAAGAATATCGATAAGTAAAACTATGATTACAAGGTATAAAATAATAAGGCCTGCGCTGTTATACCTGAAACTTTTAAAATAAAGATTGAATAAAAAACCGATTCCCGTTCCGGTTAAAATTCCTATGAGGGCCGAGTCCCTCACATTTGTTTCGATCGTATATAAGAGCCACGAAACAAGGCCGGGTGCTATGCTTGGGAATACGGCATTAAAGAGAGCCGGAAAATACGGAACGCCCGCAGCCCGTAAAGCCGTAAAAGATTCTTCGCTCGTTTCTTCTATCATCTCTTTAAAAGCCCTTACCAGATGACCCAAGGTAATTATAAAGAGGGCTAAAAAACCGGTAAAATTATTTTGTTTAAACGAAAACAATAAAAGCATTGCCCATGCTACCAGCGGAATGTTTCTTAAAAACGAAGCTATAAGGGTAAGGATTATTTTAAAGGGCTTATTTATTCCTGTGGTTTGAGAGCCGAGGAGGGCTAAGATAAGGGCAAAAAAAGCCGCTGCGGTAGTTGCCGAGGCCGCTATTACACAGGTTTCGCCTAAAGTTTTTATTATAATCGGAATATGTTTTAAACTTTCATTGTCGGGTATAAAGTTTTTTATAAGCCAGGCTATTGCAAAGGGAAATTTAAAAACTGCTTTAAGGTCTTTAAAGCCCGTTATATTTGCCGCAAAGTAATAAATTAAAATAAGGCTTAAAAGAATTAAAATTGCTTTTAGTTTTTTTCTTGCAAAAAAGATTTGCTTTTTTTCCCAAGAGTATGAGGCCGTTTTTTTATGATAATACCCTCTATGCCTTTTTTCCTCTGCGTGAATTTTTAAATCGAACTTCATAAAGTTTTTTCTCCGCTGCATTTAGAAGAATTTGTAACATAAGAATTCTCAATAGAAGAATCTGTAATAGAGGACTGTGTAAAAATTTCCTTATGGAGGATTTCATCATTTAAAGAATCAGGCCTTCCGTCAAAAACTATTTTTCCGTTATTGAGTGCGATGATTCTGTCGGCATATTTTTTTGCTGCTTCCATTTGGTGTAAACTTATAAGGCAGGCAATGTTTTTGTTTACTGCGAATTCTTTGATATAATTTAAAACCGTTTCTGCCGACTGCGGGTCAAGGGAGGCTATGGGCTCATCGCATAATAAAAGGCTGGGGCTTTGCATTAAGGCTCTTGCAATGCCTATTCTTTGTTTTTGACCTCCGCTTAATTCGCTGCATCTTTGAAAGGCAAAGTCTTCCATGCCCACAGTTTTTAAAAGGGCAAAGGCTCTTTCCTTTTCTTCTTCGGTATAAAGGCCTAGGGCTCCGCGGTAAGAAGGAATTGAGCCGAGGCAGCCGTGCAAAACATTTTCGACGGCATTAAGACGCTCGACCAGATTATAATTTTGAAAAATCATTCCTATCTTTGAGCGGTATTGTCTTAATTTTTTCCCTTTAAGCCTGTTTATTTTTTCTCCTAAAAAAATAACTTCTCCTTCATCCGGCTCGACCAAGCGGTTTATACATCTAAGCATTGTAGATTTTCCGGCTCCCGATAGGCCTATTATTGCAAGGATTTCCCCTTCTTCTATTTTAAAAGAAATGCTTTGTAAGGCCCTTCGTCCCGAAGGATAAGTTTTTGAAATATTTTTAAGTTCAAGAATCACAAGGCTGACCTCCAAAAAATTAAAGACTCTTCCTAAAGTTTTTAGAAAGAGTCTCAGGTTAGCAAATATAAAAAATATTAGCACATTGTGGCATACATAACAGCCTTGATTGTATGCATGCGGTTTTCGGCTTCGTCAAAAACAACTGATTTATGAGATTCGAAAACCTCGTTTGTTACTTCCATTTCGGGAAGACCGAATTTTTTGTGAATCTCCTGACCCTTTGTTGTCTTTAGGTCGTGGAAAGAGGGGAGGCAGTGTAAGAAGATTGCATCCTTGTCTGCATTGTCCATAGCGGCCTTGTTTACCTGATAGGGCTTTAAAAGCTTAATGCGCTCTTCCCATACGCTGTCGGGTTCACCCATAGATACCCAAATGTCGGTATAAAGAACATGGGCACCCTTTGTTCCCTCATTTACGTTTTCGGTGAGGGTTACGCTTCCGCCTGTTTCGGCAGCGATTTTCTTTGCTTCGGCTACCAAGTCTTCAGTGGGGAAGAGGTGTTTGGGCGAACATGCCGTAAAGTGCATTCCCATCTTTACGCAGGCTATCATGAGGGAGTTGGCTACATTGTTTCTGGCATCTCCCATGTATGTGAATTTAAGCCCCTTCAAATATCCGAAATTTTCTTCGATTGTAAGAAGGTCTGCAAGCATTTGAGTGGGATGGAAGAGGTCGGTTAATCCGTTCCATACGGGAACGCCTGAATATTCTGCCAAGGTTTCTACAAGCTCCTGGCTGAAACCTCTGTACTCGATACCGTCATACATTCTTCCCAAAACGCGGGCTGTGTCTTCGATAGATTCTTTGTGTCCCATCTGTGAAGAATTGGGATCAAGGTAGGTAACGCCCATCCCTAAGTCATAACCTGCAACTTCAAAAGAGCAGCGTGTTCTTGTAGAGGTCTTTTCAAAAAGAAGAACAATGTTTTTTCCTTCAAGATATCTGTGAGGAATTCCTGCCCTTTTCATGTCTTTAAAATTTTTTGAGAGGTTGAGTAAATAGCGGATTTCGTCTGTAGTAAAATCCAACAGTTTTAGAAAGCTTCTTCCGCGCAAGTTCTTTGCGCTCTTTCCGCGAATTTCTTTAAGCATAGTTTTAACTCCTTAATACGTTATTGGTGAATTAGAACCAATATATCAGCTTTTACAAAAATAATCCAGTACCTTTATAAGAAAAAAAAACAGGGACATCCGGAATATTCGGCATTGTCCCTGTTATTGTTAAGCAAGATTAATCAATCGGCTTATTTTTCGATGATTAAGATTTTCTTTACCTTGTGAGGGCCTTTCATCATCATTTTGTCGGACTTCATATCATCCTTCTTCATCATGTCAGACTTCATTTCGTCTTTTTTCATGTTGTCTTTCATCATTTTGTCGGATTTCATATCGTCCTTCATCATCATATCGGACTTCATGTCATCTTTCATCATCATGCCGTCTTTCCAAACGAGTACTTTGGCTCCTTTTTTAAGAGCGGATGCATTGATCTTTTCCTTGGCGGCATACATTTCGATCATGGCGTTTTTTTCAAACATCCACATTGAACCGTCTTTAGCAGTGATTGTCATTCCGTCTTTTACAGAAGAAATACCGGCAACTTCAATTAAAACAGGAACTGATGTCATGTCTTTTGCGTTGACAAGGATTACTTTGGCTGCCGTTTTGGGCGGCATGCTTGCAGCATATGCTGAAGAAACCCATGCATGGATTTTAACGCCTTTTTTGATGTCCGATTTTTTTGTCGAAGCTCCCGAAACAGCATCGATTGCCGGTGTTGTTTCTTGGATTGTCAAAATAACATCGCTTTCCTTGCCCATTGCATTGCTTTTAATCAAAAGCTGTGAGCCCATGGCATCGCCTGACATAACTGTTCCGGACTCAAGGACATAGTCAGCCATCATCATGTTATCATCCATCATATCATTGTGCATCATTCCGTCTTTCATATTTTTGCCCGATGCACATCCTGCGGCAAAAATTACAGCCATTAAAATGGCAACAAAAAAAATAAATTTGTTTCTCATATCTAACCTCAACAAATATAACTGCAAAATAAAAAAAAAGGTTACAAATATATTAATTTTATTCGATAAAAAATTAAAAAAACTTTCCCAAAAAGTTGTTATTTGCAAAAACTTGCACTATAATGTAATTATGAAAACAAAGTATCAATGTAATGTAAAAGATAAAAGTTCTCAAAAAACCGTCAAACTACTTGACAAAGCCGATCCGGCCCCCATAATTTCTCGACACTCGACACTCGACACTCGACACTCGACACTCGACACTCGACACTCGACACTCGACACTCGACACTCGACACTCGACACTCGACACTCTTTTAAATAAACCGCACACACAGCACAATCTTCTCAAAGCTCAAGCACCCAAGGCGGATTTTCTCTGCCCTGCTAATCATAAATTGATAACGGAATCAAATGACAAAGGACAAAGTATAAACACCTATTGTCAACTGATAAATTGGATATTGAAGTCCACAGTGCAGATAGCACATGACAGCTTCAATTTAAAAATACACCCAACAATTTAAACGGGTTTCCAAAGGGCAGAGCCCTTTGGCAGTGCGGTGCATAAAAACTCACGTCCTGTGAGTTTTTATGCTTCAAGTTTGCCTTGAGGCAAACTTGTTTATATGGAACTGTTCCGGCATCCGTGCCGGGAGGCATAAAATCGCACATCCGTGTGCGATTTTATGCTTCGAGTTTTAGGCGGTGTGTACACCGTCTAAAACGTCGGGGATATAAAGCTTTCCCGAACATCCTGTTCGGGACTGCGAATGAGGGGAGAGAGGAACTGCGGACAGGATGTCCGCCCGCGTAAGTTCGGCGAGTTTTTTGCTTGCAAAAAACTCGAGCTTAAAAGCATACAGGACGTATGCTTTTAAGCAAGTGCTCTCTCCCCCTAATAGAGGAGGTTTGATATGAAAAACTCAAACACAAACAAAAGCCAAAAGCGCTTTACAAGTTGGGCGGCAGTACTTGCACTTGCCGCATCGTTAGTGATTATGGGGCTTTTAACCGCCTGCCCCAACGCCGCAGGAGGCGGCGGAACAAGTTCCGGCGGGAACACGGGAGGCGGTTCGTCTGACGGCGGAAGCGGCTCCGTCTATGTACAGGTAGCCTATAGCGAGCTTGAAACCTACCTTGCAAACACCGCGTCTGCCGATAAGGTAAACTACATCGAGGTAACGGGCGTATCTAAAGACGACCTTGCGTACAAAGTCGTAGGCACCAATACTGAAGCGGGAGAACTGAGCAAAAAGATACTGGCTGCCGTTCCTAAAAAGGTTGCCCTTAAACTGCCCGGCGAAGTTGCAGATCTTGACGATATGAGCTGGTGCTTTTACGGCTGTACCAATCTTGTGTCGCTTGCAAACATACCCGAGGGCGTTACGAATATGGCAGGCTGTTTTAAGGACTGCACAAGTTTAACTCAAGGCCCGGTTATCCCCACAAGCGTTAAGGATATGCAAAGCTGTTTTTACGGCTGCACAAGTTTAACCAAAGCTCCCGCCATTCCCGGAAAAGTTACGAATATGACATACTGTTTTAGAAACTGCACAAGTTTAACGCAAGCTCCCGACATTCCTTCAAGTGTTATAGGTATGAAAAACTGTTTTTACGGCTGTACCGCTTTAAAAGGGGTAAAGCTTCTCTGTAATTATAACGGTACGGGGAACAGGTTTAAGGGAGTCTTTAAAAACTGCACCGCTTTGGAAGAAGGCGGGGTAAAAGTACCCGCCGCATTCTACAATAACTACACCGCCGACGAAGCCCTTGATGTAATGGCAGTTCCCGGCGGCACTCCTGCGGAACAAGCGGCGAAGTTTGCAACCATAGGAGGAGAACTCCCTATCGAATACGTAAAGGTAGCCTACGCCGAGCTTGACGCCTACCTTACAAACACCGCCTTTGCCGATAAGGTAAACTTCATCGAGGTTACGGGCGTATCTAAAGAAGACCTTGCGGGCAAAGTCGTAGGCACCAATACTGAAGCGGGAGAACTGGGCAAAAAGATACAGGCTCACCCTGCCAAAAAAGTTGCCCTTAAACTGCCCGGCGAAGTTGAAGGTCTTAAAAGTATGTCAGCGAGCTTTTCCGGCTGTACCAATCTTGTGTCGCTTGCTAATATCCCTTCAAGCGTTGAGAATATGCTCTACTGTTTTGACAACTGCACAAGTTTAACGCAAGCTCCCGTTATTCCTGAAAGCGTTACGGATATGAGATACTGTTTTGCCGGCTGCACACGTTTAACTGAAGCTCCCGCCATTCCTGCAAAAGTTACGAATATGGCAGGCTGTTTTGCCGGCTGCACACGTTTAACTCAAGCTCCCGTTATTCCTGCAAAAGTTACGAATATGGCATATTGTTTTTACGGCTGCACAAGTTTAACTAAAGCTCCCGCCATTCCTGCAAGCGTTACGAATATGGGAAACTGTTTTGACGGCTGCACAAGTTTAACTAAAGCTCCCGACATTCCTGCAAAAGTTACGAATATGTATTACTGTTTTTCCGGCTGTACAAGTTTAACTGAAGCTCCCGTTATTCTTGCAAGCGCTACGTATATGGCATACTGTTTTAACGGCTGCACAAGTTTAACTGAAGCTCCCGACATTCCTTCCGGCGTTACCAGTATGCGCTACTGCTTTGCAGGCTGCACCGCTCTTAAAAGGGTAAAACTTCACTGCAATTATAATCCGGCAGATATCGGCAGTGAAAAAGCCTTTAAAGGGCTTTTTAAAAACTGCACCGCTTTGGAAGCAGGCGGCATAAAGGTAAAAAATGCCCAACTTGCCGCTTACACCGCCCCGGCAGCTCTTGATGATATGGCGGTTCCCGGCGATGACGAGGCGGCTAAAAAAGCAAAGTTCAGCACGTTTTAGGTTTTAAAAACGGGACATCCTGTCCCGTTTTTATGCCGATATAAAGCTTTTCCGTACATGGCATACAATCGGACATCGTGTCCGATTGTATGCAACGAGTTTGTCTTGGGCAAACGGTTTGCTCAAGGGAAACTCGCGGTATCTACGGCTGTTCCGGCATCCGTGCCGGGACTGCGAATGAGGGGGCTAAAGCTTTTCGATTTCTTCGACAGAAAGGCCGGTTCCTTCAGCTATTTTTTCAATATCAATACCAAGCCGTTTAAATGCTGTTGCCGTTTCAAATGCTTTTTGATAAGAGCCTTGTTCCATGCCTTGTTGTATACCTTGTTCGATACCTTGCTGTATACCAATCATCAGGCTTTCTTGTCTTTGTACGGCTATGTCCGTATCATAGTCATATTCTGCAACTAACATGTTGATTCTTATAAGGCTTTTACTTCTTCAATACTTAAACCGGTAGCTTGAGCAATATTTTCGATAGGAAAATTCATTGCAAGCAAATTTTTTGCCGTTTCAAATGCTTTTTGGTAAGAGCCTTGTTCCATGCCTCGCGCCATGCCTTGTTGCATACCTTGTTCAATACCTCTTTCGATGCCTTCGGAGAAAGCTATTCTACGGGCTTCTTCTCTTTGTACGGCTATGTCCGTATCATAGTCATATTCTGCTACCAACATATTTATTACCTCCCGTGATTTTCTCATTAAATAGTCTTTTAAGATGCCTTTATCTATGCATATCTTTACTGCATTGGTAAAGCCGTTTTCCCTGTCTTGTTGTGTTTGTTTTCTTACCTCTTCTACAAAAAGGCTGTATTCTTCAAGCGGTTTACACGCCGCCAGGATTTTGTTTGCCTTATCGGTATTGATGTTTAAAACCTGTACCGTCAACTCCAAAGGTATGGGTTCGGGTTTTGTTATAAAAGCATCGGAGAGTTTTAGCATTGTAGTTTCAGGATAGTCATCTGTGCCGTTTATAGAAAACATAAAACTCCGGTTTTTTCGAAAATATACGGGCATCTTCTGCGTTACTTAGCAAAAAATAGTCCTCAGCGTATACCCGATACGCTTGCGGGTATTTTTTGCACGTGCCTTGAATCTGCTCCGCCTATTTTCAAAAAGGCTGATTCAAAAACCGCCATGGATGGCGGCGGTTTTAGCTTACGATGTTTTGAGTTATACTCAAAACTCGAAGTCAAAGAATGTACATGGAAGTACATTCTTTGACCGGGCATATTCTCGTTTATTGTCGATTGGTGTTCAGCCAACACAATGATTTTACCGTCTACAAGGCAGGATACATCATTGATTATGTTCATGTACATTACGTTATCAAGCCTTATATTTTCTACAGGACAGGACAGCGGTAGATTCGTACCATGCAAGGCGTTATAAAGCGATAAAAAGTTTTCTTTTGCCTTTTCATCTTCGCTGAAAAGGTCGACAAAGACAGAGTCTTTATAGCTGCGTTTGTGCTTAGTCATTTCCTGTGCCTCCTTGTATATAATTATATCACAAAAATGCCGTTTAGCAAACCGCAGCTTTTCTTATTCGCCTATTCTTCTCCAATGCCAGCCGAATACGGAGTGGGCGTTTGTTACGACCATAAAGGCCTTAGGATCGTTTTGGGCAAGATAGCTTTTTAGTTTTACAAAGTCGCGGCGGCTCATGACGGTTTGGATAACCGAGCGTTCGGCCTTTGTGTAGGCTCCGGTTGCTTTGTAGACATTTGCCGAGCGGCCGAGCTCTACCATAAAGCGGCAAAGATCATCGGGTTTGTCGGTATTTATTACACAGTATTTACTCATGTTAAGACCGTCGATTGTGGAGTCGATTACGAGGCCGTTTATGATTACGCCCACTAAAGAGAACAAGGCTATTTCCGTTCCGTAAGCAAAACCTGCAAAAACGGTGATAGTGAAGTCTGTAAGTAAACATCCCTTTCCCAAGTCAAGGCCGAAATATTTTTGAAAGATCATTGCAAAAATATCGCTTCCTCCGGTTGAAGCATATTGGTTTAAAACTATACCTACGCCGCCGCCGTAAAGACTAACGGCTATGATTAACTGTAAAAATTTATCGTTTACAATGGGAGTCTGAAGCGGAACAAAAATTTCCAAAAGCCATACGGCCCCTGAAAGCCCGAGGCTTGCACAAACCGTTTTAAGACCGAATTTGTTTCCGATGATTAAAAAGCCCAAGGCAAACAAAAAAATGTTTACCACGACAAGCAGTGCCCCTGTAGAAAGCGGCAGGTATTTTGACAATACCAAGGCCATACCGGTTGCTCCGCCCAAAGACAGTTTTGAAGGCAGCAAAAAGAAATGAATTCCTGATGCTATCATCAAAACTCCGCAAACAATGTAAAAAAAACTTAATAATTTTTCTTTCATTTTTTTTCCTTTAAAATAAAAATTAATCTATAGTTATTATTTAAAATTGAAAAATCCGCCAAGTCAAATCATCCGCTTATTTTTTTGCATCAAGAATCTTGGCTGCCTTTTTTTTCCATTTTCCCGAACAATAGTAAATGAAGGTTAAAAGACAGCCTGCAGCCGAACCGATAGAAACGGCCAACCAAATTCCGTCCGAGCCTAAGTATCTTGAAAGCAGGGCTGCTGCCGGTACCCTAAACACCCACATAGCCATCAGGGTCGAAATCATCGGGAAAACCGTTTCTCCCGCTCCGCGTACAACTCCATTCAAGGTAAAGGTTATCGTATTAAAAAAATATGCAGGGGCGACTATTATCAGGTATCGGGCTCCCAATGCGATTACTTCGGGATTGTTTACAAAAAGATGCATAACGCTTTTGCCGAAAATAACTATTGCAGTAGTAGCCGTAACCGTAATTCCGAGACCTAAGAGTAATGAAGCATGTAAGCCCCTTTTTACCCTGTCCAATTTTCCGGCTCCTATGTTTTGCCCCGTAAATGATGAAAGGGCAACTCCTATGTTTAAGGCAGGCATAACGATAAAGCCGTCAAGTTTTCCTGCGGCCGAATAGGCTGCTGCCGTCTGTGTGCCGAAGGTGTTTACAATCGAAAGGAGGGCCATAAAGCCGCCTCCGACCAAGGCTTGCTGAATCCCTGAGGGGAAGCCCATTTTGACGGACTGTACACAGATAAGCTTATCGAACCTTAACTTAAAAAAGTTGAGTCTAAAAGCCTCATATTTTTTTCTCGAATACAGGATGAGCCAAAGGCATGAAACAAATTGGGCTATCACTGTTGCTATTGCAGCTCCTGCAATTCCCCATTTAAATGCTATGACAAATAAACAGTCAAGGCCTATGTTTATTATTGTGGAAATGATTAGTGCATAAAGAGGCGTCATCGAGTCGCCGAAACCTCTCAGCATTGAATTGAAGGCATTGTATATAAACAAAAAAATCATTCCGCTAAAGATGAGCCTTAGATAAATAAGGGCTTCTTCAAAGACATCCGAGGGAGTGTTCATCATCTTTAAAATATAGGGCGCAAAAAAGATTCCTATGACCGTAACTATAAGACCTGCCCAAAACAAGATCAATATACTTGTTTGAATTACCCTGTCTATTTCTTCATGTTTTTTTGCTCCTACAAATTGAGCTATTAAAATATTGCAGGCCATGGTAAAGCCTATGACAAGGGATATAAAAATAAACCATACCGGGAAGGATATTCCTACGGCGGCAAGGGCATGGTCTCCTATGTTTTTTCCTACTACAATGCTGTCAACCACATTATATAATTGCTGAAAGATATTGCCTAAAAGCATCGGTAAGGAAAAAAGCGTTATTTGCTTTAGCTCATTTCCTTGAGTTAAATTTTTCATAGTTATTATCCTTATAAAATAAAGAGATTTATTTACTTGTCATGTTTACGATATCGCTGTGTGTTGCTGCCGTTTCAGTATCTGTAAGAAGCATATTCATTCTTTCAACATACATCTTTGAAGGCTCATCATCGGGGATAACTTCCAAACACTTGTTAAAAAGGTTAAGGGCTTTTTGATATTCTCTTTGCCGATAAAAATCTATCGCATTTTCGAATATGCCTACAAGTTTTACCATTTCGGCGGAAGCCTCAGATTTGACTGCCATAACATTGTAAAGCTGAACCGGAGTATTGATACCTACAACCCTTACGCGGTCGAGCCGGCGGCCCAAGAAGGCATCATTTGTTTCGTTCCACGTAGATTCGGATGCCAAGATCCATGTACCATATTTTTTGTTTACTCCTTCAAGACGGGCTGCAAGGTTTACGTCATTTCCCATAATCGTGTAGTTCATCTTTTTTTCGGTGCCCATGTTTCCTACAACCATTTCTCCGGTGTTTATTCCTATGCGCGTAAAGATGGGCATGGGAATGTCTCCTGCGTCATAAAGCTGCTTATTGAGTTCTTTTTCTGCCTGCTTCATCCTGATTGCGGCAAGGCAAGCCCTGTAAGCATGATCCGGTAAGTCTGTCGGCGCTCCAAAAAAGGCTACGATGGCATCTCCAATGTATTTATCTATTGTGCCTTTTTCATGTAGAATTAAATCGCTCATTTGTGTGAGGTAAACGTTTAAAACCGAAACTAAATGCTCAGGCGTAATTTTTTCCGAAAGGGTAGAGAAGGATTTTATGTCGGTGAACAGAGCCGTAATTCTTTTTTGTTCTCCGCCAAGAGTGAGTTTGTCGGGGTCGGAAATAATTTCGTTTACAACATCGTCCGAAAGATAAACACCGAAAGCCTTTCTTAAAAACCCCTTTTCTTTTTCGCTAAAAATAAAGTTAAGTAATAGAATGACTATAAAGCTTACAACTACCGTTATAACCGGAAGAAAAAGTTGTAAATATATTTGCCCGAAAACAAATAATAGAATTCCTAAAGAAAGAGTAAGACTTAATAAGATAATTCCGAATATAACTTTTAAAAAGCCCCGTTCTATTTTTTTTAACATAAAGGCTGTAAAAAGTGAGATTACAAATGCAAGAATTATTGAAATCCATTTCGGAATCGGAGTTATAAAATCCTCATTCATAATAGTATTATAAATATTGGCATGGGTACCTACATTGGGATAGGACTTCCAAAAGGGGTTAACACCTAAATCGGAGGTTCCTACACCGCTGTAACCTATAATTGCAAAGGCATTGTTGCAAAAGCCGTTTATATAGTTTATGTGTTCCGAATAGTTTTTATATTCTTCTTTTGCATTTTTAAAGAGCTCTGCAACATAGGCATCTATATCGTCATATTGCTTTGATCCGCTCTGTTCTTTTATTTTTGCAAAAAGACCGTGTATTTCTTTATCGAAGTCTCCGCTTAAAAATTTGCTGTAGTGATCAAAAAAGGAATTACGCGCTGCGAAGTATTCTTTAAAATTTTGTTTGGATTTATTGAGAAGCTCTTTTTTCCACTCCCCAAGCCTTGCATATTCATCTTCCATAGAACTAACCGCACTGTGATAAGAAAGATAGCCCTCCGATGTTCTGATTTGCAAATTTTTTATGGCTTCCAAAAGTGAAACTAAATTCTTTTCCATTATGTCGGCATAGGTAAGGGCATAAACCGATAGACTTTTAAAACTGCCGTTTTCGGGGTTGTCGGTATCGGCAAAGCGTTTTTTTAGCCAGTTGATTAAAAGGTTTCCATCCTCATCAAGAGGGATTATAAGATCCTTTCTTTTTTCCAAATCCGACGGGTCTTTTGCATTTTTTAAAATGAGTTTCCTGCCCGACCGGATAATTTTTTCCGGTTCAAGGATGTGAAGTATAGGTGTGAAAACCAGCTGGCCTATGTACTTGCCTTCATATTCCGTTAAAAGCGAAATGCGGCGGCGTACACCGTCTTCGTCTATAACCACGTTCGGAAATCCGGCTCCTCTTGCATGTTTGAGTATCGGCATAATGGCCGGAGCCATTCCGTACTCTTCATTTGCTGCCCTGCGGTTTGCCAATGTTTCTTTTTTTAAAAGACCTGCTTCATCTTCGATATTGGTAAACAAGAAATTATTATAGGCAAAGTCTTTTAATTCCTTTGTTTCTCCTCCTATATTTATATTTACTGCATTGATGGTTAAAAAAGCATTTTCAAAAAAGCCCGCCGCTTCTCCCATATAGGCATCATTATCTCGAAACACATTGTGTTTAATTGAATCGGAAAGCTCATCAATCCTTGATTCAAAATATTCGGACATATCCTTGCCTATTGTTTTTACTTCTGAAAGAGGTATGTTTTTGGTTGCTACTGCATCCGAAAAATCTTTTATATATTCTCCGAATTCCTGACGGACGGCTGCATATTGTTTCGGTAATTCATGTTCTACATAGGTATTGTTTGCACCCGTCCTTCCTGCGGACAGGTACTCAATATCGAAAACCGCAGCCTTGCCGCCTGCTTCTTTTAGTCTGATTAAAACGTCTGCCAAAATATCCCGCGACCAAGGCCAAGAGCCTATCTGTTCAATAGAAAAATCGTCTACGTTTAAAAGGAGAATTTCACCTCGCTCATTGACTTCAGGTTTTATTTTGAGCATAGTGTCATATACTTGGTTTTCTATGTTTCGTCCTAGTTTGATAAAACTAAAAGCCGTAAAAATTAAAAACACAATTATTGCTATTATAAAATTAAGATTTTTTTGTAAAAAAGCAATAAAACCCGATTTACTTTTTTCTTTTTCGACCATAACTTTCTCCTAAATCCCATTATAGTGGAAAAATTATTAAAAAACAAGCTATTATATAGATAGACTTTTATTATATTTTGGGGTATTATACCAAATAAGATTACTTCACATTTTAAGGAGATATATAATGAAGATATTGGTTATCAACTGCGGAAGCTCTTCTTTAAAGTATCAGCTCATCGATATGACTAACGAAGATGTTTTGGTAAAAGGCCTTGTCGAAAGAATCGGAATTGAAGGTTCACGTATTAAGCACGAAAAAAAAGGAATGGATGCCGTTTTAATTGAAGAAAAAATGAATGACCACAAAAAGGCTATTCAGCTTGTTTTGGAAGCTCTCATCGACAAAAATCACGGTGTTGTAAAATCTATGGAGGAGATTACGGCTGTAGGTCACAGAGTTGTTCACGGCGGAGAAGAATTCAATAAGTCCGTTCTTTTAGACGACAGGGTAATGGCCGGTATCAAAGAATGTATCGACCTTGCTCCTTTGCACAACCCTGCAAATATTATGGGAATTGAAGCTTGTAAGGCTCTTATGCCGAAAACACCGATGGCTGCAGTTTTTGATACTGCCTTCCATCAGACAATGCCTGCCGAAAACTATATCTATGCTCTTCCCTACGAGTATTACGAAAAATACAAGATACGCCGCTACGGCTTCCACGGAACCTCTCACCGTTTTGTTTCCGAAAAGGCTGCCGAAACCCTTAAAAACAATTCGGCTGATTTTAAGATAATTACCTGCCACTTAGGAAACGGTTCCAGCTTGGCTGCTATCAAGGGCGGAAAATGTGTAGATACCTCCATGGGGCTTACTCCCCTCGAAGGTCTTGTTATGGGAACCCGCTCAGGCGACCTCGACCCTGCAATTCTTCCCTTTATTATGAATAAGGAAAAACTTTCAGCCGATGACATGAGCAACGTTTTAAACAAAAAGTCCGGCGTTTTAGGTATTTCCGGTGTAAGCAGCGACTTTAGGGATATTGAAACAGCGGCAAAAGAAGGAAACAAGAGAGCTCAGCTCGCCTTGGATGTCTTCTGCAACAGGGTTAGAAAATACATAGCTTCCTATGCTGCCCAGCTCGGCGGAGCGGATGCCTTAGTATTTACAGCCGGTATCGGAGAAAACTCTATCGAACTTCGAGAAAAAATCTGTCACGGTTTAGAATTCCTCGGAGTTGAACTTGATCCTGAAAAGAACAAGGTAAGGGGAAAACTCACCGATGCAAGCAAGACCTCATCAAAGGTTAAGGTTCTTATAATCCCCACAAACGAAGAGCTTATGATTGCTAAGGACACGATGGCATTGGTAAAATAAAGATTAAGTAAAATAGGCTATATGTGTTATCTTATAGCCTATTTTATATTGGAGGACACATGAAAAATAAAATTATATGTATCGCCTTTTTTTTATTTGGTTTAACTATTTTTGCAGATATAAGGGATGCAGTATGTATTGTGCGGCCCAATTATGAAGAAAAAACTTTACAATTTATGGATGCCGCTGCCGGCAAAATTTCAAAAGCCGGATATATCGACATAGCTGAGCTTTTTGAAAATGCCAAAGAAGGAGTTTTCGGATCAGGATTTTTTATTCGCGGGCATAATAAAAAAACTTACGTATTAACAAATTATCACGTTGCGGCTTATGCTTCTTCTCTTTCTCTGGAACTTGAAAATATTGAAGGCGAGAAAGTTAAAATTGAAAATTGCCCTGTAGTAGCTATAGATGAAGAATTGGACATTGCAATAGCAGAGGTCAACGATAAAAGAGTTAAATCTTTTTTAAATTTAGCAACTAAACTTCCTTCCGATGGGGTCGATGTTTGGTCAGCCGGTTATCCGGGGCTTGGAGGAAAACCCCTTTGGCAGCTTGGAAAAGGAACAGTTACCAATTCAAAAACAAGACTTAGCAATATTGTAGATCCTAAAAAATCTTTTTTTATTCAACATTCGGCTCCTATAGATTCAGGAAATTCAGGAGGCCCGCTTTTGATAAAATCTCAGAATTCTCCTGAAGGCTATGATGTTATAGGAATAAATTCGGTCAAGGCTGTTTTTAGGCAATCCACTAATTTTGCAATTCCTGCCGTCTCGATTAAGAATTTTATCGATTCACGAGTTTTTGGAGGAAAGGAAAAATCCGAAAATAATTTAAAAATTGCCTTAGATGAATTTGCGGAAGTATGTAAAAACTTTAAAATTGACAAGGAAGATGAAAAAAATGAAGAGATTTTAAAACGGCTTCGAAAAATTACGATATGTATTTCCGAAGACTACGCCGTAAATGAAGGTTTGGATGCTTATCTGACAGCTTTAAGGAAGGCTCCGCGGTTGTTTAGATCCGAAATTTTATCGGCTTCGTTTCTTGGCAATCCGATAAATGGAATTAGAACAGCTATTGCTTACGAAATATATAATTCCATAAAACCTGAAGAGAACTCGTACATTCCTGAAAAGAAAGCCGAATTTGCCGATTTAAAAAATGCCGGTAAAAATTATGAATTTGTGCTTTACTATGAGGCCGGAAAATCCAAGTTTTTTACCGTTTGGAATAATCATCAGACTGCTTGGCAAATTACTGCTTCAAATTTGAATACCCCTCCTGATGAAAAACCTTCGGGAAAACCGAAAAAAGCAAAGCAAAGCAATAACTCATCTTTCGTATTTATAGAAGAAATTCCGACAAAAACGAGAATACATGCTTCCTATATAGGTTTAAAACAAAATAAAGAGTGGTTGTCAGGTTTTTCTTTCGGTTATTTTCATAATTTTAAATATGCTGAGGTTGGTATATCGGCAATTATTAATAAACCTCGTCAGTTACCTAGTTTTTCTTTTAGAAAGCCTCTTAAGATTTGTTTCGGTTTAACTCCCGAATTTAGATTGCAGATACCCCTTAATATAAATAATTCTGTATATATTGCTCCGCAAGCCTTTGTAGGGGCCGGTATTTTTATCCCTCCTGTTGACTATTTTGTCCAATATGGAGGAGGTATGGAAATTGTACCTGTAAGCTTTTCATCTATATCGTTTGGAGTTGATTTTATTATTAGGTCATATTTAAAAGAAGTTAAGGAAACAAATATGGGAATTCGCGCAAGTATTTCTGTGCGTATATAATTAACAAAATATTAGGAGATTAAGCATTTATGAAAATGAAAATCATCAAAAAAGGAGCATGTTTGACATGTTTCATCGGTTTAGCGGTGTTGCTGAATTCATGTATTTTATTCAGTAATCTTAGAATGGCCTCTGAAGAGGGAGAAGCCAGCATAAACGGCAAAAAAGTCGGCATAAAAGAGATGTCCTCTTCAGATAAGGACTGTCTTGCCTTTGGTTACCTAAATGTAAGCGGTGTGCATATGTATGTTCAAATGGATCATACAAAGGATGCAATATATACCACCCCCCTATTGATGGGAGGCGGTTCTTTTTGCTTTCCGCCTATAGACAGGGAATTGAGCTTTCAACTTATACAATTGCGCTATGATAACTGGTTTACAAAGGTTATTACACATTATACGCCGGGGTTGGGCAAAAAAGGTAACATAGCCTTTACTACAAATAAAAAAGGTCTGCAATTTATAGGAGCTTATGATTTTATAATTAACGGATCTTCTGCAACTCTTGCTCCATATCCTCGCGGCGAGCAAACTAAGTATGAATTGGAAGTTTTGCGTAAAATGAAAAATAAGTTTAGAAAGACAAAATGGGAAAACTTAATAGATGATAGAATAAAGGAGATTGAAAATGAAAAGAAATAAATATACTGCACTATTGCTTATTATTATTTTTAATATAACGGTTATAAATACCAATATATTTGCTGCCGATAAAAAAAAGCCTAATCCTCCCTCAAAGAATGAGGTTGTAATCGTTTTTTCGTTAAAAGTGCAGCCGTCACCTGATACCGATTTTTTTGCAAATTATTCACATATGGTGTTTTCAAAGATGGAAATAGGGCATTATCACAGCACGACAGATAAAATAACTTTAAGCGGTTCAAACCGCAGAATGCCGCTTACGGTTGTTTTTGAAGAAGATGCTAAGCTGATTGATCTTGCTATGGTAAAATTTCCTTTTGCTTATGGAAAAAGATATATCAATATTGAAAGATTAAGATATCATTTTGCAGGTTCAGAAGCTATATGTATAAGCATACCCTTAAATTCCAAAATTGAGGTTCCTGAGGGTGTAAAATATGTCTACATTGGTGACTTTATTTGTAAGTGTTCTATTCCCTTTTATGATATAACCGATATAAAACGAGTTGATAATTTTGATGCAGCGGCCAAGGCCGTAAAATCTGTTTATGGTGAAGATGCCGAACTTGAAAGGCTTCCATTAATTCCGCTGGAAAAAAAATAAATCTTTTCCGGCTAAAAACAAAAAAACGGCGGGTCTTGTTAAAGTCCCGCCGTTTTTTAATAAGCTTTTATCTGTAAGATAAAAACGCTAAACCTTATTCTACAACAGCAACCAAATCATTTGCTTTTAAAATCAAATGATCTACGCCGTCGATTTGAATTTGAGTTCCGGCATACTTGTCGTGGATAACTTTTTGTCCGACGGAAACCTTGATCTTTTCTTTATCATCTCCGACAGCTACAACTACACCTCTTTGGGTTTTTTCTTGAGCTGTGTCGGGAATGATGATTCCGCCCGCCGTTTTTGTTTCTACTGCATCCGGCTTTACTAAAACTCTGTCTCCTAAGGGTTTAACTTTCATCAAAAGACCTCCTGAAAAAATTAAAAAAACACAAAAAAACTTTATTTGTGCCTTTTTGGCACTTTTTTTTGTGTTTTATTTCGGGGTGTGTCATTTCAATACATCTGTCCCGAATACCATAAAATATAAGAAAAAAAAGCCAAAAAGGCAATAGGTTTTGATTATTTTAAGCATTAAGTATTTAATTTCTTAATTCTATATTGGGTATATACTTACGCCATTCATTGGGTTTATCGTTTTTAGTTTTAAAATATTTTTTTGTTTGTTTCTGTTTTAGCATGATTTTTGCTTGTATATACGGGAGGCTAAAAGCTTTCCAGTTTTACACAAGGAGTTGAATATGTATAACAGAACAAAGAACAATTATGACGCAGAAATGAACTCGTTGGCTACTTATTTAAAAGAAATTAATCAGATTCCGCTTTTAACTGCGGAAGAAGAAATAAAATATGCTAAACTTGCAGAAAAGGGCGATGAATATGCTAAAAATATGCTGGTAAATTCCAACTTGCGCTTTGTTGTGAATGTTGCAAAAAAATATCAAAATCAGGGGCTTCCCCTCATGGACCTTATCAGTGAAGGCAATATAGGATTGATGAATGCTGCCGAAAGATTTGATGTTTCAAAAGGATATAAATTTATCTCTTATGCAGTTTGGTGGATTAAGCAGTCTATCTTAAAGGCTATTTGCGAAAAATCGAGAATGATACGCCTTCCCTTAAATAGAGCAAATGAGCTTGTTCAAATCGAAAAGGCAAAAAAAGAAATCGACTTTGCCGGAAATGAAAGTCAGGAATTGAACGAAATTGCCGGTATCTTAAATATGAATAACACTATGGTTCATACCATTATGAATGCGGCCAGAGATCCTATTTCGATTGATGCTCCCGTTTTTGATGAACCCGGAAGCTCCAGTATAAACGATTTTTTGCAGGATGAAACTCATCAAATGCCTGAAGACTATGCAATGGATATGAGCCTTCGAGATGAAGTAAACGAACTTCTTAAAAATCTTGATGACAGGGAGGCCGAAATTATCCGTTACCGCTTTGGACTTGACGGTTATGCTCCTCTTTCTTTAAAAGAAGTAGGGCTCATCTTTAATCTTACAAAAGAAAGAATACGACAGATCGAAAAGAAGGCTTTGCAGCAGCTTAAAAAGCCTGCCGAAAAACAAAAACTCGCCGTTTACGTTGCGTAAACAGTTTACGTCGCGTAAACCGTTTATAATGAGGGCTGCCGGAAGGCGGCCCTTTTTTGTCGGTTAAGCCTGATAAGTTAGGGGTAGGTTTTATTCCATAATATACAAAACGGTTTCCATGTTGCCGCCGCGGAGACTGTGTTTTTTTAAAACGCTATCCTTATTTTGTTTACAAAATATTTTTTCGAATTCTTTTTTGCTTGTGATAAAGCCAAGCTTCCAGTCAGGAAAGTGTTGAGGAATTTCGGCCATTCTTTTATAAAGCTCAAAGGCTTCTTCTTCGCTTCCGAGCCTTTCACCGTAGGGCGGGTTTGACAAAAGGATGCCGCTTTCATATGGGGCTTCCAATTCGGAAAAATCCGATTGGATAAAATCGGGGCGTTCTATGTGATGGGTAATGCCTGCCGCATGAAGTTCTCTGCCTGCTATTATACAGGCCCTTTCGGCATTGGCTTTTGAAAGAGAAACGGCTTCTTCCGAAATATCCGAGCCGGTTATCCTTGCAAGACAGTCGGTTCTTACGGCTGCAGCCGCCTTTCCTTTTTCTTCAGTTAAAATTTTTTCCATATTTTCTTTTTCAAAACAGATGAAGTTTTCGAAGGCAAAGTGACGGGCAATTCCGGGCGGAATATTATAGGCATACCAAGCCGCCTCGATGGGAATGGTTCCTGAGCCGCAAAACGCATCGTGGAGGGGAATTTTTCTTTTCCATTGCATGAGCCGGATTAAAACCGCAGCCAAAGTTTCCCTCATTGGGGCAGCTCCCCCGCTTAGGCGGTAACCGCGTCTGTATAGAGGGTCTCCGGATAAGTCCAGACAGACATAGACGTTGTTATTTTCTATATAAATGCGTATCATAAAACGGGTTCCCGTTTCGGGAAGAGAATGCATATTCCATTTTTTGCATAGCTTGTCGCAGACAGCCTTATGCACGATAGATTGAACTGCATGTTCCGATGAAAGTTTTGATTTATAGGTTCTTACCTTATCGATGATGATTCGGGCATCCCGCGGAAAATAATTATGCCAATCGATTGAAAAAACTAAATCGAAGAGGTCGTCAAAGTTTTCTGCCTTTGAAGTATTTATAAGCAGAAAGACCCTGTCGGCTGTACTTAAAAAATAATTTGCCTTAAAGAAAGCTAAAAGAGGTTCTGTTTCAGTTGATGTAAAAAAAACCCTTCCGGGAAGGCGGTTGTAAGGTTTGAAGCCTAAGATTTTCAATTCCTTTGTGAGGACGGGTTCTGCGCCTACGGCGCATAGAGCAATAAAATCATTCATATCGTTTTGAAGTATAGCATTTTTTTAAAATTTTTTATATACTCTTGCCGTAAAATAATAAACTAAATTCGGAGAACATATGAAGAAGATAAAAAAAATTTTAGCTGCGGTTTTGACTTTTTTGTTCATTTTTTCTTTTGTAATTTCTTGTAAAACAAAAGATTCGGAACTAGCAGGAGATACAAAGGCCGTTTTAATAAAACATCCTGAAAGAATGTTTTGGGAAATAAAAAAAGAAGATTCATCTATCTATATTTTGGGAACAATTCACTTTGCAGATAAGGATTTTTATCCATTGGAAGATAAGATACTGGAAGCCTTTGATAAGGCTGATGTTTTAGTCAGTGAAATAGGCGGTGTGACCGAGATGGCTGAAGTTCAAGAGAAATTTCAAACTAAGATGATACAAAGTATTAATTTGAAACCCGAAAAAGATTTGAGTAATTTTTTATCGGAAGACGAGATCAGCATCATCAGGCAGGAACTTGGAGACACTATAGCCATGTCTCTTTTAAAATTTGATCCTTGGATTCTTACAATGAGTTTAAATCAAATTCTTTATACAAAAGCCGGGTTGGATTCTCAAAGCGGGCTGGATATGCATCTTATGGACCGTGCCGGAAAAAGAAAGATTGCTGCTCTTGAAAGTATTGATGAACAGTTGAACTTATTATCCTCAGGTAGTTTTGAAGAACAAGTCAAGGCTCTTAAAAAAACTATAGATGATTTACAAAATGCCGATAAAATCATTGACTTATTGACCAAGTTAAAAAAACTTTATTTGGAAAATAATAGCGATGAATTAAAATCTTTTATAGGTTCTCTTTTAGATATGAGTGAAGGTATATCCGAAGATGCACTTTTAAAAGATCGAAACATTGTTTGGGCAGAAAAATTTGAAGAGTATCTTGAAAAAGGCGGAACAACCTTTGTTTTTGCAGGTCTTGCTCATTTTTTGGGAGAGGACAGTGTATTTGAACAAATGAGAATAAAAGGAATTTTAGAGTAAAATGAAAAAGATAATTGTTTTTTTTGCAGTTTTGTTGCTTTGCTTTTCGGCATGTAAGACAAAACAAATTCGGCCCCAAGGAGCTTATATACAGCTGACGGACAAGGCTCAGATATCTTTTAAAAATCTTCCATGTACGGTATTTTTTTCGGACGGTACTGAGGAAAAATATATCACAAATGAAGACGGTAAGGTTGTAGTCAAAGTCATTGAAGGACGGATTATAACAAAGATTGTTTATGATTTTTCGGATTACAAAAGACCCAAGGGAAAGCTATTGGCAAAGGAAGAGTTTTCAATAATAAAAAAGCTTAAAACAAAACCTAAATCGGTTATACAGGAATTCGATATTAATCTTGAGCCTCATAAAGGGATGCAGTTGATAATAATCTTGGATATTTTTGATATCTAAAAAATATCTTCGGCTTCTAAAAATCGGCCTGCAAATCGATAGGCGTTTTTCCAATATTTTTCGTCAAGAGATGAAATTATGACGCCGGTATGTTTACCCTGTGAAGCCGCATGAATAAATTCGCCGTTGCCTATGTAGATTCCTACATGGGATAATTTATTTCCCACAGTGTAGAAAAACAAAAGATCGCCGGGCTGAATGTCTTCGTTTGAAATCCGTTTGGCAAAATCTGCAAGTCCTCTTGTGCTCCTCGGTATATTCATTTCAAGCCCGTCAAGAGCTGCCCGATACACAAAACCTGAACAGTCCATTCCCGCCTTTGTTGTGCCTGCATACTTGTATGGTGTCTTCAAGTATTTGTACGATGCATTTATAAAATCAAGCCGAGGAGATTCCGGCGGTTGGGCTCCAAAGATCATACATCCGTTTAAAAAAAAGCTTAAAACAACAAAAATAAATATTTTTTTCATAAATTCTGCAACCTCTTATCTCTTATCGGGTCTAACTATAAGAGAATTTAGCTAAATTTATTTATAAAAGGAAGATCTTATGGCAAATCTTAATAAAAAGCCTTGGGCTTTTTTGGACGAGTGGAGAGGAAAAAAATTTAAAGGCGAATGGCCGACCCTCCCCGAAATGTTTGAAATTACCGTAGAAAGGTATCCTGACAGAAATTGTTTTACGGTATTTGAACCCGACCGCATTACCCTTTCTTATTCAGAAAGTTTAAAGGCAATTAAGGACCTTGCCTATTGGATGACTGAAAACGGGGTTACAAAGGGAACCCACGTTGCAGTTTCGGGAAAAAACTCTCCCGAATGGGCTGCCGTATACTTGGCAACCCTTTTTGCAGGCGCTGTTACAATCCCTATAGATTACGGTCTTCATAATGAAGAGGTGGAAACCTTATTAAAAACTGCAAAGCCTAAAATGTTTTTTGTGGATGAGGAAAAATTTGCCTTTTTTGAAGAAAAAGCTAAGACTGAGAACTATATGGGTTCTCTTTATTCTTTGAGCAATAAACATCCCGAAATTTATGCTTATAATTTAAAACCCAAAGGTACCCCTGAACTTGCAAAGGCTGAAGAAAACGACATGGCTGCCATTCTTTTTACTTCAGGAACGACAGGAAACCCCAAGGGTGTTATGCTTACCCATAAAAACCTTGTTTCGGACTGTTACATCGCTCAGTCCAATTTGAATATCTACCATACGGACGTATTTTATGCACTTCTTCCGCTTCATCACTCGTATACTATGCTTGCTGTTTTTATCGAAGCCCTTTCAGTCGGTGCCGAATTGGTTTTTGGAAAAACTCTTGCAGTATCAAAGATGCTTGCCGAGCTTAAAGCCGGAAAGATTACGATGCTTTTGGGCGTTCCGCTCTTGTTCAATAAGCTCCTTGCCGGTATCTTTAAGGGAATTAAGGCAAAGGGTATTTTAGTTTTCGGTATAATCAGGGGCTTGATGGGCTTTTCATACTTTGTTAAAAAGGTCTTTAAGGCCAATATAGGAAGTAAGCTATTTCACGGAATTTTGGATAAGGCCAGTTTGGGAAATGTGCGTATCGCCATCTGCGGAGGAGGCCCTCTTGCTCCCAAAGTTTTTAGAGCTTATAACGAATTCGGTATAGACTTTATTCAAGGCTACGGTTTAACCGAGACTTCTCCTATCATTGCCCTTAATCCGAAAGAACACTTTAAGATAGCCAGTGTCGGGCAGTATTTTATTTCTTATATGGAAATGAAAATCCTCGATCCGGACGAAAATGGAATAGGCGAGGTTGCCGTAAAGGGGCCGATGGTTATGCAGGGCTACTACAACATGCCCGAAGAAACAGCCGAAGTGCTTTCGCCGGACGGCTGGTTTAGGACAGGAGACCTCGGCCGGCTGGATGATGAGGGATACCTCTACCTATGCGGACGGGCTAAGAACCTCATAGTTACTGCCGGAGGAAAAAACGTATTCCCTGAAGAAATAGAAAATATGTTCCAGCTTTATTATAATGAGATTGAACAGATTACAGCTGCGGGCTATCAGGCAGAAGAAGGCGAGGAAGTTGAAGCCCTTGTTTATCCTTCGGATGAACTTTATAAAAAACTTAATGTAACACGCGGTACCGGTGAAGGCGATGTTGCCGTTCAAAAAGAAATCGATGCCATTATCGAAACCGTAAATAAGAAGCTTTTACCCTATCAGCGCATTACAAAGACAACCTATCTTGCTGAGCCGCTTGAAATGACCACAACCAAAAAAGTAAAGCGCTTTAAGAAGTAGGTAGTTATAAAAAGGAACCTCTAAGAGCTTCAGTTTTTTAGAGGTTCCCATATCTTTTAAGATGGAAAGATGTTTGAAATGGGCCTTGCAATATGCAGCAAAACCATGTATACTAAACACCAATGATATGGAAACGCCCGGACAGCAGTTGCAAACATTCTCACCAAAAAATTACAAAAAGTTTTGAAAAAGCTCTTGACATAAAGTACCGCATAGGGCAAGCTTCACAGCTGATAGGTGCCTGTGCTCAGATAAATTTACAATCAAACACAAACAAATTTACTCACATAAAGTACCGCATAAGGGCCGTAGTACGCTTTTATGCGTTTTTTATATTACACCGCAAGGAACGCAAAGCGTTGAGCTTTGCTCAAGTTCGCAAAGGATTATAAAAGAATGTCTTACAAAGCCTCTCTTAAAACACCTTGCGTCCTTGGCGTGCTCCGCGGTTAAATTAAAAAATATAAGGAGGCAAAGAAATGCTTAAATACTCTTTACGAGAAAACTTACTCACACCTGCGCCTGATGACTACATGGCGCAGGCAGCTGATGTGCGCTCGTACACTCTTGACTAGATTATCGACCTAATGATGGAAAAAGGTACCACGCTCACGCGTGCGGATGTGGCGGCAACGCTGCAAGTCTATGGAGAGGTAGTAAGTGCCATTATCAAAGATGGCTCGGACGTTAACACGCCCCTCATCAACACCTCGATGAGCATATCGGGCGTTTTTGACGGAGCAGACGACGCTTTTGATAAAAAACGGCACACGGTCAACCTGAACATCAATGCGGGAACGGCACTTAAAACCGCAGTCGGCAAGGTAAAAACCGTAAAGACCGAAACGGCAAGCACCGACCCGTACATCACAAGCGTTTTAGACAAACTGAACGGCTCGTCTGACGAAGTCAAAATCGGCTCTGTAATGGAAATAATCGGCAGACGGTTAAAATTTGACCCTAAAGACGATGAACAAGGCGTATTCGCCGTATCGGGCACCAAAACCGTCCGCTGTGCCTCGGTAGTCGAAAACAAACCTGCCCGCATCATCGTTCTTTTGGATGCAAGCGTCCCCGCAGGCGACTTTACGCTGGAAGTGCGGACAAAGTTATCGAGCGACGGCAGCAAAAAATCGAAGACACTCAAAAAAGGATACTACCGTAAAACCTTAAAAGCGGTAGTCTAGTAAAATGTACGCTCCTATCGTCAGCATAATGACGGGAAGACCGTTAAGCTGATAACGGAATGTACATCAGCATAATGACGGACTAGCCGTCAGCATAATAACGGTCTGACCGTTAAACTAATGACGGAGCGTCCGTTACTGTGCTTCGGAATGTCCTACTGGATTGGGACTAATTCAATCCAAAAATACAGAATACCCCGAAGCCTTGAATTCGACGGGTTCTTAGGGCAGAGCCCTAAGCAGCGCGGGAGAGAGAACCCTGCTCTGACTTGAAAAGCCCGTAAGGGAACGGGGTGCTCTCTCCCCTTAATTAAGGAGGTCTTATATGACACACTTACACAAAAAAAGAGCCGCGGCGCTCATCACAGCCGCAACTTTAACACTGGTACTGCTGTTTACCGGCTGTCCTAATAGCGCGGGCGGTTCGGGCGGCGGAACAACACCGCCGCCGGAAAACAAAACCTATGCGGTAGACGGCGTAAACTTTACAATGAAAGGCATCGCCGCCGTAACGAACGGAACCGTAGGGCACACTGATAACGCCGGCAACAATGCACCGCACACGGTAAGCCTTTTGGCCTACCGGATAGGAGAAACCGAAGTAACGCAGGAGCTGTGGGAAAAGGTGATGGGCACTAATCCGAGCTATTTTCAGGGAAGTTCCAACCCGCCTGAAAGCGGCGAAGTGCAGGAGAAGCGACCGGTAGAGAATGTAAACTGGTATCAGTGTATAGCATTTTGCAATAAGTTGAGTAAGTTGTGCAATCTTGATCCGTGTTACACGGTTACCGGCATAAACTTCGATGCACTGAACTTTAGCGATATACCGACATCGAATAATACAAACTGGAATAATGCCGTATGAGACCGGAGTAAAAACGGCTTCCGGCTGCCGACGGAGACGGAATGGGAATGGGCTGCCAAGGGCGGAAAAGACTATAAATGGGCAGGAACGAATGAGCAAGCACAGCTCGTAAACTATGCGTGGTATGATGCAAACAGCGGTAACAAGACGCACCAAGTAAAGTTGAAATCGGCGAACGGCTACGGCTTATACGACATGAGTGGGAATGTATGGGAATGGTGCTGGGACCGGTACGGTAACTTTTCCTATCCGCTGCCGCCTGATTATGAAGGTGCTGCGTCCGGTGATAGCCGCGTCTTACGCGGCGGCGGCTGGAATAGTGTTGCGGATGGCGCTGCTCGTGCGTCTCGGAGCAGCGGCAACCCCGACTACCGCTACGGCGGCAATCTTGGCTTGCGGCTGGTCTCGCGTCCCTAGAGTTTACGCAGCATTTTTTCGTAAGCAAGGCGGTGAAGCGGGCGCAGCGTAAGCCGCCCGCAAGCAGCCTTGTGTCGAAAAAATGCGCCGGCAGCGGGAAGGCTGTTGAGCAGTTGTACCTCCGTGTACACTTCGCATAATGCGGAAGGAGAAAAAATGACTAGATCATTTAGTTATGATGAAAATTTGAAGGGTATGGTCGATATCAGTTCTGACGGACTTGAAACAGCATATCATTTTTTAGGAGAAAATATATGATAAAATTAAATTTGAACAAGAGCTCAGCCGGTTCAAGCGGAAGGCTCTGTGCACTGAAAAGAGCCGCGGCGCTCATCACAGCCGCAATATTGGCACTGGTCTTTACAGGCTGCCCGAATAATGCGGGCGGAAGCGGTTCGGGCAGTGCCACGCCGCCCGCACCGCCCGATGTAGGTTCTTTTGAAGACACAGGCGACGGCTTTATAAAAATAACCCCTCCTGCAAAAGGCATTGTAGGCGTTGACCCTGACTACACCTTACCCGGAACTGAGGCTTATTGGAAAGGCGTATTTATTGACGGCCGGAAGGTAAAATTAAGCCCATACAAGCTCGGCAAGACAGAGGTAACGTATGAGTTATGGCACGAGGTACTGACATGGGCAGAAAGTAATGGCTACACCTTTGCTAATAAGGGAAAAGAAGGCAGTCATGGAACCGAAGGAGCCGCTCCTACAGAAGAAGGAAAAAAAGAGCCTGTAACAACTATAAACTGGCGAGACTGTATTGTATGGTGCAATGCGTATACCCAGAAAATCAAAGGGGAGGGGGAATGCGTCTACCGCAAAAAGGACGATCATACCGTCGTATTAAAAGACGCAACGGACGGAGATGCCCGCGATAATGCATCTGCCGATATGAGTAAAAAAGGCTTTAGACTTCCTACCGAAGCGGAATGGGAATATGCGGCCCGTTGGCAGGGAAGCGATAAAACAAATGCGGCACAATACGGCGATGTATGGCTGACCAAATTAAACAGTGCAAGCGGAGCCAAAGATAAATGGGATACGGCTGAAACAGGAGAGGTTGCGTGGTATTATAATAATTCAGGAAGCAAAACTCATCCTGTAGGAAAAAAGAGGGCGAATGATATTGGATTATATGACATGAGCGGGAATGTCTGGGAATGGTGTTTTGATAGGCGTGATGATGATCCTGGAGCAAATGATGCTGCTTATACATCCGGCGGATTTGTAGTTGACCCGCAGGGTGGCGCGGCTGGCGTTGACCGCGTCTTACGCGGCGGTAGCTGGGGCAATAACGCGGAGGGCTGCGTCGTCGGGCGGCGGAGCGGCAGCGACCCCGACGACAGCGCCGGCTTTCTTGGCTTTCGGCTGGCTTGTCGCCCCTAGGGTTCACACATTTTGCCTGTGAGGTTGAGCAGCAACGGGCGTTGCGTAAGCCGCCCGTTGCGGCGAAACCGAACCGGCAAAATGTGTCGTGAGGTGCAGTATAGTTTTGAAAATAAGTCAAAGCGGTGCCGAGTAGCCGCTTTAGCGGCTCGAAAATTTTTTGACTAAAAAACGGTATGGACTTTATAAGGTGGCGCGGCTGGCGTTAACCGCGTGAAACGCGGCGGTAGCTGGAACAATAACGCGAAGAACTGCGTCGTCGGTAAACGGAACAACAACAACCCCGACAACAGCAACGACAATCTTGGCTTTCGGCTGGCTTGTCGCCCCTAGAGCTCACACAAACGGTGTGAACCGTCCCTATCGTGTACAGTAAGCCTGCGTACGGACTTAGGATAGCCGTTTTCGTATGCAGTAATGATAAGAGCTGTACAAATAAAGAGTGCTCTCCTTATGTAAGTACCGTATCTGAAATATCGAAATTAGGAAAGCTTAAGGAGAGCTTTTTTTAAAGAATGGAAGTCTTAAAAAATTAATCCGGGTTTTTAACCGGAGTTAATGAGGGTAAAACGATGCAATTTAAATTATTTGTTATACCGGTTTCCAACTACGAACAAGCGGTTGCGGAGATGAACGCATTTTTACGTGCACATAAAATAATCGCCGTTACCAAAGAATTTGTTGCAACGGGAGAAAACAGTTTTTATTCGATAATTGCCGAATACATAGAGACTTCTTTTGTGCCTGCAGCTGATAAGGGAAAATCATCGGTCGATTATAAAGACATCTTAAAGCCTGAAGAGTTTGCTCTTTTCTCCTATCTACGGGATGAGCGTAAAAAACTCGCCGATCAAGCGGGAATTCCCGTTTATGCAGTGGTAACAAATGCACAGCTTGCACAAATAGCCGAAAAAAACCGCAGACAATAAGCGCATTGGGTCAAATTGAAGGGATCGGACAGGGAAAATGCGAAAAATTCGGCGAAGCGTTTTTACGTGCGGTACAAGAATATGAAAAGAAGCGGCAAGCTGTACCTGCGCATAGCTGAATGGGATAATCTGCTCTGCGCTTTTTATAACGCATCGCGCGGTAAACGGTTAAAGCCGGATATACTTTTATATGAAAAAAATCTTTACGAAAATCTAAAAACCTTACAAGCTCATCTTATTGACAAAACTGTCTCGCTTGGAAATTACCGGTTTTTTAAAATATACGACCCTAAAGAACGGCTGATCTGTGCAGCTCCTTTTACTGAACGGGTCGTACACCATGCTATTATCAATATTGCAGGACCGGTGTTTGAGCGGCTGCAAATATATGATAGTTACGCTTGCCGGAAAGGGAAGGGGGCAAACGCTGCCTTAGTACGCGCATTGTATTTTACTAAACGGTATCGGTATTTTCTCAAACTGGATATGAAAAAATATTTTGATTCTATCCCGCACAGCAAACTTGCTTCTTTGCTAGCCGGTAAATTCAAAGACAAAGCTCTGCTGCAGTTATTTGATCAGCTGCTTGCTTCTTATACTGTAACGGAAGGACGGGGATTGCCGATCGGTAATTTGACCAGTCAATACTTTGCAAATTTTTATCTCGGAATTTTTGATCACTATGCAAAGGAGCGGATGAAGGTAAAAGGCTATGTCCGGTATATGGATGATGTACTACTGTTTGCTGATACCATGCAGGAAATAAAAGATATGCTGCACACAGCCAAGTGTTTTTTGGAAGAGGAATTGCTTTTAACCTTAAAGGAAGAAACAATCGGTAAAACCGCGAGCGGCGTTCCGTTTTTAGGGTTTTTACTCAAACCGAAGGGGATATATCTTTCGCAAAAGAAGAAAAAGCGGTTAAAAAAGCGTATTAAACAATATCGCTACAAGCTTGAAAGCGGCGTATGGGACGAAGCAGAATACGCCCTACATATAACGCCGGTATTTGCCCATGTTGCCGTAAGCCGGTGCAGAACGTATTGTAATAGGATTTTATGCCGGTAATGCTGTCGGCCGAATGTCAATGCTTTAAACAGTATCAAGTTTTTCAAATCAGCAACTTCGAGGCAGAGCATTGGAGTTGTTGATTTGATTGTGATCACTATCATGTAAACAGGTTTCCGCTCTTCGCTTGCGGTATGCGGCAAGTTAAAACGCCGCATCTAAAATAAAAAAAACACCCCATCGTTCCCGATAGGGTGTTTTTTTGTTTAGGCTTTAGCCTATTCTTCTTGTTCTTCCATGAAGGCCTTGGCTTCGGCTATTATCTCATCGGCAATCTTACCGGATATCGGATCATAGTGATCAAAGGACATTTCAAAAGAACCTGTACCGCTTGTCATCGAGCGGAGGTCGATTGCATAGCGCAAAAGTTCCTTGTGGGGAACCTGTGCCCTGATTTCTTCAATGCCGCTTGCGGGGGAGGACTGGCCTAGGATTCTTCCTCGGCGTGAAGAAAGATCGCTCATTATATCTCCGAGATATGAGGTCTCAACAAAGACGGTCAGGTTCATAATGGGCTCAAGGAGGATGGGGCCTGCATTGCGCATTGCATCCTTAAAGGCATTTCGAGCCGCAATCTTAAAAGCCATTTCGGATGAGTCTACGGGGTGTTCCTTTCCATCGAGAACGGTTACGGCAACATCCACTACAGGGTAGCCTGCAGAAACCCCTTTTTCCATAGCCTCAATAACGCCTTTTTCGACACCGGGTATGTAGCCCTTGGAGATAGCTCCTCCGAAGACGGCATTTGTAAACTTGTATTTTTCGCCTCTGGGGAGGGGCTCGATTGCCAAAACAACCCTGCCGAATTGTCCGTGGCCGCCCGACTGCTTTTTATGCGTGTATTCGGCTTGGGATTTGCGCTGAATTGTTTCTCTATAGGCAATTCGGGGAATGGATGTTTGAATTTCTATCTTGGACTGATTTTTAACCTTATCCAAAACTATGCTTGTATGTAAATCTCCCATGCCGGATAGAACGTTTTGCTTTGTTTCGGCATTAAAAGCAAAGGAGAGGGTCATGTCTTCTTCGCAGGCCTTAAACAGCTGCTCGCTGACCTTATCGTCATTCTTTTTGTCGATTGCGGAAACCGCCAAGGAATATATGGGTTCGGGAGTTCTGAGCCTTACAAAAGGAACGGCATCTGATAGGGCCGCCAATGTATCATTCGTCTTTGTGCTCGTAAGTTTTACCAAAACGCCTATATCACCGGCTTGAAGCTCTTTTATTTCGGTAAGTTTTTTACCCATTATCCTATAGATTTTGCCGACCCTTTCTTTTTTTTCTTCTCTAAGATTGTAGACCTCGGAATCGGCTGAGAGGGTTCCCGTAATAACCTTTACATAGGAAAGTCTGCCTGAGAACTGGTCATTCGAGGTTTTTACTACGATTGCCGAAAGGGGGGCAGAAGGATCAAGTTTGATTGAGATTTCTTCTCCTTCTTTTGTAGCTCCTCTTTCCAAGGATCCTTCCGGTGAGGGGAGAATTTCGCTTATAAAGCGTAAAAGAGAGGTAAGACCCGAATTATTGAGGGCTGAACCTGCAAAAAGAGGAACAATCCTATTATCTGCCATAGCAAGGGTAAGACCTCGGCTGATTTCTTCAGGTGAAAGCTCCCCTTCGTCTATAAATTTTACAAGTAATTCCTCATCACCTTCGGCAGCAGCTCCGGCTAAAACTTCCAGGGCTTCCTTGTACTTATCCTGATATTCTGCAGGAATGTCCGTTTCTACTTCTTTTCCGCCTTCGATTTTATAGGCCTTTCCGTGAAGAACGTCTACAACGCCCTTAAAATCGCCGCCTAAGCCCATGGGAAAGCTTACCGGGAAAACGTCTACCTGAAACTGTTTTTTAACGTCGGCTATACAGTTATCGAAGTCGGCCCTGCCTTCATCCATCTTATTTGCAAAAACCAAGCGGGGCTTGTTTCTTCTGTCAAGGTCGCGCCAGTACTTAATTGTTTCTATTTGTACGCCCGATCTTCCGTCTAAAACTATGAGAGCTGCTTCGGATGAGCGGAAGGCTGCGATTACTTCACCGATAAAATCAGAAGCTCCGGGAGTATCCCAAATGTTTATGAGCTTATCGTCTTTTTGTAAGTTAACTAAGGTTGAGTAAATAGATATTTTTCGATCGATTTCTTCCTGACTGTAGTCCGTCACGGTTTTTCCCGAGTCTACCGATTCTGCCTTATCGATAAGGCCCGAAACATAGAGCAAGTGTTCCACAAGACTGGTTTTGCCCGATTGACCGTGTCCGGCAACGGCGATGGTTCTGATTTTATCCGTTGTAAATCCCATAAAAACTCCTTTTATATAAAGCTTAAAAGCTTAATTTTGGTCTTGCAAGTCCATCTACAATCGCCTCAGCTCTTAAAAAAAAGATACACAAAAGACAAGTGCAGTGACTGCACTAAATAAGGATACAATATATTTTCAAAAATTGCAAGGTTAAGAATGTAGAAAATCGGAGCTTTTTAGAATTTACACTTTGAACTTGCCTACCTTGATAGAAAGACTTTCAATGCTTAAACCTGATCGATTTTATAAAGCCTCTATTTCTTCTTTGGAAAGACCTGATATTGTGCAAATATCACTAATCGGATAATTCATTCCTTTCATCAGCTTTGCTGTTTCAAGTTTGTTGTGGTATGTCCCGTCAGAAAAGCCTTGTTCGATTCCTTCTGCGAAGGCTATTTCACGCTCTTCTGCGCGTTGTACGGCTATATCTGTTTCATAATCATATTCAGCTAATAACATATCTATTACCTCCTTAGTTTTACGTTTTAGATATTCACGTAAAATATTGTTTGATATACATTCTTCAATGGCTTTTTGAAAAGCATTTTGAGAATCAGTTTTTTTCCATCTGCGTACCGTTTCCACAAATAAGGTGTATTCATACATCGTTTTGCAGTTTTCCAGTACCGGGTGATGCTTTTGTTGGTTTATATTTATTACCTTAACAGTCAATTCAAGGTTGGGTTCTTTTTTGTTTTCTATAAAAGCTTCTGAGAGTTTTAGTGTTCTGTTTGAAGGGTGGGCTTCCTCGCCATTATAAAAAACATAAAACTCGGGTGTCGGAATATTAAGAAGTTTACGGCTATATTTTTCTCTTGTTGATTCAAAGAGAGTTTCGTAAAGACGGCTTACATATTCAAGACATCGCAAAGGCATGTTGGGGTTAATTGTTGATTGATGCTCCACTAGTACTATGATTTTATTCTCAACAAGATAAGACACGTCATTATAAAAAGTCATGTACAAGACTTGATTCAAGCGGATGTTCTTCAAATTTTCTGTAGCTGTAAGAGAAGTACCATGCAATGCATTATAAAGAGACAAAAAATTCTCTTTTGCTTTTTCGTCTTCACTGAATAAATCGACAAAGACCGAGTCCTTGTATTTTCTGTTTGAAGCACTCATGACTACCCCCTTACTTTTATATTCCGGCAAGGATGCCGGTGGTTTTATATATAATATCATATATTATAGGACTTTAAAAGATATAGATACCGATATTTTTCGGTGCGGATATTATTAATTCTGTGCAGATATATTAGATTTAAACGAGCTGATTAAATTCCATATAGGAATTGAATAAAGGTAGAATGCAAAAAGGCCGGATTTGGCGGGTATGCTCAGTATTTCGAGAGGAACGCTCATTGCAATAGTCCATGGTATAAGGGCAACTATGATTATGGATGAATTTTCGAGGCTGATGGCCATTTTTTCTTTAGGCATCAGGTCTCGGCAAAGCTGATAGGTTAAGATTGAGCCTAGTGTTTGGTTACAGGTAACGGCGCCTGCGACAATTGAAGTAACCAGTACTGCTCCGAAGCTGCTGATTTTTTCGGCTATTACCTTTGTACACTTTTTTAAGAGGCTTAGGATTTCGGTTTCTTCAAAGATGCCTGCGTAGGCAGAAGAAATTGCAACGATAAAACAAACCTTTACCATAGAAGTAGCTCCTCCTCCGCTCATCATTGCATTTAATTCTTCACTTGAAGTTTTGTAGCCGAGGACTGCAAAGCGTAAAAGGTTTGCTATACTTTCTTTTTGAATAAAGAATGCGACGGCAAGGCTTGCAATTATGCTTATGATCATTGTTTTTTTTACCCTTACCTTAAAGGCAGAAAGAACTATTATGAGGGCTGCGGGAACTATTGTTATAATATTGAGATTATAATGGCGGTAAAAGAGGGCCGCTACATCTATTTCAATATTTTGAGGCTTGGAGCTGAGGCCCATTGCCGAGTAAAAAAGACAGCTTAAAATAAAGGGAACTATCGAAGTTTTAATCATTCCCCTTATGTTTTCAAAAAGATCGGTTTCGGTAATTTCGCTTACGAGGATTGCACTTGTGGACATGGGGGAACATCTGTCTCCAAAAAAAATGCCGCTTAAAATAGCCCCGCCTGCATGGAGCTCGTTTATTCCCATAACCCTTGCTATCGAAATGCAGATTACGCCCATGGTTGCGGCTGTTCCGAAGGCAGAGCCTATCATCACCGACAAAAAACTGCAAAGTAAAAAACTTAAAAGTAAAAAGATTTGAGGAACAATCAGCTTTGACCCTATTACAATGATTGCAGGAATTGTGCCGGCTGCTCTCCAGATTGCGGTGATTATTCCTAGGAGCATAAAAACCATAACTATGTTTTTAATCTTTAAGATTCCTTTAGCAGACATTTTAAGCAGCTTAGGAATCGAATGCCCCTCATAGATTCCGTAAGTTAAAAATATAAAATACCCTGCCAAAAGAGAATACAGGATTTGGATGTTGAATATAAGGCAAAAAATTAAAAATACTGCAAAAGCCGATAAGGCTATTATACCTGCCATAGTCGACATTATATCAATATTTGTGTGAATTTACAATTGGAGATTGAAACTGTTTATTTTCTGCCATGCGATTTTCTTTTCGGCTTGATTTTATTTTGGAATAAGGGTAAAATTAAATATCGGCTTTATCTTAAGGAGGTTAATATGTCTGATATTATTTATATTGAAGGCCGCGAGATTTTGGATTCGCGGGGAAATCCTACTGTAGAAGTTGAGGTTCAGTTAAGCGATTTTAGCTACGGACGGGCCTGTGTTCCTTCAGGGGCTTCTACCGGAGAATATGAGGCTTTGGAAATGAGGGACGGCGATAAGAGCCGCTACATGGGAAAGGGTGTTTTGAAAGCTGTTGACCAAGTTAATACGGTTATTGCCGAGGAGCTTGACGGGGCTGATGCCTTGGATCAGGCCGAGATAGACAATATGCTTCTCAATCTTGACGGCACCGAAAATAAATCCAAGCTCGGCGCAAATGCTATGCTCGGTGTTTCGATGGCCGTAGCACGCGCCGCTGCCGACAGCTTAGGCCTGCCGCTTTACCGCTATTTGGGAGGCGTTCATGCAATGCAGATGCCTGTTCCCATGGCAAATATAATAAACGGAGGACGCCACTCCGACAACAAGATAGATTTTCAGGAGTATATGATTATGCCTGTGGGAGCTCCATCAATCCGTGAAGGCATAAGGATGACTGCTGAGGTTTTCCATGCTTTAAAAGATATTCTAAAAAAAGACGGACATGTTACGGCTGTAGGCGATGAGGGCGGTTTTGCTCCCAACATCGAAAATGTTCAAGCTCTGGACTACATAATGAAGGCTATCGAAAAGGCCGGTTACAAGCCCGGTAAGGATATAGTTATAGCTTTGGACTGCGCTTCTTCGGAGCTCTTTGATGCAGGCGACAGAAAGGGCTACAAGTTTTGGAAGTCTGAGCCTTCCAAAATTTTAAATGCAGAGCAAATGATCGATTTGTTTAAGGATTGGATAAGTAAGTATCCGATTGTTTCTATTGAAGACCCTCTCGATCAAAACGATTGGGAAGGCTATGCGAAGATGACAAAGGAATTGGGAAACCAAATTCAGATTGTAGGAGACGACTTTTTTGTAACAAACACAAAGAGGCTTGCCCGCGGTATTGAAGAAGGAGCTTGCAATTCTATTTTGATAAAGCTCAACCAAATCGGAACGGTTACCGAAACAATCGATGCGGTAAGAATGGCTCAAAAGGCCGGCTACACTGCCGTAATTTCGCACCGCTCAGGCGAGACCGAGGATGCCTTTATTGCCGACCTGGCCGTAGCCCTCGAAACCGGACAGATTAAAACCGGTTCAATGAGCCGAAGCGACCGCATAGCAAAATACAATCAGCTAATGAGGATCGAAGATGAGCTGGGCTATAACGCCCGCTATGCAGGCATGGCAACATTTGCAAACCTGATAAAAAAATAAACTTTTTACCATCAAAAATTTATTAGGACTTACCGGCAGGTCCACTGAGGCTTGCCGGATTTTTGCTATATGGGGAAAGGAAAATCAATTCCTTAATCTATAAATAAATTCTAGAAAATTGAAATTAAGCTTATGGTGTACTCAAGTTTATAATATTTACCTAATATCTCAAAAAAGTGAAAAAAATAATTTTTTAAGAATTTAAGTCTTGACAAATTAATATATGTATGATAAAGTTTACAAATCAGCCGTTTTTGTGTACATATCATTTTTCCCCTGCAGCATAACGGTTAATACTTTTATTTTTAGGAAAATTGTTTTGATGAAAGATAAAAAATATAGACCTCTATTCTGTTTGTTTCTCTTAACTTTGGTACTTGCAAGCGGCTGTTCAAGTGTGTGGAGCAAAAAGTACAAAGACGATGCGGGCGTAATGTACGGAATGATATATGATGAGAATGAAGAAGGGGTTTCAGGAGTAAGTGTAAAAGTGAACGGGCGGTTAAAGGCTGTTTCAGACGGGCAGGGGCGGTTTATCTTGAAATTTTTATATGCAGACATACAGGATAAAAAAGAACAAAAAATAGAATTTGAAAAAGAAGGTTATGAGAAATTGGAGGAAGTATTTTATTATGAACCGATGAGCCTATTGCATATAAAGATGGAAAGCGGAGAAGAGATAATAAAAAAAGCTGAAACAGCCTTAGATGAAAAAGATTATTTGAGAGCAGAAGAATTGCTTGAAAGATCTATAAATATAGAAGATCTTCGGGATGGAAGCCTTTTTTTAAAAGCAGTGATTAGATATAAAGAAGGTAAGAAAAAAGAAGCAGGCGAGTTATTGGAAAAAATAAAAGAAAAAGATGATAAAAGCGTAAAAGAATTTTTAAGAAAATTAAAGTCAGAAGGATAAGTTTAATACATGGAAAAGAAAACTGTAAAAGCTTATCAAAAACGATTATAAAATTTTCTGTTATATCTGCTATAATTATAGTGTTTTTGTTTTAATCTTTATGTAGTTTTCAAATAAAGAAAGAACAAGAAGAAAAATTAAAACATATCATTACATTGCTTGAACATACGGAAAAAAATATAATCGATCAGATAGAACATAATCGGGACGAACTAAATACAAAAATCGATATAAACACTGAAAGCATATTAAAAGAAATAAAAGAAGTTAAAAAACTATTAACAGTTCAAGATAGTGAAATACAAGTAAAACTAAAAAATATATTATTACGTCAAAAAAGAATAAATGAAAGTGACAGAAAAAACGAAATGAGATTGATATATGCAGACGGTGTATTGGAAAAAAAAGAAGCGGAAGCGTATAATTTATTAAAAGAAAGAAAATATGCAGCAGCATATAAGATATACAACGAAATAAAAGAAAGCGATCCTGAAAGATTGAGTGCAAGATATTACGGTGTTTATTCATTATTTTATTCTAATGAAATGAATAAAGAGAATTATGACTATATATTAAAAGAAATAAGTTTTTTGAGAGAAAAAGGAATGGAAGAAGATGCATTTAAAATAATTGAAAATTTTATAAAAAGAGAAAAGGCGATAAACAATGAACAAATGTAAGAGTTTAATATTAGCTATAATAATAATTTTTATAAGATTGGAAGCTGAACAAGTATATATAGCGCCTTTATTGAGCGTTGAAGAGGGAGAAGAAAGTTATGAAACAGATGATAAATTCCGTGATGATATACATGAAAGCATAGAAGAACAAAAAGAATTTTTAGGTGTAGAAATAATAAAAACTTCAAAAAAAGTAAAACAGATAAGATCTTCCTATGATGCGTTAAAGTTATGTAAAGAAGAAAAAATAACATATTTGATATACGGCTGGATAAAGAAAACCGAATACACATACGAAGGTGAATTAAGAATTTTTGACGGCGAGGGAAGGAAAAATATATTTACCGTGTATGAAAAAGACGGGATACAGAATTATGAAAGATTTATAAAAAACATAAGTAAAAAAGTTTTGGACAGTTTACATGAAATTTTTTATATTCCGCAGCAGGAGGAAGTAGAAAAATACAGCAAAATAAATGTAGAGGCATATATCGGGTATTGGACATTTATGAATAAGGCATGGGTAAAGTACATGAGCGGGACTATCGGGATAGGAGGCAGTTTTGAAATAATACCTGATGACAGCGTGTTTTTTATAAAAACATATCCGGTTTATTTTTCCGTAGGGCTATCATTGGATTATAGATTAGGAGTAAACCGTAAAGAAGCGTTAAAAGTTATTTAAATAATCTTAATGCCATAGGGTATACCAACATATATATGAACTTTTATGATATTCATAGAATTACGGCAAGGCCGGGGTTCTATACAGGCTGGATATAGTGTCATATCAAGACAAATATTCGGACGGTAAAGTTAATACATCGGGAGCCGTTGGGATAATTACGGGAATTGGTTATAAGTACTCGGTAAATGATAAGATAAAAATAATGTTTGCAAACAATTTGAGTTTGTATTCTATAAAAAGTCATGAGTAAGTATATAGGCAAGATAGGTGTTGAAGTGGAAGTTTTTAAAAAGGAGTATAAAAGAAGATGAGAGGTAAAATATTAAAATCTCTTATAATAATTATTGTAATTTTTAATGGTGCATGCGGTACAGGCGTATATGAGATAGTATCGCGGGATCAAAGAGACCCTGATAATTTTTATGTAAATGTAGATTCTTTTAGTGAAGAGAATGTAATAAGATGCGTTTGGGAAGAAGATGAAAGGTGTGATAAATATGTCTTGATGAGAAGTGAAGATAAAAGCGTATTAAAGTTTAAAGAAGTATACAATGGAGAAGATAAAGAATATGAAGATAGGGTACTAAAGGAAGATACAAGATATATCTATAGGCTTGATAAGATTAGAGGAAAAAAAAGATTTTCAGGGAAAGTGCATTACATGGGTATATACAGTAAACAGGTAAAAGATGTATATGAACCCAACGACAGAAAAGAAAAGGCCGTATTATTGCAAAACGATAAACAAGGAAATGTATACTATTATAGATCGCATGAAGGAACCGTTTTAGAGGATGAGGATTGGTACAAGGTAAGAATCCCTGCAAAAAGACAGGCCAAGATAGCAATAGTATACGATGCAGCTAATTTACCTTTTATAATAACAAAACCGTATAACGGCAGCAGTGAAAAGCCTGCAACTAATGCGGTTATCATAATAAAAAATGATACGGATGGAGAAAAAGAATTAAGCTTTAAAATATCGCTGGATAGAAATATAGTGGTAAGCGGTAGTGCAGGTGGAGAATGCTATCCGTATACGTTAAGGCTTTTATCAATAGAATAGGAAAGAAATAATGAAAAAGAAGGCAGTTTTATTTATATTATTTTTCTCGGTATGTATGCTATATGGGCAAGAAGGAGTTAAAGATACAAAAAGTGAAAAATATGAATTAAAGTATATTGAAGTAAAAAGATTTATAGATGCATTGCCTGAAGAACTGAAAAAAAATAAGATAAATATATTGCCGGATATAAACGGATTTGTAATAAAAGGAAACAAAGAAGATCAAAAAATAGTAAATGAATATATCAAAATATTGGATACGGAAAGAAAAGAAAAAGAAGTATTATTAAAGTATATATCTTCGGAAGAATTATTAAAGCATCTTCCGCCTGCGGTAAGTAAAGAAAGTATAGTCTTGACCGGAAATCCTAATCTTATATTTTTTAGAGGAAACGATATAAAAAAGGAAAAGTTTTTAAAGGAATTGGAACTTATAGATAGGCCTAAAGCACAGATAAGATATCAGCTTTTGGTAGTACAATACGAAAAAAGTGAAAACATAAATTGGGCAAAAAGTCTTGAAGTCAAAAAAGCTAAGGGAAAGCCTATTAACGAGTTTTCAGGCGTAATGAGTAATATATTTAATATAAACTTTGATATAGTCAGTAAATTCGGCTATCAATTTATAGCAAAACTTAATTTTGAACTGGCTGAAAACAAGGCAAGGGTTTTAGCGGATACGACATTAAACGGAATAACGGGAGAAGAAGTAAGATTCCAAAATACCAATACATTCAGATATATAGATAAAACCCTTGATTCAAACGGTAAGCCTGTGTACGGTTCGATGAGAGAGATAACGTCGGGTTTATTACTTAACATAAAAGGTAATGTATCCGGAGACGAAATGATAACCATGGAAGTAAATGCACAAGTGTCAAAACAGGGTTCAGGAGGAGTGACAAGCGGAGTTTTACCTCCCACATCGGAAAAAATAGTAAAAACAAAAGTGCGTACTCCTTCCGGTAAACCGATTATCATAGGCGGCTTATTACAGGTTGAACAAAACTCAAGCGAAAAAAAGATTCCCGGTTTAGGAGACATACCGATAGCAGGCTTAGCTTTTAAAGATATAAACGGCTCTGAAACTGTAACTGAAATGGTCATCTACATAGTGCCGTATTTACACCGAGAAAAAGGGCAGAAAGAAAGACGCGGAGAAAGGCTTATAAGGCTCTATAAAAAATACATAGAAGGAGAAGATAAAGAATGAAAAAAATAAAGAAGGTGATAATCTTAATTATAATATTTGTGATAACAGGCTGCGTTAATCCTTATAACCGGATAAGGGATGGAGAAAGCGGAGCTTTTGAAGAAGGCAGTGAGCTTGAAGGAAATGAAGAAGAACAGGGAGGGACAAATCCGTTTGAAGATAAACTGTTTATAAAAGAAGGAGAAAAAATAATATTAAAAACAAACAACTTAAAATACTGGGGAGTACGCGGTTATACGCTATGGAAATTTTTAGGAAAAGAAATAAATAAAAAAGAGCCGAGTATAAAAGTAGTAAAAAAAGAAGGAGCAAGCGAAGCAGGATACGGATTAGTATGCTACAGCACAAAGACGGAGGCAGGGCAGAAAAAATATAGAATGCTCGTGATTTTAATACATGTAGACGGGAAGTATTCTATAGGATACGTAGTAAACGGCTTATACAAACACATAGAGTGGAAAAAACAAAGTGAAAAGTTAAATAAAGGCTATGGAGTAGAAAACATAATAAGCGTAAAGAAAGAAGGAAAAAAAATAGAAATATATTTTAACGATGAAAAGTATTCAGGAAATCCGTCATATACGATAAACGATTCAAGTGAATATTTACTTGGAGAAGGGAAGCCGGGTTAATAGGAGTAGTTTCGGCAAAGGATAAGTTTCCTGATGATTTTGTTTGGATAGAATACAAGGTAAAGTAAAGGATTTTAAATAAAGTCTTATAAAAAGAGTGGAGATAAAAGTAAATGAAAAAGATAATAAAAGCAATAAAAGAAAAAGGCATTTCGATAGTATTATTTATAGTATACATGAGTGTAGGAGTATTGCCTGTAAACCTGTATGCGGCAGGAGCAGGAGAAGGACAGATAAAAATAAAGAACAGTATTTTATTGGCAAGCAAGGTAATAGGCAAAGAAGGGGGAGTAATTGAAGGGGAAGGAGTAAGGTTTGAAGTGCCAATAGGAGCCTTGGAAAAGGAAGTTGAAATAAAGATAAGCAGGTTAATAAGAGTAGAAGAAGGGGAAGTAAAAAACGTAACGGCAGGACTGGGCGGGTACAGGTTTGAACCTGCAGGTATAAAATTTAAAAAAGAATGCTTGATAAAAATGGCATATGATGAGCGTATAGAAGAAGAATATGCGCAAGAGATATATACGTATTATTATAATAAAAGAAAGAAAGCATGGGAAGCGTTAAAAAGGAAGGGCGTAGATGTAGAAAAAAAGGTAATAGAGTCTTACACAAATCATTTTACGGATATGATAAATGGGACGTTAAGCTTACCTGAATCGCCCGGTCCTGTAAACATAAACTTAAACAGCATAAAAGAACTGAAAGCTGCCGATGCGGTAGGAGGGATAGAAAGCATAGAAGGATTAAAGGGGGCAAGTGAAGGAAGTGCCTCGTTTAACATGAAACTGCAGGTGCCTTCAGGAGTTCGGGGTTTAAGCCCTGAGTTGGCGGTAAGCTATTCAAGCGGAAGCGGGTATGGAGTATTGGGCAAAGGCTTTAGTTTAAGCGGAATAGAAAGCATAAGTATAGATACAAGATTGGGCTTACCTGAATATGACGGCAAAGACACGTATATAATAAACGGGATAAGAGTAAGATATGAGGGAGGAGGATGGAAGGAAGAGAGAAAACAAAGGTATGCAGCAATAAAAAATGAGTGGGCAGAAGGAAGAGGAAGCGAAAACTATTTTGAGATAAGAGAAAAGACGGAAGTGTTAAAATATATGGGTTAAGGAATTGGAGCGGAATAAGTGAAGGTAAAAATATATATATTACTTGGATGAGATAAGGGATAGTTTGGAAACGTAATAGAATATAAATATGAAAATGGAAAAAGCGTAGAAGGGGAAGAGGTAGTATTAAAGGAAATAGTGTATGGGAAAGAAAGAGAGAGGCGAATAAAGATAGAGTATGAGGGAAGAGAGGATGTAAGAGTAGAGGGAAGGGAAGATATTTAAAGAAAGAAAGTAAAAGAATAAGAGAAATAAAAAGTGAAGTTAGAGGGAAGGAAGTAAAAAGATATGAGTTTAAATATAAAGCGAATACCTTTTTAGAAAGCTTATTAGAGAGCATAGAGGTAAAGGGTCAAGGCAAAGAAGAAGGGCGGTACGCATATAATTTTGAATATGAACAAGCGGAAAAAGAAAGAGATGGAAGCATAAAGGCGTTTGGAGAAAGTGAAAGATGGTATAAGGGCGGCGGAACTCTTGATAAAAATATAGGCGGTATACGTGTAACAAGCGGTAATTCGAAAGGTGCCAATATTTCGGGATCAGGAGGCATAGGAGTTGGTGATCAGACAGGAAGGACTGACGGAAGAATTACGATAGGAGGGGGCGGAAGTAAAAGCCGCGGAAGCAGTGTAAGTGAGCAGCTGTATTTAGATATAAATGGAGACGGCCTAGCGGATGCTGTTTCACAATGTAAGGGCGGGTTTTTAGTAAGTCTTAATACGGGGGGAGGATTCGGCCTGCCGAAAAATGGGATGCGGATATTGAAGGAATAGAAAAGAAGTCAGTGATACTACAGGAACAAGTCTAAATGTATATGGCGGTTTAGGTCTTCCTGAGGGGATACCGTCAGTTGGATTAACATATTCACATGCGAAACAAGATACGATAACAAACTTAAAAACTTCATTTAGCGATATAAACGGAGACGGTTTTATAGACATAGTAATAGAAGGAGCCGGATATTATTTACAGAATACCGGCAAAACTTTATTCGCAGTGAATCGAAAATATGGATAGATTAAAGATAGTCGAACTGAAACTCGATAAATCAGAAGTTAAAGAATACAATGATAGGTTTTATCAACAAAATCCGTTTCGAAGTTGGGTAGGACGCTACAATGGAAATATAGAAATAGAAAGTGAAGGAAGATTTGATGATGATGAAAATAATTACGACGAGATAAGGTTCCGAATATATAAAGGAAATGAAAAAATATCAAATAAGACAATTAATGAAGTGAATAGACATATTAATAGTGTCAATGAAGAGGTTATAAAAAATAATGAGAGTTTATATTTTGTACCATATGGAGAATGTAAAAGAAGCGGTCAGAGAATAAGATGGAATATAAAGGTAAGGTATAAGAGCATAGAACCGTTTGCCGATAAGGAGAATGTGGTATTATGGAGAGTAGATAAAGAAAGTATTTTAAAGGAACCTGAATTAGAAATACTGAAAAGAAAAGAATATCATCTTCATGGAGGCTGGTCTTATGTAGTCAAAGATGATTGGCAGAGAATATTAAATGAAGGGATAAACAAATATGATGCAGAAAAATCAAAAGCGGCATATTACTTAATAAGGAACGGTTATTTTGTACCAAAAAATATATATAAAGAAGATATAGAGTTAATTTTACAGGCTAAGGGTATGAAAGCGAAAACAACCAAAAGAACTAAAGAAATTGCTTATGAGCATGTATACATATGAAATTACAAGTGAAAATATGTTTTACATGATAAGGATGTGTTGTCATATAATGTTGAAAGTTGGCAGGAAGAAGACCTATAGATACCAACATTAAAATAGAAACGGAAGAAAGATATTTAAGGTAGTGTTTATAAAATTGCCGAAGGAGACTCCATAAGTAAAGGGTTAGAAAAGTGATTTATTAAAGTATAAGCGGAAAAGGAGATATGATTAGATAAATAAATCAAAGGATTTCAAAATATTGCAAGATAATAACTAAAAATATTATAGAACAATAAGAACCTACAAAGCAAAAAATCTAAATTCAACCTATGAATTAGATAATTATCAGCCTAAAGCATTTAATCTGTATAAAGAATTGTAAAACTGTGGAAAGAGCATAAAGAATATAATTCATATTTATTGGATAATGAAAAATGGAAAGCGATAGATAAAGAACTTTATTTGAAAATAGAAAAAATAGCAGAAAAGATGTATGGAGAAGAAGGAAAATTATTTATAGGTAGTGTTTATAAAATTGCCGAAGGAGATGTTTATTATAGGATAAAAAAGGATATAAGTGAAGAAGAAAAAGAAAAAGTAAATAAAATACTTCTTGAATATGGATTATCGGTATTTATTAAGAAACATAAGTATGAATATGATGATAAAAGAGAAAGATATAATTTAAAAGATGAAGAAGCTTTAAAACTTTTAACAAAAGAACAGTTAGATGCTTTAAGCGGCAGTGATTACACAGAAGCTTTATTAAAGTACAATAAGCTTAAAACGGATGAAAAAAATATAGGGTTAGGCCGATATGATGTAATAAAGACTTATCTTGAATATGATAAGAATAATAAGTACCCTGTTATGGATTACAAAGGAGAAAATCCGTATATAAAACTTCCTTTGTTTGAAAATGGAATTTTGAAATTAAAAAATATATTTATAGAAACTTGGGATAGTGCAAAAGATTTTTCAAACAACCAATTGTCGCAAGAAGTTATAAAATACAGTGAAGAAAAAGAATATACATATAAAGAGTTAAAAGAAGTAGAAGAGGACGGAAAAAGCATTACAAAGGAAGTAGAAGTAAAAAAAGTAATAACCATTGATAATAAATGCGGAGTAAAAGAATTTTTATCAGGGGGAAATAAACAATGGTATTACGGTGTATGGATAAAAGATCAAAACTATGAAGAAAATACATTTAGTGAGAAAAAATTAAAAAAAATAGCATATGAAACTTCTGATACGATAGATAAAGATATCAATGATATGAAATCCAACAAAGGCGATGCTTCAAAAATCTAAAAGGAAAAGAATCCTTTGTACTATCCTATCAGAAAGAATGAGGAGATTATACTTTCAGACGGGCAAAAAATAACACCTATAAAAAAGGAAGCAGAGTCTAAAACGGATATAGATGAAAAATCCTATATAGGAAATATTTCGGAATCTTTATCTGAAAACGGAGATAGTTTACAAAGATATTGTCCGTATATTAAAGAGGATCTTATATTTATAAATAGAAGCGGGGGCGCTATATATTATACTATTCCCGGCATAAAACCTTCTAATTTGTCGGGTATATCAATTAGACGTTCAATAAATAAAAGCAAAGAAAACTCTTTTTCTCCTTCTCTTAATTATACCAAGTTTTTTGATTCAATTAAGGTTCAAGATATAGAAAAATTAATGAATGGAATTGCCGATGAAATGGAGAAACTGGATGGGCTGTCTATCAATGCCGATATCAGCCGTAGTGAAAGTCGAGGATGGTCCTATGTCGATATTTTATTGAGTGATGTAAACGGAGACGGAAAAGCGGATGTAATACAAAAAGAAGGGGAAAGTATAAAAGTTTCTTTGGGAAGCGGAAAAGGTTTTGAAAAAGAATATTATATTCAAGGTTTGAATGAAATTATAGAAAACTCCGATACTATAACATCAACCGGAGGAGGAGTAAGCGGAGGAGGAGTAAATAAAAAGCATACAACTCAAAGGAAAACTGCTTTATTCTACGACCATAAATCCTATAAGTACAGGGGCCAATTTAAGTAAATCTAAAGGGTCCGGAGTAGATGAAATTTCCTTTATGGATATAAATGGAGACGGTTTACCTGATAGCGTGACAAAAAAAGGTTCTTATTTAAACTGCGGGAATAAGGTATGTTTTGCAGGGAATAATATTTTAAAAATAAACCTTGGCGAGACTGAAACACATACCGTATCAGGAACTTTAAATCTTTCAACATCATTGAGCAATACTTATGCCAATGAAGGAGTAAAAACCGATACGGTATCGGGTAATTTATCGGGCTCACTTTCATATTCGGGAAGTTTTACTAATACGAAAAGACAGTTTGTAAATTTATGCGGTTATTTACCCTATATGATTAGGTTGGGTAATAAAAAAAATACGGCTGTAATTACTGTAAATACCGGCGGAAAAATAGAAAAAGAGATGGAAGTGAAACTTCCTGAATGGAATTTATCATCCGGAGATAAGGCGAAATTGTTTTTTGTAACTGACGCTAATTTGGGTGTTGCATTTTTAAGAAATATCCCGGGATTGGGAAAATATCTAAACAGCGGTTTTGATTCGGCTGTTTTAAGTGACGGATTGGCTATAAACCCATTGTCTGCATTTCTTATAAAAAAAATTAATTGTTTAAACATGTCTTCAACCGTAAATTTTGCAGCTGCAACAAACGGAGGAGTTTCAGGTAATGTATTGATACCTCTTACAGGTTATAGTCTTAACCTATCCTTTTCGGCAGGTGCCGGTCTTAATGCATCAGGAAGAGTTTCAGGTGTAAACGTTTCAATGCTTGACATAGACGGTGACGGTTTAGCTGACCGAGTATTGAGAATACCGGGAAGTAACGGAGCCGTGTACGTCCAACGCAACCTTCTAGGAAAGGTAGGCTTACTTAAAAAAATAAAACTACCCCAAGGCGGAAGCTATGAATTAAAATATGAGCGGGCAGGCAACACCGTAGAGCTTCCCCAATGTAAATACGTATTAAGCGAGGTAACGGCAAGGTCGGGCCTAAAAACTAAAACAGGCAATGAACAAGCATACACCACCTATTACACTTACGAGGACGGTTATTATAACAGAATAGAAAAAGAATTCTACGGCTTTAAAACGGTAAGAAGTAAAAACGCTGTAGGCACGGAAACGGAAACCGAATATTATATTGACTCTTACTACCGCAAAGGCATGGTAAAGCGCGAGACGGTAAGAAACGGAAACAGAATATACTCAATAAAAGAATACGAGGTAGACACAGCTCCCCATGCGAGAATAAAAAAAGAAGTAAACACCGTACGGGAAGGGTACAGTGAAATAAAAACGGAAAGCGAATACGAGTATGATAAATACGGGAACGTAACAAAACTTTACGATAAGGGAGACCTAACAAACACAAATGATGATATCATAGCGGAAATAACATATTGGAAGGGGGCGAGTGAAGAGAAATACTTTAAAGCACACCCTGAAAAAATACAAGTCTTGCACGGAAAGACCGGAACGCTCTTACGAAAAAGAGAAGGAAGCTATGATGCAAGAACCGGCGCCTTAACCGAACTAAAACAATACACAACGCAGTCGGCGTATCTATTACACCGCATAGAATGGACGGCTGAGGGAAACATAAAAGCGCTAACAGGCCCGACCGGAAAGCGAAGTGAATACAAATACCTTGACGGTATATACCCGATTGAAATAAAAGAGATAAGCGCAAAAGGGGAAGCGCCTTACACAAGCACTATAGAATGGGACAGCGTCTTAGGCTTAAAGCTAAAAGAAACAGATGCCGCAAACAACACCATGAGTTATAAATATGACAACTTTGGGCGAGTAACCGAGGTGAGAAGTCCCTACGATTATGAAAGAGATAAAAACAACGGAAAAATAATCAAAGCCGGAGAAACGCCTTATGCACGATACGAATATCACACGCCAGCCGATTCCTTTTGGTACACCGTAACCGAAAACAAAATAAGCACCGAAGCCGACGATACGGCGGTTATGAAAACAATAGTACTCCATGACGGTCTGGGAAGAATAAGCTATACAGCAAAAGAAGGAGAAGTGTACGTAGACGGAACCGATGAGCAAACACAAACGGGCTGGAATATTTCAAGTGCAATAAACTATGATGAAGCAGGACGAAAGATAGAAGAAGGAATGCCATTCTTTTACGGAGGGGATTTAGAACAAGAACTATCAAGTAAAAACTCTTATCAAGCAATAGAACAGTTTTATGAACTAAACGATTTTACAAAGATAAGAAACGGCACAAAATACGAATATGACGATATAGACAGGAACATCTTAACAATACTGCCCGATGGACACAAACAAAAAACGGAGTATTCGATAGAAAGCTCTTTACAAATAACAAAAACAACAGACCCTAAAGAAAACGTAAGCATAAGCAAAAAAGATGCAAGAGGAAACATAAGGGAAGTAGAACGGCAAGATAAAAACAACACCGTATTAACCAAAGCACGATACGAATACTCTGTCCTCGGAGAAATGCTTAGAGCATATGACGCAAAGAATAATCTTTTATCGGTAACGTATGACCTACTTGGAAGAAGAACGGCGCTTGAAAGCAAGGACACCGGCAAAAAAGAATGGATTTACGATGAGAAAGGAAGATTACAGGCGGAAACCGATTCGGTATTAAAAAACAAGGCAGCCGAAATAAGATACGAATACGACGGCTTTGACCGTATAGTAAAGACCGACTATCCTTTTAGCATTGATATAGAATACAAATATGGAGAGCCCGGACAAAAAGGTGCAGGCCGGGTAATTTACAAAAAAGACGAAACAGGAGAAACAAGATACAGGTACGGCTATCTCAATGAGGTAGTAAGCGAAACAAGAACCATCAACCGCTACGGAGCAGGAAGCAGTCCTGAAACTGCAAGCTTTGAATACCGCTCGGACTATCTTGGGCGAATGCAGAGTATGAAATACCCTGACGGAGAAACCATAACCTACACCTATGATAAAGGCGGACAGTTAAAGGGAGTGAGCGGCGTAAAAACCTCGTCAAAGGGAACGGCTGAATACTCTTACGTAGATAAAATCATTTATGACGAACACGCACAAAGAGTTTACATACGCTACGGAAACGGAGTAGAAACAAGATACAAATACGATGAGAAGCGGCGTTGGTTAGATACAATAGAAACAAAGAATAACCAAACTCAAGACATCTTTCAAAAAATAAAGTACTCATTCGACCCTGTAGGAAACGTCCTAGGCTATAATAATGATGCAAGTACTTATGAAACAAAACAAACATACTCTTACGATAATCTTTACCAGCTTATAAGCGTAGAGGGTACAAGTAACCAATACAAGGCTAAAAAAAGCTCTGGAACAACACCTGTAAGCATTGCAAAATACAGACAAACTTTTGCCTTTGATGGCATAGGAAACATGAAAGAAAAATTAAGCACCACAAACATACCCGGTGCACAAGGAAACTCCTATCCCAAGGCTGAACTTGATTATAGCTTAGATTACGAGTATGACCCTGCCTATGCACACCGCCTAATAAGGGCAGGCAACCGTTATTACCGCTATGACGCAAACGGCAACATAACAGCCGAAAAAGACGGTCCATTCACAGACGAAGAAGAGTTTGTATTTACATACTCATACTTTGAAGAACAAGATGTATACGGTGCCGACTACGGCTTCGGGCTTGACGCTCCAAAAGAAACGGAACAATCAAACCCGCAAGACCTATTTGCCTACAGGCGTAACTACACTTGGAACGAGCGTAACCTCTTAACAAAATCAAGTGACCGCAACTTTACCGTGCACTACCGCTACGGAGAAGACGGACAGAGAGCTCTTAAATACACAGATGAGGGGCGAAGCGAAACCTTATACTTTAATAACTTCTTTACGATACACATACCCACACAAGACCAGAACAACCCTCAAGGACTACGCGTACACAAACACATATTCGTAGGAAACTCACGGCTTGTAACCGCCATGACACATACGGATAACCAAGGCGATAACGATGAACAAAAGGCAAAGCGTTACTATTACCACAGTGATCACTTAGGCAGTGCACAATTTGTAACCGACTGGAAAGGCAGGCAATACGAGCATATTGAATACACACCGTATGGCGAACTCTGGGTCGAGGAAGTTGCTGCTGGATTGGATAAGTTACCGTTCAGATTTACAGGCAAAGAGCTGGATGAAGAGACTGGTTTATACTACTACGGAGCGAGGTATTTAGATCCTAAATACAGTAGGTGGTTATCAGGAGATCCGGCACTTAATGATTATATACCAAAGGCTCCGATAGATGATGAGGCAAAAAAGCATAATGAAAACCTGCCTGGCATGGGCGGGGTGTTTAATACCGTTAATTTGCATGTGTACCATTATGCGGGCAATAATCCGGTGAAGTATATTGATCCGGATGGGAGAGATATTATTTATAAAGATGATGATGGGAATATAGAAAAAATAGAATCTAGTTCTAGGAATGAAATCCATACTCCCGCATCTGACCGTGAACTGCTAGAAGAGAATGCAAAAGAGATGAAAAAGCATGCTTTGAACATAAGCTATTTTTATAAAAAAGTTAAATCACATGGTGACTGGGATTTTAAAAACTTTAAAGAAGAAGATGGAAAGAGAGGCTGGTATTGGTTTAATGGTAAACTGGTTACAGCAGAAGAATTTGGAAATTTGCATTATGGCTATGTGGGAGCTGCAGGAGGATTTTCAACGCTATTGCTTATTGAAGCACCAGGCATTGCACAGGTGAAAGCTGGTACTGCAATGGCTGGGTTTTGGCTTACTAACTTTGATGATCCTAGAGATACCCAAAATATATTGCGAGGTATATATGCGTATGATGGTTCTTTAGGCAATAAGATAACAAGAACTATCGGAGATCATTTTTATTTATCATTTTGTTTTACATCGTTTAGAATGTTTACATTTACAGCTTTTATATTTGAAAATAAACTAAAAAGGAGGAAATAATGATTCGAAAAATTTTATGTTATTGCATAGTCCTAACGTCTATAAGTTCATGTGTTTTAAATGGCTCTTTAGTATTAAACTCTGAAAACATAGAGCAACTTACCGATGTCAAAAATAGAATTTTAAATAATGATAAAATCATTGAAGTAGAGCGTGATGAAAATTTTGAAATAGACTATTATGCCGAAACTAATGAATATGTAATATCTTTTGAATATTATAAACTTTTTTTTATAAATAATAAACATATTTTTCGAATTAGAAAAGATGAATTTAATTTACACTACAATGATTTAGAAAAGTTAAAGCAAAAAAATGTATTTTCTGAAGGTTCTTTTAGACAGTTTCGGGGGGAGGGCTTGATTTTAAATCGTTTTAATGTAGTTGAAAAAAAAATAACCTTGATCCGTTTTTTCGAATGTGCAGATGTTTTATTTTTAGGATATACGATGTTTTCACGTGGACTTGTATATTGTAGAGATTTGGATTTAAGTGTTTTGACCGAAGATGAGCTTTATTTTTTTGGATTTGGAATTATAGAGAAAACATCATATGAAAATTGGTATTATTTTGGAATGGTTGGATAGTATAAAAGGTATACAACACAATAAATAAAGAAAAGGAGATCGATGTTGATAAATAAAATTCATAAATTGTTATTCTGTATACTATTATCTTTTTTATTAGTTTCTTGTTACACAAAAATACATCAAACTATAGAGTAAAAAATTTATACTGATAATATTGCTTTAAATATTTATGTTGATGATATGAGAGCTAAATTGAAATTAATAGAAATAGAAGAAGAAAAAGCTTTTTTTATATATGCTATAATTATCATTGACAATGTAAGTGAAAGAAATGGAAGTTTTGAATTGCAAAAAATACGGTTATGTCATAATGAAAAAAATTATTTCAACAACAACCTGTTATGATACTTTTGTTTCTTTCCTTATGCAGCCGATAGGAATACAAAAAGGGGAAAGAAAAATTTATAAAATCGATACAATAGAAACTAAAAATAACCAAACTCAAGACGTCTTTCAAAAAATAAAGTACTCATTCGACCCTGTAGGAAACGTCCTAGGCTATAATAATGATGCAAGTACTTATGAAACAAAACAAACATACTCTTACGATAATCTTTACCAGCTTATAAGCGTAGAGGGTACAAGTAACCAATACAAGGCTAAAAAAAGCTCTGGAACAACACCTGTAAGCATTGCAAAATACAGACAAACCTTTGCCTTTGATGGCATAGGAAACATGAAAGAAAAATTAAGCACCACAAACATACCCGGTGCACAAGGAAACTCCTATCCCAAGGCTGAACTTGATTATAGCTTAGATTACGAGTATGACCCTGCCTATGCACACCGCCTAATAAGAGCAGGTAACCGTTATTACCGCTATGACGCAAACGGCAATATCACAGCAGAAAAAGACGGACCTTTTACTGACGAAGAAGAGTTTGTATTTACATACTCATACTTTGAAAATGAAGACGTATACGGTGCCGACTACGGATTTGGTCTTGACGCACCTAAAGAAACGGAACAATCAAACCCGCAAGACCTATTTGCCTACAGGCGTAACTACACTTGGAACGAGCGCAACCTCTTAACCAAATCGAGCGACAAAAACTACACAGTCCACTACCGCTACGGAGACGATGGGCAAAGAGCACTTAAATACACCGACGAGGGGCGAAGTGAAACCTTATACTTTAATAACTTTTTCACGATACATATTCCCACACAAGACCAGAATAACCCGCAAGGCTTACGTGTACACAAACACATCTTTGTGGGAAATTCAAGATTAGTAACCGCGATGACACATACAGATAACAGTGGTGACAACGAAGAGCAAAAAGCAAAGCGGTATTACTACCACAGTGACCATTTGGGAAGCGCACAATTCGTAACCGACTGGCGAGGTAAACAATATGAACACATAGAGTACACGCCGTATGGCAAACTCTGGATTGAAGAAGTCGCTGCGGGGTTGGACAAGTTACCTTTCCGCTTTACGGGTAAGGAGCTTGACGAAGAGACCGGGCTGTATTATTACGGGGCGAGGTACTTAGACCCTAAATACAGTAGGTGGCTGTCAGGCGATCCGGCATTGGGTGATTACATACCCAAAGCTCCGATAAATGACGAAGCTAAAAAACACAACGAGAACTTACCTGGAATGGGAGGCGTGTTTAATGTTGTAAACTTGCACCTGTACCACTACGCGGGCAATAATCCGGTGAAGTATACCGATCCGGATGGGAATTTTATTGCATCTTATTTTGCAAACACTAAATTCAATGATGCTTTTAATTTTTTTATTGAGAAATATCAAAAAAAATTAGATACAATAAATAGAGCCAGTCAACTTTATCAGCAAATATATGATATACCCAAAAACACAGCTTTGGAAGATGCCATCGTATTTGATAAAGAACAAGCTTACGATTATATTCTTACTACAGCCGGAATAAATGCAGAGCAGATGGGATATGAAAAGAATTCTGAAGAATATAATAATTATGTAAAACAAGAAACAAAATTATATTCAAAACTTCAAGAACTTAGAAAGCAAAAATATACTGATGGTACTTATAAAAATGGACTTGTAGATAAGATATTAAATACGGCTTTGAATCTATACAATAATAAATACCAAGAATGCATTTCGGAAGGCTTATCAGATATTGAAGCCATGAAACATGCGGACAGTGTCGCAAATGAGTATCTAAATAAAACTTTAGAGGATAATGAATTATGATAAAAAGATATATTTGTTTATTATTTATGTTGTTTCTCTTAACATCTGTATTTTCAGATAATGAATCAACAGTTTCATCCAGCTTTCCCATAAATAAATATAAATACGCTGATAGAAATTTTAAATTTGATAATATTATGTCTTTAGCTATAAGTTATTGGATAAAAGAAAATCCTTTTCCGAATTTGGATTATTCCGAATCGTATATTGAGTTTAATGAGGAATTTATCTTTCTTTCCGATTCTAAATTTCTTGTGATTGAAACTATGTGGACTGCATCATATTTAGAAACAATAAATGAATATATATTTGATCATAGTTTAAGCGGACTGTTTGGAGAATACTCTTATGAGCTAAATGAACAAGGAAATATAGAAAATAAATTTTATGTAATAAGGCTCAAAGATAATAAATTATTGGTATATAATAAAATAAAGGAAAAAGAAACAGTGTATGTATGTAGAAATAAAACTTTTTTCTAGACAATGTGGTATACCCCCGAACTATCGCTCATGATTTTGTTATGAATATTTTTTTAAGATTAAAAGGAGAGATTAAATGAAAAATTTATCCACTTTTTACCTCTTTCGGATAGCGATTGAAAGGGACAGCATAGCCCTGAAAAGCGCGGTGTTGACAGTTGTGTACTTTTACATAGTTATAATAGTACACAACTGTCAACAGGCCGCCAAAATAAAGTTATTATTAAACAAAAACAGCTTACTAGAGGTTTTTCCGCTTACGATAGGAAGCGGAAAAACAATTGCTTTTGAAAATAGGTGGAGCAGATACAAGGAGCCTAGTAAAAATAAAGCGGAGGCGTATCGGGTATACGTCGAGCATTTATTTTTGCGTAGCGACGCAGGAGATGCCCGCATATTTTCAAAAGAAGGCAACATGACCAATAAGCTAAGCACCACAAACATACCCGGTGCACAAGGGAACTCCTATCCCAAAGCTGAGCTTGATTATAGCTTAGATTACGAATATGATCCGGCTTATGCACACCGTTTAATAAGAGCCGGAACTAGATACTACCGCTATGACGCCAACGGCAACATAACGGCGGAAAAAGACGGACCTTTTACCGACGAAGAAGAGTTTACATTTACCTACAGCTATGACCCTGAAACGGACGTATACGGCACAGACTACGGCTTCGGTCTTGACGCACCTAAAGAAACCGAGCAAACAAACCCTCAAGACCTATTTGCCTACAGGCGTAACTACACTTGGAACGAGCGGAACCTCTTAACAAAATCAAGCGACCGAAACTTTACCGTCCACTACCGCTATGGTGAAGACGGACAAAGAGCACTTAAATACACAGACGAAGGAAGAAGTGAAACGCTTTACTTTAATAATTTCTTTACGATACATATCCCGACGCAAGACCAAAACAACCCGCAAGGCTTAAGAGTGCATAAGCATATATTCGTAGGAAACTCACGACTTGTAACCGCAATGACCCACACAGACAACCACGGAGATAACGATGAACAAAGAGCAAAGCGTTACTATTATCACAGTGACCACTTAGGAAGCGCACAGTTTGTTACGGACTGGAAAGGCAGACAGTACGAACACATTGAATACACACCGTATGGCGAACTCTGGATCGAGGAAGTTGCCGCAGGATTAGACAAACTGCCGTTCAGGTTTACGGGAAAAGAGCTTGATGAGGAGACGGGGTTGTATTATTACGGAGCGCGGTACCTTGACCCGAAATATTCGAGGTGGTTGAGTGGGGATCCTGCATTAGGTGAGTATATACCTTCTCCCGGAACAGAACCTAGTAAGCTTGCCGGTATGGGCGGCGTCTACAATACGATAAATTTACATGTTTATCACTATGCAGGGAATAATCCGGTTAAGTATACCGATCCGGATGGAAAAATATTAAGAATTGCTGGAAGGAACAGTTATAAAAATCAAGTGATAAGTGTATTAAAAAAGCTTGATCCTAATGTAAAGATAAATATGAGAACAGGAATAGTAACGACTAGCAGTACTAATAATTCTGCTGGAGCAAAATTGATACGAAATTTGCAGGTCAGTAAAAATACAGTCACAATAATGAATGATAGTTCAATAGGTACAGCGCCAAAATCTAGAAAAAAAGCTGAGACTCCAGGTATAGGTTCAGATTCAATTGTTTATTTTTCAATTAATGTAAAATTGAGTAATGATTATTTTATAAGAGACGAAAATGGAAATATAGAAAAAGCTAAACATACTCCAGCAGAAATTGTACTTGGACATGAACTTATTCATGGATTACATTATGCGGATGGAACTGGAGATAATAGCACCGATGACTATACATTTATTACTTCAGGATTTCAAGATGGTAAATATAAGTCTGGAGAGGTCGTATTTAAGGGTGGTTTATTCCATGATAAATATCCGCGAGAAGAAGCTAGAACGATAGGTGTTGGAGAATTTTCTAATGATCCAATAACAGAAAATGCATTAAGGAGGCAATTGAAGTATAATGAAAGGCTTACACATTAATAATAAAATATTTATGCTAAATTGTTTATTTTTATTATCTATTTTTTGTTTTGCAGAAGAAAATACTGAAAAACGTCTTGAAAAGAACATTGATAGAATAACAATTGAAAACTATTTTTTGGAAAATATTTCAAAAAAAGATAATGCAACTATTCCTGTTATTATTGTTTATTGTTATGATGGTTATTATTTTTTATATGAAACAAAGATGAAATATGAGGTAATAGATACTAAAAGATATTTTTTTGATTATAAAGTTGATAAAAATATCAACAAGTTATCTACAGATATAGCCGATAAAAATATGAGCCTTGATGATTTTATTAATAAATATTTAATAAAAAATGATGATAACAGCTATAGTATATCTTATAAAAATTATGATATATTTACACCTAAAGATGAATTTTTATCTCCTATATTTTTTGCTGCCCAATACAATTATGACTTTTTAATTTTAATTGAACACGGGTATTCTACAACAATAACATTATATTTACCCAATAGTTATGAATATGTTAAAAAAGAGTATAATATTTTTTTAAATTAGAATTGGAATAACAAATATTATTATAAAATAGGAAAATTTGGATGAAAAAATGAAGGTTTATGATCATGTCATAAAAAAATGTAGACAATTAAAGTAATATGTTGCATCACAGACAGAAGAAAAAAATAGAAGACTTGGATGTAAAAGAAAAGAAAATGATGAAAGCCCCTTTTTATTTGTATCTACAACTTGGCCATTTTATCTCTCGGACAGCGATTGAAGCGGAAATCCTTTTTGCGGTTTGTTTAAGCAAAAAGCAAGCTCTGACCGGAGGGAAGAGCCTTGTCCGTGAAGACAAGAGCAGCAAAAAGATTGGAGCGAAAAGCGCGATGCCTGCACTTGTGTACTTTTACATAATTATGATAGTACACAAGTGCAGGCAGTCCGCCGCTCAAAGGTGCTTACGCCCCTTTGAGCGGCGAGTTTTGCCATTCGGCAAAACATCGGAGGCTAAGCTTTTAGATTTGTTAAATAATCCCACTGACAGGACTTTTGGAAATAGGCGGAGCAGATACAAGGAGTCAGGCAAAAAAGTACCGCAGGCGTATCGGGTATACGTCGAGGACACTTTTTTGCCGTGCGACGCAGGAGATGCCCGCATATTTTCAAAAGAACAAGAGTATACAACCTATTATAGTTACCACGACGGCTATTATAACAGAATAGAAAAAGAATTCTACGGCTTTAAAACGGTAAGAAGTAAAAACGCCGTAGGCACGGTAACCGAAACGGAATATTATATCGACTCTTACTACCGCAAAGGCATGGTAAAACGCGAGATGGTAAAAAATGGAAACATAGTATACTCAATAAAAGAATACGAGATAGACACAGCACCCCATGCGAGAATAAAAAAAGAAACTAACACAATACGAGAAAACTACAACGAAATAAAAACCGAAAGCGAATACGAGTACGACAAATACGGAAACGTTACAAAACTTTACGATAAGGGAGACGTCACAAACACAAACGATGACATCATAGCAGAAATAACATATTGGAAAGGGGGAAGAGAAGAAGCGTACTTTAAAGCACACCCCGAAAAAATACAGGTCTTACACGGAAAGACGGGAACTCTTTTACGTAAACGGGAGGGTGCATACGACAGTAAAACAGGCGCCTTAACGGAATTAAAACAATACACGTCGCATGGAGCATATCTTGTAAACCGCATAGAATGGACTGATGAAGGGAACATAAAAGCAGTAACAAGCCCGACAGGTAAAAGAGCCGAATACAAATACCTTGACGGCATATATCCTATCGAAATAAAAGAGATAAGTTCTAAAGGAGATAAATCTTACACAAGTAAAATAGAATGGGATCGTATTTTAGGAGTAAAACTAAAAGAAACGGATGCTGCAAACAATACAATGAGCTATAAGTACGACAACTTTGGACGGGTAACAGAGGTGAGAAGCCCCTACGACTTTGAAAGAGACAAAGACACCGAAAAAATCATCGGACCAGGAAAAACTCCTTATGCAAAATACACATACATTACTCCAAAAGATTCCTATTGGTACACCGTAACCGAAAACAAAATAAGCACCGAAGCAGAAGATAGCAATGTCATGAAAACAATAGTCCTTCACGACGGCTTAGGAAGAATAAGCTACACAGCAAAAGAAGGAGAAGTGTACGTCGACGGAACAGAGAACACAACCCAAACAGGCTGGAATATTTCAAGTGCAATAAACTATGATGAAGCAGGACGAAAGATAGAAGAAGGAATGCCCTTCTTTTACGGAGGGGATTTAGAAAACAATTTAAAAACCATCTCATCATATCAAGGTGTAGAACAGTTTTATGAACTAAACGATTTTACAAAGATAAGAAACGGCACAAAATACGAGTATGACGATATAGACAGGAACATCTTAACTACACTTCCTGACGGACACAAACAAAAAACGGAGTATTCGATAGAAAGCTCTTTACAAATAACAAAAACAACCGACCCATTGGAAAACGTAAGCATAAGTAAAAAAGATGCAAGAGGAAACATACGGGAAGTAGAACGCTTAGATAAAAACAATACTATATTAACCAAAGCACGATACGAATACTCCGTCCTCGGAGAAATGCTTAGAGCATATGACGCAAAGAATAATCTTTTATCGGTAAGTTATGACTTGCTTGGAAGAAGAACCGCATTAGAAAGCAAAGACACCGGCAAAAAAGAATGGATTTACGATGAGAAAGGAAGGCTGCAAGCAGAAACGGATTCGGTATTAAAAAACAAGGCTGCCGAAATAAGATACGAGTATGACGGCTTTGACCGCATACTAAAAACAGACTATCCTTTTAGCCATGACATAGAATATAAATACGGAGCGCCGGAACAAAATGGAGCCGGGCAAATAGTCTACAAAAAAGATGAAACGGGAGAAACACATTATAGTTACGGAAACTTAAACGAGGTAGTAAGCGAAACAAGAACCATAAACCGCTACGGAGCGGGAACTAATCCTGAAACTGCAAGCTTTGAATACCGCTCCGATTACCTCGGCAGAATGCAAAGCATGAAGTACCCCGACGGAGAAACAATAACTTACACCTATGACAAAGGCGGACAGCTAAGGGGAGTTAGCGGAGTAAAGACCTCGTCAAAAGGAACGGCCGAATACTCTTACGTAGATAAAATCATTTATGATGAACACGCACAAAGAGTGTATATAAAGTACGGAAACGGCGTAGAAACAAGATACAAATATGACGAGAAAAGAAGATGGCTTGACTCGATAGAAACAAAGAATAACCAAACTCAAGACGTCTTTCAAAAAATAAAGTACTCATTCGACCCTGTCGGAAACGTCCTAGGCTATAATAATGATGCAAGTACTTATGAAACAAAACAAACATACTCTTACGATAATCTTTACCAGCTTATAAGCGTAGAAGGAACAAGTAACCAATACAAGGCTAAAAAAAGCTCTGGAACAACACCTGTAAGCATTGCAAAATATAAACAAACCTTTGCCTTTGATGGCATAGGAAACATGAAAGAAAAGATAAGCACCACAAACATACCCGGTGCACAAGGGAACTCGTATCCAAAAGCTGAACTTGACTATAACTTGAATTACGAATACGACCCGGCTTATGCTCATCGGCTAATCCATGCAGGCACCCGATACTATCGCTATGACGCAAACGGCAACATAACAGCCGAAAAAGACGGTCCATTCACAGACGAAGAAGAGTTTGTATTTACATACTCCTATTTTGAAAATGAAGACGTATACGGCACAGACTACGGCTTCGGGCTTGACGCTCCTAAAGAAACGGAACAGTCAAACCCGCAAGACCTATTTGCCTACAGGCGTAACTACACTTGGAACGAGCGAAACCTCTTAACCAAATCAAGCGACAGAAACTACACAGTACACTACCGCTATGGCGAAGACGGACAGAGAGCCTTAAAATACACAGATGAGGGACGAAGTGAAACGCTTTACTTTAATAATTTCTTTACGATACATATCCCGACACAAGACCAAAACAACCCGCAAGGCTTAAGAGTACACAAACACATATTCGTAGGAAACTCAAGATTAGTAACCGCCATGACACATACGGATAACCAAGGCGACAATGACGAGCAAAAGGCTAAACGGTATTACTACCATTCAGACCACCTTGGCAGTGCGCAATTTGTAACAGACTGGCGTGGTAAACAATATGAACACATAGAATACACACCGTATGGGGAATTGTGGATAGAAGAAGTTGCTGCAGGGCTGGATAAACTGCCGTTCAGGTTTACGGGGAAAGAACTGGATGAAGAGACAGGTTTATACTACTATGGTGCACGGTATCTTGATCCGAAATATAGTAGATGGTTGTCAGGAGATCCTGCATTAAACGATTACATACCAAAGGCTCCCATTGATGACGAGGCTAAAAAGCATAATGAAAACTTGCCGGGAATGGGAGGGGTGTTTAATGTTGTAAACTTACATGTGTATCATTATGCAGGGAATAATCCGGTGAAGTATGTGGATCCTACGGGAATGTGGATTAATAATGGAGATGGAACCTACGCTGCAGAAAAAGGGGATACATTATATGGTTTATATGGAGATGATTGGAAAGAGAAATCCGGTTTTACAAGAGATCCACGAACTTTACAAGTCGGTGAAATCGTTGGAAAGAAAATTATACCTGAAAATAAAAAACCTGAGATATTCTCAGATAGTATATTTTCAAATCTTAATGCTAATGACTTAAAAAAGATTACTATTACTTATAATTATGGTGGTATAGATCCTAATGGATATACTGAAATTGTTACTCCTAAATTTAATTGGGTAATAAAACCTCATGGAAAAATCAACCTAGCTGAAGCTGATATATTTTATAAACACCGTAATGGAGTAAGCCTCAATACAATTGTTGCAATTATTGGTATCAAAATTAAAAATATTCATAATTTTTATGATAGGAAAGGTAGATACATAAGTTCAGAAATTAATTATGAGGAAATATTTTCATTGCCAGGAGGAGCAAGTTCAAAATGAGATTAAATTTAATATTCTTTTTAACCTTTTTTTTAATTTTTTCTTGTTCTGTTGAAAATCATAACAATGGTGTTCCCGAAAAATGTTTTGATCTTTCAAATGAAAAAGATAGAACATACATTGAGGATAAAGGTAGTTTTTGGGAATTATACAAAATAGAAAAGTTAAAAAAATGTTCCGTTTATGTATATGAAAATATAGTTAACTTTAATTTTTATTTTTCGAAAGATGTAAGTGTGGCTAGTATTAAAAATACACAAACATATTTTTCTCATGTTATAACTAAAACATCAAAGAAATATCCTTCCGCTTATGAAGATATTGATAAGTTTATTAAAAACGATACTATTGTTAAACTGCGTATTTTTGTAAATAACAGGCTCTTATTATATACTTCTTTTGATTTTAAAATAAACGAATTCGACTATTATGAAAATATTGATATTGATATAGATAGAGCTATAGGAAATGTTGATGTAGAAAATTTTGTAAAAGATTTAAAATCTCTAAACAAGAATATTGAAAATGTAAAAATATTTAAAGCTTTGAAAGGGTCTGTTGTTTGTATTGTGATAGATACAAAATCTAAAATTGATAAAATTAAAGAAGCCGAAATTTGTAAATATGCGGAAAGTAAAATAGCTTCTGAATTTGAAAGGGTATCAAAAGATTTATATGGTATAAATATGGATGCTTTAGGACTGTATTTGGAAATTAGATTTGGTAGTATGAAAATTTTTGAAGGTACTTATCTTAACGGAGATAAAAAAAGATGGGTTGATATTGATTGGTATAATTTTGATTTTTTTAATTTGGGAAATGAAATATGAAAAAATTTGGAATATGCATTATAATATTGACTATAATATTTGTAATTCTTGCTAGAACAGATAAGTATTATGCTAGTGAGAAATTAATTTTTGATACAACAGATATTATAAATGGCTATTATTATTTAACTAATAAAGAAGATATGAAAAATATTCAGGTATCAGCTTTACAGTGGTATTATACTAACATTGTGGTTAGTATTTTATTAGTATTATGGATTTTAACGGGCTTATTGTATTTGTATGTGATGGCGCACCATGTATTGCCTTATTTCTGGTATAAAAAATATGATCACATATTTGATGAAAGCTGATTTTTGTTCGTTGTTAAAATAAATAGTTTTTGCTATGAAAACAAAATTTTGCATTTATTCACAAACCAACTATCTCTCTCGGACAGCGATTGCAAGGGAGCAAAAGCAATTTATAAAAATTGCTTTTGCTGTACATCTTTCCGCAGTAATTTCTGCGGAAAGATACCGAAGCGAAAGCGGAGCCCTGAAAAGCGCGGTGCTGACACTTGTGTACTTTTACATAATTATGATAGTACACAAGTGTCAGCAGTCCGCCGCTCAAAGGAGCTTACGCCCCTTTGAGCTTCGAGTTTTTTGCCATTCGGCAAAACATCGGGGATTAAACTTTTAAATTTACTAAACCGCCCTACTGACAGGACTTTTGAAAATAGACATGTTGGATGCAAGGAGAGAGAAAAAATTAACCGCAGACGTACTATATGTACGTTGAGGATTAATTTTTTTGAAGCGACGCCGCAGACGGCGTGTATATTTTCAAAAGAGGTTGGTCATCTACATAGTACCATACCTACACCGAGAAAAAGAAAAAAAGCTGAGTAGAAGAGAAAGACTATTAAGGCTATATAAAAAATACATAGAAGGAGATAAAGAATGAAGAAACTAAGAAAAATATTTATGATAATTTTAGTGTTTATATTGACAGGCTGTGTTAATCCGCATAATCCCATGTATGAAGGAGAAAGCGGGATTTTTGAAGCAGGAAATGAGATTGAAGAAAATGAAGAAGGAGGAGGAACAAATCCATTTGAAGATAAGCTCTTTAAAAAGGAAGGGGAAAAGATCATATTAAAAACAAACAACTTAAAATACTGGGGAGTACGCGGTTATACGCTATGGAAATTTTTGGGAGAGGAAATAGATAAAAAAGAGCCGAGCATAAAGGTTATAAAACAAGAAGGGGCAAGTGAAGCCGGATACGGATTAGTGTGTTATAGTACAAAAACTGAAGCGGGACAGAAAAAGTATAGTATGCTTGTAATATTGATACATACTGACGGAAAATATTCTGTAGGATATGTAGTAGACGGGTTATACAAACACATAGAGTGGAAAAAACAAAGTGAAAAATTAAATAAAGGGTATGGAGTAGAAAACATAATAAGCGTAAAGAAAGAAGGAAAAAAAATAGAAATATATTTTAACGATGAAAAGTATTCAGGAAATCCGTCATATACGATAAACGATTCAAGCGAATATTTACTGGGGGAAGGGGAAGCCGGGTTAATAGGAGTAGTTTCGGCAAAGGATAAGTTTCCTGATGATTTTGTTTGGATAGAATACAAAGTGAAGTAAATATTTAAAATAGGTAAAAAAAAGATTTTAAATAAAACCTTATAAAAGAAGAGGAGATAAAAGTAAATGAAAAAGATAATGGAAGGAATAAAAGAAAAAGGTGTTTCGATAATATTGTTTATAGTATATATGACGGTAGGAGTACTTCCTTTAAACCTATATGCCGAAGGAGCAAGCGGAGAGCGGATAAAAATAAATAACTCTATCTTATTGGCAAGCAAGGTAATAGGAAAAGAAGGGGGCATAATTGAAGGGGAAGGAGTAAGGTTTGAAGTACCAATAGGAGCCTTGGAAAAGGAAGTTGAAATAAAGATAAGCAGGTTAATAAGAGTAGAAGAAGGGGAAGTAAAAAACGTAACGGCAGGACTGGGCGGATACAGATTTGAGCCTAGCGGGATAAGATTTAAAAAAGAGTGCCTTGTAAAGATAGCATATGATGAGCGTATCGAAGAAGAATATGCACAAGAGATATATACGTATTATTATAATAAAAGAAAGAAAGCATGGGAAGCGTTAAAAAGGAAGGGCGTAGATGTAGAAAAAAAGGTAATAGAGTCTTACACAAATCATTTTACGGACATGATAAACGGGACATTAAGCTTACCTGAATCACCTAGCCCTGTAAACATAAACTTAAACAGCATAAAAGAACTAAAAGCCGCGGATGCAGCAGGGGGGATAGAAAGAATAGAAGGATTAAAGGGGGTAAGTGAAGGAAGTGCCTCATTTAACATGAAACTGCAATTACCCGGCGGAGTAAGAGGGTTTACACCTGAGTTGGCGGTAAGCTATTCAAGCGGAAGCGGGTATGGGTTATTGGGCAAAGGCTTTAGTTTAAGCGGAATAGAAAGCATAAGTATAGATACAAGATTAGGCTTACCTGAATATAACGGCAAAGACACGTATATAATAAACGGAACAAAAGTAAAATATGAGGGAGGGAAGTGGAAAGAAGAGAGAAAACAAAGGTATGCAGCAATAAAAAACGAATGGGCAGAAAGGAAGGGAAGCGAAAACTATTTTGAGATAAGAGAAAAAGACGGAAGTGTTAAAATATATGGGCTAAGGAATTGGAGCGGAATAAGTGAAGGTAAAAAATATATATATTACTTGGATGAGATAAGGGACAGCTTTGGGAACATAATAGAATATAACTATGAAAATGGAAAAAGCGTAGAAGGGGAAGAGGTAGTATTAAAGGAAATAGTGTATGGGAAAGAAAGAGAGAGGCGAATAAAGATAGAGTATGAGGGAAGAGAGGATGTAAGAGTAGAGGGAAGGGGAAGATATTTAAAGAAAGAAAGTAAAAGAATAAGAGAGATAAGAAGTGAAGTTAAAGGAGAGGAAGTAAAGACATATAAATTTAATTATAAAGAAAACACATTTTTAGAAAGTTTATTAGAGAGCATAGAAGTAAGAGGAAGCGGAAAGGAAGAAGGAGTATACGCATATAGGTTTGAATACGAGGATGCACAGAGCGAAGGGGATGGTGGAATAAAAGTATTTGGCGATACGGAAGAATGGGAGAAAAGCGGAAGCATATCGGAGAGTGTACATATATCAGGCGGCGGTTCAGGTAGTATTGGAGTTGGAGTAAATATAGAAAATTCGGTATCGATAAGTGGAGGAATGACCGGTTCAGGGGGTGTAGGTCGTGGTTATAGTAAAAAGAATTTTGTAGATTTGACGGGAGACGGAGTAGCGGATATAGTAGAATGGGAAAAAGGAAAATTAAAATTATATGAAGCTAGAAGAGAAGAAAACGGTAAACTAACATATGCAGAAAGAAAAGGCTTTGATTTTAGAGCCTTACAAGGAACTTTTTTAAGTGAAAATGAGGATAACAGTTGGAGTATAGGAGGCAGAGTCGATATAACTGTTGCCGGGGTAGGAGCTAATGTCGGAGTAACAAAACAAGGAAGTTTAGGCGAAAATAAGGCAGAGTTTACGGATGTAAATAGGGACGGCTTTATAGACTTTGTATCGAACGGGAAATATTATGAAAATAATGAAGGGAAAGGCTTTAAAGCGGGAATAGGCTTTAAGGGAGCAAAGAATGCAAAGATAAAAATGAGTGAAGCTGAAAAAAAAGAAATGGAAAAGGCTCATTATTTTCAGGAAGGGATAAAGGCATGGAGAAGTCCTGTAAGCGGAATAGTTCTTATAAATATAGATGTAAAAAGAAAAGATAAGACAAAATTATGTGTGTATAGAAGTAAAAGAGGAGATGACAGTGAAAAGCTTTGTGAATGTCTGGAGAATAAAACCTATGAGATTGAAACGGATGTAAAAAGAGGTGAGTACATATATTTTGTAAGTGAAACAGAAAATAAGGTTGAAATAGGGGCGGGAATAGAAGCAGAAATAAGAGTTGAATATAAAAAATACATGAGAGATGAATTACTTGGAAGAAATATACAGTACCTTTTTCCAAATAAAACGTATAGCACACCTGAAAAAGAAATCATAAATTTATATGATAAAAATGAAGAATCTATACAATATGAAGATGAAGAAGGGAATACACATAAAGGAGAAAGAACTTTTTGGAGTTTAAAGAGTAATTATCTTTCATTGATAGATGAGAATGCAATCGAAAAAGCACTTGCTTTAAGATATTACGGATATATAGGCCGTGAAATAAAAAAAGAAGAGTTTGAAAAGTTGTATGAAAAATACGGGGATAAAAGCGATATTGAAAATATAATAAAATATGACGGAGGATTTAAAGAGTATATACACACAGGAGACAGGACCGGACATTTAAATCAACATGTAATGAATCGATTTATATCACAGGCAGATAATCAAACTTTAAAAAAACTAACAGGGTATGAAAAAAGCGAAAAATTAAGGTATCCTTTATTTTATGGTAATGGAGATAAATATTATCGGGATATATTAAAGGTAGCGGAGAATAAGGAGCGGAAAGAAGGAAATGGCGGATATGAATCGGAAGAAAACATATTGATAGGAAGGCTTAGAGGGAAAGAATACAAGATAAAAAAAGAAGGGGAATATAAATTATATGAACAGGGAATAAAAAATGAGGAAGCTGAAGTAATTTTAGATAAGAAAACTAAAGACATAAAAGTATTATTGAAGAGGAAAGAAGAAGCGGGATATGAATCGTATATAAGGTTAATTAATAAAAATATAGGATGTGTAATAAGCGAAAAAGAGTATGAGAGAGGAATAGTTGAAGTAATACAAAAAGATTTGGATTATGGAATAAACCGTATAGAAAGATTAAATAGTGAAGTTTATGAAATAATAAAAGGAACAGTTGTTTATAGACAGGGAAAATATGTAAGAGTAAAAGAATTATATGAAAAAGATGGGGACGGATATAAGATAAGATCTGATGCAGGAAAAGAAAGTAAAAAGGTAATAATTGAAGCTCTTATTGATGCAAGAAAAAAAGATAAGCTATATGTAAGTGAAAGGAAAAAAGGGGAAGGAAAAAGAATAAGAGAAATAAGCATTATAACGGAAGAGGAAGCAGAAAGAATAGGGAAAGAATATTTTGAAAGAATTGAAGCCGGTGATGAGCAAAGATATCAAATAAAAAAAGACATTTCACCAGAAGAGAAAGAGAAGTTAAAAAAAAGTTTAAAAATATATGAAGGGTTTAAATATGATTTTGCATATTTTGAGTATAACAAAGAAAAAAAAGAGTATAAAACAAAAAGAGAAAACCTTGTAAAAGAGGAAGTAAAAAACTTTTTAGAATATTTGGAAAGTTATTATTATGAAAAAGTAGAACTTATAGTAGAGTATCCTTCAAGCAGTTTATATCCTGTAAAAAACGGAGAGATAGAAGTTGCCAAGATAAAAGGCGGAGACCTTGTTATAGAATATGAAGAAATAAAAAAATATGAAGGGAATGAAAACTACAAAAGCGGAATATATGAGGGTGAAAAAGGGGAGGATAATATAAGCCTGTATGAAAGGCTTTATGGAGGAGCAAATCTGTGGTACTACGGATTATATTCAAGGTATGGAGCACAAAGCTTTAGTGAAAACGAACTTGTTAAACAGAATACTCATGAAGGTAAAAGTAAAGAGGATATAAAAAAAGAAAAAGAAGGAGTAGAAAAGGAAGTAAAAAAAGAGAAGGAGAACTCGGGAGAGGGAAAAGATATAAAAGATGAAGTTAATAAAAAAATAGATGGAGAAAAACTAGGCGGATATATTTCCGTACAAACATATAAAGCATTGACAGCAAAAAACGAAAAAGCTCCCGAAAGAGAGAGCAATACGGATTTTGAATTTAAAGATAATAGCTTAATAGGATCTGTTTCGACACATGTAAAAAACGGATTTGATAGAGAAGGGGAAATAAAAAGTGAAGTAAAACATTATGCTGCCTATATTGATGATAATCTAATTTACACAAGCAGGATAACCGGTTCTTCTTATAAAGATCTTCCTTGGGTAAAAGAACAAGGAGGAGAACTCTCATTTGCATTAAGTAAAACGGAAAGCGAAAGTTTTGACAAAAATATAGGAGTATCAGGAGGTTCTTTAAGCGGCAGTATAGGATTTAACTCAGGTACAAGTGAACAAACACAAGGGTATCAGGATATAAACGGAGACGGGTATCCTGACATATTAAAAACGGAAAACGGATATCTTTCGGTTCAGTATGGGCAGGATAACCTAAAGTTCGAAAAAGAAAGTATTTTGACCGGAGTTGGTTTAAGCTCAAATACTAATTCGTCAAAAGTTATAGGTTCAGGAGTAGGTCTTTCAGGTTCTTTAAAAGCTGTAAGAGACAGTAAGGGGAAGATAAAAAACATAACGGTATCCCCTTCAGGGGATACGCCCTACGGTATTTCCGCTAACATCGGAGTTAATTATTCGAATGGTAATCAAAGTCAGCTTGGAGGTTTAATAGATGTAAACGGAGACGGGCTTCCCGATTATAAAAGTGAAGGAGAGACAAAATTAAACATAGGAGAGGAATTTAAAAAAGCCGGAGCATGGAATAATTTGTGTATATCTTTCGGAAATGTAGAAGGAGGAGGCGGAAATATAGGAGGCGGTTTTAATGCTCCTTTTGGAATTGTTTATGGCGGAGGCAGCTTCGGAGTAAGTGCAAACATAAGCCGGAGTACAACGGAAGAAGTATTAACGGATATAAACGGAGACGGATTACCGGATAAATTAAGTACCGGAGAAAACGGCAGTTATAAAGTAAGGATAAATACCGGAAAAGGTTTTTCGGGGAAAGAAGCAAGTATTTATGTTAAAAAACCGCAAATACCTGAATATGCAGCCTTTTTTAAAGACAGCATAAATAAGATTGTGGGACAAACAGATAAAATACAAATTCCTTATAAACCTGAAAAGATAGCCGGAGATTTTATAACCGGTAAGATAGATGAAATTTTACAAATGCCTTCTTCTCTTGAATTTAACACAAGCCGAAGTATAGGTGTATCGGGAAGTCTTTCAGGACAGATAGGATTTCCGATATGGAGCCCTCCTACAGTCTCATTAATATTTAACTTTTCAGGCGGAGGTAACGGAAACTACAGCGAGTCTGAGGTAAGCTTAAGATTATTCGACATAGACGGAGATGGATTAATAGACAGAGTGTTTAACATAGGAGGAGATAATAAACTTTACGTCCAGCGTAACCTTTTAGGCAAGGTAGGCTTACTTAAAAAAATAAAGTTACCCCAAGGCGGAAGCTACGAATTAAAATATGAGAGGGTAGGAAACACGGTAGAGCTTCCCCAAAGTAAATACGTATTAACTGAAGTAACTGCAAAATCGGGATTAAAAAGTAAAACAGGCAATGAACAAGAGTATACAACCCATTACACTTACGATGACGGTTATTATAACAGAATAGAAAAAGAATTCTACGGCTTTAAAACGGTAAGAAGTAAAAACGCCGTAGGCACGGTAACCGAAACGGAATATTATATCGACTCTTACTACCGCAAAGGCATGGTAAAACGCGAGATGGTAAAAAATGGAAACATAGTATACTCAATAAAAGAATACGAGATAGACACAGCACCCCATGCGAGAATAAAAAAAGAAGTAAACACAATACGAGAAAACTACAACGAAATAAAAACAGAAAGCGAATACGAGTACGACAAATACGGCAACGTAACAAAACTCTACGACAAGGGAGACGTCACAAATACAAACGACGACATAATAGCCGAGATAACGTACTGGAAAGGCGGAAACCAAGAAACATACTTTAAAGCATACCCCGAAAAAATACAGGTCTTACACGGAAAGACCGGAACTCTTTTGCGTAAAAGGGAGGGTGCATACGACAGTAAAACAGGCGCCTTAACGGAATTAAAACAATACACATCTCATGGAGCATATCTTGTAAACCGCATAGAATGGACGGCTGAAGGGAACATAAAAGCAGTAACAAGCCCGACAGGTAAAAGAGCGGAATACAAATACCTTGACGGCATATATCCTATCGAAATAAAAGAAATAAGCTCTAAAGGGGAAGCGCCTTACACAAGCGAAATAGAATGGGATCGTATTTTAGGAGTAAAACTAAAAGAAACCGATGGTGCAAACAACACCATGAGTTATAAATATGACAACTTTGGGCGAGTAACCGAGGTGAGAAGTCCCTACGATTATGAAAGAGATAAAAACAACGGAAAAATAATCAAAGCCGGAGAAACCCCTTACGCAAAATATGAATATCACACACCGGCCGATTCCTTTTGGTACACCGTAACCGAAAACAAAATAAGCACCGAAGCCGAAGATAGCAATGTCATGAAAACAATAGTCCTTCACGACGGTTTAGGAAGAATAAGCTACACGGCAAAAGAGGGGGAAGTGTACGTAGACGGAACCGATGAGCAAACACAAACAGGCTGGAATATTTCAAGTGCAATAAACTATGATGAAGCAGGACGAAAGATAGAAGAAGGAATGCCCTTCTTTTACGGAGGCAACTTAGAACAAGAACTGGTAAATAAAAACTCTTATCAAGCCCTTGAAGCGTTTTATGAACTAAACGATTTTACAAAGATAAGAAACGGAACAAAATACGAGTATGACGATATTGACCGAAACATATTAACGGTTTTGCCAGACGGGAACACACAAAAAACCGAATACTCGATAGACGCTTCGCTTCAAATAACAAGGGCAACCGACCCGAAAGAAAACATAAGCATAAGCAAAAAAGATGCAAGAGGAAACATTAGGGAAGTAGAGAGGCAGGATAAAAACAACACTCTTCTTACCAAAGCCCGATACGAATACTCTGTACTAGGAGAAATGCTAAAAGCCTACGATGCTAAAGACAACCTATTGGCAGTAAACTACGATATGCTCGGACGGCGGATAAGTTTAGAAAGCAAGGACACGGGCAAAAAAGAATGGATGTACAACGATAAAGGAAGACTTCAAGCGGAAACCGATTCGGTATTAAAAAACAAGGCAGCCGAAATAAGATACGAGTATGACGGCTTTGACCGCATAATAAAGACAGACTATCCTTTTAGCCGGGACATAGAATATAAATACGGAGCGCCGGGACAAAATGGAGCGGGACAAATAGTCTACAAAAAAGATGAGACGGGAGAAACGCATTATAGTTACGGAAACTTAAACGAGGTAATAAAAGAAACAAGAACGATAAACCGCTATGGAGCGGGAACTAATCCTGAAACAGCCTCTTTTGAATACCGCTCGGACTATCTTGGGCGAATGCAGAGTATGAAATACCCTGACGGAGAAACCATAACCTACACCTATGATAAAGGCGGACAGTTAAAGGGAGTGAGCGGCGTAAAAACCTCGTCAAAGGGAACGGCTGAATACTCTTACGTAGATAAAATCATTTATGACGAACACGCACAAAGAGTTTACATACGCTACGGAAACGGAGTAGAAACAAGATACAAATACGATGAGAAGCGGCGTTGGTTAGATACAATAGAAACAAAGAATAACCAAACTCAAGACGTCTTTCAAAAAATAAAGTACTCATTCGACCCTGTCGGAAACGTCCTAGGCTATAATAATGATGCAAGTACTTATGAAACAAAACAGGAATATAAATACGACAACCTGTACCAGCTTATAAGCGTAGAAGGAACAAGTAACCAATACAAGGGTAAAAAGAGCTTCGGTATGACACCGGTAAGTGTTGCAAAATATAAACAAACATTCAGCTTTGACGCTATAGGCAACATGACCAATAAAATAAGCACCACAAACATACACGGCTCTCAAGGCAACTCCTACCCCAAGGCTGAGCTTGATTACAGCCTTGACTATGAGTATGACCCGGCTTATGCTCATCGGCTAATCCATGCAGGTACCCGATACTACCGCTATGACGCCAACGGCAACATCACTGCCGAAAAAGACGGACCCTTTACGGATGAAGAAGAATTTACCTTTACATACTCCTATTTTGAAAATGAAGACGTTTATGGCGCAGACTACGGCTTCGGGCTTGACGCTCCTAAAGAAACGGAACAAACAAACCCGCAAGACCTCTTTGCATATAGACGTAACTACACCTGGAACGAGCGGAACCTCTTAATAAAATCAAGCGACCGCAACTTTACCGTGCACTATCGCTACGGAGACGACGGACAAAGAGCGCTTAAATACACTGACGAGGGAAGAAGTGAAACGCTGTACTTTAATAACTTCTTTACGATACATATCCCAACGCAAGACCAGAATAACCCGCAAGGTTTACGGGTGCATAAACACATCTTTGTGGGAAACTCAAGATTAGTAACTGCGATGACGCATACCGACAACCACGGCGACAATGAAGAGCAGAAAGCAAAACGCTACTACTACCACAGTGACCACTTAGGAAGCGCCCAATTTGTAACAGACTGGAACGGCAGACAATACGAACATATCGAGTATACGCCCTACGGAGAGCTTTGGATAGAAGAGGTAGCTGCAGGATTAGATAAATTACCGTTTAGATTTACGGGTAAAGAGCTTGACGAAGAGACTGGGTTGTACTACTATGGAGCACGTTATTTAGACCCGAAGTATTCACGGTGGTTAAGCGGGGATCCGGCATTAAATGATTACATTCCGCAAGCCCCGGTAAATGATGATGCTAAGAAACATAATGAAAACCTGCCGGGCATGGGAGGTATATACAACACGGTAAACTTACATGTGTATCATTATGCCGGAAATAACCCGGTGAAGTATATTGACCCGGATGGGAGATTAACAGCTGACGAGGAAACAGCAAAAAAAATCGAAAACTTAGGAAAAAATGCACCAGGTAAATTAATTGACGAAATTCTTTTAAAATTAAAAGAAGATGGATGGACAATTGTAACCAATGAAGAAAAAAAAGAAGTGCATGATGATCTTAAAGGTTCTGCCAGCAATGACAATAAAGATATGATGGTATCGATTGATAGTAAGTCAATAACGATTAAAAAAGATTTTACTGAGGAGGAAAAGGATCAAATAGAATTAAATAAAAAAATTGATGCAATACCTAATAATAGTAAATATAAGAGATCTGCAGATAAATTTAAAAGAGATGTTAAACCGAAGGATATTACTTTAACAATGATAATATTTAAAGTTAACCCATATGATTTTGAAAAAAAAGAAATCGTAGGAAAATATAAGGAATATATTGATATCGATAATGATGGTAATATTGATGGTTACAGATATAAATAATATGGGAGATAAAAAAGTGAGAAAGAAATTTAGTTTGCTATTAATTGTTGTGTTAGGATTTATGATGGTTTCATGTTCTACATTTCCCCAAAGAAAAAAATATGAAAGTTTAAAGAAATACATGAAGTCGTACGGATGGTCAGAAGTTAATTATAATCCTGACTTTTCTGATATTATTGAAACTGTATATTATCTTGTATATCAAGAGCCTTTAAAACGTGGAGTAATATCCTGTCATTACTATGAAGTTGATAATGTTACTTTACGTCTTATAAGTGATAAAAGCAAACCTGATGATCCAAACTTTATGTTATGGTTTTATATAATGTATGAAGGTAAAAGACATTATTTTATGAAAATAAATTATATGTTAGAATTTGTTGATACATATACTTCTGACTTATATGATATCAATGGTAATTTTATAAGGGAAGAGACACGTAAAATATTTTATTAAATTGTTGTATAAAATAGAATATGCAATTTGATAATATTTTTACAAAAATTTATTGAATTGAGATAAATGATGAAATGAAAGTAGAGGTTTGCATTTATTCACAACCCAACTATCTCCCCCGGACAGCGATTGAAAGGGAGCAAAAGCAATTTATCAAAATTGCTTTTGCTGTACATCTTTCCGCAGTAATTTCTGCGGAAAGATACCGAAGCGATAGCGTAGCCCTGAAAAGCGCGGTGCTGACACTTGTGTACTTTTACATAATTATGATAGTGCACAAGTGTCAGCAGTCCGCCGCTCAAAGCTGCTCACGCACCTTTGAGCTTCGAGTTTTGCCATTCGGCAAAACATCGGGGGCTAAACTTTTAAATTTTATAAGCTGCCACTTATCGGAGGTTTTTCCGCTTACGGTAGGAAGCGGAAAAACAATGGCTTTTGAAAATAGGCGAGGTAAGGACCAGGAGATAGGCAAAAAAGTACCGCAGGCGTATCGGGTATACGTCGAGGACACTTTTTTGCCGTGCGACGCAGTAATTGCCCGCATATTTTCAAAAGAGTCTACATAGTGCCGTATTTACATCGAGAAAGAGAGAAAAAGATGGGTAAGAAAGAGAGGCTATTAAGGTTATATAAAAAATACATAGAAGGAGAAGATAAAGAATGAAAAAAATAAAGAAGGTGATAATCTTAATTATAATATTTGTGATAACAGGCTGCGTTAATCCTTATAACCGGATAAGGGATGGAGAAAGCGGGATTTTTGAAGAAGGTAATGATCTTGAAGGAAATGAAGATGAAGAGGGAGGAACAAATCCATTTGAAGATAAACTGTTTATAAAAGAAGGAGAAAAAATAATATTAAAAACAAACAATGCAAAATATTGGGGAGTTAGGGGCTATACGTTATGGAAATTTTTAGGAAAAGAAATAAATAAAAAAGAGCCGAGTATAAAAGTAGTAAAAAAAGAAGGAGCAAGCGAAGCAGGATACGGATTAGTATGCTACAGCACAAAGACGGAGGCAGGGCAGAAAAAATATAGAATGCTCGTGATTTTAATACATGTAGACGGGAAGTATTCTATAGGATACGTAGTAAACGGCTTATACAAACACATAGAGTGGAAAAAACAAAGTGAAAAGTTAAATAAAGGCTATGGAGTAGAAAACATAATAAGCGTAAAGAAAGAAGGAAAAAAAATAGAAATATATTTTAACGATGAAAAGTATTCAGGAAATCCGTCATATACGATAAACGATTCAAGTGAATATTTACTTGGAGAAGGGGAAGCCGGGTTAATAGGAGTAGTTTCGGCAAAGGATAAGTTTCCTGATGATTTTGTTTGGATAGAATACAAGGTAAAGTAAAGGATTTTAAATAAAGTCTTATAAAAAGAGTGGAGATAAAAGTAAATGAAAAAGATAATAAAAGCAATAAAAGAAAAAGGCATTTCGATAGTATTATTTATAGTATACATGAGTGTAGGAGTATTGCCTGTAAACCTGTATGCGGCAGGAGCAGGAGAAGGACAGATAAAAATAAAGAACAGTATTTTATTGGCAAGCAAGGTAATAGGCAAAGAAGGGGGAGTAATTGAAGGGGAAGGAGTAAGGTTTGAAGTGCCAATAGGAGCCTTGGAAAAGGAAGTTGAAATAAAGATAAGCAGGTTAATAAGAGTAGAAGAAGGGGAAGTAAAAAACGTAACGGCAGGACTGGGCGGGTACAGGTTTGAACCTGCAGGTATAAAATTTAAAAAAGAATGCTTGATAAAAATGGCATATGATGAGCGTATAGAAGAAGAATATGCGCAAGAGATATATACGTATTATTATAATAAAAGAAAGAAAGCATGGGAAGCGTTAAAAAGGAAGGGCGTAGATGTAGAAAAAAAGGTAATAGAGTCTTACACAAATCATTTTACGGATATGATAAATGGGACGTTAAGCTTACCTGAATCGCCCGGTCCTGTAAACATAAACTTAAACAGCATAAAAGAACTGAAAGCTGCCGATGCGGTAGGAGGGATAGAAAGCATAGAAGGATTAAAGGGGGCAAGTGAAGGAAGTGCCTCGTTTAACATGAAACTGCAGGTGCCTTCAGGAGTTCGGGGTTTAAGCCCTGAGTTGGCGGTAAGCTATTCAAGCGGAAGCGGGTATGGAGTATTGGGCAAAGGCTTTAGTTTAAGCGGAATAGAAAGCATAAGTATAGATACAAGATTGGGCTTACCTGAATATGACGGCAAAGACACGTATATAATAAACGGGATAAGAGTAAGATATGAGGGAGGAGGATGGAAGGAAGAGAGAAAACAAAGGTATGCAGCAATAAAAAATGAGTGGGCAGAAGGAAGAGGAAGCGAAAACTATTTTGAGATAAGAGAAAAAGACGGAAGTGTTAAAATATATGGGTTAAGGAATTGGAGCGGAATAAGTGAAGGTAAAAAATATATATATTACTTGGATGAGATAAGGGATAGTTTTGGAAACGTAATAGAATATAAATATGAAAATGGAAAAAGCGTAGAAGGGGAAGAGGTAGTATTAAAGGAAATAGTGTATGGGAAAGAAAGAGAGAGGCGAATAAAGATAGAGTATGAGGGAAGAGAGGATGTAAGAGTAGAGGGAAGGGGAAGATATTTAAAGAAAGAAAGTAAAAGAATAAGAGAAATAAAAAGTGAAGTTAGAGGGAAGGAAGTAAAAAGATATGAGTTTAAATATAAAGCGAATACCTTTTTAGAAAGCTTATTAGAGAGCATAGAGGTAAAGGGTCAAGGCAAAGAAGAAGGGCGGTACGCATATAATTTTGAATATGAACAAGCGGAAAAAGAAAGAGATGGAAGCATAAAGGCGTTTGGAGAAAGTGAAAGATGGTATAAGGGCGGCGGAACTCTTGATAAAAATATAGGCGGTATACGTGTAACAAGCGGTAATTCGAAAGGTGCCAATATTTCGGGATCAGGAGGCATAGGAGTTGGTGATCAGACAGGAAGGACTGACGGAAGAATTACGATAGGAGGGGGCGGAAGTAAAAGCCGCGGAAGCAGTGTAAGTGAGCAGCTGTATTTAGATATAAATGGAGACGGCCTAGCGGATGCTGTTTCACAATGTAAGGGCGGGTTTTTAGTAAGTCTTAATACGGGGGGAGGATTCGGCCCTGCCGAAAAATGGGATGCGGATATTGAAGGAATAGAAAAAGAAGTCAGTGATACTACAGGAACAAGTCTAAATGTATATGGCGGTTTAGGTCTTCCTGAGGGGATACCGTCAGTTGGATTAACATATTCACATGCGAAACAAGATACGATAACAAACTTAAAAACTTCATTTAGCGATATAAACGGAGACGGTTTTATAGACATAGTAATAGAAGGAGCCGGATATTATTTACAGAATACCGGCAAAAACTTTATTCGCAGTGAATTCGAAAATATGGATAGATTAAAGATAGTCGAACTGAAACTCGATAAATCAGAAGTTAAAGAATACAATGATAGGTTTTATCAACAAAATCCGTTTCGAAGTTGGGTAGGACGCTACAATGGAAATATAGAAATAGAAAGTGAAGGAAGATTTGATGATGATGAAAATAATTACGACGAGATAAGGTTCCGAATATATAAAGGAAATGAAAAAATATCAAATAAGACAATTAATGAAGTGAATAGACATATTAATAGTGTCAATGAAGAGGTTATAAAAAATAATGAGAGTTTATATTTTGTACCATATGGAGAATGTAAAAGAAGCGGTCAGAGAATAAGATGGAATATAAAGGTAAGGTATAAGAGCATAGAACCGTTTGCCGATAAGGAGAATGTGGTATTATGGAGAGTAGATAAAGAAAGTATTTTAAAGGAACCTGAATTAGAAATACTGAAAAGAAAAGAATATCATCTTCATGGAGGCTGGTCTTATGTAGTCAAAGATGATTGGCAGAGAATATTAAATGAAGGGATAAACAAATATGATGCAGAAAAATCAAAAGCGGCATATTACTTAATAAGGAACGGTTATTTTGTACCAAAAAATATATATAAAGAAGATATAGAGTTAATTTTACAGGCTAAGGGGTATGAAAGCGAAAACAACCAAAAAGAACTAAAGAAATTGCTTATGAGCATGTATACATATGAAATTACAAGTGAAAAATATGTTTTACATGATAAGGATGTGTTGTCATATAATGTTGAAAGTTGGCAGGGAAGAAAACCTATCGGGAAAGAAGCAGAACTTAGAAAAGTATTTAAGAATATAGATATAAATACATTGGAAAAGATATTAAGATATAAAAATAAATATATAAGAGAAATAGAAGAGAATATATATCCTAATAAAGGTTTTTTTACCGGAGACAAATGGCAAATTAAAGGAAAAGAGAAAAAAAGAGAAGTAAAATTTAAAGGAATTGGCTATATAGATACCAATGGAGATATTTATTTAGATAAATTGGATGATAAATATTTAATATTAAAAGATAAAAAAATTTTTCTTGATGAACAAGAATTTGGCGAAGTAATAGAAACGGAAGAAAATTATAGAAATAAAAAAATAAGAACAAAAATAAATAGCAATAAAGTGATTTTAACCTATGAATTAGATAATTATCAGCCTAAAGCATTTAATCTTTCGTATAAAGAATTTGTAAAACTGTGGAAAGAGCATAAAGAATATAATTCATATTTATTGGATAATGAAAAATGGAAAGCGATAGATAAAGAACTTTATTTGAAAATAGAAAAAATAGCAGAAAAGATGTATGGAGAAGAAGGAAAATTATTTATAGGTAGTGTTTATAAAATTGCCGAAGGAGATGTTTATTATAGGATAAAAAAGGATATAAGTGAAGAAGAAAAAGAAAAAGTAAATAAAATACTTCTTGAATATGGATTATCGGTATTTATTAAGAAACATAAGTATGAATATGATGATAAAAGAGAAAGATATAATTTAAAAGATGAAGAAGCTTTAAAACTTTTAACAAAAGAACAGTTAGATGCTTTAAGCGGCAGTGATTACACAGAAGCTTTATTAAAGTACAATAAGCTTAAAACGGATGAAAAAAATATAGGGTTAGGCCGATATGATGTAATAAAGACTTATCTTGAATATGATAAGAATAATAAGTACCCTGTTATGGATTACAAAGGAGAAAATCCGTATATAAAACTTCCTTTGTTTGAAAATGGAATTTTGAAATTAAAAAATATATTTATAGAAACTTGGGATAGTGCAAAAGATTTTTCAAACAACCAATTGTCGCAAGAAGTTATAAAATACAGTGAAGAAAAAGAATATACATATAAAGAGTTAAAAGAAGTAGAAGAGGACGGAAAAAGCATTACAAAGGAAGTAGAAGTAAAAAAAGTAATAACCATTGATAATAAATGCGGAGTAAAAGAATTTTTATCAGGGGGAAATAAACAATGGTATTACGGTGTATGGATAAAAGATCAAAACTATGAAGAAAATACATTTAGTGAGAAAAAATTAAAAAAAATAGCATATGAAACTTCTGATACGATAGATAAAGATATCAATGATATGAAATCCAACAAAGGCGATGCTTCAAAAAATCTAAAAGGAAAAGAAATTCCTTTGTACTATCCTATCAGAAAGAATGAGGAGATTATACTTTCAGACGGGCAAAAAATAACACCTATAAAAAAGGAAGCAGAGTCTAAAACGGATATAGATGAAAAATCCTATATAGGAAATATTTCGGAATCTTTATCTGAAAACGGAGATAGTTTACAAAGATATTGTCCGTATATTAAAGAGGATCTTATATTTATAAATAGAAGCGGGGGCGCTATATATTATACTATTCCCGGCATAAAACCTTCTAATTTGTCGGGTATATCAATTAGACGTTCAATAAATAAAAGCAAAGAAAACTCTTTTTCTCCTTCTCTTAATTATACCAAGTTTTTTGATTCAATTAAGGTTCAAGATATAGAAAAATTAATGAATGGAATTGCCGATGAAATGGAGAAACTGGATGGGCTGTCTATCAATGCCGATATCAGCCGTAGTGAAAGTCGAGGATGGTCCTATGTCGATATTTTATTGAGTGATGTAAACGGAGACGGAAAAGCGGATGTAATACAAAAAGAAGGGGAAAGTATAAAAGTTTCTTTGGGAAGCGGAAAAGGTTTTGAAAAAGAATATTATATTCAAGGTTTGAATGAAATTATAGAAAACTCCGATACTATAACATCAACCGGAGGAGGAGTAAGCGGAGGAGGAGTAAATAAAAAAGCATACAACTCCAAAGGAAAACTGCTTTATTCTACGACCATAAATCCTATAAGTACAGGGGCCAATTTAAGTAAATCTAAAGGGTCCGGAGTAGATGAAATTTCCTTTATGGATATAAATGGAGACGGTTTACCTGATAGCGTGACAAAAAAAGGTTCTTATTTAAACTGCGGGAATAAGGTATGTTTTGCAGGGAATAATATTTTAAAAATAAACCTTGGCGAGACTGAAACACATACCGTATCAGGAACTTTAAATCTTTCAACATCATTGAGCAATACTTATGCCAATGAAGGAGTAAAAACCGATACGGTATCGGGTAATTTATCGGGCTCACTTTCATATTCGGGAAGTTTTACTAATACAAAAAGACAGTTTGTAAATTTATGCGGTTATTTACCCTATATGATTAGGTTGGGTAATAAAAAAAATACGGCTGTAATTACTGTAAATACCGGCGGAAAAATAGAAAAAGAGATGGAAGTGAAACTTCCTGAATGGAATTTATCATCCGGAGATAAGGCGAAATTGTTTTTTGTAACTGACGCTAATTTGGGTGTTGCGTTTTTAAGAAATATCCCGGGATTGGGAAAATATCTAAACAGCGGTTTTGATTCGGCTGTTTTAAGTGACGGATTGGCTATAAACCCATTGTCTGCATTTCTTATAAAAAAAATTAATTGTTTAAACATGTCTTCAACCGTAAATTTTGCAGCTGCAACAAACGGAGGAGTTTCAGGCAATGTATTGATACCTCTTACAGGTTATAGTCTAAACCTCTCATTTTCGGCAGGAGCAGGTGTTAATGCATCGGGAAGAGTTTCCGGTGTAAACGTTTCAATGCTTGACATAGACGGTGACGGTTTAGCTGACCGAGTATTGAGAATACCCGGAAGTAACGGAGCCGTATACGTCCAGCGCAACCTTTTAGGCAAGGTAGGCTTACTAAAAAAGATAAAGTTACCCCAAGGCGGAAGCTACGAATTAAAATATGAGAGGGTAGGAAACACGGTAGAGCTGCCCCAAAGTAAATACGTATTAAGTGAAGTAACTGCAAAATCGGGATTAAAAAGTAAAACGGGTAACAGCCAAGAGTATACAACCTACTACACCTACGAAGACGGCTATTATAACAGAATAGAAAAAGAATTCTACGGTTTTAAAACGGTAAAAAGTAAAAACGCAATAGGGACAGTAACTGAAACAGAGTATTATATAGACTTTTACTACCGTAAAGGCATGGTAAAACGCGAAATAATAAAAAACGGAAACAGAGTATACTCAATAAAAGAATACGAGATAGACACAGCACCCCATGCAAGAATAAAAAAAGAAACTAACACAATACGAGAAAACTACAACGAAATAAAAACCGAAAGCGAATACGAGTACGACAAATACGGAAACGTAACAAAACTTTACGATAAGGGAGAGGTAACAAACACAAATGATGATATCATAGCGGAAATAACATATTGGAGGGGCGAGTGAAGAGAAATACTTTAAAGCACACCCTGAGAAAATACAAGTCTTACACGGAAAGACGGGAACTCTTTTACGTAAACGGGAGGGTGCATACGACAGCAGAACAGGCGCCTTAACGGAATTAAAACAATACACGTCGCATGGAGCATATCTTGTAAACCGCATAGAATGGACAGAGGACGGAAACGTAAAAACAGTAACAAGCCCGACAGGTAAAAGAGCCGAATACAAATACCTTGACTGCATATATCCTATCGAAATAAAAGAGATAAGCTCTAAAGGAGATAAATCTTACACAAGTAAAATAGAATGGGATCGTATTTTAGGAGTAAAACTAAAAGAAACGGATGCGGCAAACAATACAATGAGCTATAAGTACGACAACTTTGGGCGAGTAACCGAGGTGAGAAGCCCCTACGACTTTGAAAGAGACAAAGACACCGAAAAAATCATCGGACCAGGAAAAACTCCTTATGCAAAATACACATACATTACTCCAAAAGATTCCTTTTGGTACACCGTAACCGAAAACAAAATAAGCACCGAAGCCGAAGACAGCGGTGTAATGAAGACGATTGTAATTCACGACGGTCTGGGACGCATAAGCTACACAGCCAAAGAAGGAGAAGTGTACATTGACGGAACGAATGATCAAACCCAAACGGGCTGGAACATCTCAAGTGTAATCAACTACGACAAGGCAGGACGAAAGACGGAAGAAGGAATGCCATTCTTTTACGGAGGAAACTTAGAAAGCGATTTAAAAAACGCCTTATCGTATCAGGCAATAGAACAGTTTTATGAATTAAATAATTTCACAACGATAAGAAACGGAACAAAATACGAATATGACGACATAGACCGAAACATATTAACGGTTTTACCTGACGGGAACACACAAAAAACCGAATACTCGATAGATTCTTCGCTTCAAATAACAAGGGCAACAGACCCGAAAGAAAACATAAGCATAAGCAAAAAAGACGCAAGAGGAAACATAAGGGAGTAGAGGGCAAGATAAAACAACACTCTTCTTACCAAAGCCCGATACGAATACTCTGTCCTCGGAGAAATGCTGCGAGCATACGACGCAAAGGAAAACCTTTTATCGGTAAGCTATGACTTGCTTGGAAGAAGAACCGCATTAGAAAGCAAGGATACAGGCAAAAAAGAATGGATATACGATGAGAAAGGAAGGCTGCAAGCAGAAACGGATTCGGTATTAAAAAACAAAGCTGCCGAAATAAGATACGAGTATGACGGCTTTGACCGCATAATAAAGATCGACTATCCTTTTAGCCCGGACATAGAATACGAATACGGAGAGCCCGGACAAAATGGTGCAGGTCAAGTAACTTACAAAAAAGATGAAACGGGAGAAACAAGATACAAGTACGGCTATCTCAATGAAGTAACAAGCGAAACAAGAACCATAAACCGCTACGGAGCAGGAAGCAGTCCTGAAACGGCGAGTTTTGAATACCGCTCCGATTACCTTGGAAGAATGCAAAGCATGAAATACCCCGACGGAGAAACAATAACCTACACCTATGACAAAGGCGGACAGCTAAGGGGAGTAAGCGGAGTAAAAACTACAAACAAGGGAAAGGCAGAATACTCTTATGTCGATAAAATCCTATATGACGAGCACGCACAACGAGTCTACATTAAATACGGAAACGGAGTAGAAACAAGATACAAATACGATGAGAAGCGGCGCTGGCTCGATACAATAGAAACCAAAAACGTACAAACCCAAGACGTCTTCCAAAAAATAAAATACTCATTCGACCCTGTAGGAAACGTCCTAGGCTATAATAATGATGCAAGTACTTATGAAACAAAACAAACATACTCTTACGATAATCTTTACCAGCTTATAAGCGTAGAGGGTACAAGTAACCAATACAAGGCTAAAAAAAGCTCTGGAACAACACCTGTAAGCATTGCAAAATATAAACAAGATTTCAGCTTTGATGGCATAGGAAACATGAAAGAAAAATTAAGCACCACAAACATACCCGGCTCTCAAGGGAACTCATACCCCAAAGCTGAACTTGATTACAACCTCGACTACGAATACGACCCGGCTTATGCACACAGGTTAATAAGGGCAGGCAACCGCTACTACCGCTATGACGCAAACGGCAATATCACAGCCGAAAAAGACGGACCTTTCACAGATGAAGAAGAGTTTGTATTTACATACTCTTATTTTGAAGAACAAGACGTATACGGCACAGACTACGGCTTCGGGCTTGACGCTCCAAAAGAAACGGAACAATCAAACCCTCAAGACCTATTTGCCTACAGAAGAAATTATACTTGGAACGAGCGAAACCTCTTAACCAAATCAAGCGACAAAAACTACACAGTCCACTACCGCTATGGAGACGACGGACAAAGAGCGCTTAAATACACAGACGAGGGCCGAAGCGAAACGCTTTACTTTAATAATTTCTTTACGATACATATCCCGACACAAGACCAAAACAACCCGCAAGGACTACGAGTGCACAAACACATATTTGTAGGAAACTCACGGCTTGTAACCGCCATGACGCACACGGATAACCAAGGCGACAACGACGAACAAAAGGCAAAGAGGTATTATTACCACAGCGACCACTTAGGAAGTGCACAATTTGTAACAGACTGGCGCGGTAAACAATATGAACACATAGAGTACACGCCGTATGGCGAACTTTGGATAGAGGAAGTAGCAGCAGGGTTGGATAAATTACCGTTTAGGTTTACTGGTAAAGAGCTGGATGAAGAGACGGGGCTGTATTACTATGGTGCTAGATACCTTGACCCGAAGTATTCGAGGTGGTTAAGCGGTGATCCGGCGTTGAATGATTATATACCCAAGGCACCCATTGATGATGAGGCTAAAAAGCATAATGAAAACCTACCCGGAATGGGCGGGGTGTTTAATGTTGTAAACCTTCATGTGTATCATTATGCGGGAAATAATCCGGTGAAGTATGTGGATCCGGATGGGCGGGAAATTTTTTGGGTGCAGGGTGATGGTGTAAGTGATCAAGATTTTAAAAAGATACAAAATTATGCAAAAGAAATTGTTGCATCAAATACAGAAGCTGGAAAAAGATTTGCTTATTTAATAAACTCAAAAGATAGTTTAGTTATTATAAATGTAAAAACTTCTGGAGACACAAATGCTGCTGCTACAAATTGGGATAATGCTCAGAATGGTAAAGGTAGTGATACCATTGTTAATATCAATATAAATGATATAGGAAAGTATAAAGATGGTATACAAAAAGACTTAAGGGCATCTTTGGTTCATGAGATATCAGGACATGCGTATTCAAATGCGCAAGGTACCAGTACTTATGACGGAAGTGGAAAAAGCAAAAAAACATCGCGAGAACAATGGATGGGATTATTCTACGAAGAACAAAAAGCTGTAGCAATGGAAAATGAGTATCGTAATTTTATTGGTTTACCTCAAAGAGCAAAATATCAAAATCTATGGGATATGCCCTTGTATAATAAAGAAACAAACTCATGGTTTGTTAAACCTGGAGAATTTGATGCCTTTGGTGGGTATAGGTCTATACCAGGTGGAGCTGCTGAGAGATGGAAATAACGAATATGTCAAAAAAAAATTATTTTTTATTGTTAATTTTTGCTTTTGCAAAAATAATTATTGCTGAAGATTTAACTATGTTTTCGGTAAATTTGGAATATGATGTACCGAACGAACAAAATATTTTGTTTGGAGAGACTTGCTCTCTGGCATTAGACATCGTGGAAATTAAAGCTGATGATATCTCTATTGATAGTTTTGAAGATGTAAGAGATATAACATTTATAGATGTTAGCTATCAAAAATCTTTCGAAGCAAAAGCAAAAATAAAAATGTATTGGTATTTGATAGGAGATTATTATATATATAATGATGGAAGAGGTATTTTATTTATAGAGAATAAAAATGGTTTTTATCAACCATATACAAATTCTTTTAGAATACCTGCTACTACAAAGTTATTAGAAATTAGATATCGTGTGCTTCTTCCTGATGTAGAAAAGAATAATGAAAATTTAAAGATATCATTACCAGAAAATGGTAATTATACAAAGGTTTATAGTTATAAAGTATTAATTAATACTTTATTTGAAGATTGAATGTGGTATGAATACTAGAGATAATATAGCGGTTTTGTAAAATAAATTGTGTAAGTAATGGAAGTTTTAAAGGAAAGCCTGAGCAAATGCCAGGGTATATACATAAAACAATCAGATCTATGCCTAAAGGAGATATATGATAATTGGAAATAAATCAAAATTTGCTGTTGAATTATTATTTGATGAATTTTACGATAATAGTTTTGTTGCATCTGGATCATATCGTATTTTTGTAAATAGCTTTCCTTATGGTTGTGAAGATTCATATTCTACTTTATATGGAGGTATAGTATTGGGGCTTGAGCATCTCTTAACAGAAAATATAATGAGAAAAAATTTTTTTCTTAAATATTCTGATTATGAAATTGCTGTAAATTATCAAAAGGCTACTTATGAAGATAGTGATAATGATGCAATAGGAAAAACGTATTTAGGAATTGATAGAAAAATCTTTATTAATAGTTTTTTTGATTTGAGAGATTATTCTGAGTCGGCATTTGATGATGGAAGTTTTATGTTATTGTTTCGTAATGAAGCTTTTGTAAAGCTGATTGGTTTTCAGATGACAATTGAAACACGTGAGATAATAAATGTGAATAGTATTATAATGTCGAGAAAGAAATTTGATAATATTATAAAAAGAACATTGAAAACAATACTTAGTGAACGTTCTAAAAATAAAAAGAAATAAAAAGAATTTATTTCTTTTTATTTATAAGAATAGTGAAAGTATTTGGCATTGATTGGCAATGATAGATAGCACAGAATGTTAATATGAATATGGTAAATATCTACTTGCCAAAGATGGTGAATATAGCAAAATAAGATGCCGCCTTTGGATAAAGAAAGCAGCACGTAATGGAAATGAAGTAGCAAAGCAATTAGTAAAAGAATTAGGAGAAAATGAAGAGTAGTTATTTTTATTCACAGCCTAACTATCTCTTATTTCGGGCAGCGATTGAAAGGGAGCAAAAGCAATTTATCAAAAGTGCTTTTGCTATACATCTTTCCGCAGTAATTTCTGCGGAAAGATACCGAAGCGACAGCGAAGCCCTGAAAAGCGCGGTGCTCAATTTTGTTTTCTTCATAATATTGAAAAACAAAATTGAGCAGTCCGCAGCTCAAAGCTACTTAAGCAAAAAGCTATCACTATCTGAAATCCTCACTGACAGGACTTTTGGAAATAGGCGGAGCAGATACAAGGAGTTAGGCAAAAAAGTACCGCAGGCGTATCGGGTATACGTCGAGGACACTTTTTTGCCGTGCGACGCAGGAGATGCCCGCATATTTTCAAAAGAGATGACGTATACGGAAAACCAAGGCGATAACGACGAGCAAAAGGCAAAGCGTTACTACTATCACTCAGATCACCTCGGCAGTGCACAATTCGTAACCGACTGGAAAGGCAGACAGTACGAACATATAGAGTACACACCATACGGCGAGCTCTGGATAGAAGAAACTGCACCGGGAATAGACAAACTGCCGTTCAGGTTTACGGGGAAAGAACTAGATGAAGAGACTGGACTGTACTACTATGGGGCCAGATACCTTGATCCGAAATATTCGAGATGGTTGTCAGGAGACCCTGCGTTAAATGATTACATACCGCAAGCTCCTGTAAATGACGAAGCGAAGAAACACAACGAGAACCTGCCAAATGGTGGAGTTTATAATGCAATTAACTTGCATGTATTTAATTATGGTAATAATAATCCTATAAAATATAATGACCCCACCGGAGAAATTCCTACTCCATATGAAGCTGCTATAATGGCTGAACATATTTATAATGGTAAGATTGGGGATATTGTAGAGGGAGGGTGGACACTAAATAATATATATCAATTAAATCAAGATGGTGGTAGTGGTGCGATAGGGGGATACTCGCGTCTTGTTATTGATGAAAAAGGTTATCCTGTAGATGTTGAATATGCTTTAGTTAATCGAGGAACTTCACCAACAAACCTTGAAGATTGGAGTCAAAACATTGATCAGTTTTTTGGAGATTCTTCTGATGTCGCTATGTCAATAAGCATAGCAATTGACTTTGTTCAAGACCATATATATTCAGAAGTTACAATGGTAGGACATTCGAAAGGTGGTGCTGAAGCAATATTGAATGCATTAAAAACCGGGAAAAATGCAATAGTATTTAATCCTGCAAAACCTACATTGAATGGATTATCTAAAAGTGGAAATTCTTTACAAGCATTTGTTGTTACAGGAGATATTTTACATGGAATGCAAGGTAGTCTTCCTGATATAATTGATACAACATATCTTCCAAGACAACATAAGGGAAAAGAAAGATATTCACACTCTCATGGCTATGATGTAAGACATGAAATTTTTCCACATTCGATGGAAGCTGTAATTCAAGCATTGAAAGAATAAAGAGGCTCCTTTTATGAAATCTAATACTTCAAAAATTATTTTTATTTTATTATGTTCATTTATATGTCTCATTATTATTTTTAACCCTGTAACGCTATATACGGTAGGCTGGCTAAGTGTAAAAATAATGGGTTCTATGGGAAATTTATTTAATTCTGCTGATCCGTCCATATCAATTAATATTTTTAAGAATACTCCTGCATGGGATTTGGCAAAAGCAGTTAATTCGCAAAATATAAAAAAAATAAATCAAATTTGTTCTGAGGACAAAGAATTAATAAATTACCGTGAGCCTCTTTATGGTACACCTCTGTTGTATTGGGCAATTGTAAACAGTAAGTATAATTCAGCAGAAATATTACTTAAAAACGGAGCTGATCCTGATCTTATGCAACGTGCATCAAATAACACGCCTCTGTATTTAGCTGTTGGCAAGCGGTGGAAAGGCAAAAGTATTGATATGAATGAAAATATTAAATATACGAAACTATTATTAAAATATGGTGCAGATCCGAATATTCCATATTTTGAAGAATCTTATGATGACAGAACCGTATTGATGAATGCAATATTTACAGGAGATAGTAAGTTATTGGTAGAGCTTCTGATTAATAACGGCGCCGATATCGATGCACGGCGAAATGCAGGTACTACTGCTGCAAGCCTCGCTTTACGTTTGAAGAGATATACCATTGCTCATTATCTTATAGTAGAATGCCATGCTGATATAACTGAAGCATGTTATGACCCTATGATAGATAAGAATTTGTATATATCACGAAAAGAAAAAATATATCCTGTAAATATCTTACGTGATTATTCTTGGGTGTTTCCGTTAGATAGTAAAGAATATAAATTAAAGCAGGATATAATCGCCGAATTTAAAAGACAGGGTGTCGATTATTATGCAACGCCTATTTCTGATAGAACGAAGTATCATATAAAATATACCTATCCTGATAATTATGAGGAAATGCTTGAAAAATTTTAAATATAAACATACTTATTAAGAAAATGTGTACACCGAGGATATTTGATGAAGAATAATTATAATCATAGGCAGCCCAACTATCTCCCTCGGACAGCGATTGGAAGGGAGCAAAAGCAATTTATAAAAATTGCTTTTGCTGTACATCTTTCCGCAGTAATTTCTGCGGAAAGATACCGAAGCGACAGCGGAGCCCTGAAAAGAGCTGTATCATCAACATCCGTACTTCCTTGTACGGATGTTGATAGCAAGTTTTGCATACGCAAAACTTGCAAGCTTGAACCACCGCCGTCCTTGGCGGAGTTGATAGTTGTTTTCTTTTATATTATAATGACAAACAAAATTGAACAGTCCGCCGCTCAAAGGTGCTTAAATAAAAAACTATCGCTATCTAAAATTCCCACTGACAGGACTTTTGAAAATAGGCGGAGCAGATACAAGGAGTTAGGCAAAAAAGTACCGCAGGCGTATCGGGTATACGTCGAGGACACTTTTTTGCCGTGCGACGCAGTAGATGCCCGTATATTTTCAAAAGATGACGAACACACACAGCGAGTTTACATACGCTACGGAAACGGAGTAGAAACAAGATACAAATACGATGAGAAGCGGCGTTGGTTAGATACAATAGAAACAAAGAATAACCAAACTCAAGACGTCTTTCAAAAAATAAAGTACTCATTCGACCCTGTAGGAAACGTCCTAGGCTATAATAATGATGCAAGTACGTATGAAACAAAACAAACATACTCTTACGACAACCTGTACCAGCTTATAAGCGTAGAAGGAACAAGTAACCAATACAAGGCTAAAAAAAGCTCTGGAACAACACCTGTAAGCATTGCAAAATACAGACAAACCTTTGCCTTTGATGGCATAGGAAACATGAAAGAAAAATTAAGCACCACAAACATACCCGGTGCACAAGGAAACTCTTACCCCAAAGCTGAACTTGACTATAGCCTAGCTTACGAGTATGACCCTGCCTATGCACACCGCCTAATAAGAGCAGGTAACCGTTATTACCGCTATGACGCAAACGGCAACATCACAGCCGAAAAAGACGGTCCATTCACAGACGAAGAAGAGTTTGTATTTACATACTCATACTTTGAAGAAGAAGATGTTTATGGTGCAGATTACGGCTTCGGCCTTGACGCACCTAAAGAAACCGAGCAGGCAAATCCGCAAGACCTCTTTGCTTACAGGCGTAACTACACTTGGAACGAGCGAAACCTCTTAACAAAATCGAGCGACAAAAACTACACAGTCCACTACCGCTACGGTGAAGACGGACAGCGGGCACTTAAATACACAGACGAGGGGCGAAGCGAAACCTTATACTTCAATAACTTCTTTACAATACACATACCGATACAAGACCAAAACAACCCTCAAGGCTTAAGAGTACACAAACACATATTCGTAGGAAACTCACGGCTTGTAACCGCAATGACACATACGGATAATAGTGGAGATAACGATGAACAAAAGACAAAGCGTTACTACTACCATTCAGACCACCTTGGAAGTGCGCAATTTGTAACAGATTGGCGTGGTAAACAATATGAGCACATAGAATATACACCATACGGCGAACTATGGGTCGAGGAAGTTGCTGCAGGATTAGATAAACTGCCGTTTAGGTTTACGGGTAAGGAACTTGACGAGGAAACCGGACTGTATTATTATGGAGCAAGGTACTTAGATCCGAAGTATAGTAGGTGGTTGTCAGGAGACCCGGCGTTAAATGATTATATACCAAAGGCTCCGATAGATGATGAAGCGAAGAAGCACAATGAAAACCTGCCGGGCATGGGAGGCGTGTTTAATGTTGTAAACTTGCATGTGTATCATTATGCCGGGAATAATCCTGTTAAGTATACTGATCCGGATGGTAGAGAAACTAAGCAGTCTGGTAAAGGCACTATTGATGAACCCTTTATTCAAATAACTGTAACTAATGCAGAAACTGATGCATATAAGTATACTACTACTATAAATTATACAAGTTATATGGATAATGGAAAGATTTTTGAACAGTATTCCATCAATTCTTCTTTTTTGATTAAGGATACTGAAGCCGGTACAAAATTGGCTAATGACATGAATGTAGGAATAGATATGGGTTATACTTTAATTTCATCCATATTAATTGCTTTTACAATGAAACAAATTGATGGCAATAATATAGCGAAAATTATAAATGGTATTTTGGCAGGAATTAGTTCATATACAGGTTCTAAATATGTGTTTAAATATGAATCAGGAATGAAAATAGAAACAAATACAGAGTTAGAAGTTGTAAGTGATAGTTCTGGTGTGATAAATTCTGGGAATCGAACTACCAATGTATATAAACGTGAAAGAGAAGATAGTGATGGTAAGCCAATTATTACATGTACGGAAAATTTAAATTATTGATGAGGTATTTATGGAAATATTGTTAGTTCTAATAAATTGTAGTTTATTGATTTTTACTTTTTTTTTCTTAGGTAGATGGTTAATACGTCCGTTTAATAAAAAATACTTGTATATATATGATCCTGATACAGATTTCAGAGAGCGAATATATAAAATTAAAGAAATTTCTGAATTTATTTTGAGATTCATAGCATGTTATTTAATTGTTTCTTTAGGAACCAAATTAATAACATATGTTTGTATGATAATTTTAGGATTTATTTCTGGGCTTTTGATTGAAGAAGATAGAGGAAAAAAGAAAAAAGGTTGGTTTTAGAATTATGAAATTCAATTGCAATTGGAAATTACCCATCAACTTCATTTCTCAGTCCGCCAAAAGAAAGTTATTACTAAACAACCCCACTGACAGGACTTTTGAAAATAGGCGGAGCAGATACAAGGAGTTAGGCAAAAAAGTACCGCAGGCGTATCGGGTATACGTCGAGGACACTTTTTTGCCGTGCGACGCAGGAGATGCCCGCATATTTTCAAAAGAGATGACGCATACGGAAAACCAAGGCGACAACGAAGAACAAAAGGCTAAACGTTACTACTACCACAGCGATCACTTAGGAAGCGCACAATTCGTAACCGACTGGAAAGGAAGACAATACGAGCATATAGAATACACACCGTATGGCGAACTCTGGATTGAAGAAGTCGCTGCGGGGATAGATAAGTTACCGTTTAGGTTTACCGGCAAGGAACTGGATGAAGAGACGGGACTGTACTATTATGGAGCGAGGTACTTGGATCCGAAATACAGTAGGTGGTTGTCAGGCGATCCGGCACTAAATGATTATATACCAAAAGCTCCGATAAATGATGAGGCAAAGAAACACAACGAGAATTTACCGGGAATGGGAGGGGTGTTTAATACCGTTAATCTGCATGTGTATCACTATGCCGGGAATAATCCGGTCAAATATGTAGATCCGGATGGGAAAGCTTTATGGGATAGTGTAAAAATTTTTTTTGAAAATATTAGAGAAAATACGGTTATACATATTGAGAGAAGCTATTTAGATAATGGTAACTTGGGGAGGGGTGTTGATAAATATTTTAAATCAACATTTGAAGTACGGGTATATAATATTGCAATTATTACTGTGTCTGTTCAATCTACTGCAGATCATCCTAATTTGAATAATGGAAATCCCCAATATAATGGAATGACTTTACCTGAAGGAGAGTATAACATTTATTTACTTGAAAAGTCTAATTCATATACTAATCCGATGCATATTATAAATGAAGCACTGGGTGCTAGTTTAGATGATAACTTTTTAGTACATCCTGATCAGTTTACAGAAAAAACAGGAGGGCCTTGGCTACAGCCCTATGGTTTAGGCTGTCAAATTCTAAAAATGAAAGATTTTAATAAAATAAATTCCTTTTTCAAAAAATTGGGCTTTGAATATAAAGGAACACTTAATGATAGAGACTTTGATAAATATGGCTCAAAAATTAAAATGATAATAAAGGATTCATTGCCTATTTTGGATCCTAATATTTTTCCTATGCGTGATGAAATATAAATTAAAGAGAAAATGAATGAAAAAAAAGATTGTGTCTTTTATTACATTATGTTTTATTGTATTAGGTAGCTTGGTATATGGAGCAGAAGTTCCTGCAGGCTATACATATGCTATTTCACCGCCATTATCGATGACTTTCTTAAAAAATAATAAGGTACTTTTTTATGATTTGGATAAAGACGAAGCAAACCAGAAAACTATTTATGATTATAAGCTGGAATATAAAAGCGGAGTTCCTTTTATAACAATATTTAATAGTAAAAAGCCTAAAACATATTTATTTTTATATAATAAGAATTTTTGTGCTTTTTATGAGAAAGACGGATATGTTTATCAATCAGGTATTAGTATGCTTAACAATATGGAAGGATTTTATACGCATGATTGGATAAATAAAGATGAATCAATATATGCAACAAAGGAGGTAATGGAAGGTGATATTAAATATTCTGCAAAAAATATTGTATCAAAGAAAATAGATGAACTTTGGGCGGCTCCTAATAATGGTATAAACGAATCCATTATAATTGATAGATTATATAAAGGCTATAATGATAGAGATGAAAGAGTTGAATACGAAGATTCTAAGCATGATGTTATTCTAATGCTTTGTTCAGGATTTATTTCTTATAATAAGCCTCATTTATATAAGGATAATGCAAGACCTAAAAAGATAAAGGTAACATTAAGTAATACTCAAAAGAATATTTTAAAGGAGTATTTCTTTGATTTAAAAGATACTCCTAACCCCCAAGTATTACGTTTCAAAGAATTTATAAGTGATAAAATAATTACAATTACTATTCTTGATGTGTACAAAGGAGAAAGATATTCAGACTTATGTATAAGTAAAATATGGAGTTATGTAGGACGTAAATTGTAATAGTATGATGAACCGATAATAGTTGTAGGAAAAGAGTTAGAATAATATGAAAAATAACTGTGTATTGAAACAATTAAACTACCTCACATCTTCTCGGACAGCGATTGTAAGGGAGCAAAAGCAATTTATCAAAAGTGCTTTTGCTGTACATCTTTCCGCAGCAATTTCTGCGGAAAGATACCGAAGCGATAGCGGAGCCCTGAAAAGCGCGGTGTCATCAACATCCGTACTTCCTTGTACGGATGTTGATAGCAAGTTTTGCATAAGCAAAACTTGCAAGCTTGAACCACCGCCATCCATGGCGGAGTTGATAGTCGTTTATTTTTATATTTTGTGCAATATTAAGAAAGGTTCGGGATTCTTAAGGGCAGAGCCCTTAAGCAGCAATTTTAAAGATAGGAGGGGTTATAGGGGAGGGAAGAAACTTTTATCTGACAAAAGTGTCTTCCCGCCCCTAAAGACAGCACCGATAAATGACGAAGCTAAAAAGCACAATGAAAATTTACCGGGAATGGGAGGGGTGTTTAATACCGTTAATTTGCATGTGTACCATTATGCGGGCAATAATCCGATTAAGTATGTGGATCCGGATGGGAGAATAAATATAAATCCATATCATATAAAAGATATATCTTTATATCCAATAAATACTCGTATGGAAATAATTCCTTTGGGCGGTGGTTATACTGAAACTCAATCTGATCTATACAAAATTACAGATATGATACAGGCTTTGATCGGTACTACGGGATTGGGTGATTATCAGACTATAGTAACCATCCCTTATGGAGATCTGAGTAGTATTGTGTTAGAAACTGTTAGAGGTGTAGCAGGTGCTATCTCAAAGAAAGTATCTTATGCTAATTCTATAACTGATTTGGCTGTTGCTTTATTTTCTACTCCTAGAGGAGAGTCTTCGGTTTATACTAAGAATGAGAAAGAATTTTTAGTCATGGTTGGTGTTGAGCAACACTTTATTTCAGAATTAGCTGATAATCTTCAAGAATATGGTTGTATAGTTAAAATAAATAAAGATGGAAATTCTGATTTTATTAAAAATATTACAGTTATTAGTGATAATTATATACAAACTAAAGATGGTATAAAACCTAGTAAGGATGCTATATTATTTATTACAAATGAATTAAAAAACTCACGAGCAATATATAATGATATTAAAATAAATTATTAAAGGATGGTAAATATGAAAAAAAAATATAATTTGATTATTTTTTTTGTATGTATATTACAAATTATTAATTGTGAAGATGATAATGAGAAATTCAATTACTATCAACGATATTTTGATGGAACTTATGAATTAAAAAATATTGGATATACTGATGATATTAAATTTGATTTGTTTTCTTATGAATATAAGAAGAACTCTTGGGTTAAAGGTTTCTATTATAAAAGTGAGAGGGTAAAATTTATTGATATATTATTAAATAACAAAATAAGTAAGACAATCTATTATGATTATGATACAGAAAAACCTATCTATCAGAAAACTTATGACTATACTAAATCAGGTATTCTTAGAAGCATGGAGGTGAAGTCAATTTATGATGAATCATTAGAGAACAACCGTGTTATACGTTTTGTGTTTATACAAAGAGAAGATGGTTTTTTTAATTATTATGCTTATAGATATGGTAATTGGCAAAATGGCGTAGGTCTGTACTCATATTCAGAGGGGTTGTTTGATAAAAATTTTAGACCTCTTAATATAACATCTAATAATATTGAAAAAACTGATTCTAAAATAGATGTGAAAAAAATTATTGAAAAATTTAAATATAGAAATAATGGATATACTTACTATTTGTATATGAATAAAATAAGACATCCTATTTTTATAAAAACAGAGACGCAAGAAAATGAAAATACTTATATAAATGTTAATATATATAACTTACAAGGCGAATGGTATGAGTCATATCTATTTAAAAAATTTAAAGATCATGAAATTTTAATTACTCAGGATTTTTATCAATCCGGATTTGTTGAAGAAAATTCAAAAATTATTCTTGAAAAAGAACTGATGTTACTAAAGCCTAAAGATCAGGTTTCTACATATGATTCTGTTTTGATTTCTAACGATGAGAAGGTATACTTTAAGGATGGTGAATTTATTAAATCATTATTAATTTTATATTTTGATATATATTATAAAAATTATTTATTTGAATTTCCTTTTTTTTCTGATAAACAATTTATTGTAAGAAAATATAACGAAGATGGTTAGTATTATGATTTGCAAATACCGAGAATAATACTAGAATAGGCCTTTATAATAAAACAAGAAGTAGTAAAATATTCAATTGATTTTTCTAAAAAGGATACATTAGTATTTACTGCTGTTGATAAAATAAAAGCACCTTTCGATGCTGGAAAAACATTTTCAATATCTAAAGAAAAGGAAAAATTGTTTTTTGTTAGATTTTTTGTAAAAATGGAGATAGAATGAAAAAAATATTTTTTATTACTGAATTAATCATTTTAGGATGGTTTGTATATTTTATATTATTGGGTATCGATTATGCTGTCACTGGTTCAATGAATACAAATAATATTTTTTTTGATTTTTTAGGAGGATATGTTGCTTTTCAGTTATTTTTAGGTGATAAACTATGTTGGCTTATACACGGTTACCATACTTTATTATTAATGTTAATATTTTTATCCGTTAAATTTGTTGGTGCTGATAAAAAAATATTACATATAACTCTTGTTTTTTTATTAATAACAAATATAATTTCATATTATGTAATCGTGTTTTTTTTAAAATTACTTTTAAAATCTATTTTTATAAAATTATAAATAAGTTTAGATGTTTTATTATGATATTAGAGATATAGAATTATAAATATCTTTAATAAAAATAAGTTATATAAGATATTAGAAAAAAACTATGAAAACAAAACTTTGCATTTATTCACAACCTAACTATCTCACTTCTCGGACAGCGATTGAAGCGGAAATCCTTTTTGCGGTGTGTTTAAGCAAATGCGGTTTTTGGAGCGTAAGCGTAAAAACACCGCCTAAAAAAAGCCCATGCAGCAAAAAGATTGGAGCGGAAAGCGCGGTGCTGACACTTGTGTACTTTTACATAATTGTGATAGTGCACAAGTGTCAGCAGTCCGCCAAAACAAAACTATTATTAAACAACCCTACTGACAGGACTTTTGAAAATAGGTGGAGCAGATACAAGGAGCCTAGTAAAAATAAAGCGGAGGCGTATCGGGTATACGTCGAGCATTTATTTTTGCGTAGCGACGCAGGAGATGCCCGCATATTTTCAAAAGAGGTACTCCACGACGGACTAGGACGCATAACTTACACGGCAAAAGAGGGGGAAGTATATGTAGACGGAACCGATGAGCAAACCCAAACAGGCTGGAATATCTCAAGTGCAATAAACTATGATAATGTAGGACGAAAGATAGAAGAAGGAATGCCATTCTTTTACGGAGGAGATTTAGAGCAAGAACTATCAAGTAAAAACTCTTATCAAGCAATAGAACAGTTTTATGAACTAAACGATTTTACAAAGATAAGAAACGGCACAAAATACGAGTATGACGATATTGACCGAAACATATTAACGGTTTTGCCAGACGGGAACACACAAAAAACCGAATACTCGATAGACGCTTCGCTTCAAATAACAAGGGCAACCGACCCGAAAGAAAACATAAGCATAAGCAAAAAAGATGCAAGAGGAAACATTAGGGAAGTAGAGAGGCTGGACAAAAACAATACCTTACTTACCAAAGCACGATACGAATACTCCGTATTAGGAGAAATGCTGCGAGCATACGACGCAAACGAAAACCTTTTATCGGTAACGTATGACCTATTGGGAAGAAGAACGGCGCTTGAAAGCAAGGACACAGGCAAAAAAGAATGGATATACGACGATAAAGGACGGCTTTACGCAGAAACGGATTCGGTATTAAAAAACAAAGCTGCCGAAATACGGTACGAATACGACGGCTTTGACCGCATAGTAAAGACAGACTATCCTTTTAGCATTGATATCGAATACGAATACGGAGAGCCGGAACAAAAAGGTGCAGGTCAGGTAATTTATAAAAAAGACGAAACAGGAGAAACAAGATACAGGTACGGCTATCTCAATGAGGTAACAAGCGAAACAAGAACCATAAACCGCTACGGAGCAGGAAGCAGTCCTGAAACTGTAAGCTTTGAATACCGCTCGGACTATCTTGGGCGAATGCAGAGCATGAAGTACCCCGACGGAGAAACAATAACTTACTCTTACGACAAAGGCGGACAGCTGAGGGGCGTTAGCGGAGTAAAGACCTCATCAAAAGGTACGGCAGAATACTCCTACGTCGATAAAATACTTTATGATGAACACGCACAGCGCGTCTACATCAAATATGGAAACGGCGTAGAAACAAGATACAAATACGATGAGAAGCGGCGTTGGTTAGATACAATAGAAACAAAGAATAACCAAACTCAAGACGTCTTTCAAAAAATAAAGTACTCATTCGACCCTGTAGGAAACGTCCTAGGCTATAATAATGATGCAAGTACTTACGAGACAAAACAAACATACTCTTACGATAATCTTTATCAACTTATAAGCGTAGAAGGAACAAGTAACCAATACAAGGCTAAAAAAAGCTCTGGAACAACACCTGTAAGCATTGCAAAATACAGACAAACCTTTGCCTTTGATGGCATAGGAAACATGAAAGAAAAATTAAGCACCACAAACATACCCGGTGCACAAGGAAACTCTTACCCCAAAGCTGAACTTGACTATAGCCTAGCTTACGAGTATGACCCTGCCTATGCACACCGCCTAATAAGAGCAGGTAACCGTTATTACCGCTATGACGCAAACGGCAACATCACAGCCGAAAAAGACGGTCCATTCACAGACGAAGAAGAGTTTGTATTTACATACTCATACTTTGAAGAAGAAGATGTTTATGGTGCAGATTACGGCTTCGGCCTTGACGCACCTAAAGAAACCGAGCAGGCAAATCCGCAAGACCTCTTTGCTTACAGGCGTAACTACACTTGGAACGAGCGAAACCTCTTAACCAAATCAAGCGACAGAAACTACACAGTCCACTACCGCTACGGAGAAGACGGACAGCGGGCACTTAAATACACAGACGAAGGAAGAAGCGAAACGCTTTACTTTAATAACTTTTTCACGATACATATTCCCACACAAGACCAGAATAACCCGCAAGGCTTACGTGTACACAAACACATCTTTGTGGGAAATTCAAGATTAGTAACCGCGATGACACATACAGATAACAGTGGTGACAACGAAGAGCAAAAAGCAAAGCGGTATTACTACCACAGTGACCATTTGGGAAGCGCGCAATTCGTAACCGACTGGCGAGGTAAACAATATGAACACATAGAGTACACGCCGTATGGCGAACTCTGGATTGAAGAAGTCGCTGCGGGGTTGGACAAGTTACCTTTCCGCTTTACGGGTAAGGAGCTTGACGAAGAGACCGGGCTGTATTATTACGGGGCGAGGTACTTAGACCCTAAATACAGTAGGTGGCTGTCAGGCGATCCGGCATTGGGTGATTACATACCCAAAGCTCCTATTGACGATGAGGCGAAGAAGCATAATGAGAACTTACCCGGTATGGGCGGTGTGTTTAATGTTGTCAATCTGCATGTTTATCATTATGCGGGAAATAATCCGATTAAGTATACCGATCCGGATGGAAGAGAAGATGATCTTGAAACTATCTATGCAAAGTACAAGGATTTGGCTTTATCCAGTCAAGAAGCAGGTTCAACTGTAGCTGCATCTAATTTACTACATTTTTTAAGTGCAAAAGGAACTACTGTTAATTTGGATTCTAATTGGCTGCGTTCATTTGATGAAGTAAATAAAGCTCAAAATATTTGTATTTCATATTACGAAGCAGAATTTAAAACTATAGCGAATAGTATGAAAAATGGAGAAACAAGACTTCTGAACGAAGTTCCATCTAATATTGACACGACTTATGGACCTTTTGGGAAAACCCAAGGATATGCTAACCAACAAACAGCATCTTCTAAAACTGAATTATTTTACGCTTCTGGAACATTTACGATTACTGCCTTTTGTAATGTAAATATCAGTAAAAATAATGGAAAAACTATGATAAAAGGCAGCATTTCATTTGTTTTTTGGGATCCATATGATTGGCATAATGATCTTGGTGCTGTTTATATTCCTAATAAAGGAATTTATTGGGATTCTGAAGCCAATAAATTGGTAGAAAATGGTATGGCAGCATCTTTTATGATGCGTTCAAACTGGAGTACAAACTATGAAAAAGAATTTTAAAATTATTATTATAATAACTCAATTTTTAGTATTTGCTATATTTAAATCTTTTGCGAATGAACCGCACTTATATATTCGTTTTACAAAAATTGTCTATAGCGAAAAAGAACATGCATTTATTAGAGAAGTTGATTATTCAGATGAATATAAAAAAAATATGATAAAGATTCTTGAATATTTCGGGTATGAATATTTAGAGAAAAACGGAAATCTATATATAACAATTCAATTAGATTCAGATATTCAGTATTTATGGAATCTATGCAATAAAGCAGAAGACTCTTCTTGGGTAGACAGGTTTAAACCATAGAAATACTTATGTAATCTAGGATATGAAAAATGAAAGAATACAAAGATGTAAAAATGTATGACAGCCAAGAGACAGAAAATTTATGGGACAGAGTTAAAAATTATTTGATAAAACAATTAAGGTAAATATAAAAAGCTATGAAGCCAAAACTTTATTTGTATTCACAACCCAACTATCTCATTTTTCGGACAGCGATTGAAAGGGAGCAAAAGCAATTTATAAAAATTGCTTTTGCTGTACATCTTTCCGCAGTAATTTCTGCGGAAAGATACCGAAGCGATAGCGGAGCCTGAAAGCGAGCTGACACTTGTGTACTTTACATAATTATGATAGTGCACAAGTGTCAGCAGTCCGCCAAAAGAAAGTTATTATTAAATAAAAACAACTTATCGGAGGTTTTTCCGCTTACGGTAGGAAGCGGAAAAACGATGCCTTTTGGAAATAGGTGGAGCAGATACAAGGAGCCTAGTAAAAATAAAGCGGAGGCGTATCGGGTATACGTCGAGCATTTATTTTTGCGTAGCGACGCAGGAGATGCCCGCATATTTTCAAAAGATGAAGATGTATACGGAATAGACTACGGCTTCGGTCTTGACGCACCTAAAGAAACGGAGCAGTCAAACCCGCAAGACCTATTTGCCTACAGGCGCAACTACACCTGGAACGAGCGCAACCTCTTAACCAAATCAAGCGACAGAAACTACACAGTACACTACCGCTATGGTGAAGACGGACAGCGAGCTCTCAAATATACCGATGAGGGAAGAAGTGAAACCTTATATTTTAATAATTTCTTTACAATACATATTCCCACCCAAGACCAGAACAACCCGCAAGGCTTAAGAGTACATAAACACATATTTGTAGGAAATTCAAGATTAGTAACAGCAATGACACACACGGATAACCACGGCGATAACGAAGAACAAAAGGCGAAACGGTATTACTATCATTCAGACCACCTTGGAAGTGCGCAGTTTGTAACCGACTGGAACGGCAGACAATACGAGCATATAGAATACACACCGTATGGCGAACTTTGGATTGAGGAGACCGCACCTGGAATTGATAAACTGCCGTTTAGGTTTACGGGAAAAGAGCTGGATGAGGAGACGGGACTGTACTACTACGGTGCACGTTATTTAGATCCGAAGTATTCGAGGTGGTTGTCAGGTGATCCTGCGTTGGGTGATTATATGGCTGGCTCATCTGTTGGTGAGGGCGGTATATATAATACGGTAAACTTTAATGTATACCATTATGGCGGAAATAATCCGATTAAATATGTCGATCCTACGGGATGTGATGATCTTTATTATGATGAAAATGGAAACTATTTAACTACTGCAAATAGTGAAACATCAAATATTTATATGACGAGAGATCAAGTTAATACTTTAGTTGGTACACAATCGGATTTTGAAAAAATGACAGCTGCACTTTATGGAGAAGCAACAAATGATTTGGATGAAATGCAAGCTATTGGGGATGTTATAATGAATCGAGCTGAATATGCAAATACATCTGCAAATACAGAAATTGAAAAAAATGGACAAGTCAACGGTTATAATGCATCATCTCGAAAAACTGTAACTGACAACCGTCTATTGAATAGTGACTCAAAACTAAATAATGCCCGCAATGCAGCAATGAGTACAATACTGGGAACCACTAGAGGAAAATCAAATGGAGCTTATTATTGGGATGGTGCAGATATACAAACGAATGAACATAAAACAGAATGGGGAATTCATTATACAAATCAAAATCATGATATTTATGGAACAGGCGATTCTACGGTAGGACCTTTTCAAGAACATTGGTATCCATCTGGAGCAAATCGAGGAACACCTTGGAATCATAAACTAGATTCAACAGCTGCATATGGAGGAACAATTTTTTGGAAACTAAGTCCGCATTATCAAAATGTAACAGGTTCAAGATCATATCAGTGATACGCTCTACCTCTGCGCTCGCTTTTATATTATTTTATCCATTTTTCTTATATTCTCAGAATTATATGGATTTTTATGATATAAAGGAATGTACTTATACACCTGTAAAAATTAAAACTACCGGATGGCTTGAACATAGATACTTGGAAAGGGAAGACTTTACTGAATGTTATATTTCAACCTTTGAAGATTTAGCTGGTATAGAAAGTATAAGATATTATCCTTGTCAGAATTTTAGTGGAGCTAAAGAAAAAAAACACGGAAAAATTGAGCTGTGCAATCAAGAATTTGATTTTATCGGTGATGATATTTTCTTGCATAAACAAATTTTTTACTTGATACAATATAATGAAAATCGCTATTTGGTACTTATCGGCAATCTGAGTGCTTATTACTTGTATAAATATTTTATTTTTGACATAACGGATTTAAAGAAAATCCGGTTTTATGAGTTGGATAACGCTTTTTATAATAAAGACATCGATCCCAGAATATTCGGCATATTTAGAGACCAATTATGTTTTTTTGTAGCACAACGTGTTTACCAATGGAATGGAGATTATTTCCTGTGCCCTTATATTATTAAAGATGGTAAATTGAGAGAATTTATTGATAGTGATGGAACAGAATTTCGCGTATATTTCTCATATATTACAAAACCGTATTTTGAATTTAAAATAGTAAAATGTACTTTTTAAAGATCTTAGTAAAAAAACTATGAAAACAGAACTTTATTTTTACCCACAGCCTAACTATCTCATTCGGACAGCGATTGCAAGGGAGCAAAAGCAATTTATCAAAATTGCTTTTGCTGTACATCTTTCCGCAGTAATTTCTGCGGAAAGGTACCGAAGCGATAGCGTAGCCCTGAAAAGCGCGGTGCTGACACTTGTGTACTTTTACATAATTATGATAGTGCACAAGTGTCAGCAGTCCGCCAAAAGAAAGTTATTATTAAATAAAAACAACTTATCGGAGGTTTTTCCGCTTACGGTAGGAAGCGGAAAAACGATGCCTTTTGGAAATAGGTGGAGCAGATACAAGGAGTTAGGCAAAAAAGTACCGCAGGCGTATCGGGTATACGTCGAGGACACTTTTTTGCCGTGCGACGCAGGAGATGCCCGCATATTTTCAAAAGAAGGCAACATGACCAATAAGCTAAGCACCACAAACATACCCGGCTCTCAAGGGAACTCGTATCCAAAAGCTGAACTTGACTATAACTTGAATTACGAGTATGACCCGGCTTATGCACACAGATTAATAAGAGCCGGAACTAGATACTATCGATATGATGCGAACGGCAATATAACGGCAGAAAAAGACGGGCCCTTTACCGATGAAGAAGAGTTTGTATTTACATACTCATATTTTGAAGAACAAGACGTATACGGTGCAGACTACGGATTTGGGCTTGACGCTCCTAAAGAAACGGAACAGTCAAACCCGCAAGACCTATTTGCCTACAGGCGTAACTACACTTGGAACGAGCGCAACCTCTTAACCAAATCGAGCGACAGAAACTACACAGTACACTACCGCTACGGCGAAGACGGACAGAGGGCACTTAAATACACAGACGAGGGGCGAAGTGAAACCTTATACTTTAACAATTTTTTCACAATACACATACCAACACAAGACCAGAACAACCCTCAAGGACTACGTGTACACAAACACATCTTCGTAGGAAACTCACGTCTTGTAACCGCCATGACCCACACAGATAATAGTGGAGACAACGACGAACAAAAGGCAAAGCGTTACTATTACCATTCAGACCATTTAGGAAGCGCTCAATTTGTAACAGATTGGCGAGGCAGACAGTACGAACACATAGAGTATACACCCTACGGAGAACTTTGGATAGAAGAAGTTGCTGCAGGGTTGGATAAACTGCCGTTTAGGTTTACGGGGAAAGAACTTGACGAGGAGACGGGACTGTACTACTATGGGGCGAGGTATCTTGATCCGAAGTATAGTAGGTGGCTGAGTGGTGATCCTGCACTGAATGATTACATGGCTGGTTCTTCTGTAGGAGAGGGCGGTATATATAATACGGTAAACTTTAACGTATACCATTACGGTGGCAATAACCCAATTAAATATGTAGATCCTACGGGAAATGATCATATTGCCGGTAATCAATATACCGGCGGAACATTAGATTGGTACTTCAAAATGCAGAATTTGAACCAATCTAATAATAAACATTCTGCCGATCAAAATTTACTTGAAAATCGAGTTATTATGGGAACAAATAATATCCCTGACTACGGACCATGTTTTATTATGAGTTTATTTGGAATAGCGCAAACTCGAACGGGGAAAAATATGACGGCTGAACAAGTAACTACGGGAATTGGCTATCTTATTGAAAATGATATTGTTGGTATGGAAAAAAATAAGGAATATTTAGTAAAGAATGCTATAGCTATAATAAATTATGCCTTGAATATTTTAGGAAGCGATGAACAAGCCTTAAAGGCAAAAAATGCTAATGAAGCTCAAGCTTCAACGGTAAAAACAGAAAAAAATACTTATGGCTATGGACATTTTGGAGAAGGTGATTCGGAAGGGAAATTAGTGTGGGATCCTTTAGGTGAAATTACCATTATAAATATTGATAGAATTGATTATTTCAAATTTCAAACAAAGGAGATAAAAGAATGAAAAAAGTACTTATAATTATTTTACTTATATGTCTTGCAGCTTTTACTTTATATTGTGAAAATTCCTCATACATAAAATATGCAAATGATTATAATGTTTCTGAGTACGATATTAAAAATATTTTGGGAATCTATATGGAGGAAGACAGAAAAGGGCTTTCATTTTGGGTTGAAACTAAATTTTCTTGGGGGCTCGGTGTTACGAATACATTTAGAACTCCCATCCAGATTGATATTTGTGATGACGAATATTTATATGTAGTGGATATGATTCAAAAATATAAAGTACTGGAAATTATAAAAGTATCAGATAATAACTATAAGTTGAATACAAGGTATATAGGCGAACTTGCTAATAATGAAACGGTTGATGTATGTTTTGACCTTGATTTTGCAGATATTGAAACGGTGGAAATGAGTTATGTTACACCTTTAGTTGAGTATAGAAATAGAGTTCTTCCTTTACACATGGTGAAACTTTCAGGTCCTCTTATAAAACACAAACCTCTTGCCGGTAATTATGTAGTTGCTGTAACTCCATACGCGAAAGATGGGAGAGTGTATGATTCATTTGAAGCTTTAAATAAAGGGGAAAAAGAATATGCCCGCAAAAAAATGAAGCAAAAGAAAAGTAATAAACAATGAAACCAAAACCTTGCATTTATTCACAACCTAACTATCTCTTTCGGACAGCGATTGAAGCAGAAATCCTTTTTGCGGTGTATTTAAGCAAATGCGGTTTTTGGAGCGGCAGCGTAAAAACACCGCCTGAAAAAAGCCCATGCAGCAAAAAGATTGGAGCGGAAAGCGCGATGTTCAATTTTGTTTTCTTCATAATGCTAAAAAACAAAATTGAGCAGTCCGCTGCTCAAAGGTGCTTACGCCCCTTTGAGCTTCGAGTTTTGCCATTCGGCAAAACATCGGGGATTAAACTTTTAAATTTACTAAACACCTCCACTGACAGGCCTTTTGAAAATAGACATGATGGATGCAAGGAGCGAGAAAAAATTAACCGCAGGCGTACTATATGTACGTTGAGGATTAATTTTTTTGAAGCGACGCCGCAGACGGCGTGTATATTTTCAAAAGAGATGACCCACACAGATAACCAAGGCGACAACGATGAACAAAAGGCAAAGCGTTACTACTACCACAGCGACCACTTAGGAAGTGCACAATTTGTAACCGACTGGAGGGGCAGGCAATATGAACATATAGAGTATACGCCCTACGGAGAGTTATGGATAGAGGAAGTTGCAGCTGGATTGGATAAACTGCCCTTTAGGTTTACGGGAAAAGAGATGGATGAAGAGACGGGGTTGTATTACTATGGTGCTAGATATCTTGATCCTAAGTATAGTAGATGGCTGAGTGGTGATCCTGCACTGAATGATTATATACCCAAAGCTCCGATAAATGATGAGGCAAAGAAACACAATGAAAACTTACCGGGACTTGGCGGTGTATATAACATGGTAAACTTGCATGTTTATCATTATGCTGGGAATAATCCGGTGAAGTATACTGATCCGGATGGGGAAAGTATCATTGGAGGTTTTATCCTAATTGCTGCTGTATGTTTGATGCTAAAATCAAGTTCAACGCCTCCATTACCACCTGTCGATCCTGTAAAAGTAAATAATGCATTGTTAAATAAATTCTATGACGATGGTAAATCTGTACAAAATTTTATAATAGATCCTTACAAACAAAATATCCCAAAGGAAATACTTCTGGATAGCAATCCTATTATTGCTTTGGGTTCTGCATTGCCAAGAGGTATGTATAGTGAAAATGATTATAATAATGAAAATCAGAGGAAACCGCCTGCTATAACTAATACAGCAACAGTGCTTGATGGAGCTGGATTATTATTGAGGGTGTTATCGAATTTATCTGAAGGCCATGTGGGAGATATAAAATTTAAATATACAGAATCAGGTGGTAGTATAACTAGTTGGAATATAACTGTTACAATTATGAATGTAAAAAAAAATAAAGTTGAAAATAAAATTTTATCTCGTGAGGAGGCTATTAAATATTTAAATGAAAACAAAGATTTATTATCAAATAAGAAAGAATATCATTGGATTTCTGACATGCTTGATTAGTGTAGTTCTCTTTTTTTCGGCTTGTACTAAAAGAGAAATTATATGGAGTAATTACAGTTCCTCACAGAGTTTTGATGAAATAAAATTGCTGTTTGTGAATAATAATCATTCCGATATAAAAGAATTCAATCTAATGCCTCAAAAGAATAATCATATTTTTATCCCTCATAATTATAGTTATGTAGGTTATGAATGTGAAATGCCTTTGTGTTTATATATTTATGAGCCTGTCACTGGCGGACGAAGAGATAAAATAGAAGTGTTTATTTTTGATGTAAGGAACTTTACTGAGTATGATGATAAATTTATTGTTGATACAAAAGATGATATTGTAGCCTATTTGATGACATATTTTAATCCGGAATTAAAGAAAGACTGTACTATTTTTTCAAAAGATAATATCTTATATAAACAAGACACTCTGTGCGGCAACAATGAAACTCTTTATGAGATATTAGATAAGATTGAGAATAAAGATTATTTGGATTGTACAGTCTCTGTAGTAAATTATGGAAGTAAGAATAAGCATAATGGGTATATTGTACAAAGTAAAATTGACAACAAATATATTTGGCTATGGACTGACCAATTTTAATAACATTACATAGAAGGAAATTGTTAGGATTAAAATGAAATTTAACATATGTATTTTTATAGATAAGCATAGTTTTACTTTTCGGACAGCGATTGAAGCGGAAATCCTTTTTGCGGTTTGTGTAATCAAAAAGCAAGCTCTGACCGGAGGGAAGAGCCTTGCCTGTGAAGACAAGTGCAGCAAAAAGATTGGAGCGGCATTGGTGCAGCAAGCCGATAGGCGCAGCTTCGAAGCAAGCGCGGTGCTGACACTTGTGTACTTTTACATAATTATGATAATACACAAGTGTCAGCAGTCCGCCGCTCAAAGTTGCTTAAATAAAAAACTATCGCTATCTAAAATTCCCACTGACAGGACTTTTGAAAATAGGCGGAGCAGATACAAGGAGCCTAGTAAAAATAAAGCGGAGGCGTATCGGGTATACGTCGAGCATTTATTTTTGCGTAGCGACGCAGGAGATGCCCGTATATTTTCAAAAGAAATGACGCACACGGATAACCAAGGCGACAACGATGAACAAAAAGCAAAGCGTTACTATTACCATTCAGACCATTTGGGAAGTGCACAGTTCGTAACCGACTGGAAAGGCAGACAATATGAGCATATAGAGTACACACCGTATGGCGAACTTTGGATAGAGGAAGTTGCTGCTGGATTGGATAAGTTACCGTTTAGGTTTACGGGTAAGGAGCTTGACGAGGAAACGGGACTGTATTACTATGGAGCTAGATACCTTGACCCGAAGTATAGTAGGTGGTTAAGCGGGGATCCTGCACTTAATGAGTATATACCCAAAGCACCGATTGATGACGAGGCACAGAAACACAACGAGAATCTGCCGGGAATGGGCGGTGTGTTTAATGTTGTAAACCTTCATGTGTATCACTATGCGGGAAATAATCCGGTGAAATATATTGATCCGGATGGAAGGGATATAATTTTATTGAATATGTCATATGGTGCTTATAAAGAAGGTCATAATGCTGTGTTAATTGGAAATGATAAAACTGGCGGATGGTTGTATTTTTCTAAAGATGGTAAAAATTTAACTGGATCAATTAACAAGGCAGAATATTTTCCTACACTTGAAAGTTTTATTGAGCATAATAAAAAATTAGATACAGATGAACAATATGATAGGGCTTATCAAGTAAAAACAAATGCAATGAATGACTCAAGAATGATAGCAGAAGGTCTTGACATTTACGATAAAAAATACTCACTTGATGAAAAAAGAAATGAAATAACCTTAGAAGTAATATCTCAAAACTGTGCAGATTTATGTGCAGACATTGGTAAGAAAGGAGGTGTTAATATATCAAAACCTAAACATTCTCGTTTCCCTGTTGGGACTTTTACAAAACCTAATTTCCAATATGAAGATTTTAAAAAAAATAATAAAGGAGAGGAAATTCAAATAAAATGATAAAAATTTCAATAACGAATTTTATATACAGTAAAATAGCTTTTATGCTTATTCTAATGATTTTTTATATTATCACCTCGGTTAAGGATAATAAATATTTTTTGCAAGTTGTATTTGTTCCAATAATAGTTGTTTTATTTATATTTTTAAATATACAAAAAATTGGATTGTACTTTTTTTTAACTTTATTAATAGTATTTTTTATATCGCATTTTTTAGGCTGTTTAATTGGTTTTTTTATTGAGATAGGATATTTTTTTATTGTTGAAATGTTAAGTGTTATTTTTTATTCTATTTTTCTATTCAATGGTATAATTATATTTATAATATCATATGCTGTTACTGTATTTATTTATAAGATAATACGATGGGTAATTTAGATTTAATTTATGAAAGTAGTAGTTAGATGTTTATTGAAAGAACCCAACTATCTTTTTCGGACAGCGATTGCAAGGGAGCAAAAGCAATTTATACAAATTGCTTTTGCTGTACATCTTTCCGCAGTAATTTCTGCGGAAAGATACCGAAGCGAAAGCGGAGCCCTGAAAAACGCGGTGTCGGTATTTGTGTACTTTTATATTGTATTGATGGTACACAAATACCGGCAGTCCGCCAAAAGAAAATTATTATTAAACAGTCCCACTGACAGGACTTTTGAAAATAGGTGGAGCAGATACAAGGAGCCTAGTAAAAATAAAGCGGAGGCGTATCTGGTATACGTCGAGCATTTATTTTTACGTAGTGACGCAGGAGATGCCCGCATATTTTCAAAAGAAGAAGATGTATACGGAATAGATTACGGCTTCGGCCTTGACGCACCTAAAGAAACCGAGCAAACAAACCCTCAAGACCTATTTGCTTATCGAAGAAACTACACATGGAACGAGCGAAACCTCTTAACCAAATCAAGCGACAGAAACTACACAGTACACTACCGCTACGGCGAAGACGGACAGAGAGCACTTAAATACACAGACGAGGGGCGAAGCGAAACCTTATACTTTAATAACTTCTTTACGATACACATACCGACGCAAGACCAAAACAACCCTCAAGGCTTAAGAGTACACAAACACATATTTGTAGGTAACTCACGGCTTGTAACCGCTATGACCCACACAGATAATAGTGGAGACAACGATGAACAAAAAGCAAAGCGTTACTACTACCACAGCGATCATTTAGGAAGCGCACAATTCGTAACAGATTGGCGAGGTAAACAATATGAACACATAGAGTACACGCCTTACGGAGAACTCTGGGTTGAGGAAGTAGCTGCAGGCTTGGATAAGTTACCGTTTAGGTTTACGGGGAAAGAGCTTGACGAAGAGACGGGGCTTTACTATTATGGAGCGAGGTACCTTGACCCGAAGTATAGTAGATGGCTGAGTGGTGATCCTGCATTAGGGGAGTATATACCGCAAGCTCCTGTAAATGACGAAGCAAAGAAACACAATGAAAACCTGCCTGGCATGGGTGGTGTATACAACACGGTAAACCTTCATGTGTATCATTATGCAGGAAATAATCCTGTTAAGTATACTGATCCGGATGGGAAAGTTTTACATGTTGCAATAGGTGCTTTATTAGGAGCAGCAGTAAGTGTTGCGTCAGTTGCAGTTAATGATTGGTTAACAGGTAATATAAGTAGTGCAAGCACATATATAGGGGCAGCTGTAGGAGGAGCAGCTTCAGGTGCTATTATTGCTGGCACAGGTAATGGGTATATAGCAGGTGCGGTAGGTAGTAGTATTGGAGATTTGACTAAACAAATGATAGATAATAAAGGTGATATTACAAAAATAGATGTTAAAGAATTAATTACAGTTACAGCAATTGGAACTGCAACAGGTGCATTAAGTAATAATTCAGTGCCAGGAATAACATCAGGAAAAGGTTCAATGCTGGCGGTTTCAAAGCAAATTTCTACTAAATTAGCAAATGGTACAATAAAAAATATCAGTACAAAAACAGCTGCAAAAATTGCTCTTGCAAGATGTACTAATTGTGCATTAGTCGAAGGCAACGCTTTTGCATTACTTTTATCAAAAGGAGTGGAAAAAATGGAAAACTATTTGCAAATTGTCGATAAACAGCAAAATCAATCAAGTATTTTATATATAACAAATGGTGAATAGAATGAAAAAATTTTTTGGTTTATTTAAATCGTATTTTTTTGAAAAAAAGAATGAGAATTTTTTTAAGATAAATAAGGGAATAGGAGATAAAATTCTATTTTCTCCTGTTTATATTATGTTGATTCTTTTGCTTTTTTCTAATGCAAGATGGTATGAAATAGCTTTTCTTTGGGGCGGATTTGCGGTTATGCTAATACCTGAAGTATGCGGCAGATATGTGCTTATTTCAAATGACAAAATAATACAAAGGAAAGCATATATTCAAAGAAAAGAACTTAATATATGTGATATAAAAAAGTGTTATATCCGTTCAGGTTTATATCTAACAGAGAAAGGAATAGATCGATGTGGATATCTTGCGTTGAGATTGGAAACTAAAAAGAGTTTTATGAATATAAGTATGTTCTATTATCGCAAAAAAGATTTAATATTGCTTTGTAAGAAAATTGGATTTCCTGATACGATAAAACAGTAATGATACTTAAACAAAGAGAATCATTTTGTTGCAACTGAAGAATTGGCTATTTTTGAGAAACTAAAAACAATGAAAACAAAACTTAGCATTTATTCACAGCCTACCTATCTCTTTCGGACAGCGATTGAAAGGGAGCAAAAGCAATTTATAAAAATTGCTTTTGCTGTACATCTTTCCGCAGTAATTTCTGCGGAAAGATACCGAAGCGATAGCGGAGCCCTGAAAAGCGCGGTGTTCAATTTTGTTTTCTTCGTAATGCTAAAAAACAAAATTGAGCAGTCCGCCAAAAGAAAGTTATTACTAGACAGCCCCACTGACAGAACTTTTGAAAATAGGCGGAGCAGATACAAGGAGCCTAGTAAAAATAAAGCGGAGGCGTATCGGGTATACGTCGAGCATTTATTTTTGCGTAGCGACGCAGGAGATGTCCGCATATTTTCAAAAGAGGAGACGGGACTGTACTATTATGGAGCGAGGTATCTTGATCCGAAGTATAGTAGGTGGCTGTCAGGCGATCCGGCGTTAAATGATTATATACCCAAAGCTCCCATTGACGATGAGGCTAAAAAGCATAACGAGAACTTGCCGGGTATGGGTGGTGTGTTTAATACTGTCAATTTGCACGTGTATCATTATGCGGGGAATAATCCGGTGAAGTATATGGATCCAGATGGACGGGATATAGAAACTATTAAAGAAACTATAAAAATATCTATAGATTTGAGTAAACAGTTGGATCCTTTATTTAAAAAGTCTAATCCAAATAATCTGATGTCTGAAACAGATGCGATTAAAAAGGTAAACGATATAAAAGTATTACTTACTAATATGGTAGATCTTGCAAAAAACGACCCTGTGACTTTTGTTGCAACTCTTGCGCTGGAAGGTTTTTGTGTCGGTATTGCTTTAGATTCAGGACTAGTCGATTTAAATAAAGAGTTAAAAGAAAAAGGTATTGATATCATAGGGATGAACTTTTCAGGTTCTATTAACTTGTCTTCGGGTGCAGACCTTAAGTATGCTGCACAATTTCAACCAAACTTTGGTGACAGCTTTGACCTAGGTATAAATCTCACTGGAAATTTAAATAAGGCGATTGGTGATAAACATTCTCTTTCATTTGGAACCTCAGCCAATTTTACAATTCCGTCTAAGCCGATACCAAATATGCAACTCTATTTTTCATATAAAGTACAATTATGAACATCAGGAGGAAAAGATAAACATGATTGGTTCTACAGATTTAAAAAAACAATTTTTATTTTTAATTTTTACGGCTGTATTGTGCTTGATAAGTTGTAAAACAACGGGAAGCCATGCGCAAAATGAAATTAAGGCGGAACAACTTTCTACACAACTTGAGTCACTCACTCCGGGACAATTGATTGAACTAGGTGAAAAATACCTTAAAACAGGAGATAATTTAAAAGCTTTGGATTGTTTTAATACTGCTATAAAAATAAACCCATCTTATGCGCGTGCCTATACACATAGAGGAATGTTCTATACAAGAATAAAGGCATACACAAAAGCAGTAGATGATTTGAAAGAAGCTGTAAAATTAATTCCCAATCCTAATCCCAGAAATACTGAGGATATGATAGCGTATTTTCTGTATGGTTTTTGCCATTATGCACTTGGAAACTATGAACAGGCAATATCGGTTCTTTCACAAGCGATAGTAATAAATCCATATTATGCAGATGCTTATAATTTTTTAGGGCTTGCATATTTCAATCTGAAACAATACGAGCAAGCTTTGAAAGAATATACATCAGCAATACATTTTGGTAAGATTGTGGAGGGGGCACAAGATGAATATTATCTTAACAGAGGACGTATATATGGTGTTCTGGGAGATTATGAAAAAGCAATAGACGATTTTACAAAATCTATAGAACTTAAAGCTGATGTTGCCGAAGTTTATGCTGAACGCGGTAATGCCTATAATCTTTTAGAAAAATATGATAAAGCGCTCAATGATTTTAATCAGGCATTGATATTGGAAAGTCGTCTTACTGCTGCATATATTGGTTGTGGAGTGGTGTATTACAATATAGGAAAATATGAAGAATCGGTTGTTTCGTTTACAAAAGCCGAAAAAATATATCCGTCTATTCATATCTATGTGGGACGTGGTATGGCATTAACTCACTTAGCAAAATGTGAAGCGGCAGTACAGGATTTTAATCAGGCATTAAAGTTAAAACCGATGGATGAGAAGATCCATAAAATGCGCGGAATTGCGTATTTAAATTGGGGAAAATATCAAGAAGCAATAAATGATTTTGATGAAAGCCTAAAATTAGATCCTAATGATTTAGAAACACGTCAAGGCAAAGAAGAAGCATATATGGCGTTACATTCAAATATGAAAAAACATAAATTTATTATGCCTCCGCCAAAATTGCATGAGAGTCCGGCTCAGCAAAACATCAAGGATGCAAAGAAATAGAAAAAAAATGAAAACTAGGTGTTTATTAAAAAAGTCTAATTATCTCATTCGGACAGCGATTGAAGCAGAAAGCGCGGTGCTGACACTTGTGTACTTTTACATAATTATGATAATACACAAGTGTCAGCAGTCCGCCGCTCAAACTTGCTTATGCACCTTTGAGCTTCGAGTTTTGCCATTCGGCAAAACATCGGGGTTTAAACTTTTAAATTTACTAAACCTCCCCACTGACAGGACTTTTGAAAATAGGCGGAGCAGATACAAGGAGTTAGGCAAAAAAGTACCGCAGGCGTATCGGGTATACGTCGAGGACACTTTTTTGCCGTGCGACGCAGTAGATGCCCGCATATTTTCAAAAGAGGTTATGAAAACAATAGTACTCCATGACGGCTTAGGAAGAATAAGCTATACAGCAAAAGAAGGAGAAGTGTACGTAGACGGAACAGAGAACACAACCCAAACGGGCTGGAACATCTCAAGTGTAATAAACTATGATAATGTAGGACGAAAGATAGAAGAAGGAATGCCCTTCTTTTACGGAGGAAACTTAGAACAAGAACTGGTAAATAAAAACTCTTATGAAGCCCTTGAAGCGTTTTATGAGCTTAACGATTTTACAAAGATAAGAAACGGCACAAAATACGAATATGACGATATAGATAGGAACATCCTAACCACGCTTCCTGACGGACACAAACAAAAAAACGAGTATTCGATAGACGCTTCGCTTCAAATAACAAGGGCAACAGACCCGAAAGAAAACATAAGCATAAGCAAAAAAGATGCACGGGGAAACATACGGGAAGTAGAACGCTTAGATAAAAACAACACTCTTCTTACCAAAGCACGATACGAATACTCCGTATTAGGAGAAATGCTGCGAGCATACGACGCAAACGAAAACCTTTTATCGGTAAGTTATGACTTGCTTGGAAGAAGAACCGCATTAGAAAGCAAGGACACAGGCAAAAAAGAATGGATATACGACGATAAAGGAAGGCTTCAAGCAGAAACCGATTCGGTATTAAAAAACAAGGCTGCCGAAATAAGATACGAGTATGACGGCTTTGACCGCATAGTAAATACCGACTATCCTTTTAGCCATGACATAGAATATAAATACGGAGCGCCGGGACAAAATGGAGCGGGGCAAATAGTCTACAAAAAAGATGAAACGGGAGAAACGCACTATACTTACGGAAACTTAAACGAGGTAGTAAGCGAAACAAGAACCATAAACCGCTACGGAGCGGGAACTAATCCTGAAACTGCAAGCTTTGAATACCGCTCGGACTACCTCGGCAGAATGCAGAGTATGAAATACCCTGACGTAGAAACCATAACCTACACCTATGATAAAGGCGGACAGTTAAAGGGAGTGAGCGGCGTAAAAACCTCGTCAAAGGGAACGGCTGAATACTCTTACGTAGATAAAATCATTTATGACGAACACGCACAAAGAGTTTACATACGCTACGGAAACGGAGTAGAAACAAGATACAAATACGATGAGAAGCGGCGTTGGTTAGATACAATAGAAACAAAGAATAACCAAACTCAAGACGTCTTTCAAAAAATAAAGTACTCATTCGACCCTGTAGGAAACGTTCTAGGATATAATAATGATGCAAGTACTTATGAAACAAAACAGGAATATAAATACGACAATCTTTATCAACTTATAAGCGTAGTAAGGAACAAGTAATCAATACAAGGCTAAAAAAAGCTCTGGAACAACACCTGTAAGCATTGCAAAGTACAGACAAACATTCAGCTTTGATGGCATAGGAAACATGACCAACAAATTAAGCACCACAAACATACCCGGTGCCCAAGGCAACTCCTATCCCAAAGCTGAGCTTGATTATAGCTTAGATTACGAGTACGACCCTGCCTACGCACACCGCCTAATAAGAGCCGGCAACCGATACTACCGCTATGACGCAAACGGCAACATAACAGCAGAAAAAGACGGACCCTTTACCGACGAAGAAGAGTTTGTATTTACATACTCATACTTTGAAGAACAAGACGTTTATGGCGCAGACTACGGCTTCGGGCTTGACGCTCCTAAAGAAACGGAACAGTCAAACCCGCAAGACCTATTTGCCTACAGGCGTAACTACACTTGGAACGAGCGTAACCTCTTAACTAAATCAAGCGACAAAAACTACACAGTCCACTACCGCTACGGCGAAGACGGACAGCGGGCACTTAAATACACAGACGAGGGTAGAAGTGAAACCTTATACTTTAATAACTTCTTTACGATACACATACCGACACAAGACCAGAATAACCCGCAAGGTTTACGGGTACACAAGCATATCTTTGTTGGTAACAGCCGTCTTGTAACCGCGATGACCCACACAGATAATCAAGGCGACAATGACGAGCAAAAAGCTAAACGGTATTATTACCATTCAGACCACCTTGGAAGCGCACAATTCGTAACAGATTGGCGAGGTAAACAATACGAGCATATAGAATACACGCCGTATGGCGAACTCTGGGTTGAAGAAGTTGCTGCGGGGTTAGATAAGTTACCTTTCCGCTTCACGGGTAAGGAGCTTGACGAGGAGACAGGTTTATACTACTATGGAGCGAGGTATCTTGACCCGAAGTATAGTAGATGGTTGTCAGGAGATCCTGCATTAAACGATTACATACCAAAGGCTCCCATTGATGACGAGGCTAAAAAGCATAATGAAAACTTGCCGGGAATGGGAGGGGTGTTTAATACCGTCAATCTTCATGTGTATCATTATGCGGGAAATAATCCGGTGAAGTATACTGATCCGGATGGGAGAAGCGAGACTATATATACAGATGAAGGACGGCAAATACATAAACTGATTTTTGAAATTTATAAAGCTGCCAATGCTCCAGACACTGTTACTGGAAACACTATTTCTATGTCCAAAGCATTATCTGATGTGGGTAAAGTAGATAAAGGACTTGGTCGTACCGATTTAGGCTTAAAACCTGATATATGGAATATGACAACAAATGAAATATATGAAATAAAACCTGATGCAGCAGGTGCAAAACTTGCAAAAAATCAAGCTTTGTTGTACATATCCATATTAAAAAAATATGGTGAAGGCAACGTGCATTTAGGTGATAGCAATGCAAAAGGTACTAGTGGCTTTTTTAATTTAAATGATAAAACTGATGTTTTTTTTCATAGTCCTGAACAAGGTGTTATTCTATATTCTAAGATTCCTGTACCTGATTCAAAGCCATCAAATGTTAGAGCCTTAGCTGTTACAGGACTGGCTCTATATGGCATATATAAAATTCTAAGGACAGCTGCCACAGCAGCAGTGTGTCCTCCTTTAGCAGTGGTGTCTGCTGTTGCACCATAATTTATGGAGGAATATTGAAATGAAAATACCTAGCATATTATTCGGATCATATAACGAAGTTATAAAAAGATTAAGGCCGTTAAAAAATCATAATATAGTTTTTATGAAGAATTTTATAAAAAAAATACAAGCTCCGGATAAAATGATGGAAGTTACGGAAGATACGCCAATCGTAATGGTTGATGGATATCCTACACGTGCAGTACCGAATGCGTTTTTTCCGTCAGTTTTAAGTGATTATATTTTATATGATGAAGTTTATACATCTGATGTTGTGTCATGGTATATGAAGAAAGCTGTGGAAAATTCATGGCTGATGCTTACAGCCTTGGTAGCAGATAGTTCTGTAAGCCTTTTATATCGACATTTTCATAATAAATTTCAAATACGGTTATTAAATGGTCTTGAAAAACATTGGGATGAACTTGTAAGTGTAGGATATTGCTATTATAATGATACATTGGGTTTTTGCAATAATAAAAAACGGTTATTTTTTGAAAAAAGTTATCCATTGTTACAAATATCAAGTATGGTTATGCATGTTCGTGATGTGGAGCACATAATAGAAAATTGGAAGAAATTTAAAAGAAATAAACCAGTCATTCCGTTTACTGAAAGTTCGCCTTTAGAAGAAGAACAAAAAAAAATAATGATTCGAATAATTAACTCAGGGCTATTAAAAAAAATGTCGAAAGAGCAGTTAGATGCTTTTAAAAAACTATACATGGATTATTTTAAAACATCGTTGCCGGATGATTTGCTTACATGAGAAAAATATTATGAAACCAAAACTTTTCATTTATTCACAACCCAACTATCTCATTCGGACAGCGATTGCAAGGGAGCAAAAGCAATTTATAAAAATTGCTTTTGCTGTACATCTTTCCGCAGTAATTTCTGCGGAAAGATACCGAAGCGACAGCGTAGCCCTAAAAAGCGCGGTGTTCAATTTTGTTTTCTTCATAATGCTAAAAAACAAAATTGAGCAGTCCGCCAAAACAAACTCATTACTAGACAGCCCCACTGACAGGACTTTTGAAAATAGGCGGAGCAGATACAAAGAGCCTAGTAAAAATAAAGCGGAGGCGTATCGGGTATACGTCGAGCTCATTTTGCGTAGCGACGCAGGAGATGCCCGCATATTTTCAAAAGAACAAGAGTATACAACCTATTACACCTACGAAGACGGCTATTATAACAGAGCCGAAAAAGAATTCTACGGCTTTAAAACGGTAAGAAGTAAAAACGCAATAGGCACTGTAACTGAAACGGAATACTACATAGACTCCTACTACCGAAAAGGCATGGTAAAACGCGAGATAGTACAAAACGGAAGCACCATCTACTCAATAAAAGAATACGAAACCGATGCAGCACCCCATGCAAGAATAAAAAAAGAAACTACTACTATACGAGAAAACTACAACGAAATAAAAACAGAAAGCGAATACGACTACGATAAATACGGGAACGTAACAAAACTCTATGACAAGGGAGACGTAACAAACACAAATGATGACCTCATAGCGGAAATAACATACTGGAAAGGGGGAAGAGAAGAAGCGTACTTTAAAGCCCACCCCGAAAAAATACATGTCCTGCACGGAAAGACGGGAACTCTTTTGCGTAAAAGGGAGGGTGCATACGACAGCAGAACAGGAGCCTTAACGGAATTAAAACAATACACGTCGCATGGAGCATATCTTGTAAACCGCATAGAATGGACTGATGAAGGGAACATAAAAGCAGTAACAAGCCCGACAGGTAAAAGAGCCGAATACAAATACCTTGACGGCATATATCCTATCGAAATAAAAGAGATAAGTTCTAAAGGAGATAAATCTTACACAAGTAAAATAGAATGGGATCGTATTTTAGGAGTAAAACTAAAAGAAACGGATGCTGCAAACAATACAATGAGCTATAAGTACGACAACTTTGGACGGGTAACAGAGGTGAGAAGCCCCTATGACACAAGTGAAACTCCTTACGCAAAATATACATACATTACTCCATCATCTTCCTTTTGGTACACCGTAACCGAAAACAAAATAAGCACCGAAGCAAAAGACAGCGGTGTAATGAAAACAATTGTAATTCACGACGGTCTGGGACGCATAAGCTACACAGCCAAAGAAGGGGAAGTGTACATTGACGGAACGAATGACCAAACCCAAACGGGCTGGAACATCTCAAGTACAATACACTACGACAAGGCAGGACGCAAGAGTGAAGAAGGAATGCCCTTCTTTTACGGAGGGGATTTAGAAAACAATTTAAAAACCATCTCATCATATCAAGCAATAGAACAGTTTTATGAACTAAACGATTTTACAAAGATAAGAAACGGCACAAAATACGAGTATGACGATATAGACAGGAACATCTTAACTACACTTCCTGACGGACACAAACAAAAAACGGAATACTCTATAGATTCTTCTTTACAAATAACAAAAACAACCGACCCAAAAGAAAACATAAGCATAAGCAAAAAAGATGCACGGGGAAACATACGGGAAGTAGAACGCTTAGATAAAAACAATACTATATTAACCAAAGCCCGATATGAATATTCGGTGTTAGGAGAAATGCTGCGAGCATACGACGCAAACGAAAACCTTTTATCGGTAAGCTATGACTTGCTTGGAAGAAGAACCGCATTAGAAAGCAAGGATACAGGCAAAAAAGAATGGATATACGACGATAAAGGAAGGCTGCAAGCAGAAACGGATTCGGTATTAAAAAACAAGGCAGCCGAAATACGATATGAATACGACGGCTTTGACCGCATACTAAAAACAGACTATCCTTTTAGCCAAGACATAGAATACAAATACGGAGAGCCGGAACAAAAAGGTGCAGGCCGGGTAATTTATAAAAAAGACGAAACGGGAGAAACAAAATACAAATACGGCTATCTCAATGAGGTAACAAGCGAAACAAGAACCATAAACCGCTACGGAGCAGGAAGCAGCCCCGAAACTGCAAGCTTTGAATACCGCTCGGACTACCTTGGAAGAATGCAAAGCATGAAATACCCCGACGGAGAGGTCATAACCTACACCTACGACGCAGGCGGACAATTAAAGGGAGTGAGCGGAGCAAAAACTACAAACAAGGGTAGCATAAAATATTCTTATGTAGACAAAATCCTATATGATGAGCATTCACAAAGAGTGTATATAAAATACGGCAACGGAGTAGAAACGAGATATAAGTACGATGAAAAACGCCGTTGGTTAGATACAATAGAAACAAAGAACAATCAAACTCAAGACATCTTTCAAAAAATAAAGTACTCATTCGACCCTGTAGGAAACGTCCTAGGCTATAATAATGACGCAAGTACTTATGAAACAAAACAAACATACTCTTACGATAATCTTTACCAGCTTATAAGCGTAGAGGGTACAAGTAACCAATACAAGGCTAAAAAAAGCTCTGGAACAACACCTGTAAGCATTGCAAAATACAGACAAACCTTTGCCTTTGATGGCATAGGAAACATGAAAGAAAAGATAAGCACCACAAACATACCCGGTGCACAAGGGAACTCCTATCCCAAAGCTGAACTTGACTACTCGCTTCAATACGAGTATGACCCTGCCTATGCACACCGTTTAATAAAAGCAGGCAACCGTTATTACCGTTATGACGCAAACGGCAATATCACAGCCGAAAAAGACGGACCTTTCACAGATGAAGAAGAGTTTGTATTTACATACTCCTATTTTGAAGAACAAGACGTTTATGGTGCAGATTATGGCTTCGGGCTTGACGCTCCTAAAGAAACGGAACAGTCAAACCCGCAAGACCTATTTGCCTACAGGCGTAACTACACTTGGAACGAGCGAAACCTCTTAACCAAATCAAGCGACAGAAACTACACAGTCCACTACCGCTACGGCGAAGACGGACAGAGAGCTCTTAAATACACAGACGAGGGAAGAAGTGAAACGCTTTATTTTAATAACTTTTTTACGATACATATCCCGACACAAGACCAAAATAACCCGCAAGGCTTAAGAGTGCATAAGCATATCTTTGTTGGTAACAGCCGCCTTGTAACGGCAATGACGCACACCGATAACCAAGGCGACAACGAAGAGCAAAAAGTTAAAAGATATTATTACCACAGTGACCATTTGGGAAGTGCGCAATTTGTAACAGATTGGCGTGGTAAGCAATACGAGCATATAGAATACACGCCTTACGGAGAGCTGTGGATAGAGGAAGTAGCTGTGGGATTAGATAAACTGCCGTTTAGGTTTACGGGTAAGGAACTTGACGAGGAAACCGGACTGTATTACTATGGAGCAAGGTATCTTGACCCGAAGTATAGTAGGTGGTTAAGCGGTGATCCGGCGTTGAATGATTATATACCCAAGGCACCGATAAATGATGAAGCTAAGAAGCATAACGATAACCTGCCTGGAATGGGAGGGGTGTTTAATACCGTCAATCTTCATGTGTATCATTATGCAGAGAATAATCCGGTGAAGTATACTGATCCGGATGGGAAGCAGACAGCGACTGCAATACTTAATGCAAAATGGAAATGTTTAGTGCAAAATTTAAATCAATATATTGAAATGAAACATCAAGTCCAAGATAAAATTATTAAAATTAATCATGAGATTAATAGAAAAAAAGGAGAAATATATGATATCGCATTTAATTCAGTTTATAAAGAAATAAATGATTTCGTTAATTTTTATGATATCTTTGATAATAGTATCAATGCGGCTATGAGTAATAGTGGATCGTTTAATATGATGCTAATTGCTTTTTTAATTAATATTGATGTTGATGCACTAAGTGGATATCTTGTAGATGCTTATTATGCTGAAAATATGCAAACCACTGGAAATGAAGTAAATACTTCTATTTTTACTAAGTTAATGGAAATACGAGAGATGAAAGCTATAAATGCATCAAATAAAGCCGAGTTAGATAATATAGAAATAGAAATTGCAGATATAAAAAAGAAGATAAATGAATTGAAGCTAGGAGACTATTAGTATGTTAAAAAATTTTATAAAAGGATGTGTTCTTGATAAATTATCTATTAAAAAAATGAATACATATGCGGTGTATTGGTTTGTTATAATATTTATTATGGCTAGTTTTATTTTTCCCGCTTGTTTAACTGCTGTATTAAAGTTATTACATTTTGTACAGGGAGATTGGTATAAATTAACTTTTATTTTTCTTAGTATTTTTTTACGTAAAGTTATGATTACTATATTATTGCTTGTATTATTACTATTGAATAAAAAATTATTTAAGATAAATAATTTGGCTTCTATAACAATTATAAAAGCCTGTTTAGCTATATGGTTTCTGAATCCTGTCGTATCAATTTTATTAGAAGTGTCGGGGTCTTCTCTGATAAATATTCCATATTCAATATACTGGTTTGTTTTTATGAAATTTTATTTTTATGAAAATATTAATGAAGAAAAAGATGTAATAATGAGATTTCTTATACTAACTTATTTATTTTTCTTTGTTTTACTTATTGTTTTTATGAAATACATAATAGCTACTCCTTTTTTTATAATTTCACTAATAATATAACGATTATTAAATATATAACAGAAAAAATATGAAAAAGAACTATGTATCAAAAAAAATGTATTATCTCTTTCTCCTCCGGACAGCGATTGAAGCGAAAATCCTTTTTGCGGTTTGTGTAATCAAAAAGCAAGCTCTGACCGGAGGGAAGAGCCTTGCCTGTGAAGACAAGTGCAGCAAAAAGATTGGAGCGAAAAGCGTGGTGCTCAAAGGTGCTTAAATAAAAAACTATCGCTATCTAAAATTCCCACTGACAGGACTTTTGGAAATAGGCCGATGAAAAAGGTACATCCTTGTATCTTTTTCATCTCAGAGTTTTGCATACGCAAAACTCTCAAAGCTAAAACCACCGCCATCTGTGGCGGGGAAAGGTATATGTCGAGGACACTTTTTTGCCGTGCGACGCAGGAGATGCCCGTATATTTTCAAAAGAGGAGACGGGACTTTATTATTATGGAGCGAGGTATTTGGATCCGAAATATAGTAGGTGGTTGTCATGAGACCCGGCACTAAATGATTATATACCTAAAGCACCCATTGACGATGAGGCTAAAAAGCATAATGAGAATTTGCCGGGAATGGGTGGTATATACAACACTGTAAACTTGCATGTGTATCACTATGCAGGTTATTCGCAGCGAAGCTTCGAGCTATATAATCCGGTGAAGTATATTGATCCGGATGGAGAGCGTGTTTTTATGGCCGGTGTAACTGTTACAGCTGGTGCAGGTACTGCTCTTTCATATGAAGTTGGAATAATATTAAGTGTAGATAAACAAGGTAATTATCAAATTGGATCGTATCAAATATCAGGAGGAGGATTTTTTGCTGGTCTTGGTGCCGGTGCAGTTGCTTCTATTTCTTTGGCTCCATATGCTCAGAAAATAGCTGATATGAATGGAACAACAGAAACCCTGGGAGGATCTTATAGTAAAGCCTTTTTTACAGCAGGTGCTGATGTAAATATTCCTTTAGGGGGATCTATATGGAATTCTTATATTTCATTTAATATAGATGTTACGGTTAAAACATCGCTTCCCATTGAAGTGCATGCACTAACAACAACTACAACAACCCAATTATACGGTGAAGGAAAATCTCGTTCGGAAGCATGGAATAAAGCTGTGAAAAACGGATTATTGAAAAATTTGCCTAGTGATGCGATTAAACATTTTAAACGGGCATATATGGAGCACTTCAAAGATGATTTTAATTTGGATTACCATAGTAGAATGGTCTATGATGTTGTTATTTGATATTTTTTTTACGATATTCATGATATCGCATTTTATTTGCATTGTTTTGCTTGCTGTTTTTAATATTAGGTATCGATATAGAGTGTCAACTCTTCTTGCTAAGTATGGATATAATGATTTGGCCCATAATATATCATACATAATTGAAAAAAGAAAGAATTACTCTAAACCATTTTTATCATGTGAAGATAGTAAATTTGAAGATAAAGTATGGAAAGAATTCTATAAATTAAAATTGGATAAAAATAAAGGTAATTTATATTGGGTTCATAAATTTTATAAATTTCTATCATATTTTATAGGGCACCTCTAAAAACCCCCTTTAAAAAAGATTAAAAAAATGATAAAATAAAGTATGAAACAAAAAGGATTATTTGATGAAGAAGATCGTTTAAGAGTATTAAGCAAGTTGGTAGAATAGTCTTGAAAAATTAAACAAAAAAATAAATTGGGAAATATTCAGACCGCTATTAAAAAAAGCATTAACCAAAGAGCCAAAAGGTTTAGGCGGAAGACCTGCATACGATTATGTAATGATGTTTAAAATAATAATCTTACAAAAATTATACAACATAAGTGATGATCAAACGGAATATCAAATAAACGATCGGCTATCCTTTATGAGATTTTTAGGATTGGAATTAAAAGATAAAGTACCCGATGCGAAAACAATATGGCTTTTTAAAGAAAAACTCATTGAAGCGAGAGTATCAAAAAAGTTATTTGAAAAGTTTGGAAAAGAATTAGCTAGGAATAACTTAATAGGAAAAGAGGGAACGATAATAGATGCGACAATAGTAGAAGCTCCGATACAGCATAACAGCAAAGATGAAAATGAACAAATTAAAAACGGAAAAGTCCCTGAACAATGGCAAGAAAAACAAAATAAGGCAAAATTATCGCAAAAAGACTGTGATGCGAGGTGAACAAAGAAGCATAAACGTAATTATTACGGTTATAAAGATCATATAAAAATAGATAAAAAAAGTAAGCTTATATTGAAAGCGACGGTAACAGCAGCCAATGTTCATGATAGTAGAGAGTTAAAAAATTTGGTTGAAAGGGAAGATGAAAGATTATACGCAGATAGTGCCTATATAGGAGAAGAAATAGAGAGGGTTTTAAAAGCGAAAGGAATAGAAGGGCAAATTTGTGAAAGAGGAGCAAGAGGAAAACCTCTTACTAAAAAACAAAAAATCAGTAACAGAAAAAAATCAAAAATACGGGCGAGAGTCGAACATGTATTTGGCTTTATGACAAACTCAATGAAAGGTATCTATGTAAGAACGATAGGATTAGCTCGTGCAACATTTTCGATAATAATGATGAACTTAACATACAACTTATGCCGATATTGCTATCTAAAGAAATAAAATGAGGGAGCATATAGGTAATAAAATGAAAAGTAAGGGAACTTAAGATAAAGAATCCAAGTTTTACACTAGACAATTTATAAAAAAGCTACTAAAATAATAAATAGGTACACTAAAAAATAGGTTTTGAGAGGTGCCCGTATGTATGATTTATTATTTTTAATTATATTTTTCTTTATTTCGACAATGTCAATGATAGGTTTATATTTTACTATATATAATAATTTCCCAAATCTTTTTAGCTGGATAAACATATTCAAGATAGCTATTTGTTTAATTTTCAGTATTATGAATTTTGTCTATGCAATACGAGCTTTAAAGGAGTTTTTAAATAGAAATAACTAAGATATGAAGACATCTCGTTGCGTTTATTTACGAACTAGCTATCTCATTCGGACAGCGATTGACCGGCCCTTAAGCAGTCGTTTTGACGATAGGAATATTTTATAAACTGCGAGGAGCAAAATATTATGAGTATTTTGATTAATCAATTTTAATAATGGAGAAAGGGTATGAAAAAACTTTTTTATCTTATTTGTATTTTGTTATTGCTTTTTTCTTGTTCTACAAATAATAAGATTAAATTGAATTTATCGACGGAAAAAGAACATAAAATAATGGTATTATCGTTTAAAAGATTCGCTGAAATGAACAGTGATGTAAAATTAGATGATATTGATAAATATTGTTTTGATATTAACATGCTTGATAACAAAAATATATATGTATATATATCGCCAAAGGATATAATATTGGGTGGTGATGCTAAAATTATGTATGATAATAATTTTGATATAATTTTTGAACAATATGGAGAATAAATTTTTGATCAATTGATAATATTAATTTATGAAAACAAAATTTTACATTTATCCACAGTCTAACTGTTCCATAAATGACAGAAAATGAAGCTATCCCCATAATTAATAAAATAGGAGAACTAATAAATTAATGAAACGCATTTATATAGATTGTATTAAACATTTTCATAATAGGCAACGGCCTAATAAAATTTTAAAAGATACCGTTACTTCTTATTATATAGAACAAGGTTTATCTTTACCTGAAGGGTATCATGAATTAATATATGACTATTCAAAAATTGATATAAATACAGTTGATGATGATATGTTAGCATGCATGTATTGGGATTGTCCTGTTTTATCAGATGAATTTATCTGTTATTGTTTACCAAGATTTTTAATAAAAGTGTTGGAAGATGGAAGCGATTACTGTTTATTTATTCGTTTAAATGAATTTAACTTTGAAGAATTGTCTTATAATGATTGTAATATTTTACTACGGCTAATAAAAGAAATGAGTGTAGATGAGGAACTAGTCATAGAAAATAAAGGTAATTAGTGACATGAAAATATACATAGTGCGGCCATATAAACTAAATTAAAAAAATAAGAAAAAGTGAAGAAAAATTATTTATTAAAGCAGCTCTTGCACTATCTTCTCTTTTTTGTTATATTGTCAACCATGAGAAAGATTTTTAATTTTATTTTATTTGTTTCTTTTCTTTTAATAGTTTTTTCATGTGCAAAAACTGAAAATGTGCAAAAAGAAAAAGAAATCGGTATTGCGGTTTTTGTTCCTGGTGTCAGGGCTGAAAGTCCGGTTTACGATATGTTGTCTTCCGGAGCGGAAGAGGCTGTTGCTTCTGCAATCGGAAAGGGAAAAAAGGTAAGCTTGAAGATTTTGGAAGCAGGAACCAATCAGGCGGAATGGGGTACGAAGCTTACTTCCCTAGCCGTGGATGGAAAATATGATTTGATTGTTTCTTCCAATCCTGCCATGCCCGGTATCATCGCTCCCATTTCAAAGCAATTCCCCAATCAAAAGTTTTTGCTTTTGGATGCCTATGCCGAAGGGAACCCCATGATTACTACCTTTAGATACAATCAAAGAGAACAGGCCTATATAGCAGGCTATATTTCTGCCCTGGTAAGTTTAAGCAAGATGGAATTTGCAAATCCCGAAAAGAAAATAGGGCTCATAGCGGGACAAGAATATCCTGCAATGATGAATATAATTTTGCCTGCCTTCCTTGAAGGGGCTAGGGCTGCCGATCCCGAATTTACCGTTGATTTTAAAATCGTAGGAAACTGGTATGATGCGGCGAAGGGGGCCGAGCTTGCCCGTGCAATGTATAAAAACGGAGCCGATGTAATAATGCCTATTTCGGGCGGTGCAAATCAAGGAGTTCTTGCCGCAGCAAAAGAATTGGGTTTCTATGTTTCTTGGTTCGATAATAACGGCTATTCAAAAGCAAAGGGCTATGTAATTTCAAGTTCCGAAATGAAGCAGCAAAAACTTGCCTATGAGCAGATTTTAAACTTCATTGACGGAAAACTAAAAGAAGGAAGTCCTTCCACCTTGGGTATCAAAGAAGGTTATGTAAATTTTATTTCCGATGATGAAATTTATATGCAAACAGTTCCCGAAGAAATCAGAAAAAAACAAGATGAAATGCTGAATAAAATATCAGATGGTTCTTTGGATTTGTCGGTAAAATAAATTTTTAAAATCGAGTTTTGTGAAGTGAAAAAGACGACGGCCGAGTTAAGCGGTATTTATAAGATCTACGAAACGGAAAACAAACAAACCGGCGAGGTCTATAAAAATGCCGCTTTAAGTAATGTGAATATAGAATTTTACACTTCCGAAATTCACGCCCTCCTCGGAGAAAACGGAGCCGGAAAATCTACATTAGTAAATATTTTTTCGGGCCTTCTGTCTCCGACGAGCGGCTCTATCAAAATAGCGAATAAGATTTTTAATTTTAACTCCCCTAACGATGCTTTAAATGCAGGGGTTGCAATTGTTCATCAGCGTCCTCGCCTTGCCGCAAATGCAAGTGTTTTTGAAAACATAATGATAGGCACAAAACAGAGGAACCTTTTATCCCTCATAAACCTTCGTGCCGAAAAACAAAAAATAGAAAGTTTAAAGTCAAAATGGAATGTTGACTTGGACTTAAATGCCAAGATAAAAAATCTTTCTGCAGATAAAAGATTTTACACTGTAATGTTTTCGGCTCTTTATACAAATCCTCAGTTTTTAATTTTAGATGAACCGGCTTCCGTTTTTACGGATAAGGAGCGGTATGATTTTTTTTCGGTATTAAAAAAAACGTGTATCGAAGAAAAAATAGGTACTGTGCTGATTACTCATAAGGTTGAAGAAGCTTTAAATTTTGCCGATAGGATTTCGGTTTTAAAAAACGGAAAAATGCAAGGCTCCTTTTTAACGGAAGATTTGGGGAATAATGATGAAGCCGAGCTTTTTATAAAAAAGCAAATATTTTCAGGCGATAAATTTTTAAAATCTGAAGAAGAAATACAAAAACATCACGATAAAAATATTGAAGAAAAAAAGTACGGTTTCGGTTTTTGTATTTCTTTTAATTCAGGCTTCGGTTCCGAAATAAAAAATTTTCAAGTTAAGGCCGAACGCGGAAGTATTACGGGGATTGTAGGCTTCCCTAACAGCGGTATCGAATATTTGGAGGATATCCTTTCGGGAATGTCTAAAGCTAAGAATGTTGATATAGATAAAAGGTGTCACGCAGGCAGCATTGTAATTGAAAATCCGGGAAATGAAAAAAAAGTTTTTAACTGCGAAAAAATTACTCCCTCCCTTCTTCTAAAAAATAAAATAGGTTTTATTCCATCTGATAGAAATTTACGCGGCGCTGATGCAAATCTTACAGTTGAAGAAGTTTTAAATTGTTACCGGTTTAAAAATAATTTTTTTGATAAAAAGAATTCCGATGAATTTATTTTATCCTTATTGAAAGCTGAAAATATAAGTGCCGATAAAAACCGTTTGGCCGGTTCCCTGTCGGGAGGACAGCTCCAGCGTTTGATATTGGCTCGCTGTCTTTCAGAAAATCCTGAAATTATAATAGCTGCAGAACCTGCATGGGGCTTGGATCTTTTGAGCACGGAGCTTCTTATGAATAAGTTTAGGGCTCTTGCAGAGCAAGGCCGAACCATTGTAATATTGACAAAAGAATTCGATACGGCTTCTTATAAAAATGCTTTTGATGCCGTTTATTTTTTAGGAAAAGAAAATTGAGAAGGTATAAATTTTTAAGTTCGGGAGCTGCATTTTTTTTCGGTACCTTGGTAATAATTATCTTTATTTATCTGGGCTCGCAAAATCCTAAAGAAGCATTGTCGGAATTTTTTTTAAAACCCTTTTCTTCCGTTTGGTATTTTGGAAACATGCTGAACAAAACTTCTCTTTTGCTGTTTGCGGCATCCGGTTCTTTATTTGCTTTTAAGTGCGGTTGTTTTAATTTAGGCGGCGAGGGGCAAATATATTTTGCAGGTCTTTTGACAGGAATCCTTTTGCAGCATACTTGGGCAGAACCGATCGTGCAGCTTGTTCTTACAGGCTTTATCGTTTTTATTGCTTCAAGTTTAATCGGTCTTCTTTCGGGATTTTTAAAAATTAAATTTAATGCGGATGAACTTTTAACTTCTTTTTTAATTTCTGCGGCTATTCTGCCTGTTGTAAATTATCTTATAGGCAATCCTTTGCGGGATACATCGGGTAATTTGCTGGCCCTGCCTCCAATAAAAGAAGCCTTTCAGCTTAAAACTTTTTTGCCGCCGTCTTCATTGAATATTTCTTTTGTGTTTTCTATTATTTTGGTTTTGTTTTTTATTATTTTTTTTGCTAAAACAAAGTGGGGCTACCGTTTGCGGCTTTCAGGAACGGCGCCTGAGTTTTCCAAGTTTGCAGGTTTTTCCGTTTATGCTCCGCCTCTTGCAGGAATGGGAATTTCTGCCGGTCTTCACGGCTTAACCGGTTTTTTTGCAATTACGGGAACTTGGTACATCTGTCACTTATCTTTTTCTTCCGGAATGGGATGGTCGGCCCTTGCCGTTGCCCTCATAGCAAAGAATAGTTTCTTTGCCCTTATCCCGGCAGCCTTTTTATACTCTTGGATACAAAGCGCTTCCGATGCTGCCGTAATGTCAGGTTCCTTGTTTTTTGATACGGCCGTATTTTTACAGGCTGTAGTTTTTCTTTTTATTTCTGCAAACTTGTTAAGCCTGCGCTTGACTTCAAGATTGAGTAAAAATATTTCACGCATTAAGATGCTTCTTTTAAAAAGGAAGGGAATATGATTGAAGCCGTCTTGGTTATCTTAAAAATCTCGGCACCTCTTTTGTTTTTAAGTTTAGGAGCTCTCCTTACAGAATATGCAGGCTCTCTTGCAGTTTTTATGGAAGGAGCCGTTATTCTCTCGGCTTTTTTTTGCGCTCTTATAACCATAATAAGCGGTAATCCCTTTTTAGGTTTTATAGCTTCTATTATTTTAACTTCTCTTATTCTGTATTTACTTGCCTTGTTTACCGTTAAAACAAGGGCAAATTCTTTTTTGACAGGGCTTTCTTTAAACCTCTTTGCCGCAGGCTTTGTTCCTTGGGCTTCCGAACTTTTTTTAAAAAAAGGCGGAGTTCTTTCCTTTGAAGATTTTGAAATGTCCTCCCATCTTAGTCCCGTAAATAATCTTAATCCGTTTTTTACGGGTTTAATTTTAGCTGTTGTAATTTTTTTATTTTTAAAATACAGTTCCAAGGGAATCGGCTTAAAATATTCAGGAGAGGCCTCCGACGTTTTAATTGCCCGCGGAATAAATCCCGATAAGTATAAAATATTTTCATGGACTCTTGCCGGTTTTTTTGCAGCTTGCGCCGGATCAACCCTTGTGTTCCGTCTTGCCGCCTACACGCCCAATATAAGTGCGGGAAGAGGCTGGACAGCCTTGGCTGCAATCTTTTTGGGAAATAAAAATCCTCTTTTATGCACTCTCGCCGTCTTACTTTTTTCTGCGGCTGAATATGCCGTGAACATAATGCAGGGTGCCGTAAAAATTCCGTCCGGTATTTTATTATCCTTTCCTTATCTTGTAACTCTTATCTTTTTTATTGCAGCACCTTCCGTTAGAAAAAAATAAGCTCTTGTTTTTTTATTTATAATTTGTTAGATTAAATACATCTTAATTTTAATACTTTATGGAGGCATTATGAGTAAGGGTTTAAAAACCGGATTGATTATTTTGGCTGTTGTTTTTGTTTTAGGTTTCGGCTTATATAGATTTTTTGTAGGAACATATAATTCCATTATCCTTGCAGAGGAGAATGTAAAGTCTTCATGGAGCCAGGTAGAAAATGTTTATCAAAGACGTTTTGATTTAATTCCCAACTTGGTGAATACTGTAAAAGGTTATGCTGCACATGAGTCTAAGGTTTTTACCGAGATTGCAGAAGCAAGATCAAAGGCCGGCGGTGTTATGAAGGTTTCTGACGAGGTTTTAAATAATCCCGAATCCTTTGCAAAATTTCAGCAAGCTCAAAGTGAACTTGGAGCTGCCTTACAGCGTTTATTGGTTATTACCGAAAACTATCCTGAGTTAAAAGCAAATCAAAATTTTATGGATTTGCAGACTCAGCTTGAAGGAACAGAAAACCGTATTGCAGTTGAACGCAAAAGATATAACGAAGCCGTCCAATCATACAATGTTTATATAAGACAATTTCCGCGTTCGATTATCGCAAATATGAACGGCTTTAGAGAAAAGGCTTATTTTAAGGCTGATGATCAAGCCTCGACCGCTCCTAAAGTTGATTTATAAATTTTATTAGGCCTGTAATATGTTTAAAACTCTTAATTTTGCCCACAGAGGGTTTCGAAGTAAATATCCGGAAAACACGATGCTTGCTTTTTCTAAAGCGGCGAACTTAGGTGTTGACGGCATAGAGTTCGATGTTCATCTTTCTTCTGACGGCGTGCCCATTATAATTCATGATGAAGCATTGGATAGAACATGTAATGCTTCAGGCCTTGTAAAAGATTTTTCTTTTGCCGAGTTAAAGAAAATCAATGCCGCAGCAAATTTTAAAAGTGCAGAGTCTTTTAGCGGAACGATGCCTTTGGATGAAAGAATCCCTTCCCTTGAAGAATATTTCGATTTTATAAAAAATAAAAATATTATTTCCAACATCGAATTAAAAACAGGTGTCTTTGAATATTCCGGGATAGAGGAAAAAGTATATGCTCTTTTAAAGCAGTATGATCTTCAAGAAAAATGTATAATTTCTTCTTTTAATCATGAAAGTGTTTTGAGAATGAAAAAGATAGCTCCTTCACTTGTGTGCGGTTTTTTGGTTGATTCTTGGGATCTGCATCCTGCCGATTATTTAAAAAAATACGGAATAGAATGCTATCATCCGCCTGCATATAGGCTCACAAAAGAGTTTGTAGAGGAACTTCATAATGAAGGTTTTAAGGTAAATGCATGGTTCGGTTCAATCCAAACGGACTATGCCCAAGTTTTAAGCACAGGTTTGGATGCAATTATAACGGATTATCCTGACAAGATTGCAGATTTACTTAAAAAATAGCTGGAATAAATTTAAAAATAGATATATAATTATAGTATGAAATGGGCATTGGTTTTATCCGGCGGAGGCGCAAAAGGCCTTGCCTACATAGGAATGTTTAAAGCTCTTGAGGAATTGAAATATCCTCTGCCTGATTGTATTGTCGGCTGTTCGATGGGAGCCATTATCGGCGGACTCTATGCTTCAGGTATGACCGTCGATGAAATGATTTCTTTCTTTTCCAACGATTTTGAATTAACCGATTATCTGGATGTTTCACATCTGGGATTCGGCTTGACTAAACTTACAAAAATCCTGCAAATCGGGGCGGGTTTAAATAATTTAATTTCCCATCAGGGAGCTGATTCAGGAGAAAAAAGCCTGACGCTTTTTAAAAAACTTTCCTGTTATCAAACCTTTGATCAGCTTAGGATTCCTTTCTATTGTAATGCAACGGATTTGTGTGAAGGGGATGAGGTTGTTTTTGATAAGGGGTTTTTAGCTGATGCGATGCGGGCTTCATACTCGTATCCCGGATTTTTTGCTCCGTTTAATCATGACGGGAAACTTTTTGTGGACGGCTGTGTAAAAAATAATACGCCTGTCTGGATTGCAAAAGAAAAAGGTTTTAAAAATATTTTGGCTGTTACTCTTGGAGCTTTTAAAACTATAAACAGTAGTGATATAGATTCTTCTATATCCGTTTTAACAAGATGTATGGAAGTCGCTTCAATAAAACCTGATTATAGAACCTGCAATACTCCGACCCATATTCTTAATATAGATACAGATACGGGATCTTACGATTTTTCCGATCCTCTGTATCAAATTCAAATGGGATATTCCGTAACCATGAATCATCGAAAAGAACTTCTTGAATTTTTTCAAAAAGGTTTTTTTGGTTTTTTAAACCGCAGACGCATGGCAAAAATGACTTCCAAAAGGTTAAAAAGTGAAAAAGTTTTTTAATAAGATTAGAGTCTTGGATGTTGCAATCCTTACCGTAATTGCTGCATTTATAATTTCGGTAGCTCTTTTTATATATTCTGCAGATAATTCCGCTCTTTATTTATCGGTAAGGACGCCGAAAGGAGATTGGATATATCCCATGGATGCGGATGTTTCTTTTACTGTTGAAGGAGAAACCGGGCCTGTAAGTATCAGAATAGAAAAAAACGAAGCCTTCGTGGTTAGTTCAACTTGTTCAAATAAAACCTGTATAGCAGCTCCAAAATTAAAAAATCACGGCGACTGGAATGCCTGTCTTCCGAATAAGGTATTTTTGACTGTCGAAAAAAAATAAAACTTATATGTTTTTGCAAAAGCTGCTTCTCTAATTTGAAAAAGCCGGCTCTATAATTTACAAAAGCCGGCTCTATAATTTACAAAAGCCGGCTCTCTTGTTTTTTTTTAAGATTTGATGTAAGATTTTTTTATTGTTATGTATAATAAATGTGAAGAGTTCAAGCTCGGTTCGGAAATTTTTTCAGTAAAAAATCCTCTTACGATTGCAGAAATAGGAACAAGCCATAACGGTTCTATTAAGGCTGCTGAAGCGCTGATAGATGCCGCGGCTGAAGCCGGAGCAAGGGCTGTAAAATTTCAGATTGTTTATGCCGATGAAATTCTTCATCCGAATACCGGATATGTAGATTTGCCTACAGGAAAGATTCCTCTGTATGAGCGTTTTAAAAGTTTGGAAGTTTCCATAGAATTTTACAAAGAGCTTGCCGAATACAGCCGGTCAAAAAAACTTTTGTTTTCGGCCAGTCCTTTCGGATTTAGATCTGCTGCAGAGCTTGCTGCGTTAAAACCCGATTTTATAAAGATTGCATCACCCGAGCTTAATTATGTACAGCTTTTAAAACACTGTGCTAAGTTTAACTTCTCTATGATTTTATCAAGCGGGGTTTCTCTTTTAAAGGATATTGAAAAAGCTTTAAATTTTTTACACTCTGAAAATAAAGAATTGCAGACAGCTCTTCTTCACTGTATCACATCTTATCCTGCTCCCGAAAAAGAATATAATGTTTCGGTAATTAAAAATTTGAGCCGCATTTTCGGTATTGCCTGCGGTGTAAGCGACCATTCTTTGGATCCGATACTGGTTCCTGCTTTAACCCTTGCATCAGGCGGTTTTATAATAGAAAAACATATCTGCCTTTCCCGTAATGAAAAAGGCTTGGATGATCCTGTTGCTTTAGAACCCGAAATGTTTAAAAAAATGTGTTCTTTTTTAAATTCTTTTTCCGGAAAAACTTATGATGAAATTATCGAGGGTTTAATAAAATTGAACTATTCCGCTGAACTTATAAATGAAGTGCTGGGTTCCGGCGAAAAAAAATTAAGCCCGGCTGAAAGCAGAAACTACGGACGCACAAACAGGTCCATTCATTATCTGCATGATTTAAAAAAGGGAGATGTAATCACGGATAAAGATATTGCCGTTTTGCGAACCGAAAAAGTTTTATCGCCGGGAGTAGAGCCTGAAATGTTTGATAGTTTTATCGGAGTTGTTTTACAAAGACCTGTTACAGCCGGTGAAGGTTTATTGATGCAAGATTTTCTTATAAGGAAATAAAATATGAGTAAGAATTATTATAACGATATGGGAAATATTTTGCGAGATGCTCTCACTTCTGATGAAGACCCTTTTGCTGCAGCTTCTGAAAAATCGAGCGGCCGTTACCGCACAATAGGAGGACGAATGGAACGGCGTCCACCTCCTAAAATAAATAAAGAGACTGTAAGAGTTGCCGTTCCGCCCGAGCTTGTTGAAGATTTTGCCGTATTGAATGTTTTGCCGGGAGTTCCTGTCGATGAATGTAAAAAATCATGGAAGCGCTTGATAAAAAAATATCATCCCGATTTTCAGTCTTCGTCTGCAAAACAAGTTGAAGCTAATGTGATAATAAGGCGTATAAATAATTCTTATCGTAAAATAGAGACTTGGTTTAAGACGGGAAAAATCCTATCGGAAAAAGATTTAAACTCATAAGAGGTAATAAATTGAAGAGTAAGTTTTTTTTAATTTTATTTTTTTTTCTCGTATTCAACTCTTATTCCGAAAACACCATTTATGAAATAGGGCCTAAAAGTGAAAATATTCTTGTTTTTACAGCTTCAAGAAATCAGAATAATGAATCTACTTTTTCGACTCAATTTTTAGAAAATTTTGCAGAAACTCTAAAAAAAGAAAATCTTTTGGTACGGGTTATAATTGCCATTACAGATAATGATGTGCCGGATCTTCCTGAAACAATTGGGATAACCGAATATCAAAATACAAAAAAGATTATTTCAAAGATAAATGAAACTAAATCCGGTCTTGTCTTTATATTATCGGATGGAGCTTCTGATAAAGCCTTGTTGATTCCCGGAGGCGAAAAAAAAACTTGTCCTCCTTGGATGTTAAAAGATTTGCAGGAAATTTTGTTTGAAGAAAATATACCTTTTGATTTTAAGTATAATAATATTATTCTATACCGTCTTGGGATAATCAGTGACGATATATTGGCAGAATATTTAAAGGAAGATATTCCTGCAATAAAAATCTCTTACGGTGCTGATATGCAGACCGCATTGCTTTCTTTAGTCCGTAAGTATTCTCAAGGTATTTCATCGGAATGGGATAGGCACTACAATGTAAAACATTTATTCGGTAGTAGGATTATAAGCGAAACAACACTGGTGATTTTAATAATCGGTGTTACCTTAGCCGCTCTTTTTTATATATTTGTATTCAGCTTTCTATTCGGAAAAAAAAGAGAGAAAAATATTCGAGACCTTGTGCTTCTTTGGCGGGTTCCTATTTTCTTTTTTATAATTAATTTATTTGCCCTATATATGGGTGAATATCTAACCCTTCTTTTATTTTCTGCCAAATTCGGTTTTGAAAATTCAATTAATTTTTTGCCCTTGACGGCTATATTATTAAAATTATTGTTTGCTGCATTAATAAGCTCTTCATTTGTGTATATAAATAGATATTTAAAATTGCCTAATAATATTTTTATCTACGGATATTTGGCCAGTATTGTTTGTTTCTTTAATATATTTATTTTTTCGAGAGTGAATTTATCGTTGGCAATTATTGTTTTGGAAATTTATATTTTATCCTTTTTTTCTTATCATTTTCAAAAATTGTACTCACAAATAATATTTTTTATTTTAAATATTATATTGTTTATGTGCTACTTTTTAGATGTATTATTTATTAAAGATAATCTTATTGATATCTTGTTTTATGCAGATAATACTTTGGCGGCAATGTTTATTCTTCCGTATAGTTTAATGTTTATAAGGTTTTTTGTGCGTTTAAAAATGGAATTTCCCGGAATAAAATCTATGTCATTTATTATGAGCGGAACAATTATATTTGTTACGGTACTTTGTGTTGTAGTTGTTTTGATTTATCCGCCGTTTTTACATCCTAAAAATAATAAAGAATTTATTTTATATAATATTGAAAACGGGAATAAATATATATCCGTCATTTCGAATATAAAAAATACGCATGAAATAATGGAAGCCGATAAAGAATTTCCCGAACTATCCGGAATTAAAGATGATGATTTTATTAAGGTGCAGGCTCGAACCGAAAATTATCTTGAAAGAGTTATAGGTGAAGTAAATATAATTCCTGTGAATAAAATTGCTGCCATGAGGGTTATTATAAACCGAGCCGACGGCTTTCCTATTTATGAAGCGAATATGGATTTTAAAAAATCGGCTGAAGGAAAAAATGCAGAGTTTGTTTCACCTATCAATTTAACTGAACCTTTTTCAATAAAATTTTCTAGCGAAAAAAATGCTCTTTTACATGTAAAAATACTCGCATGGTTTTATGATAATTCTCTTAACTCGGATACGAAATCTTTTAACGAAAAAATAAAAAACGATAAAATGATTTTCCATGTGATAAAAGAATTCGATTTATCGCCTGAAAATGGGAGTTGACATGTCCAAGGGTAAAACTTTTTTTCATGTCGATATAGATGCTTTTTTTGCTTCTGTTGAACAATTGGATAATCCTGAATATCGAGGTAAACCCGTAATTGTCGGCGGTCAATCCGAGCGCGGAGTTGTATCAACCTGTTCTTATGAAGCCAGAAAATTTGGCGTACATTCTGCGATGCCGATTTTGCAGGCTAAAAAACTTTGTCCGAACGGTATATTTTTAAGAGGCAGAATGGGCCGCTACCATGAAAAATCGAAAGAGGTTATGTCTATCTTTAAAGATTTTACCCCCGAAATAAAACAAATTTCAGTTGACGAAGCTTTTTTGAATATGACGGGAATGGAAAAAATATTCGGTGAACCAAGAGACTCGGCTCTCTTATTAAAAAAAACTATAAAAGAAAAAACCGGTTTAACCGTTTCGGTCGGCTGTGCCCGCACTAAATATATTGCAAAGATTGCTTCGGGCCGCTCAAAACCGGACGGTCTTTTTATTGTTCCTTTAGGGCAAGAGATCGATTTTATGAAAAGTCTCCCTTTAGAAGATATTTGGGGAATTGGCGGAAAAACGCGGGAAAGACTTGTTGCTGCCGGATTAAGTACTGTTCCGCAAATCTTTAACTCAAGCGAACATCTTTTACAAACTATTTTGGGAAATGCCGGCGGTAGTTTTTTATATCAAGCTGTAAGGGGAGAGCTTTACGATGTTTTTACTGATGATGTAAAGTCGCATTCCATAAGTACTGAAAGAACATTTGAGCATGACTTATTTTCTCATATAGAGATAAATGATGTTCTTTTTTATCTTGCATCCGAGCTTATGTACAGGATATTCGACGAAAAAATAAAGGGGAAAACCGTTTCGGTCAAAATACGATATAATGATTTTAAAACAGTTTCCGTTCAGAGCACCGGCTCCGTTGTAAATGATACACAGGATTTATTTGAAAGAGCAAAAGAGCTTTTTTATAAAAAATTCGATAATAAAACTCCGATAAGACTGCTGGGGCTTTGTATTATGAATGTTGAATCCGATATTCCGGAAGCTCAAAGCGAATTATTTTACAGTGAAAAAAATATAAAAAAAAGAAAAGTAGAAGAAACTATGTACGCTCTGACCAAAAAAGAGGGTAAAAATATTTTAAAACCTGCGCGCCTTTTACAAAAAAATAAGGAAGGCCTTGAATGAAAAAAAAGTTTTTAATATTGTTTCTGCTTCTTATTTTTTTATTAACATCTGTACAAGCTTCTGAAACTGATGAAACTTCCGATATTGATTTTGGTATTGATCTGATTAAAAACAGAACCGGAGAAAATAAGGCCGGGCAATATTATAAAAATTTTGATAAAGAAAATATAACGCTTTTTTTGGACGGATTTTGGGATCTTGAATTTTTAGGCCTTTCATCTTTTGAATTTGTTCAAGGTTATGCAAAGGTAAACTCTTTTCAGGGAGTGTTTAAACAAAAAGCAAATTTGTCTTTATTGTTTTTGCTCAATAAAAGTTTTTATTTTGAAACATTGTATAAAGATGATTATAAAAAAAGTTTTTTGGCCTTAGGGTATTTTGGAAAAGAAGGATCTCCTATTAAACATATAAGAGCCGGTAACAGTAATATAAAATTTCCGCTTAATTACGGATATGTCGATACCGGAGGCGGTAAATTTATAAGTCCCGGCATTATGGGGGCATTTGCAGGAGAAACTTGGAATGCCGATGCGGTGCTCAGGTATGAAAGTTCCGAATATAATTCAAAAATATATTACGGCAGTACGGAAATTGTAGAAAATAAGATTTCGATTAATGCTTGGCAAAGAGCAATGCATTTTTATATTCCTGCGGATAATCTATACGGTAAACCCGTCTCGGTTTTTGTTAAAGATTTTGCCGGAGGTCAATGGAGGCCTTTAAGCCCTGATGAATTTTCGGTCGATCCGCATTTAAAAGTTTTATCGTTAAAAAAATCTTATCCTGAAGGAGTCGCCGTAAATTATTTTGATTTGGAGTCTAATCCTTCAGGGATAGGTGATTCCCATTTACAAAATGTTAAAGCTTATTTTTCTGCATCAGCGTCAATTCCGGCTGTTAACGAAATAGTTAATTTTATGACAGCTCACTCGGCAATGGATTCTTATAAAAAAAGAATTTATGGAAAAGACTATTTGGTTTTAAAAGAGAAAATGTTTTCACCCTTTGAGATCGCTTCGAGATATAGCGTACCTCAAAATGAAACCGATCCTTCTGTGGTAATTTTTGATATAAATCATCAAAATGAAACTTCGGCTTTTACGGCAAGTATAGAAACGACAAATAATTTTTTGAGCGATTTTCAAAAATTAAAATTTATTCAAGTGCTGGATTCACTTAATGGTTATGATTTTAGCAGAGTTGAGCAAATGTTTCCTTTCCGTAAAACGGATTCTAAAATATATCTTCCGGATAATTCGGATGAATCTAATTTAAATTTTCAAATACTATGTAAAAATTATCTCCCTTCTCCGGGGTTTGTTTTACCCGATACTGCTATTCCCGGAAGTATTCGTGTCTTTAAAAATAGAATAAGCATATCCAATTTTACTTACAATGAATCTACATACACGGTAACAATAAATGAACCCATTCTTTCAAACGATATTGTGGAAATTCAATGGAAGGAGGGTCTTACATATTCGGATTCGGGAACAGTGCGTTTTGCCGGAGGAGCTCACTGGAAACTGCTTGCCGGTTTGGATATGTTTTTTGCCGGTTCCGGCGATTGGGAAATTACAAAGCAAAAATATAATCCGATAGACACATATAAACTTTCAGCCGGAATAGATTATAAAACCAAAAATATAAATACGGGTTCCGTTTTTGGTTTTCAAGCCGATGCAGACCGCAAGAAAAAAGCAAAAGCACAGTTTTATTCGTTTAAAAATAAATCTTATTTTAGTTATAGTTTTGAAGGTTCCTTTTATTCAAAAAATGAAGTGCCCATATTTTCAAATCCTATTTTTTATTTTGAAGAAAATTTTATCGGCAATAAAAAATCGTTAAACCTTCATACAAAAACCAATGCTTCTTTAGATATTTGGAAAATAAAATTGGCAGGTTTATTATCGTTAAAAAATGATTTTTTATCAGGTAATTCAAATTTTAAAATTATTGAAAGTTACGGACACTCGGTAACGATACCTATTTATTATTTTTCTGCTTCTGAAGATTTTTTTGTGAATATACATGACAGCATATTAAGAAGAGAAGGAAAAATTAACTTTGAAAAATATGTAAATATAAATTATATGACGGCCATCGATTATAATAAAGACTATACCTCCCAAAGAATGTATGCTTCAATTTCTCCTATTATTCCTGAAGCGAATTTCGGAGTCATATATACACAGACTGATTTTTCTATAAACCAAAAATATAAAAATATTTTTAATCCTTCATCATATTCTTATGATCATGCATGGTCAAAGAGTTTAGTTGATATGTATTCAAAAGGCGAAAAAAATGCCGAAGACAGGAGCGGGGGGATAACTTTTTTATTTAATTATTTTCCAAAAGACGAGAATAAAGAAGGTATTCAATTATCAGGTTTTAATTTTGATGCTTTTTCGAAAACCGTTTTTCAAGGTAAGACAAAAAAGAAATCAATCGATGAAACCGGATTTGAAATTTCCATTCCGTTTAATACGGGAAAAATATTTTTTTTCCCGATTATCAAAAGAAAGATCACAAAAGAAAAAAACGGTACAGAGGCAGAAAAGCTTGAATCGTATGCTTCCGATTTACGTTCCTTATTTACCGGTTTAGGCGGACAGTATTGGCTATTTTCAAAACCTTTCTTTTACGATATGTTCGATCAAAAAATAAATACTCAAATTCAAAGTGAGAATAAAGATTTATTTTTCGGTTTTTTCAATTCTTACGGATTTAGCCTTTCAAGATTGATAAGCGGTTCTATAAAAGATTTGTACACTCCTATTGACTTTGGTACGTCTGTATCCCGATTGGTTCAGTCGGCTCAATCGAATGCAGGGCCTATAAGTATATACGGTATAGATTTCTCGTTTAAATATACGGCTTTAAATATATCAGGTAAATATGGGTATTTTGATTGGTTTAAGTTTTATGATCAAGACGAATTAAACAGGCTTTATAAATTCGGTTTTTCATTCGGAAAAAATTTTTTTAAATTTAATCTTAACTCTGTTCATAGTCTTTATTTTTTCTTTGGTTCGAATAATAAGCTCGGGTTTGAAAATGAATTTTTATATAAGGCTTCAAAAATAGAAAATACAAAACTTATGACCGATGAGTGGAAAGAAAAATTAAGTATAATGTTTTCTTATAAAGGCGGCTCATCACTTCCTCGTCTGCTAATAGAAACTTTTTCAAAAATACCTTTATCGGACAGCCGGGAAGAAAGACTTTCTGTGGAATTTTCGCAAAATAAAACTTTACCGAAACTTAATTATAAATTTTCTTTTAGGCATTCGCAATCTACAAAAATAGGTGCACACGGAGAGGTAAAAATATTTGCAGAATTAGAAGGCTCCTCTACAAAGTCAAATTCTTTTTTACTTAATGTAAATGCCGGAATTTCAGGAAAGGTCGATTTTTAAGAGTTAGGAATTTGTTTAGTGCATCTATTATGCTTTAGGAACTGATCTGAATTCTTTTTACTGAAACGGCCTTTTTTGTTTCGGTATCTATTTCTGCAATTAAACCGCAAAATATTGCAACCCCGTCTTCAAGGACTTCGACCCGCTGCGGAACCTGACTCTTTGTTCTTGTAATAGCGGTAAAAGGGCTGCCTCCGATTACGGATTCTTTTGCTCCTATCATTCCGAGGTCGGTAATATAAGCCGTACCGTTCGGCAAAATCCTTTCATCTGCCGTTTGGGTATGTGTATGGGTTCCTGCAAATACCGAGACTCGTCCGTCAACATAAAAAGCGAGAGCTTCTTTTTCCATTGTAGATTCTGCATGGAAATCTATGATGTTAATTGTTTCGGATAAGTTATTTTCACTTTGAGAACAAAAAAGAGAATCAACGGATTGGAAAGGACAGTCAATAGGTCTCATGTTTTCTCTCCCTTGAAGATTTATTACGCTGTACCTTATTCCGTTTTTTTCGACAATGACGAGTCCCGAACCTTGTGCGAGAGGAAAATTATGCGGCCGTAAAACTCTTTTATCCTTACCGAAGTTCATACGGATTTCGAATCTTTCCAAAGTATGATTTCCTCCGGTTATAACATCGACGCCTGCATTAAAAAAAGCTTCAGTCTGATCGTCTTTTATTCCTACACCGTGGGCCGTGTTTTCTCCGTTTACCACGCAAAAATCTATTTTTTCTTTTTCTATTATAAAGGGCAAATGTTTTTGCAGGGTTTCAAGGCCTAAGTTTCCGCAAACATCTCCGCCCATAAAAATTCTTATAAATTGTTTCATATGGCTTATTTTAAAATAAGATTAAAAAAAAATCAATTACCTTTAACGTTGACATTACTTTTAAAATCGATACTGTATGCTTTTTTAAAATTTTCAAAGATGGAATCCTTTAATTCTTCCGTATAATTTTTGTGATTTTGCTCATCATAGTTTAAAAACCCGGCCGATTCAGCCCGTATTTCTGCAAGCATAGAAAACACTCTTTTTATATCTGCAGGGAGTGAAAATTTTTCTTCTTTTAAACTCATATATGGGGCATCCGTTTCCGTTAAAATTCTTTTCTTTTCTAAATTTGCGGCCGTTTCAATTTGAGCTTTTTGTCCGCGGAGCAGGCCCTTGCCGATACAAAAATATGCATTTACGCCTTTTTTTAAAAGCGACCTTGCTTCGTTTGCAGAGCCTGCCCATCCGTGAAAGATAACCGCATTTATTTTTTTTAGAGTCTTTACATCATCGAAGATGAGATGCATCCCTTTTCTGCAATGAACTATTATGGGAAGTCCCGATTTTAAAGCAAAATCTAGCTGTATCTTCCATACTTTTTTTTGCTCATCCAATATGCTTCGGTAGTGCTCGTCAAAAAGATCAAACCCGCATTCGCCGATAGCCGCTATTTTTTTTGAGTTTATAAGTTTTTCTAAATAGGGAATTTCATTTTCTATCGGGCATTGAGGATGTATGCCGAACGAAAGGATAAAATGCTCGGAATTCTCCCTGCATAATTTTTTTTGAACCTCAAAACGAGCTGCTTCATTTGCCGATGCACAAAAAAAGATTTCTTCATCAAATGTCTTTGAAATTGAATTTTCGATATTTTGAGAAGCCGATTCTTCTATTGTGTCTAAGATATGAACATGGGCATCAGTATACATGAAACCATTATATCCTAAAGGTCTTTTTTTGTATACCGAAAATAATACTATACGGAGGGAAACTATGAAATTATATTCGATAAAAACTACACAAGGCGACGCTTCATATTGTTCTATTTTACAAGAAACTGATGCCGGATACATCCTGCGTATTTGTATGGATAAAGAAGGTTATCAAAAAATAAGTGAAGATTTTATAGAAAAAGATCTTTTTGATATGTGCGTCCGCACCGGTTATATTCATGAGCTTGCGGAATCGTCTTCCGTAGTTGCCTAAAGCTGTTAGAAACAGTAATTAAGGGGGCTGTTCTCCTTAATTACTGTTTTTTTTATCAATTTTTAGTTATTGACTCTTTCCTGATATTCGTTTGTTTCAGTATTTACCAATATTTTTTCTCCTTGTTTAATAAACAAGGGAACGCGTACTACAAGCCCTGTTTCGGTAACTATGGGCTTTGTTGCTCCCGAAACGGTATCGCCTTTTATGTAATTTTCGCTTTGTTCTACAATAAAAATCATCTTTGTAGGAATTCTTACGTCGATAGGCTCATTCTCCCAGATAAGAATATCGTATTCGTCTCCTTCTCTCAGATAGTGCTCCTTATCGCCTATTGTATCGGCAGGAACCGAAATTGATTCAAAACTTTCGGTGTCCATAAACATAAATAAGTCGCCGTCCTTGTACTGATACTGACACTTATGTGTATCGACCACGGCATCTTCAACGGTATCTGCTGTTTTGATAGTCTGCATTAAAACAGAGCCGTCTCTTAAATTCTTCATTTTAACACGGGCAAAGGCCGCTCCCTTTCCGGGGTTTACAAATTCCCGTTCAACAACCAAATAGGGAGTACCCTTATTGAGCAAAACCGTGCCCTTAGCTATATCTCCGCCTCTAATCATTTTTCACCTCATTAAAAATTGTGTGTTATTCTAGCATTTTTTGCATTTTTATGCAAGCAGAACCCGATTGAAAACTTTCAAAAAATACGGTATAATCAACTTCTTATGGAAGACATTAAAACTACATGGCAAAAAATCATTGCCGATGCCTTAAACGGGATTGCTCCCGAAAATTGCGATAAGATTTTACCCGAAAATATAAATATAGAAACTCCTCCCAACCCTGAGATGGGGGATGTGGCCTTTCCTCTTTTTGCCTTTGCAAAGAGCTTTAAAACTGCTCCGGCTAAGATTGCTTCAGATGTCTGTGCCAGTCTTTTGGAAAATGAGACAATAAAAAAATACGGAACACCTAAGGCTCTCGGCCCATATTTAAACGTCTTTCTTGCCAAGGGAGACGTGGCCTCGAATGTTTTGGACAAGGTGCTAAGTCAAAAAGAAAACTACGGGAAAACTTCTTCTCTTTCAGGCAAGAGAATTATGATTGAGTTTTCAAGTCCGAACACAAATAAGCCTCTCCACTTAGGGCACCTCCGTAACGATGCTCTGGGTGAAAGTATTTCGCGTATTTTAAAATTTTGCGGGGCAGATGTTTTTAAGGTAAACATTATAAACGATCGGGGTGTTCATATCTGTAAGTCCATGATAGCCTATCAAAAGTTCGGCGAAGGAAAAACTCCCGAAAGCGAAAATATAAAATCAGACCGCTTTGTCGGCGATATGTATGTTGCCTTCCATAAATACAGTGAACAAAATCCCGAAAAGGCCGAGGCCGAGGCAAAGCAGATGCTTTTGGATTGGGAGGCCGGAAAGAATAAGGAGCTCATCGAGCTTTGGAAAATGATGAACGGCTGGGCTATAGGCGGCATTCAAGAAACCTATAAAAGAACCGGCATCTCCTTCGATAAACTTTATTATGAAAGCGAAACTTATTTAAAAGGAAAGGATCAGATTTTAAAAGGTTTGGAGCAGGGTGTTTTTTATAAGGAAGAAGACGGCTCCGTTTGGGTTGACCTTGCTCCCATCAAGCTCGACAAAAAAGTATTGCTGAGGAGCGACGGCACTTCTCTTTACATGACACAGGATATAGGAACTGCAATTTCCCGCCACAAGGATTGGCCCTTTAACCAAATGATCTATGTTGTAGGAAACGAGCAGGAGTATCATTTTCAAGTTCTTTTCTATGTTTTAAAACAACTCGGTTTTGAATGGGCTCGCGACCTATACCATCTTTCTTACGGAATGGTAAACTTACCTGAGGGAAAGATGAAAAGCCGCGAGGGCACGGTAGTGGATGCCGATGACCTTATCAATTCTCTTCAAGATGAGGCTCTAAAAAAAATCGAAGAAAACGGAAGAGAAAAGGAAGTGGGGAACCCCGCCTCTGCTGCCGAAAAAATTGCAGTAGGCGCTCTGCATTATTTTCTTTTACAGGTAAGTCCCAAAAAAGACATGCTCTTTAATCCTAAGGAATCTCTTTCTTTTACCGGAAACACAGGCCCCTATCTTCAATACATGGGAGCCCGAATTTCTTCCATTTTAAGAAAGGCAGAAACTGAAGAGGGCAAAGAAAAACTAAAGAACGGAAAACTAGATGCTTCCCTTTTAACTCACGAATCCGAATGGGCTCTTTTAAAAACATTGGAGGATTTTCCCGAACAGGTTGAACGCTCTGCCTTAAAAAAGGATCCGACGGCTCTTACTTCCTATCTTTACGAACTTTCAAAAGCCTTCAGCCGCTTCTATCGTGATTGCCCGATTCTTTCGGGAGAGAACGCAGACCTTTCTTATACAAGAATGGAATTGGCAAGGGCAACCAAGATAGTGCTTCAAAACGCAATGAACCTCGTGCTAATTCCCTTTATGGAAGTAATGTAGAATTCCGTAAAAAGTAAATATTCCGTTTAATTTTTTTAAAAAATTTTAAAAAATACTAAAAGACTCATAAAATTAAGATAATACTTATAGAGAGGCAGGCTAAACATTTCGGCAGAAATTCTGCCTCAATGTTTAGCTGATTGTATGCGGTTTATAAATAAACCGCTTTGAAAAAACTTTTTTCGGGATTTGATAATCCCTGCAAAAAGTTTTTATAAAAGAGGTATTATCATGATAAAAAGATTTAAATTAAGGGCATTGACCTGTTTCCGGAATATTTATGCCCGGATAATTTGTCCTCAGGTTTGTTCCTTTTGCGGGGCAGAAACGGGAACAGGGATTCCGCTTTGTGGTAAGTGTTTACAAAAAGAAATGACCGAGCCTGTTTTGTTCCGTCTTAAACACCCGGAAAAGTTTTGTTCGTCTTGCGGAAAAATTTTAATTTCCGAAAAAGAACTTTGCACAAATTGCAGGGCTAAATTACGGGAAAAAAATGAAGAAGGGGCAGGAGAAAAAACGAATGAGCAGAAATCTGAAAAAAAAGAGGGTAGTGCAAAACCGCTTTCACTTCAATCCGATTTCGTAAAAAGGGTCTACACGCTCTATCCTTACAAGGGCAGGGGAGGAGAGCTTTTACGCTTGTGGAAAAATCAAAACATGAGAGGTTTTGCAGAAATTTATGCTTCTGCCCTTGCTGCCTTTATCGAAGGGAGTCTTGAGCTTCAAAACATTCCTATGGTGCCGGTACCGCCCCGTCCTAAAAAGATTAAAAACAAAGGCTGGGATCAAATAGAAGACCTCTCCGTCTATTTGGAACATTTGTATAAGCTTCCTGTTCTCCGCTGCTTAAAACGGAAGGACGGGGCTTCCCAAAAAAGCCTTTCCCGCGAAAAACGGGCAAGCAACCTAAAGGGAAAGATTTTTTTAAAACAAAAAAAGCGGCTTTTACAATCCAAGGATTTAAAAACCGCCTTGCCCGAAAAGCTTATCATCTTGGACGATGTTATGACCACAGGAGCAACCCTTAACTTTTGTGCTGCAGCCTTAAAAGAAGGAGGCTGCAAAGAAGTAATCGGGCTCTGCCTCTTTTTCGATTAGAGCTTACATATCCAATCTCATGCCGCTTTGCACAAAGCTGAAAAAATTTCCGTTAGGCACCAAGATTATGTGATCCAAAAGCTTGATGCCTAAAATTTGCCCTGCCTCGTATATGCGGCGAGTCAGCTCCACATCTTCACTTGAGGGCTCCAAATTTCCCGAAGGATGATTATGGGCTGCAATTATTGCAGCCGCCCTGTCCTTTAGCGGATCGGAATAAACCTCACGCGGATGCACAATCGTTCTGTTGATTGTACCGACACTTACAACACGGGTTGCAATAATTTCGTTTGCTCCATTTAAGGAAACGCAGATAAAATGCTCCCTGTCCCTCCCTGCATAGTGCTGCAAGAGCGGAACAACATCGGTCGGGTGCGAAATCGTTCGGTTCTTATTGTCGTAATACCTCCTTCCCAATTCCATGGCAGCAAGAACCGTTGAAATCTTTGAATCTCCCATCCCGCGGATAGAGCGCAGATAGCCCTCAATTTTTTCGGGCCTTGCCCTGTCGATGTGGAGAATAATGTCCTCGGCCAATTCTTTTACGGGTTTATCCTTAATGCCTGTGCGTAAAAGAATGGCCACCAAATCGGAGTCGCTTAAATTTTGAGGCCCGTACTCTAAAAGCCTTTCCCGCATATCGGGTTTGTCCGTACAGGATAAATTTTTATAGCCTATCATCAATTATATTGTATGTATTATTTTAAATATTTACTATACTTTTATAAAAATTATCTAAAAAACCCGTCGATAAATTTTCTAAAAGATGAGCCTTCTTTTATATCGATCGGGCAAAGGAGGGGAATGGTTTTTAGGACAAGCCCTGAATCTTTAATCCTGTATTCTATAGAACCGATTTGCCGGCCGGCAGAAATAGGAGCCTTTATTGTTGCAGGTAAATTGATTACCCTTTCTATATGCCCTTCATCGTTTTTTAACACGGTGATATAGTCTTGTGAAAAATCCAAATTTGCAAGGACGGGAATAATTGCGGAATTTTTTACGTTTAGGTTTGAGCCCAGTACCTTTACGGCTTTTTCGATTTTGTTGTGCTCCCTTATATCAAGGCTTGTAAAATTATCGAATGCAAAGTTCATAAGCTTAATCGAATTTTGCTCTCTTGTGGAGACACCGTCTTTTAAGTTTTTCCAATGACCGCCCAAGATAACCGCAATAAAACGTTCTCCGTTTTTTTGAGCCGTAAGCGAAATATTAAAACCCGACTCGTAAATAAAGCCCGTTTTTAAGCCGTCACAGCCTTCCAGTTTTTTTAAAAGAGTATTGGTAGCAGGTTTTGTAATTTGAAACTGCTTTAAGCCTGAGGAATTTTTTTTGATAAAGATGTTGTGTTCTTGAGGATAGCTTATCTCATTTAGCGAATGAAACTTTTTTAAGTTTTCGGGATAGCGTTTTAAATAATGGAGGGAAAATAGGGCAAAGTCCTTGGCAGAGGTTTGATTCTTTTCGCTTAAGCCCGAAGAGTCCTCAAAGCAGGTGGATTTTAAACCCATCTTTTTGACGGCTTCGTTCATTTTAAGCGTAAACTTTTTAAGGCTTCCTTCCGTAAGGATGGCTGCGGCAAGGGCTGCATCATTCCCGGAACAAACTGCCATTCCCCTTATAAGTTCTTCGACGCTTAAATTTTGATTTTCTCCCAAGCCCATCCAAGCAGCCCCTCGCGGTAAAAAAACGGCCCAAGCTTCCTTGGGAGGACTGACCCTCTTTTCCATCCTTTTAAATTCGGGATTTTGGAGCATGGTATAAATCGTTACCAGCTTTGTAAGGGAGGCAGGAGGAATTTGTTTATCTGCATTGTGTTCCGCTAAAATTGTTCCTGTTTTTGCATGAATGAGAATGTAGGATTCGGCATCGATTTGAGGTAATTCGATATCGGCCGGTTTTACCGCATCTGCAGAAGGCAGGTCTTGAACCGGTAAGAAATTTTCGATGGAATTAAGGGGCGGAAACTCGGCATTGAATTTATGCTCTTTGTAAAAAATATCAAGAGCTCTTTCAGCCTGTTCAGAAGAAACTTGAAGAGGCTCGGCCTTTTTTAATTCCGAGACATAAAAAAAAATAAAGCCTGCAAATCCAAGGGCACAAAAAAGCGCAGCCGCAAAGAGGATAAAAATAAACTTTATAATTATTGCGCTGCGCTTCATAGCTCAAATCTTCTCTCTTAATTTAAGATAAGGGCTTAAAACTCTGCCAATTTCGGCGCTCTGGGGAAGGGGATAACGTCCCTTATGTTTCCCATACCCGTAACATAGAGGAGAAGCCTTTCAAAGCCGAGGCCGAACCCCGAATGGGGAACGGTTCCGTATCGTCGGAGATCAAGGTACCACCAATAGTCTTCTTCCCTTAATCCTAATTCTCTAATTCTGCCTTGCAAAATATCGAGGTTTTCTTCCCTTTCGGAGCCTCCTATGATTTCGCCCAAGCCCGGAACAAGGACATCCATCGCCCGCACCGTTTTACCGTCTTCGTTTAACTTCATATAAAAGGACTTAATCTCCTTGGGATAGTTAGTAACTATTACGGGGCCCTTATAAACTTCCTCTGTCAAAAACCTCTCGTGTTCGCTCTGTAAATCGCAGCCCCAGTAGGGCTTAAACTCAAAGCGGTCAGCATGCTTTTCAAGTTCGGCTATAGCTTCGGTATAGGTAAGACGGGTGAAAGGCGTGTTTACGACATTTTTAAGCATTTCGATAAGTCCCTTTTTAATTCTCGAATCAAAAAATTCCAAATCTTCCCTGCACTTTTCCAAGGCCCATTTTAAAAGGTAGACGATGAAGTCTTCCGCCAACTCCATGTTCTCTTTTATTGTAAAGAAGGACATTTCGGGCTCTACCATCCAGAACTCTGCAAGGTGGCGGCTCGTGTTCGAGTTTTCTGCCCTAAAGGTCGGGCCGAATGTGTAAATGCGCGAAAGGGCCGTCGCATAGGTTTCCCCCTCCAACTGTCCCGAAACGGTCAGGTTGGTCTGCTTGCCGAAAAAGTCTTGAGAATAATCTATTTTAAAGGAATCGGGATCCTTTTTCTCTTTTAGAGCTTTTTTTACCGTTTCTTCTATATCGAAGGTGGTAACATGAAACATCTCGCCCGCACCCTCGCAATCCGAACCCGTAATAATAGGCGTATGCACATATTGAAAACCTCTTTCCTGAAAAAAGGTGTGAATTGCATAGGCCATTTGGCTCCTCATTCGGGCGACTGCCCCGAAGGTATTTGTGCGTGCCCTTAGATGAGCTATGTCCCGCAAAAATTCCATGGTATGACGCTTTTTTTGTAAAGGATATTTTTCCTGATCGGCATCACCGAAGATATGGATATTATTAGCCTGAAGCTCAACACTCTGTCCCTCAGCCGGGGAAGGCACAAGATTACCTGAAACCTTCACCGAAACTCCGGTACCGGCTTTCTTTAAGAGAGCTTGGGTATTATTATCGAGTCCGGTATCCCTGTCAAATGTTGCCTGAATGGAGGCAAAACAAGAGCCGTCATTGATCTCGATAAAAGTCAAATTCTTGGTTTCCCGCTTTGTGCGAACCCAGCCGTAAACATCAATTGCTTGGCCTTTTGGTTCTGAGGTTAAAATATCTTTAATTAAATGTATCATAATAGAGTATATTATATGGTAAATTACGATTCTGTCAAGCAATAAAAGAGTTTATAAAATATCTTGACCCGATACTTGCTATATGATAAAATTAATCAAATAAAATAGGAGTTGCCTTTATGAAAAAACTTTTTATCGGTATCGCTTTGTTCTCGTTTTTCTTTTTGCCTTTGACAGCCCATGAAGAGGACCATAAACCCGGATCTTCAGAACAAAGTAAAAAGAAAATTGCCTATACTACAACCATAAATACTGTTGTTACATGGCCGCCTCAGGCTTTGGCAGGTGTAACACAAAGTTTTAAAGTTCCTCTCATGCAGTTTGATAATCCTTTGACCAAGGATAACAATATTAATTTTAAAGTCGGAGCGGAATTGAGCCCGATAAGTTTTGAGGGGAAATTCGGCATTGTGTGGACTCCGATTGCCTTTTTAGAGCTCTATACTGAGTCCCGTATTGGGTCGGGGTGGAGTATTAAAAATCTGCATGGAATTGCCTTAAACGAACATAATGCCGGTAAATCAAAATATATTCCGCTTAATTTTGCTAAGGCCATATATTCTTTTTCTTTCGGCGGTGCTTTTCAGTTCGATATTGGAGCTGTCATTCCGAATGACTGGACGCATGTAATCTTCCGCACGGACCAATATGCGCTTTACAGGGCTATGAGCGGAGTGAAGTCCGATACTTCATGGGTATTTCAAGCCGATTCCGGGACAAATCGTAACGGCTGGAAATATATGAGTTCCTACATAGCAGGATACAAAATGCCCATATTTTTGGACTTGATTGCAATGAAAATTGATGTAGAAAAAAAACTTTTTAATTCTCCCAAAGGGTTCAATAATAAAAAATGGGGTGAAGACCTGTTTTTAACTACTTTCGGCCCGATTATTAATTTTAACATTAAAAAAGACTATAATATAATGCTTTTAGCTCAATGGTATACTTATCCTGTATATAAAAATGAAGCCAAGGATGATTTCTATCAAATGAAGGTTCTCGATACCGATAAAAAAACTCAAGTCAAGTTTTATCAGGTCGGTATTGTTTTTTATATGAATATCCATCGATAGAAAATTAAGAGGGAGGGGCCATGAAAAAAGCGGAAATAATACAAAAAATTAAAAATGCCGGTGCAGCGGCAAGAGAAGGAAGATCTGAGCCTCTGCTTGCGACCGTTTCGGGAGTTCTTTCTACGAAGCCTAATTTAATAAAATATTGTGCAGACGAATTAGGCTTCGCTCTTGTTACCACAAAGAGCTTTCAAGTGCTGCCCAATCCGGGAAACAGGGAGCCAATCCTTTGTGAGCCCGAATTGGGATGCTTCGGCAATTCCGTAGGTTTACGCAATTGCGGAATGGAACAAGCCGTAAAAGAGCTTAAAGAACTCCGCTCCTCGTGGAATACTAACGCAATTTTAAATGTTTCTCTTTCGGCCTCAAATCCTGACGATTTTATCAAGCTTGTAAAGGGTTTTGAAGAATTAGCCGACACCTTTGAGCTTAATTTTTCTTGTCCCCATGCTGCAAAAGGCTTCGGCGCCTCTATAGGCTGCGACCCTGAGATTGCTTGCGAATACGTAAGGGCAATAAAAAAGGCTCTGCCGGATTGTACTGTTCCTATCTTTGTAAAATTAACCCCCAATGTCGACGATATAGGAGCTATAGCTTCCGCCGTAATCGAAGCAGGTGCAGACGGCATAACCGCAATCAACACCCTAGGCCCCAAAGTTTACATTGAGCCCCATTCGGGAAAGCCTATCCTGCAAAATAAACTGGGAGGAAAGGGCGGAATGAGCGGCTCATGGGTATTTCCGAGGGCACTCGAGTGTATCGGGCAAATTCGGAAGGCCGTCGGAGAAGAAATTCCCATAATCGGAATGGGCGGTGTTATGACGGGAGCTCAGGCTGCCGAGCTTGTCAAGGCCGGGGCCGACATAATAGGCGTAGGCTCTGCCTGCGGTATGCTTGAACAGGACGATTTAAAACCTTTTTTTAAAAACCTTGCCTCGGATGCTCTAAACTGCATACGTGGTAAAGAAACCGATAAAACTTCCGCACTTTTGCGCAAAAACAAGGCCTTAGAATACGAAGCTAAAACCATCGTAAAAATCGAAAAAGAAAGTGAAGATATCAACATCATTACCCTAAACGGAAAATGTAAATTCGAAGCAGGCCAGTTTGTCTTTTTATGGATTCCCGGAGCCGGAGAAAAACCCTTTTCCCTTGCGGAAGCCGATCCTATAAGCCTTATCATAAAAAAACGCGGCCCCTTTACCGAGGCTCTTTTTGAGCTGAAAGAGGGAGATACAATCTATATGCGGGGCCTTTACGGCAAGGGAATAAAACCTCCCAAAACCGAAAATGCCCTTTTAATTGCGGGAGGAACGGGGATTGCAGTCCTTCCGGCTCTTGCAAAACGCTTAAAAAAGCAGGGAGCAAGAGTTTCTACCTATGTAGGAACCTCTGCAGAAAGTCAAAAGAAAACGCCCAACGGAATCGAAAAGATTCTTATCGAGTGCGGTTCATATAAAAAGATAGCCGATAAGGGGGTAGCCGGCAGAGTTTTAAACGGGTTTCAAAAAGACCTTATCGAAGAAAATACCGGTCTTCCCCTCCGCTCTAAAACGGAAAATATCTCAAACCCGGAATTCTTTGCGGCTTATTTGGTAGGGCCCATGATCTTTATGAGGCGCGCTTCAGAAATTCTTTTAAAATTGGGAGTGCGTAAATCTCAAATTTTTATGTCCTTAGAGATGAATACCATGTGCGGAGTGGGAATTTGCGGAGAATGTTCTTGCGGAAACATATTAACTTGCAAAAAAGGTACATTTCTTACCCTAGACCAAGTTGACAGTTTTAACTAAAATGTGTACAATGCACAGTCGCTTCATAGGAAGGGTTTAAACTCTATAAACGTTTTCTTATGGTATTTTGCGGCAGAGTATGATTTATATGTGCTTCTTTTCCATCTGTCAGTTTCCGTGATTTAACGTTGGGTAATAGCATATATACATTATAGCATTTTGGTTTTTTTTGGAGCTTATAAATGAATAACTATTTCGTACGAAGATTGCTGTTGATTATCCCGACATTTGTGGGTATAACTTTGGTAGTCTTTGCAGTAACCAGATTTGTTCCCGGCGGCCCCGTTGAAAGGGCAATTATGCAGAGGATGATGGCAAATGAGAATAAAGATACTGCTGCCAGCAAGCAGGATTCTCAACCTTTAAATGAAGAAGCCATGGCTGCACTGGCAGCTTTTTACGGCTTTGATAAGCCCTGGCCTATAGCTTATGTTGAATGGGCCGGAAATTTGCTTCGGGGAGATTTAGGCCGTTCCACTAAATATAATGATCCTGTCTTTGAGATGATAGTGAGCCGATTTCCCATATCCTTGCGCTTCGGAATAACTTCCGTTGTCTTGATTTATGCGATATGTATTCCTTTGGGAATAAAAAAAGCTTTAAAACACAGAGGTGCATTTGATAACGTAACGTCAATTATTATATTTGTCGGTTTTGCTCTTCCAAGTTATATCGTTGCTATAATCTTATTACAGATATTTGCATTTACGTTACCATGGTTCCCTTCAGGCGGAGCCTTTTCGCGAAATTACATGGATATGAACTTTTTCCAAAAAATTGCAGATAATGTATGGCATATGTTCTTGCCCATGATAGCCTATACAATAGGGTCTTTCGCAGTTACAACCATGTACATGAAAAATAACCTTATGGAAAACATGGCTGCGGATTATATAAAGACGGCTGTTGCAAAAGGAAGAACTTTTAAAGATGCCATGTGGAAACATGCATTTAGAAACAGTATCATCCCTATCGCTGCAGGTTTGGGCGGCTTAATTACGGTATTCTTTTCAGGTTCATTTCTTATCGAAAAAATATTCAATATAAACGGTATAGGTCTTTTAGGTTTTAGGGCAATTGTTGACAGAGATTACCCCATTGTTTTGGGTTCTCTTGTAATGACTGCTTTATTAAGTTTGCTTGGAAATATTCTTAGCGATCTTATACTTTCACTGATTGATCCTCGAATAAGGTTAGGAGAATAGTATGGCAGAGCAAAATACTACAAATGAAAATCTTTTTTTAAGTAAAGTCAAAGAATATTGGGGTTCTTTTAGAAATAAATTCAGAATTGACCCCTTGATGAAAAAACGTCTTGACCGTTTTGCAGAGATAAAAAAAGCAAAATTCTCCTTTGTTCTTATCGGAGTTCTTTTTCTTTTATCTCTTATTGCAGAATTGTTTGTTTCAAACAGGCCTTTGGCTATGTACGTTGACGGAAAATTGTATTTCCCCACTTACGGTAAAGTGCTTTTGGCTGACGATTTTAACTTTAGAGTCGGTGATGAGCTTGAAGTTAATTACCGCGAATTTAAAAAACACATTAAAGAACAAAAACGCGGCTGGGTATTAATGCCTTTTGTTCCGTATAATCCTTTTGAAACCGATTCTGCTTCGGTTCCTTTAGCTTTAACCTTTCGCGGTGCTCCTATTATGGGAATTTCAGTATCGCCGAAAGACGCTCTTCCCATGGATAATCCCACAGACTATATTTGGATTCCTTTAAGCGATATAAACGGCATTAAGACCGGCGACAAACAATATGTTTGGATAAAATTTGCAGATTCTGCAGATTCAAAACAGCCGATGTCGGACTTTTTCTCAAATTCCAAAAACTGGATAGGCGTAGCTGCAAATAAATCTACGGCTTTCGAATCTGTGAATCCTGCCGATTATGTATGGCACAAGATAGGCTCAAACGATAACAGAATAGATATCGGCGGAGATCAAATTCTTACGGTAAGATTTGCAAAGGGCGATAAGGGGCAAATGTTCCATCCCCTCCCGCCGTCATTTAAGACAGGCCATATTTTGGGAACCGACAGAATCGGGCGTGATATTTTTGCCCGTCTTGTCTACGGATTTAGAATTGCAATGTCCTATGCTCTTCTTGTTGCTGCAGTAACTTATTTTATCGGTACAATTATCGGTATAGCGATGGGATACTTCGGCGGAACCTTTGATATCATTTTCCAAAGAGTTATCGAAATATGGGAACGTGTTCCGTATCTGTATATGATTATGATTTTGGCATCAATATTTAAGCCTACTTTTACCATGTTCGTTCTAATCAACATTGCTTTTAACTGGACGGGTAAAACATGGAGTATGAGGGCTATGTCATATCGGGAGCGTGAACGCGATTATATTTTAGCAGCCCGATCTATGGGAGCCAGCACTTGGAGAATAATTACTGTACACATATTGCCCAACGTAATCGTTTTGATAGTAACTTCTTTACCCTTTGTTATTTCGGGCGGTATAAGCTCGCTGACGGCTCTTGATTATCTGGGATATGGGTTACAGCCGCCTACACCGAGCTGGGGTGAACTTTTGAGCATCGGTACATCAACCTATGCTGAAGCTCCGTGGATTTTATCGTCGGTAGTTACATGCTTTGTGTTGGTTTTAGTAATGATTACCTTCATAGGTGAAGGTTTGCGGGATGCTTTTGACCCGCGCAGATTTACGGTATATAAGTAGCCTTTTAGGTTAATTATATAAAAAAACTAAGAATAAATTCTTTATTAGGAGGGAATTTTATGACATTATTGAAGAAATTAACTATGTTACTTCTTTTGTCGTCGGCAGCTTTGATGCTTATTCTTTCTTGCAATGGAGCAAATCAGAGTGCCGGTATGAAGGGCAGCGGAGCCGTCGCCATGGCTGAAGCAAGCATGGCTGAAGAAACGGCCGCCGGTTTACCCGATTTTAATTCACCGCCCGTTGAGGACAAGAATCTCAAAGTGGAGGGAATGCCCGAGGAAGTAGTTTGGATAACAAGTTATCCGAAAGACTTATCGTCAAAAAACACAAAGAAGGGAGGTACATTTCATACATACACTGATGAGTACCCCACAACTTTCAGGTACACAGGTCCCGAATCAAATTTAGCTACAAGAGATCTTATGTGGCCCCATGTCGGTTTCGTTGGAGAAAATAATGAAACCCAAGAGATTACACCCCTTGCTGCTACACACTGGGCTTTCGGTGCAGACAATCAAACAGTTTATTACAAGCTCAATGAAAACATGAAGTGGTCGGATGGCGTTCCTTGTACGGCAGATGACTGGGTTTTTGCTTGGGAAGTAATGTGTTCACCCAACTTAAATGACCCTTGGTATAACGACTACTACAGCAAACTCGAAGTTAAAAAGATTAACGACTATTGTGTTTCGGTTAAATATTTGGAATCGGACAAATTGGAAAAAATCATTCTTATCGGTCAAACCGATTTTAAACCCCGGCCCAAACATTTCTTCAATGGCGAATTAAAAAAAGATTGGTACATTGAATATAACTGGAAGATTGAACCTACAAACGGATCTTACATCGTAAAAGAATCCGAATGTATTCAAGGCGAAATGATTGTTGTTGAAAAGGTTGCCGACTGGTGGGGACATTCTTATCCTCATTTAAAAAACCAAGCTAATATTCAAAAAATTGAATACAAGGTTATTACAGGCGGATTGGACATTATTGAAAACTATTTCTGGAACGGCGAAATCGATATGTTAAATATGAATTTCCCTCATGTTTGGAGAAGAGGTGCTACAAATGATAATGTTACCAAAGGTTATGTAGACCGCTGGGTATGTAATTATTTGCCTACTTCAAGTATGTCCGGGATGTTCTTTAACACAAAATATCCGTTGTTCAGCAATAAAAAAGTTCGACAAGCTATGTACTATGCTATCGATATTCAGGGAATGATCGACCAGGCCCTGTACGGCGACTATAAGAGAATGCATAATATGTGTAACGGTCAGGTAGCTTACGGAACCGATTTTAATGATCACACAATCCGAAAGCCTGATTTTAATCCTGAAACTGCACGCAAAATGTTGGCAGAAGCCGGTTATTCTCAAGTTGGAAGCGATGGTATCTTAAAAAATGCAAAGGGTGAAAGACTCTCATTTGAGCTCCTTTACGGTTTTGCAGGCCATACAGAACGCTTGTCTGTTCTTAAGGAACAGGCTAAAAAAGCCGGAGTTGAAATTGAACTTAAGCTTATGGAAAGCGGTGCTTTTAACGCATTTATAAATAAAAAACATCAAGCTTATTGGGGCGGTTATGCTCCCAGAACATGGCCTTCACCCTGGCAGTTCTTTGGTAAAGCCAATGCCGATAAAGTAAGTACAAATAATACATTCGGCTGGTGGAGCCCTGAGATGGAAAAACTTTTGGATGTTGACCGCAGCGGACCTACTCTTGCAGAAAAGGCAGAAAATAACAGAAAGATTGAACAAATCGTTCATGATGAAGCCTTAATTGTTCCCGGTACCTACATCGACTTCTATCGATGTGCTACATGGAAGTGGGTAAAACTTCCTTGGTGGGGTAACAGAAAATTCAATATAACCGATGATTATTTTAAATACACCGGTTATATGTGGATTGACGAAGACATAAAAGAAGAAGTTATGAAAGCAAAGGCCGAAGGAAAAACCTTTGAACCCAGAGTTTGGACTCCTTCTACCCGTTATGTCGGAGAATAAAATAAAGCCTAACCGTTAAGTAAAAACTTTGTTTTTATACGGTTAAAAAAAGCAGCACTTCAGACGGTAAAACCGCTTGAAGTGCTGCAGTTTACTTTTTAAGAAATTTTAAGGCGACGGCTTTACGGCCTTGTCTGTTTTGGAGTTGTAATATATGAGTGGAGAAGACCTTCTTGTCATTGAAAACCTTTCCGTAGCGTTTAAAAGCGGGCAAGGTGAGCCTATGGAGGTAATAGACAAAGTTTCGCTTAAACTTGAACGCGGAAAAACGCTTTCTCTTGTTGGGGAATCAGGTTGCGGAAAAAGTGTAACCGCTTCTTCGGTTATGCGCATTTTGCCTCAGCCGTACGGGATTGTTACTAATGGAAAAATACTTTTTGAAGGACAAAATATCTTAGATCTGCCTATTGATGAAATGTACAAAAAACGCGGTGCAGAAATTGCAATGATCTTTCAAGAACCCATGACGGCTTTAAACCCTGTGCACGTTGTTGAAAAGCAAATTGGAGAAGTTTTTGAACTTCATCGTTCTGATATTCAAAAGGACGAAAGAAAAAAATACGCATTAGAAGTTTTAAAAGATGTAGAAATGCCGTCAGCTGAACAGCGTTTAAAAAACTATCCGTTCCAACTTTCAGGAGGAATGAGACAGCGTGTTATGATAGCCATGGCTCTTGCCGGGCATCCTAAACTGCTTATTGCAGATGAACCTACCACAGCTTTGGACGTTACCGTTCAAGCTCAGATTTTGGCTTTGATAAAAGCTTTACAAGAAAAAAATAATATGAGCGTTCTGTACATCACGCATGATATGGGTGTTGTTGCAGAAGTTAGTGATACTGTTGCGGTTATGTATGCGGGACAAATTGTTGAAACCGCCGATGTCAATACTATTTTTAAAAACCCGCGTCATCCTTACACAAGAGGATTAATAGCGTCTATGCCCAAGATGGACTCCGAGCCTAAGACGCATTTACCATATATCAGGGGTGCAGTACCTTCTCCGAGGGCCTATCCTGCCACCTGCCGTTTTGCAGAACGATGCTCTTATGCAACCGATTACTGCCGATCAAATACTCCTCAGCTTGAGGAATTTGAGCCCGGACACTTTATCAGATGCTTTAGGGCAAAGGAGTTAGACTAATGGCTGAAAGACAACCTATTTTTGAAGCAGTTGATTTAGTTCAAGAATTTTCTCAAGGAAAATATACTAAAAATGTTGTTCATGCTCTAAACGGCGTAAATATTAAAGTATATCAAGGTGAAACGCTCGGTCTTGTAGGCGAGACCGGCTGCGGCAAGAGTACCCTTTGCCGTGCCATGATGCGCCTTTACAAACCTACGTCCGGGAAAGTTCTTTATAAGGGCCGCAGTATCGAAAGTTTGCCTGAAAGAAAATTGCGGGATGTTAGACGAAACGTTCAAATGATCTTCCAAGACCCTGCCGATTCCATGAACTCCCGAATGAACGTAGGATATATTATCGAAGAACCCCTTCTCATTCAAACTAAAATGTCTCCGAACGAAAGAAAAGATAAAGTAATGGGACTTTTAAAATATGTAGGTCTTCCCGAAGATGCCTATTACCGATATCCTCACGAATTTTCAGGCGGACAGCGTCAGCGTATTGCTATTGCCCGAGCTCTCGTTTTGGATCCTGAGGTAGTAGTATGTGATGAGCCTGTAAGTGCTCTTGACGTTTCGGTTCAGTCACAGGTATTAAACCTTTTATTGGACATGCAAAAAGAAAGAAATTTAACCCTTTTGTTCATCTCTCATGGTTTGAACGTTGTTAAGCACATGTCCGACAGGGTTGCAGTTATGTATCTGGGGTCTATCATGGAGATGGCTCCCTCTGTAGATATATATAAAGAGCCTTTGCATCCTTATACTCAGGCCTTGATAGCTGCTATCCCCGATACAGACCCTGATAACCGCCGCAGAAGAATTCCTTTTACGGGTGAAATACCTTCACCGATTAATCTTCCTACCGGCTGTCCGTTCCATTTAAACTGCTCTAAAAAGATCGATAAGTGTTCGGTCGAAAAACCTGTTTTAAGAGAAGTTGCAGATGGACACATGTGTGCCTGTCACTTAGTTTAAGTCTTTTATAAAGGTGCCTTCTACGGCACCTTTAATCTTAGGTAGTAAAATTTGAAAATCAACCGTTTTTTATTTTGTATACTATGCGTCTTTGTTTTGATTTCATGCCGTCCGCAGGAAATTTCTTATCTTGATCAGCCTGCTTCCGATGCGTATGATGCGCTATTGAAAGAAGAAATGCAAAACATTCCGGATTTTTCTGCTCCTCCTGTTCAGGTTGAAAATTTTAAAGCGGAAGGTACTCCTTCTCATTTAAAATGGTATACATCCTATCCAAAAGATCTTTCTTCTAAAGCCTTAAAAAAAGGCGGAATTTATTACGGATTTTTGGGAGACATACCGAACACCTTCCGCTACATGGGGCCGGGAGCCGATGAGCTTTGCGTAAAACTTTTTAACACTCAGATGCCTTTTTTGTGGACTTCATTTGAAACCTTTGAATTTATGCCGTGTTCGGCAGTTTGCTGGTCAGTAGATCTGCCTTCTAAAACCGTTTACTATAAGCTGAATGAAACCATGCTATGGTCTGACGGAGTTCCTTGTACGGCTGATGATTGGCTTTTTGCAAACGAATTCTGTAAATCAAAAAAAATAGTCGACCCCGTAAAAAACAGAAAACATAATAATCTTGAAGTAAAAAAAATAAACGATTTTTGTTTATCCGTTAAGTCTCTTGATAATCAGGTTTACACCGAAGAAGAACTTTTGGATATAACTAATTTTAAGCCCATAGCCTCACATTTTTATAACGGAACCGTTCCCGATGATTGGATAGCAAAATATAACCGCATTGCCGAGCCGACAACCGGGCCCTATATTTTGTCGGATTTTGATTATAATAATGGTCTTCATTTTACAAAAATAGAAAATTGGTGGGCTTCTTCTTATCCTCATTTTAAGGCTGTTGCTAATTTTGATGAGATTTTTTACAGAATAATTACCGGAGATAAACGGCCTGCTTTTACAAAATTTGCCAGAGGTTTATTCGATATAATTCATATAGATGATCAGGGAGAATGGGCTAAAGCTGAGGCTTCTGCAGATGTACAAAACGGTTTTATAAATCTGTGGCGAGGCTGTCATGTTCCTGTTCAAGGGCCGACGGGCTTGTTTTTTAATACTCAGGCTCCTCCTCTCGACAGTGAATTTGTACGAAAGGGACTTTACTACGCTATCGATATTGAAGGAATGATTGACGGCGTCTATGCAGATAAACAAGTAAGGCTTCACACAATCGGAACAGGACAGGCATGGGGAAATGCGGAATTTAATAATTTTGACATAAAAAAGCCTCCTTTTGATCCTATTAAAGCAAGGGCTTTATTTGCAAAAGCCGGCTATGATAAGATAAATCCTTCGGGGATTTTGGTAAATTCTGCAGGAAATGAATTGAGCTTTGTTATCTTATATGATGATCCTTTGTTGTATGAAGCTTTCGGTTTTTTGTATGCCAAGGCTTTGACTGCGGGTGTAAGGCTTGAGTTTAGATTGATGGGCGGAAAACTATTGGATAATGTTTCAAACAGGGACTATCAGGCTTGGTGGGGCACTCTTAATTCTTACCGCATACCCGATAATTACAGTCTTTTTCATTCTTCATTTGCCGAATCAAAAATTTTTAATAATTTTTTCGGTTATTCAAATCCTGAAATGGATGCTCTTTTAGAAAAGTATGAAAAAAATTCTTTAACCTATGCCGAAAAAGCCGCAGTAAACCGTGAGATTGAAAAAATAGCGCATGAAGCTGCCTTAATGATTCCTTCATTCTATAAAAATACAATCGATGTTATGGCATGGAAATGGATTTGTTTTCCGGCTTGGCTAAATATGAAGCATCAAAAATACCTTGATGATCCTATGTTCGGTTATATGTGGTTCGATGCAGAAATTGAAAACGAATGTATTCGTGCAAAAAATGAAGGCAAAATCCTTCAAATGAGGGTATATTCTTTAAGTGAAAGATATTAGATAGGATTAAAAAAAATCGAGCTCACCTTTCAGCGAACTCGAAATGTAAATAAAAAGGAGTAAATTAAGAAAAAACTAAACTTTTTTTGTAACGTAATCGCTTTTTAAGCATCTAGAACACATTTTAATGGTTAGAGTTCTACCGCCGATTTCTGTTTTTACATTTACAAGATTGGGCTTCCAAACTCTTTTTGTGTGAATTTTTGACTTACTTACCGAGTTACCTGACATTGAGCCTTTTCCGCAAATTTCACATACTCTTGACATATCGTACCTACCTTTAAAAAATCAGCTGACCTAAAAGGTCAGCCGTCATTCAAATAGCTCCCCCGCGCGGGTTCGAACCACGGACCCAGTGGTTAACAGCCACTTGCTCTGCCTACTGAGCTACAGGGGAATGCTTCCAATAGGAAGTTTTAGGATATTACACTATTTCTTATAAAATGTCAATAGAAAATAGGAATTTTTTTAGGTTTTTTCTTTTATAAAGATATCCGATTCGGTTATTACCGCATCTACAGAATAGTCGAATTCTCCCATGGGGATTTTATCCAAGATTTGTCCCGAAAAACAAAGTCCTGCAAGGCTTACGTCTTCTTTTTTAATGTTTTTGAAAAGTTTTTCAAAGAATCTGTCATAAAATCCGCCCCCTCGGCCCATCCTCTCTCCGTTTTTTGAAAAAGCCCTTCCGGGTACCAAAATTAAAAGGGGAAGCTCCAAAGGAGATTCGGCTTTTTCTTTTTCCGTTTGAGGAAAGAGGTTTAAGGCTTCTTTGGACGGCTCCATAATACCGAATGCCCCCGTTTCGACAGGTTCGATTTTTCCGTTTCTGAATATCATTTTTTTAAAGATCAAGTCCTTTCCCGAAACGAGGGGGAGGCCTATAGTTTTTTTATCCTTTGCAGCCTGCCTTAAAAGTCCGAGTGTAGGAAATTCCTCGCTTATTGGGTGATAAGCGAAGATTGTTTTAGCTTTGCCGTATTTTGGTATCTTGTTCAAAAAACTCTTGCAGTAATCTTCGGAATTTTGGAGATCTTCGGTTATTTGTATTATATTTTTGCCTGAGGTACTTTTAAAATAATCTTTTATTTGTTTTCGTACCTCAGCTTTTTCTTCTTTTAACATCTTTTTGAATCTATTTTCCCGATTTCGAGTTAAATTGATCCATGGCTTTTTTTGCAAAGCGGTATTCAAAAAATGCAGGATTTTCTATCGAAAGTACTTGAACATAGCATTTTTCTGCAAGCGCATCTTTTTTGTTTAAAGTATAGAATTCTCCAAGATAAAAAAACATTCTTCCTTTTTTTACAAGATCGGTTTCGATGGAGGCTCTATTTATAAGCTCGCTATCTCCGGTTAAATCTATAAACAGCCGACACAAAAAGTATTCGTTTTCTTTTTCAGTACGGTTGATTGTTTTTATATAGTTTTGCATGAATTTTTTTGCATCCGGTTTTTTGTTTTGTTTATATAAAGCCGTTGCATATAAAAGAGCATATTGATAAGAAGCAGGAGCCTTATTTAAAGCCTTTAAAAAGGCCGTGCCTGCATTTTCCCAATCTTCCTTTTCCCAAAATAAGATGCCTGCTCCTTCCAATGCAAAATAATATGGCGGATAAAGGTTGCACACCTTTATGTAGTCATTAAGGGCTTCTTCCTTATATCCCAGCTCATCGTTTATTCCGGCTCTGTAGATGTAGGCTATGTAGGAATCCGGGGTTAGTTCTATGACCTTGCTGTAAGCTTTTTTTGCTTCTTCTTTTCGGCCTATTGTAAGATTGTAGGAGCCTAGGTCGTTCCAATGGCTGGGATTGTTCGGTTCAAGTTCTGCGGCCTTGTTTATGTCCTTTAGGGCTTGATACATTCTGTTTGTTTCCGATTTTATACGGGCAAGTTCCGCAAGGGCTGTTGTGTTATTGGGATCTTGTTCAAGAACTGCCGTCAAATTTTTTTCGGCTTGTTCAAGTTTATTTTCAAGATAGTTTATTCTGCCCAAGCCTATTAGGGCATCCGTACATTTAGGATCTGCCTTATAGGCATCTATGAATTTTCTTCTTGCATCATTATATCTTTTAGCGGAATAAAAATCCAAGCCTTGTTCTGTCAGGGCTTGCGCATTTTTCGGGTTTATTGCCAATATTTTTTTCAAATATTGCTCTTTCTTTTTGAAGTCATTTCTTGATTGAGCCAACATGGCTTGAGCATAAAGGATGTCGGTATTATTGGGATGAGTCTTCGCAAGCTCTTCGGCAAAACTTTCCGCTTCCTTTGTTTTTCTCATCGAAATGAGTATGGAAAGTTTTATATGCTGTATTTTAAAATCCTTGGTTAGTTCCGGATCGGATTCATCTATCAGTTTTAAAATACCTTCAAAATCCTGTTTGTTTAAAAGTTTTGTAAGCTTATCCTTAAATTCTTCCCGCGGCGTTTTTTTTGCTTTTTTTACGGTTTTTTTAGGTTTTTCGATTACGGGTTCTTCAGCCGTTTTTTTGGATGTTGTACACGAAAAAAACAGCGGAAAAACAATTAAAAAGCTAAAACAGATAAAAATTTGCCTGGTTATTTTCATAATAACTCCTTATAAGTATTGCAATTATTCTTTACTTTATATAAACTATAACATTATGAAGCACAAATCAAGTAGGATAATTGCATTAACTATATTGTATATACTAATTATTTTCGGCATTTTTGTAATTCAGTTTACTATTGGAAAGACTTTTTATTATACAATAGGAGCCATGAGCGTTTCGGGAAGGGACGAGCTTGACGAGGGCGGAAACAGAACGCCGCTTTTGCCCCTTCATATTGTTTCAAACGGTTTGGATTTTTATATTACCGATCAAACTCCCGTTATTGCAAAAACAGCCAATAATGAAGATATTGCTTTAAAGGTTTTGGAATATAAAAAAACGGAAGATTCTTTCGGTGTTGTTTGTTCTAACAGTGTTTCAATAGATTTTACCTCGTATACTTCAGAAACCGCCGACACCGTAAAAATTTCGGTTTCGATGCCTTCCGATATCGAGACAGTGTATTTTCCGTGGAAACTCACTCAATCGGCTCGTCTTGAAAGGCAGGATGATCAGATATTTTTAAGGTACGGAAAGAACCGTTTTGTTTTTAGAGGAGGTTATGGGTTTGGAAATTCCGACGACACTTCGGAACAGCCTCATCTTGTGCTTTCCGGTGCAAAGAAAACGGCCTTTTATGAAACCTATATTCAATCCCAAAGTTTGGATTTTGATTCTATCCCGCGTATTCACATTGCAAGTGAAGAAGAGTACGATAAAACCAAAAAATTATTTAGAGAGAAAGCCTTGGATTATTTTTCGAATGTAATTTCTGCAAGGAATTATAATGAAGAGCTTTTGACCGCATATATAGCCGAACGGGCTTTTAAAGGCGAATATTCAAAAGCCCTTGCTTATGCTCCGGCTTCTCTTTTGCCTAAAGAAAAAAGAACTTATATATCAAGTCCCTTTTATGATAATCTTGCTCAAAACGAAAAGAGCCTCGCTGCATACCAAAGAAGAATGTTATCGGATATCGGCTCTGCCGCAGCAAAATCCGATATTTCCGTTTTTTCAAACGAAGGCCTTATTCCTTTTTTAATAAATAATTCAAGAGCAAATTTGATTCCTGCATTGGAGAAAATAGCTGCCAATACAAATCAGGATGCCTTAAACTCCTTTTTTGCTGCAGGTTTGTTGGAAGCTGCAATGGATTATGCCGTTTATTTTCCGAATAAACAAAATCTCTTCATGGAAAATTCCGAAAAATATGAAGCCGTATTAAAATCGTCTTTGTTTTCGATTGATGACGGTTTATATATTTCTTCGGATTCAAAGACTATCGATACCGAAAAAACATTGCAGACAGCCGCAATTTTAATGCGTTACGGAAGTTCATATCCCGAAAAATCATCGTGGAAGGCTGTAGGCCGAGCTCTTTATTCCTCTATCTTTTTACTTGGAGGAGGCTCACCCAGTTTACCGGCCGTCTTTGATATTCAGGGAGATAAGGCAAAAAAATTGGGGCTTATGGCAAACGATACCCTAATCCTACATGCAGAAAAACTTTATCCGGCCGCCGTTCGGGATAACCCGAACTATCCTCATGCAGAGTCATTGGCTTTAAAAGCAGAGCCCGGCATTTGGGCTTGGACATCCGCAAGGGCTGTAAATGTTTTAAAAAATGATTCAAAAATATTCAGTTTTAGAATTTCCGCTAAAACCGGCGACAGCCACCACCTTATTATAAGAGGTGTAAGACCTTTTTACAGGATTCAGATTCACGGAATCGATTTTAGATCGGATCCCAGATTTGAGATTTATAATTCGTCCGGCTATGTTTATGATGAAAGAACTAGAACCCTTTTATTAAAACTAAAGCATAAAAAGGACGATGAAGATGTTATTCTCTTTTTAGGACGTCCGCCTCAGCCGGCTCCGGTGCCCGTTACACCTTCCGTTCAAGGGGAGGCCGCAGCTGCCGAAAGCGGCGAAGGTTCAGTTAATGCGGAAAATGCTTCTTCCGATACGGGTGATGAGGGTTTGTCCGGATCAGGTAACGAATAAGACTGATAGACTATCTCCACTTTAAAAGTTTTTTTATAAATATTGTTAAAAAACTACCCTTTTTTGCAAAAATATGGTATACTATATATTGTCTTGCAAAAAAAATAAGGAGTTAAGGTGAATAAAAGAGATTTTCCGCGTGTTCATTTTTACGATCAAGATTTCGTGGATATTTATGATAGAACATGGACTTTGGTGCATGATTTTTGGCATTCAATAGGAGATGGTAAACAGGCTACCGATGGTTTTTTTATTTATCCCGAGCCGGACGGTAATTTTTTGAACCAATATGAAACAATATTTTCCTCTTTCTTTTTTGTTTATTCCAATAAGAATTATACGCCGAATTCTGCCCTTGACTTTTTTTATGAGCGGCAGGAAGAAAACGGAGCTATACGTAATAGATATAATTTCGATACCAAGGAACCTGTTTTAAAAAGAGACAATCCTGAAGGATTGGGAATGCCCTTATTTGCCTGGGCCGAATACAATATTTATCATAAAACAGGAAACAAAAAGCGGGTAAAAGATATTATGCCTGTTTTGATTAAGTATATGGACTGGATTGAGAAGATGTTTAAGGCCGATAACGGCTTGTACAAAAGTCCTCTCGAAACGGTTAACATGCCCAATGCGCCCCGAAAAGAATCGTTTTTTTTGACGGATTTTAATTCGGCTCTTGCAGTCAATGCTCTTTATATGTCAGCTTTGGGGGATATACTAAACGATAAAGAAATAGACTTTCAGTATAAGAGGATGTATTTTACGATAAAAACCAGAATCAACTCCATGATGTGGAATGAAGAAGACGGTTTTTATTATGACCTTGATTCTGAAGGCAATCAAATAAAGAAAAAGACCATTGCCGGCTTTTGGCCAATGCTTGCAGAAATTCCCAATGAGGATAAGGCGGCTCTTTTGGTGGATCATCTATCTAATCCGAAAACCTTCGGTGTGGATCATCCTTTTCCAAGCCTTGCTGCCGATGAGCCTGAATATGATGAGACGGGTAACGGCGCATGCGGCAGTGTATTTCCTATTTTGAATTTTGTGGTCGTAAAGGGCCTTGAAAAATACAACCGCTGGGAGATAGCGCGGGAATGTGTTATAAGACACCTTTACTATGTGCTTGAAACCCTTTCGCCTGCAGGAAATTCCAAAAAACAGGGTTTTTTGTGGGAGGCCTATTCTCCCGTAAAAGAGGGTCCTGCTCAATGGAAGGGAAAACCGGCCTTTCCGCGTAAACAATATCTGTTGGGGGTAGGGCTTTCTACAATCAGCTTGATGATCGAAAACGTTATCGGGCTTTCGATAAGTCTTCCGCGTAAGACTGTAAACTGGACTGTTCCTAATCTTGAAGTAATGGGTATAGAAAACTTAAGCCTTAAGCGGAACTTGATTACCATTCTTTCTTCTAAGAGCCAAAGAGGCTGGGAAATACACATGGAAAGCGAAAAGCTTTATTATTTTACCATAAATATCCTAAACGAAAAGAAAAAGACCCTGCCTATTCCGTCGGGTAAGTGTTCAATGCTGATAGATAAGCTTTAAATTATATTTAAGGCCTTTTGGGTTTCTACAAGTTCCTTTAAGGCCTTAATATAGGCTGCCTTTCTTAAGCTTACTTTATAAGTTTCTTTTACATCCCATACCAGTCTAAAAGCTTCAATCATTTTGTTTTCCAGCCGGTTGTTCACTTCTTCTTCGGTCCAGTAAAGCCCTTGCAGGTTTTGCACCCATTCAAAGTATGATACAATTACCCCTCCCGCGTTGGCAAGAACATCGGGGACGCAGATAATATTCTTTTTTTCGAGAATTTCATCGGCTTCCGGAGTTACAGGGCCGTTTGCGGCTTCAATTATTATATAGGCCTTAATATTGCGAGCATTTTTTTCGCTTATCTGATTTTCGAGGGCTGCCGGAACCAAAATATCGGCTTTAAGTTCTAAAAGTTCTTCATTGGTTATTCTTTTAAAATCGCCTTCAAAAGAATCAAGCCTTTTTCCTTCCTTTTTGTGTTTTAAAAGTTTAGGAATGTCTAAGCCTTTTTCGCTGGAGACAGCTCCGCTTACATCGCTTACTGCGATTACCTTGGCTCCGTCTTTATAAAAAAGATCTGCTGTAACTCCGCCGACATTTCCAAGACCTTGAATGACTACACTTTGGTCTTTTAAGTTTTTATTAAGTTTTTTTAAAATTTCCCTTGCTGCAAAAAGAACTCCTCGGCCTGTGGCTTCTACTCTTCCTTTCGAGCCGCCGAGAGGAAGAGGTTTTCCTGTAACGACTGCGGGGGTGAACTCCCCTGCATAGCTGCTGTAGGTATCGACTATCCAAGACATAATTTTTGCATTTGTTCCCACATCCGGGGCCGGTATATCTTTTTTGGGGCCTATAAAAGCCGCAATGCGATTTGTGTAGCCCCTTGTCAGTTTTTCAAGTTCCGGTTCGGAAAGATTTGAAGGGTTTACGCAGATGCCTCCCTTACCGCCTCCGTAGGGAATGTCGGCGACGGCACATTTAAAGGTCATCCATGCGGCAAGAGAGCGCACTTCATCAATATTTACATCTTGATGAAATCTTATTCCTCCCTTTGCAGGGCCGCGTAGTGTAGAATGTTGAACCCTGTAGCCGTTGAATACTTTTATACTCCCGTTATCCATTTTTACCGGAATCGAAACATGTATTTCTCTTTCGGGGTTTAAAAGAGATATATAATCGTTCTCGGTAAGACCGGCTGTTTTTGCGGCTTCCTTTATTGTGTTCAAAAGTTTTTGGTATGTGCCCGCCATAAATATTCTCCCATAAAAACTTTTTGCAGTAAATATCAGAGCCTTACGGCTCTGTTCTGCAAGGAAATTTTTCATCGTATCCGCTAAAGCGGATAGCGAATCAATTTGCGAAAAAAGTTTATTAGGAATTATACATTAAAAGCCTTGTTTGTGAAAGTTATTTAGGTGGAAAAGTTTGAATTTCAGCTAAAAAAAGAAAACGATTTCGGTCCGCAAAGGGTTCCGATTTCCTCAAAATGTACACCCAAGGGTATCAATCGGATGTACTCAAGGCTAAAACGAAGAAAAACTTGACAAAATCTTCACTAAGAGCCTAAGGAGCAATAGAGGAAACAAATATGATTAACACGATAAATTTTGCTGCAACTCTTGAGTCCAAGCAGAGTGCTGCACGGGTAAAACTTACATCTTACCCTCATAGTCATTGGCAGGTCTTACGGCTCGGAGGTCATCATTGATTTTCGCCTTCCCGGAATAATACCAGTGGCATGCTTGAAAAACAACTCTCTCACTTACGTCAGCCGGACTGCTCAGGATTCACACCTGATTCCCTTTTCACCACTTTATTAAAAAAAGGCACCAAGACCGAAATCGTAATTTAGAGTAAGTCTATACTTTTACAAAAAAGATGTCAAGACACTAAAATTGGTATTGATAATTGAAAAATAAGCTGTTCTATGATATAATCGGCTTATGGAGGGGAGTGTATGTCTGAAAAAATGTATTGTGATCCGGCTGAGATCTTGGAAGTTACTGTGCAAAAGGGTATTGCAAAGGCTTCAACCCCTGTGTGGAAGCTGCTTTGCTTAGGTTTTTTGGCAGGTGTTTTTATTGCCTTTGCTTCGGAAGGCTCTAATATGGCAGCCTTCGGACTCTTTGCCAAGCCTGAAACTTACGGCCTTGGTAAATTTGTTGCAGGCCTTATCTTTCCTGTGGGGCTTATGCTTGTCCTCCTTGCAGGGGCTGAACTTTTTACAGGGAATAACTTGATAATTGCCGGCGTTTTAGAAAAAAGGGTAAAACTTTCTGCGATGCTGAAAAACTGGCTTGCAGTTTATATCGGGAATTTTATCGGCTCTGTTTTTCTTGCCTTTTTAATCGTAAAGAGCGGACAGCTTTCAAGCGGCGGAAGCCTTTTGGGAGGGATTACAATAAAAATCGCTTACGGGAAGGTTTCTCTTTCGTTTGCTCAGGCTGTTTTTTTAGGCATTATGTGTAACTGGCTGGTTTGTCTTGCCGTCTGGCTTTGTTATGGGGCTAAGGATATGACAGGAAAACTGCTTGCCTCTTTTTTTCCGATTTGGCTTTTTATAACTTCGGGTTTTGAGCACAGTGTTGCAAACATGTACTATATTCCCGCCGGGATTTTATCGAAAAACGTGCCGGCCTATGTTTCTGCATCAGGACTTTCAGCTGAGGCTATTGCGAGTTTAAATTGGCTTAATTTTTTTGTAAAGAATTTAATACCCGTTACTCTAGGAAACATAATAGGCGGAGCCTTTTTTGTCGGAACTTTTTATTGGATTTGCTATAAGAAAAAATAGATTTGATAAATCGGAAGTTGCAGCTTCCTGCAAAAATTTTTTATATAAGGAGAATTATGAAAGTAGAAAATTGTGATGTAGGCTTTATAGGCCTCGGTGTTATGGGAAAAAGCATGGCCGAACGATTAAGATCGGCCGGAGCTAAGATGCACGTTTTTACGCGCACAAAAAAATCTGCCGAAGAGATTCTTTCAAAGGGTGCACTTTGGTATGATGACCCGGCAAGTCTTGCGCCGAATTGTAAAATTATCTTTACCATTGTCGGCTATCCGCAAGATGTTGAACAAACATATTTCGGAGAAAAGGGTTTATTAAACACTGCAAAGCCCGGAACAATCTTTGTAGATATGACAACTTCAAGTCCGATCTTGGCAAAAAAGATTTACGATGAGGCAAAGAAAAAAGAATGTTTTTCCGTTGATGCTCCCGTTTCGGGCGGAGACATAGGGGCTAAAAACGGAACCCTTTCGATTATGGCCGGAGGGGATGAATCTGCCTTTAAAGAGCTGGATCCTTTCTTTGCCTGTATGGGAAAAACTTGGGCATTGCAGGGCAGTGCCGGGGCAGGGCAGCACACCAAGATGGCAAACCAAATAGCCGTAGCCGCAAACCTTTTCGGTGCGGTCGAAGCCGTCTGCTATGCAGAAGCCGCAGGCCTTGATCCTCAAAAAATGCTTTCGGCTATCGGAGGCGGAGCTGCCGGAAGCTGGCAGATTTTAAACAACGGGCCTAAGATGCTTCAAAAGGACTTTGCTCCCGGCTTTTACATTAAACACTTTTTAAAGGATTTAAACATAACCTTAAATGTTGCAAAAGAACTCAAACTTCACATTCCCGTTTTGGAACTTGCACAAAATTTCTTTAACAAGATGAATGAAGAAGGCTATGCCGAAAAAGGAACGCAGGCAATTTACGAATACTATAAGACCATTTAAAGGAAAATTTTATGCACAAAGATGAACAAAAAATTAAAGAGGTTCAAACAAAATACGGGTCCCTTCTTGCTAAAACGGCATTTGAGTTAGGAGCCCTAAAACTTTCGCCTAATGACCCTTTTACTTGGGCTTCAGGATACAGGATGCCCATTTATAACGACAACCGCCGCTTTTTGGCCAAGCCTGAAATGCGCCGCGCTATAGCCGAAGCCTTTGCAGAACTCTTAAAAGCTGTTGACTTTGATCCCGAATGGCTTGCAGGAACTGCTACTGCCGGCATCCCTCATTCCGTAAGCTTAGGCGACATCTTACAAAAAAGCGTTTCCTATGTGCGCTCAGGCGGAAAAGATCACGGTTTAAAAAATCAAATCGAGGGCTTGGGTGCCGATCCCGATTATAAGGGTGCCGGAGTCCTTGTGGTCGAAGATTTAATTTCGACAGGGGGAAGCTCCATAAAGGCCGTTGAGGCTGTGCGCAATGCAAACGGAAAGGTTCCCTTTTGTTTTGCCATCTTTTCTTACGGATTTGCAGAAGCCGAAAAAGCCTTTGCCGGGCTGAATCCTCCTTGTATTCCGGTTACTATTTTAAACTACGATATTATGCTGGATGAGGCCGTAAAGCAAAACTATATAAGCGAAGAGAATAAAAAGAGCTTGGCCGAGTGGAGGCTTGATCCCTTCGGTTGGGGCGAAAAGCACGGCTTCCCAAAGGCCTAAAAATGACAGACAAATAAAAAAGCGGTTCTTTTTCAGAACCGCTTTTCCGTCAAACTGTTTACAGCTTACCTTAACAAGGTCATGACACTTTGAGTTGCCTGATTTGCCTGTGCAAGCATTGCTGTACCGGACTGTGTGAGAATCTGGTTTTTGGTATAATCTACCATCTCCTTAGCCATGTCTACGTCACGGATTCGTGATTCGGAGGCTTGGAGGTTTTCTGCTGCGATATTGATACCTACAACAGTGAGCTCAAGTCTGTTCTGGTATGCACCAAGGTCAGCTCTTTGTTTGTTGATTTTCTTGATGGCTTCATCAAGGGTACCGATAGCGCGGTTGGCTTTTTCGGGTGTCTCGATAGTCATAATCGTTTCATCTCCGATATTGCGAACGCCGAGAGCCTTAGCTGTCATTGTTCCAATGTAAGCCCTTGTTCTCTGATCCATGTTGGCACCGATGTGGAACCACATAGAAGCAGTAACGGTGTTTTCTCCGGTTTCTCGAGCAAATCTTCCGGTAAGCATATTCATACCGTTGAACTGTGCATGGCTTGCAATTCGGTCTACTTCAGCGATGAGCTGAGATACTTCAACCTGAATGTACAAGCGGTCTTCTGCCGAGTAAATACCGTTGGAAGACTGAACGCTGAGTTCGCGGATTCTCTGAATAACATCTGTGGTTTCCTGAAGGAAAGCTTCTGCAACTTGAATAAACGAAATGCCGTTTTGTGCGTTGGCACTTGCTTGGTTCAAACCGCGAATCTGGCTTCTCATTTTTTCGGATACTGCCAAACCGGATGCATCATCGCCCGCTCGGTTAATACGTAAACCTGAAGAAAGTTTTTCTATGTTTTTTTGGTTCATTAAATTGGTGTGACCCAATGTCCTCTGTGAAAACATAGCGCTCATGTTGTGATTAATGATCATATTCCTACTCCTTTGGTGATTTTCGGCAATTATTAATTCCCGCGGCATCCCTGCCGATATGTCATTTCCGGATCCTCTGTCATTCCGCAGAAGACGGAAGCACATTAAAATTTAAGCTGTGCTTAGTTCATTTATCGGAGAACTAAAAAAAGACTTAAGAAAAAAGTTGTGATTTTTTTAAATAAATATTTTCTAAAAGAAAATTTCAATATGCCGAAAATCATACAAGAGGTATGATGAACAGTTCGGCAGAAATTCGGCCTCACTGTTCATCTACGAGTTTTGTGCTTTGCACAAAACATCGTGATATTGTATGTAGTTTTGCATAGCAAAACTACTTGAAAAAACTTTTTTCAGGATTTTATTCGCTATCCGCTTTAGCGGATACGATAAAAAAGTTCCTTACAGAACATAGCCGTAAGGCTATGATAATCCTTGCAAAAAGTTTTTATAGAGGTGGTTATATGGTAAGAGGTTGGTATACTGCGGCGAGCGGAATGCTTGCACAGCAGCGTCAGTTGGATGTTATTTCAAATAATTTGGCTAATTTGGATACAACCAGTTTTAAAAGAGATGTTTCAGTTCAAAAGTCTTTTCCCGAATTGCTTTTAAGAAGGCTGAACGATGACGGAGTTATAAAGAATCCTTTCGGTTCGACCGACATAGCTCCTATTATAGGAAAACTTGGGCTCGGTGTTGAAACCAACGAGATTTTTACCGAGTTTGAACAAGGTTCTTTAAAACAGACAAGTTCTCCGGCTGATTTGGCCTTGGAAGGGCAGGGCTTTTTTGCCGTTGAAACACCTTACGGCGAAAAGTATACCCGCAACGGAAACTTCATGGTCGGTGTTGAAGGCTATCTTATGACCAAGGAAGGCTATCCGGTTATTGGAGAAAACGGACGCATCTTTTTACAGGACATGGAATATAAGATTAACCAAGACGGACAAATCCATGTACGCCCCATTACCGAACCCGAAAGCGATTCAGTTTATTTGGACCGCTTAAAAATAGTTGAATTTGAAAATGACAGATATTTGAGCAAAAACGGATCAAGCTTTTATTTGGACACGCCTCTTTCCGGTAAGGCTATTGCCGCCGAAGGACCGGCCCGTCCCGTTGTGGTTCAGGGCTTTATCGAGGCTTCCAATGTAAATGTAGTAAACGAAATGGTTAGGATGATAGAAGTGAACAGGGCCTACGAGGCCAATCAAAAATCCATTCAGGCCGAAGATACGATGATGGCCAAGTTGTGGAACGAAGCAGTTAAAAGATAGATAGGAGATAAATTATGGTTAGAAGTTTATGGACAGCCGCAACAGGCATGAACACTCAGCAGGCAAATATCGACACGGTTGCAAACAACTTGGCAAACGTAAACACAAGCGGCTTTAAAAAGCAGAGGGCTGAATTTGAAGACCTCATCTATCAGACGGTAAAGACTGCAGGAACCCCTGCTACCGAAGATACAATTACCCCGGTAGGAGTTCAGATGGGGCACGGTGCAAGGCTTGCCGCCACTCAAAGAATATTTGAACAAGGCTCCTTACAAAATACGGGAGTAACAAGCGATATTGCAATTCAGGGTGAAGGCTTTTTTAGAGTTCTTCAATATGACGGAACCTATGCTTACACAAGGGACGGCTCTTTTAAAGTAGATGCTGACCGCCAGCTTGTTACTTCAAACGGTTTGCGCGTTTTGCCCGAAATCATCTTCCCAGAAGGGTATAGAGAGAATACGATTACTGTCAGCAGAGACGGCCGTGTTACCGTTAAGGTCGGCGACATAGACGAACCGATTGAAGTAGGTCAGATAGAGCTTTACCGCTTTCAAAATAATGCAGGTCTTTCAGCCGAGGGTACAAACCTTTTTAGGCAGACCCCTGCCTCAGGTGCGGCCATTCCTGGCCGGCCAGGTTTTAACGGCTTCGGAAAAACCGAGCACAAGTTTTTGGAAATGTCAAACGTTTCAACCGTAAGCGAGATGGTAAACATGATTGTTGCCCAAAGAGCTTATGAGTTCAATTCAAAGGCTATCCAGACAAGCGACAATATGCTCGGCACTGCAGTAAGTTTAAAACGATAAGTTTGACTTAAAAATAATTTTTAGTTAAGGCTTGGGAGGGCAGAAGATGGAAGTAAACAAAATACAAATAAATCAAACGGGAAGGGAAGACGTAAAAAATTCTTTGATAAATAAAAAAGAAATTCCGTCTTCCGTAAAATCTCAACAAAATTTTGGTCAAATGCTTGAAACTTTGAGAGGTTCCGAAAGAGCTTCTTCCGTTATTTCAAATATTCAGGGAGAAAGTTCTGCTTCCGTCTCAGGCCTAAAAACGGGACAGCTCTTTGATACCCGCCTTCCCGGTGATATTTTAAAATCCATGAAGATAGAAAATCCCGTTCCGGCCGATACGCACAGGGAGATTCAAGGTATGGCCTCCTCCTTCGGAAAGTCGGGCGAAACGGTTCACTCAAAATACTCGATTGACAGAACGAGTAAGCTTTACGAGCAGGCCCTTGAGTTTGAATCCTACTTTGTAAAAATAATGCTCGACTCGATGCGGAGCACCTTGTCAGGTAAAACCCTTGCAGGGGATGAATCCTTTGCCGGAAAGATGTACCAAGACATGATGTATGATGAGCTCGGCCGCAGCATGACTAAAAACGCCGGCTTCGGCCTAGCCGATCAAATCTATCTTGAGCTTTCAGGAAAAAAGTAGAAATGACGAGGTGGGAAGTGCGAAGTGAGAAGGACAAAGTGCGAATGACGAAGTGCGAGGTACGAATGCTAAAGTTCGAAGTTCAACATTCGTAATTTCCGGCGTTCGCACTTTTCAATTATATTGCCCAGTTTCCGTTTTTTAGGATTTCGACTTGGGTTCCGTCTTTTTTAACGCCTATAACAGAAAGTTCGGGGCCTCCGACCATGAAGTCTACGTGTATAATAGAATTGTTCATTCCTATTTTTTTCTTGTCTTCGTCTGAAAAGTCCGCTCCTCCTTTTATATTTTCGCTGTAGGCATTTCCTATGGCAAAGTGGCAGGAAGCGTTTTCGTCAAAGAGGGTGTTTTTAAAAAGGATACCTGTGTTGCTGATGGGGGAATTGTCTGCAACCAGAGCGACTTCTCCAAGACGGCTTGCGCCCTCATCGGAATCTAATAGAGATTGAAGCACGTCCTTTCCTTCCTTGGCATCGAAGTCTACAACCTTTCCGTCTTTAAATGTAAAGTGGAAATCGTTGATGATTCTTCCTCTGGCTGCCAAGGGTTTGGTGGCTTTTAGTTTTCCGTTTACCTTAAAGGCATGGGGCATCGAGAAAACTTCTTCGGTCGGAATATTGGCCATAAATACATCGCCTCGGGTGCTCTTGCCTGATCCGCCTACCCAGAGGTGACCTTCGGTAAGGTATACTTCCAAGTCGGTTCCCGGGCCCTTGTATAAAAGTTTTTCAAAGGCCATTTCGTTTAAAAAGTTTTGATGCTTTTTTAGGGCTGCATCGTGTTCTTTCCATGCGGCGACAGGATCGTCCATGCTGACCCTTGTTGCATCGAAAACCTTTTTCCAAAGTTTGGCAAGGGCTTGGTCTTCGGGTAATTCGGGGAAGACCGATTTTGCCCAAGCCGGAGTGGGGTGGGCTGCGACGCACCACTTTACATGGTTTTCCATTGTATATTTCATTATGGGCTTTGATGCTATGGCCCTTGTTTTATTCCATTCCGAGACTTTTTTTGCATCGGCATTTTTTAAGAGCTCGGGATTGTCAGCGACTATGGCAAGACGGTGATAGTTATTTTTATAGGCTGCCTCCATGTAGTCGATTTTAAATTTGGGCATTTCCTTAAAAATACTTTCATCGCCGTAGGCGTAGCGGGCAAGAGTCATCTCATCATCCGAAAAATCATAGATAACATCCTTGGCTCCCATCTTATAAGCCTGCTTTGTAACTTCCCGAACCATGCCGATTGAGTGTTCGTTTACAAGCACAAAAATTCCGTCGCCCTTTTGTATATTAAGGCCGACTTTTAAAATAAGCTCAACATATTTTTCTATATTGCGTTTAAAATCCATTAAAGACCTCCAAAATGATTTATAGCTTTGATACTCTAACATAAAAAAGATAAAAAGTAAATGATTTATGCTTTATTAAATTTTAAAAAAAAGACTTGCGGTTTGACGGGTTCAATGGTAGAATGATTATTAGTTTTGTTGAATTATATAAAAATAATTCGCAATTTTATTAGGAGGGAGCTAATGAATAAAAAGCTCGTATGGATGATTTTTATAGCATTCATCCTTGGTTTGGTTGTCGGTATCGTCCTTTGGCAAACAGGTGTCGATGTTGGCGGTTATGTAACTTGGGTATCGCCTTTTGGAAATATCCTTGTATCTATGTTAAAGATGATCGTTATTCCGGTTATCTTTTTGTCTCTTATTTCCGGTGCGGCTTCTTTACCGACAAAGGAATTCGGTAAGATAGGCGTTAAGGTTATAATTTGGTATTTTGTTACTTCTCTGTTTGCAGCGATTGTAGGATCCTTCCTTGCTCTCGCCTTTAATCCGGGATCGGGAACTTCTCATGCCGAATGGGCAAGTTTAATGAGTATGGGATCGGCCGAGGTTACTCCGGCTTCCGCAGGTTCTCTTGCCGATGTATTTTTGGGTATGTTTCAAAACCCATTTAAGGCTCTTGCTCAAGGTAACTTCTTAGCTATTATCGTTTTTGCCATTGCTTTCGGAATCGCGTTAAAAATAATTTCCGAAAAGAATGATGTAAAATTGCAGGAAGGTGCAAAACTGTTTTTAAATATTGTTGAAACTTGTAAAGAAACCGTATTTAAGATGGTTGACTGGATATTGGCTTATTCTCCCATAGGTGTATTTTGTTTGACTTCCGTAAACTTTGCACAATACGGTTCAAAACTTTTCGGTCCCTATGTAATGCTGACCCTCGGTGTTGTTATAGGTATTCTTGCAATGGTGTTTGTTGTTTACCCTGTAATGATTGCAATTTCGACGCGCAAAAATCCGATTAAGATTATGATGCAGATACGAGAGCCCATGCTGACAGCCTTTGTTACCCGAAGCTCTGCAGCCTCTCTTCCCGTATCTTTGAGAACGGCAAAAGAAACCTTACACATAAGCGATAATCTTTCATCGTTTTCGCTTCCCCTCGGTTCAACCGTAAACATGGACGGTGTATGCGTTCACCTGCCTATGTTTGCAGTTTTGGCTGCAAATATGTTCGGAGCGGATATCGGGTTTACAGCCCTCTTGGTTTTGGTCATTACAACGGTTCTTGCCTCAGTCGGAGCGGGCGGTGTTCCGGGCGGAAGCTTGATGCTTTTATTCATTATTTTGCAAAATATGAATTTAGATCCGGCACAGATAGCTGTCATCGTAGGTCTTGCCCTCGGTATCAATCCTATCCTCGATATGTTTGAAACGATGAACAATGTCGCCGGAGACTTGGTATGTACCTACTGTGTTGCCGATATGTCGGGAATGATTGAAAATGAAGAAAAAAAATAATTATGTTTTATAATTAGAATTTAATGGGTAATGTCTAAGACACTTACCCATTAAATTACTTTTTTTTAATGTCTAAAGTATTGACAATATCAGCCTTGCTGTATTATACTATTTTGTAAAGTTAAGTTTACAATAGTTGGAGAAGTTATGTTTAAGATACAAAAAGAAGCAGGTGATATTTTTAAATCTATCAGATTTAAAAGAATGTTTGGAGGTTTGTTTTTACTTTCGGATGAATTTTTGACTGTTGTACCGGGATACTACATAGGCCTTGCAGTAGACGAGCTAAAAAATTCTACGATGACCCAAAGCTCTCTTATTGCATACGTGCTAAAAATAATTTTTTTCACTTGTCTTGGATATTTCTTTTCTGCCATGTTCATGTTTTTTATTCATAATTCGGGGAACAAGGCTTCTTATCTTTTTAGAAAAAAAATACTTTCTTCGGTTTTAAAAAAGACTCCGCCGTTTTTTAAAAAATATACCTCAGGAGATATTTTGGCAAGGACTTCAAACGATGTTATTGCGCTGGAAAATTATTTTTCCTTGGGCTTTATAATGATGATGGATTCTTTTGCTTATCCCGGAGTTGCAATTTTTATGATGTCGGTTTTAATTTCGTGGAAGCTGACCGTTGCAGTCGTCCTTCCGATTCCGCTTATAACTCTTATTTATTTTTCTTTGGGTAAAACAATAAAGGATAGAACGAGTAAATCCTATGCGGAATTTTCCAAGGTCAATCAGGGTATTTTGGAACTTGCTGAGGGAATAAAACTTATACGCTGTTATGTGAACGAACAAGTCAGGTTAAAAAAACTTTCTTCGATTGTCAAAAATTATTTTTCGGTTTTGTATGCTCAAGTTAAACTTACATCTCTTTTGCAGCCCTGTACGGTTTTTATTACAAACCTATGTATCATAATTGCGTTTTGCTACGGCGGTTATCTTGTTCATGCAGGCGAAATTACTTCAGGCAATCTTGTTTCATTTTTTGTTTTTGTCGGAATGATTGCATGGAGCGGAATCGCAAGCGGTTTTTATTTGCAGCTGCAAAAATCGGGAGAAGCTGCTATCGACAGAATAAATGCTCTTATAAAAGATAATAACGAATTCCCTCCGATGGACGGAAAAACTCAAATTGAAAAGGTAGAAAAAATCTCTTTTAAAAATTTCAGCTTCGCATATTCCGATTCAGAAAAAAAAGTTTTGCAGGATGTTTCACTTGAAGTTTCGCAAGGACAAATTTTAGGAATTACCGGTAAAACGGGTTCCGGTAAAACAAGTTTGATAAAACAGTTTTTCAGCCTGTATCCTCAAAATGAAAACATCTTTATAAACAATCTTCCTTTAAAAGATTGCGATGTTTTTTCTTTTAGAAACAAAACAGTTTATGTAAGTCAGCGTCCTGAACTTTTATCGGGAACCGTCTGCGAAAACCTTTGTTTTTATACACAGAATATCGAAAAAGAAAAAATACTAAAAGTTTTGGAAACGGCTGACGTAAAAAGCGACATCGAAAAACTTGCAAACGGAATCGATTCAAAAATAGGAGAAAAGGGCGTTATGCTTTCAGGAGGACAGAGGCAAAGAATAGCTCTTGCCCGCGCCCTTCTTAAAGAACCGCAAGTTTTAATTTTAGATGATGCAATTTCCGCAGTTGATGCGGACACCGAAGTTAAGATTATCGAAAACTTGAAAAAATCTTCTTCATTTAATATTTGCATTATATCGGCACACCGCCTTTCGGCTGTTCAACATGCAGACAAAATAATTGTACTTGATGAAGGCAAAATTATTCAGCAAGGAACCCATGAAGAACTTATAAAAGCCGGCGGCTGGTATGCAGAGCAATTTGAGTACCAACACAGCCATTCTGCGGAGCTCATACAAAAAGAAGATTCCTATTTACAAATTGACAAAATTGACGGAGGAAAAAACGATGGAAGATAAGACAAAAAAACTTAAAGTAAATTACAGATTTTTTCTTTCGTATTTAAAATACTGCAAGGCTTATGTTTTGGCGGCTTTTATTGCCGTAGGCATTTTTATTGCATCCTCTGCATACCTTCCCGTAATTTCGGCAAACGTTATAAATGCCGACCTTGCAAATATGATCGATTTAAAAGCTTTTTTATTTAGGCACGCTCTTTTGTTTTTGGGAACAGCCGTTTTATTCTTTTTGTCGATGTACATAAAAAACCTGCTTTTCAGAAAAATTGCCAACACCGCCTGTGAGCATATTCAAATGGACATGGCCGGTCATCTTTTAAATTTAAAGATGAAGCATTTTGATGAAATGACTTCGGGAAATATAATGAGCCGGTTTTCGTCCGATGTAAATGCAGTAGGCGATTTATACTTTTTGGTTTTGGGCGAAGTTTTCAGTGTAGTTTTATTGAGTATCGTTTTATATATCCGCTTGGCTTTTATGAGTCCTTATCTTTTCGGAGCGAGCTTTGCGTATCTGCCGGTTGTTTATTTTCTTGCACGGTACTATTTAAAAAAGAGCGATAAGCCGACACGGGATCACAGGAGCTCAATCGGAGAGTTAAGCGGTTTTTTTAACGAAAGCATTAACTCTATTGAAACTGTGCAGGCCTTTTGTGCCGAAGAAAAAATAGAAAAAGAATTCGATACATTTAATCTTCCGGCATATAAAGCAAAGCGTAAAATGCTTTTACTTTCAGCTCTTTTTTCGTGGAACATTATTGCAAGAATCAGAACTTTAGTTTATGCAGCGCTTTTAGGCGTGTTCGGTTATCTGCATTTTCAGGGAGCTCATTTTCTTGTGGGTACTCTTGTAATCGTTATAAGCTATAACAAAGAAATAACCGATGTCTTTTTAAAATTGTTTATGCAGATGAACATTTACAAAAATGCCTTTGTTGCGGCAGGAAGAGTTTCCGAGATAATCAATTATGAACATGAAAGAACAAACGGCGCTCCTCACTCTCCCTTGGGGAATATAAAATTTTCAAACACCCAGTTCGGATACAGGGAAGATACTCCCATTTTAAAAGGGCTTGATTTTACTTCGGAAGACGGAAAGACAATGGCATTTGTCGGAAAAACCGGCTGCGGAAAATCTACAATTATGAATTTGATTTTAGGTTTTTATGAAAACTCCGGCGGGCAAGTTTTAATTGACGGGGAGGATATACGCTCTCTCGAATTAAAAACTCTGCGCTCAAAAATTGCAGTGGTCTTGCAGGAGCCCTATCTTTTTACCGGAACCCTTTTTGACAATATAAGTTTAAATGATCCTTTTATAACTAGAGATGCTTGCGAAAAAGCCTTAAAAGCTGTGGGCGGTATAAATCTTATAAGACGCTCAGAAAAGGGTTTGGATACGGAAGTAAACGAAAACGGAAAAAACTTTTCGGAAGGTGAAAGACAAATTATCTGCTTTGCCCGAGCCATGGTGCGCGATCCTAAAATTTTAATTTTAGATGAGGCTACTGCAAACATCGACACCGAAACCGAAAAACTTATAAATGCAGGAATCGAAGTTTTAAAGAAAGGACGCACCACACTGATAATTGCACACAGGCTTTCTACCGTAAAAAATGCCGACATAATAAACGTAATTGATGACGGCAAATTATTGGAGTCGGGGACTCATGAAGAACTGATTGCCCTAAATTCCAAATACGCCGAATGGTACAGACTGCAAAAATAGAACTTACTCTTTTATTATTGTCATATCGTTTGCCTGATATTCGGGCATAAAGCGTTTTATAAGGCCGGTTTCAAATTGGATGTTTACTACGAGTTCTCCGCTTGAAGCATCGGCCTTTACTATTACCCCGTAGCCGTAATCGTCATGGTATATTTTTTCTCCCTTCTTCCATACGGAAAGGAGGGGGTGTTCTTCTTTTTTTGTTCCGAAATCTTCAGGCTTGATTTGTTTTCCGAAGCCGCCTGAAAAAGATGAACCTGAAAAACTTGGATAAGAGGACGAGGATTCAGAGATATTTACAAGGCTTTGGTCTATTTCGAAGATAAAGCGGCTGGGTTGGGTAAATGTCAGGCTTCCGTAAAGGCGGCGCGAGGCGCAGCTTGTCATGTAGAGGGCGTCCTTTGCACGGGTGCAGGCTACATACATTAGTCTTCGTTCTTCTTCAAGCTCATCAAAGTTTCCGTTATCGCGAGGGAAGACTCCCGTTTCAAGCCCCGTGATAATTACGTTTTTAAATTCCAAACCCTTTGTGTTATGAATGGTGATGAGGTTTACGGAATCTTTTTGCTCGCCGCTGTCGGCAAGGCTTCTATCCAGTTCGATGTGCTCTAAAAATTCGTTTAAGCCCTTTACCGAAAAATCGTAAAGAGAGGCCGTGTTTGCAAGCTCGTTTAAGTTTGCAGTTTTTTGAGTTCCGGAAGCCGAGTCAACCGATTCATAGTATTCGGCAAAGCCCGATTGTTTTAAAATCTCATATATAAAAGGTGCCAAGCCTTCACCCTTAGGTTCTTCTTTTTTAAAAAAGATGTCGCCCGCTTCTATTATGCTGCGTAATTCCTTTATGGTGTTTAAAAAATTTTTTAGGCCCTCCTTGGCTTTTTTTGTGAGGGAGGCCGAATCCAAAAGGGCTGACATGGCCGATATATAATCGTCCTTGGATTCAAGTCCGAGTTCATCGCTTTTTTTAGAAAACATAAGTTCTCTTGAAAGATCGATGAGTTTTTTTTGTGTAATTTCTCCCACGCCGCGGGCGGGCTTATTTATTATGCGCCTCAGGGCTACCTCATCCCTTCCGTTAGAGATAAGGGCAAGGACAGCGAGGGCATCCTTTATTTCTTCACGCTCATAAAATTTTAAGGTTCCTATAACCTGATATGGAATTTTTTTGTGTAAAAAATCCGTTTCAAAATTTAAGGATTGGGCGTTAGTTCTGTACAAGACAGCCCAGTCGGAATAGGCCCCTCCGTTTTCAACATCCTTCGATATGAGACGGGCACAAAGTTCCGCTTCGGTTTCCTGATTGGGTAAAAAATAAATGTGAGGCTTTTGCCCTTTTCCTCTTTCGGCGACGAGGGTTTTACCGAGCCGGCCCGTATTCTTTTTTACGACGGAATCTGCGACCGCTAGAATTTCCGAGTATGAGCGGTAGTTTTTTTCGAGCCTTATTATCTTCGTGTTTTTGAAGGTATCGGCAAATGTTAATATGTTTTGAACCTCGGCTCCGCGGAAACGGTAGATCGATTGGTCGTCATCTCCCACTACGCAGATGTAGGTGTTTTCTCCCGTGAGAACTTTTAAGAATTCGAATTGGGCTATGTTCGAGTCCTGATATTCGTCGACCATGATTACAGAAAAACGGTTTTGAAGAGAGGCTCTGATTTGCGGGTTTTCTTTTAAGAGCATAACGGGAATCATGATAAGGTCCCCGAAGTCTACGTTTCCTGTTTCTTTTAATCTCTTTTGATATTCGCCGTAGATTTTTGCAAACTCAGGGTTAGGATCTATTTCCTGCAAGAGAGGGTCATCGGGGAGAAGGCAATAATCCTTTGCCCGCGAAATTTTTTTGATGATGCCGCGGGCAGCATTTTTTGTAAGAGCAGGGGAGGCCTGTACCAAAAGAGAAAGGGCATCATCGTCATCATAGATTGTAAAATTATGTGAAAGCCCTGCCCATTCCGCATACATGCGCAAGATCCACGCTCCGAAGGAGTGAAAGGTGCGGAGCATTGCTCTTTCCGCCCTCTTATCAAGATGAGAAGCCCTTTCGGACATTTCTTTTGCTGTCTTGTTTGTAAAGGTTACGGCGAGGATGCGTTCAGGCTCGATGTTGTGCTCGGCAATGAGGTAGGCAATCTTGGTGGTAATAACCCGTGTTTTTCCTGAACCGGCCCCCGCAAGAATCAAAAGGGGAGAACCCTGATGCTTGACAGCCTCGAGCTGTTCTTCATTTAGAATGTTTAAATAATCCGGTTGAGCCAAAACAATCCTCCAAAAAAATCAAAAACCTTTCAGCTAAGCGAAGGTTATTTAAGGCTTTGCATTGTAGCACGTTTTTATGGATTGTACAAGGGAAAGATTTGGAGGCTTTTTTATAATTTTAAAAAATATCTTGACACCGTAAATAAAACATGCTATACTATTTTTATGAAAAGGATATATAAAACAAAAGTACATCGGATTTTATTAAATTGTCTTTATGGTTTGGCGGCTGCATTTTTTATTGCGCTGATAACGGAGTTTGTATTAAAAAATACTCTGCTTGCTGCCGTTGTTTTCCTTGCTGTGCTTGCAGCCTATGCATGGCTTGTAATTATAGGAAATATTATTTCTATCGAAGTAAGCGACAGTACACTGACTGTAAAGCAGGGCAAAACAAGTACTACGTTTAACCGCGATGAAATTTCTCTTAGAGCCGAAATTATAACACAAGTTCCCCGAAGCGGGGGCATGGCGATAAGCACATCCTGTTTTTTGTACATCACGCAAAACGGCGGGCAGGAAAAAAAGGTGGACTGTGAACTTTTAGGCCGCTACCAATTTGAAAAAATGCTTGAAGATTTAAATATTGGCGATTCGGTTACCAAAATAGAAAAAGAACAGGATAAATCAAACTAGGAGAAAAAAATGGAAGAAACTATAAAAACTCTCGGCTCGGCGGGTACAGCGTGGTATTTTTTTGTCATACCGATATTATTTATTGTGTACATGGTTTTTATACTGTTAAAAATGAAAGGGCAAAAAAACCGCGTAAGCACATGGTTAAAAGAAAACCCCAATGCGGTAAAAGTTTATATAAATAAAACAAACTCGACAGTTAAAATGGCTGCTGCAGCTTTTCATTCTCTTACAATCATTTCCGTCGATGGGGATTATCCCTTGTTCTTTACGGAAAAACTAAATAGAGGCTTTTATGTTACACCCGGCACTCATATTGTAGAGTCGAGTTTTTCAAAAACACGCCCCGGTATATTGTATAGGCGCGTTACCACTACTTACGGTCCGTCCAAGCAGGAAATAAGTGTTGAAAATTTTAAAACCTATAATTATTATTTTAGCACAGCTGAAGAAACCTATAAGTTTGAAGATTTGACCTAAGTTAGCGGACGTAAAGTCAAAACCGATTAGCCCGTCCTTATACGGAACATTCTGAAAAGCGGCACTCTGAATAAAAAGGAGCAACACAAGTAAGATTGCCCCTTAAAGCAAAAAAATCCGCTTCGATTGAGGCGGGTTTTAATTCTGATTGATATTTTCTTCTTGCAAACGTTCTTTTATAAATTACTTATCGGCTTATAACCTAAAAATTCCCATCCATAATGTCCGGGATAACCATTGTTAATGACGTTATTTTTCAATTTTTTTATCAAATAATTTTTCTTTTAATACATAAAAGGTATTATGATATTCAAGGGTGTAATCAGTTTCCGATTTTCTTTCAATTACTATATCCTCATATCGATCTATTAATTCTTGCAATTCATCTCCTTGTAACCCCGCATTTTTAGCAACAAAATAGAATTTCTCTATACGAGTAGCGTAGGTAACCGCAAATCCTGCGGATTCAATTTTCCTGTTTATTATGTTATGTAGCTTTTGGGGGTCTAAACAATCCTCAAAAAACGGCTTCATAATGCTTTCATAATATTCAAGCCAAGTTTTTATAACGCAATTAGGGGCTTCATTAAGCATAAATATTAAATTATTATATTTTTCAGTAAATTTTTTGTTAAAATAGCTTTCCGAAATATAATCGATATTTCCTCCGCACAATTCTTCGTTATCAGGCTTTATTCCAAGTTTTTTTAATTCCTTATTCATTGATTTATCCCCGTAATATATTTGTGTTTGTATCTCTATGAAAGTACTTCGTTTGTACATATATACAAAGATAAAAAATTGATGTTTCCCTTCGGTTTTTATAAACAGTTCTCGGCTTGATTTATACACAAAGCCTTCATTGCCTATTTGTTCCAACACTTTCTCTGCAAACAACTTGCGAAATGTTTTAATGTCAATATTTTTGTTCATTTAAATCTCCTATTATGCAATTTGTTCTTTCGCCTCCAAGGCTTACGGACTTTGCCGCAAATGGTTAACGCCCGTCCCCGAATTGTAATAACATATCTGAAATGTTATGAGCTTTTTAAATTAATTATCCGATTATTTTTATTGAAATCTCTTATACTTTCCAACCTTTCACTTGAAAATATTTTTTCTAATAATATTTTTTGCATTTCAATTTCTCCGGCAATAATTGAATTGTAATTTTCTTCCAATTCATAGCAAATATAAAAACATTGAAAAGGCATATCGCTACAATAATTGATACTATCAATGTCTTTATTTATCATATAATCAAAACCATAGGCAACACACAAAGGAGGTTTTTGAGACAAATCAGATATAATAGTAGCTATTTCTTCCATATCAGGAGTTAGTATGAAAACACAATTATCTATTATTTTTTGAATAATTAAAGGATCTATTTTTTCTTCACTACTAACATAATGGAATCCTTTGGACAAAAGATTTTCCAATTCTTTATAATGGCTGAAATTATATACTTCTGTATGATTATTGCACAAGTCATAATATAAAGGCATCATTCGTTCAGCCATTGAGAAAGCAAAAAGTACTCTTTCTCTGTCATTTAAAGATTCTATTCTTTGATGTATTATTGCATTATCCATATTTACAACCTGTTTTCCTCTTTTTACTTTTTTTGACTGTTGTTGCATACAGTGTAGCATTATTTCCCGCCAGCCCTATCGGGTCTTAGCTTATGTATTAAAATTTATTATATTGCCAAAATATTTATATAATTTTTCTATTATAAATTCTTCTGAAATACCTAATTTAAGTAAATCATAAGAAGCATATTCTATTATCAAATCGCCAGGTTCAAAATCGGTTATAAAGAAACAAGATAATAAATTTCTAAAACTTGCCTCACGAGTACTCATCTCTGTTAACTTTTTGTACTCTCTTATGGAGCTAAATACTTCGTTATTTAATTTTTCAGATATTTTAAAGAATGTATTATTGTCTCCTTTTATGTTTTTCAATTGAGCGTCAATATCATCTTGGGAAATAGGTAAAATATCTAAATCGATTAAAGGAAAAAATTCCGATATAAATGATATTTCTTTCTTCATAAAAGAAATATCACACCCTATATATTCTCTCCAATATTTATCTATTTTTTCTATCAAATCGTTCAATTTATTTGTTTCCATAACTCTTATTTTTATCCGTTATACTTAATTATTCTAATACCATTTTACAGCATTCGCAAACTTCCGCTGCCTCTCTTTTTTCAGCTTCTTTTACTACATCTGTTTCTTTTCTATTTTTATTAAACCTTGTATCCATAGTGCCGCCTTTCAACGTTTTTAAGCTCTTAAATCAATCCCGATTTTTATCTAATTCTTCTAAAAACAATGCGTCGTTGTTTGATTCCCAAAAATCAATGTTAATAATATCCAATCCGATAGTATTACAATATTCTAATAATATTTTTGAATTAAATCTTTCGGTAATTTTCCTTTTTTTGTAAAATAATTCATTTTCAAACCATAACTTACTCCCCCTTTCAAAAAATATCCATTTCCCATTATCTTTTAAAGTCATTACTACACGTTCTTGTCTTTGATAATCTCTATAAGTAAATGAATTCTTTCCTTCATCAATATTCGATACGGAAAAAGTAATATGAGACGATTTACCTTCTATGGCTATCCGATTAGCCAATGTAATCCCTCCATCTTCCAGATTGGTAAACATAACTACATTATCCGGTTTATTAATAATTTTAGGAGTATAAAAAGCAGCTTTCCAAAGATGCCTTCCTCCTTTTAACGGAGTTTCTATGTAAAACAAATCGGTATTGAATTTATTTTTATACATAAGGTATTTATGTGCCGATATTTTTTCTCTATAAAGAGACGCTAAAATACTCTCTATTTCATTTATAGACAAATAAATATAACTAAAAGAAAAATAACGAAATTTTTTAACCATAATATCAAATTTATATTGCAGGACATATCGGTGCTGGGCTTATGTATGTGCCTGTACTTGGGTCGTAATACCTGTATCTATTATATGCTAATTCAGTCTCAATATCAAGGTATTGACCTTGATACAGGAAATTACAGAACCCTTTTTCGCCTTTTTCTTTACGTACTCTACCGTAAATATCAAGCTCTCGTTCCCAAATTAGTTTTCCTTCGCTGTCTATTGCCTGTAAAGGCGTTCCCAAGTAATCACTTATAATACTGTACGATTTACCGTTTACAAGCTTTGCCGTCGGGGTAAAGCCTTCGAACACCCACGTCGTAAGGTACTAAATATACAATTTGTCGACCAGTTCCTCCGCCAATTTTCCTGTTTCTGTAAGTTCATAATCTTTATTAAAACCATATATATCAAGATAATCTAATGCTAAATCTCTTATTTTATCCATATCGTGTTCAGATAACTCAATAATGACTGCACGATTGTCCTTATAGAAAACGTTTGTAATTATAGATTGTTTTGTCAAATCTTGCAAAAAACAATATTGCTTTGTTGTTAATTTTACTCTTTGCATAATCTTCTTGCCTTTTTAGTTGAAGTCGGATTAACAGATATAATTTTACCTGTTGTCGGGTTAATACCTACTTCTGATTTCATTCCAATAAATCGTTGTACATATATGGCGCGGTGTTTCAAGTGAAAATCGTTTATCAACAATCAATGCTGAAATATTATTTTGTTCTATCTCGTTAATTAACCTTTCAGAGAAATACAAATACGACTTTGCCAAAATATCATATTCGTAATTTGATTTTAACACAATGTGTCTATGTTGTAGCAAAAAATATTGAGGGTGATTCTTATATTCATTTATATCATTAAATCTATATTCTTGATTAAGATAATCGTCATAAAATGTTGTTTTTTCAAAATCGTAATCTTTTTCAGAAACTTTTGGAAAACCGACTAAAAAGAATGTTCCGTCAAACTCATCAATTGTTACAGGTATTCTATTATGAATAGGTAGTTTATATTTGTCTATGATATTGATTAACTTTTGAGAAAATACAAAATCAAAGCAATTATAATGAATTTGATAGCTCATTACATCAACGTTTTTAACCCGTTTTTTGGTTTTAAAAAGAGTTACGTTTTTTATGTTTTTGTTCTCAATTACTTGATAATTATTTAGTGTGAGCAGTTGTGAATAATCTTGTTTCCCAAAAGCAAATTTATCTACGTAATTGTAAAAATAAGTCTCAGATTCTTTATTTTCAAATGAATACTTGTCTTTTTTTTTACTTATTTCTACCTGTGCAGAAGCATCATTTACTCCAATAATAAAAGGGTCATACGTTCTTGTTACTCTATAATATTTCATATTTTACCTATTTTGGACACTTTTTCTTATAAACATTGTTTAGGTTTTCTTTTTTACTATCGTCTTTTTCTTTATTGTATTTATCCTCGTAGTCTTTTATCTCTTTTCTTAATCTATCTTGTAGAGCATGAAGAGAATCTGCTGTAATATTATCACCCATTGCCATAATCTGAGAATCTACATACTGATTATACGCAGGGTGATTTCCGTGAAAAGGTTTATCTAGTTTTATCAAATTGGATTTATCTATTCCTTTTTTATTTCTATTTTGAACATATCCAGGAATTGTTCTGTTATTCAAGTTATATTTTTTGGCTATTGCATTAGGTATTAAATGATGCAAATCCAACCCAAACACATCACCCCAACTATTCGGGTCGTGGACATACCCATACAATGTTGGGTTATTCCCCGCCAGCCCTATCGGGTCTTGACTTATGTATGTGCCTGTGTTCGAATTATACCACCTGTACCGGTTATAGTAAAGTCCCTCTAATTCAGCGGTACAAAGTTAGAGTTTTCTTTGGTTTCTTTTCTTTAAGCCTCTGGCATTATATCATTTCTTCTTTTAATCTTTGCATAAGTTTTGGGCTATTAGCTGGGAGCATTTTTTTAAGTTCTTCCGTAGAAAAATCTTTTAAAAATTTAATATCATCTCTAATTTTCGTATTAGGCAATAATTCGCTCTCAACATAATCATCTTTATAATATCCGTCCCAAGGAAATAATCCAAAGTAAGGTTCTAAAAATAAGCTGGGATCTGTAGATTGGTTATTATAAAATCCTAAAGAAGTAAAACTAAGATTTCAAGGGGCTTTAAAGCATTAATTTATAATATATCAAATTCGCTATTATACAAGTAAATATACATAATTGTAAAATCTTCAAAAGCATCTTCAAGATGGTATTTATTTTCTAATAAGATATTATCCCTTTCGTTTCTATACAGTACAGCATCTTCAATATTTTGAAATAAAAGATATCTATTTAAATATTTGCTGTATCTGTGACAGAATTCATTATTCATTCTGACAACTTCATTCGCTATTGAGGAAAAACCTATATAAAAGCCATCTTGCACATCCTGAAAATAGCCACAGTCAAAACCTATAAAGTTAAAATTATCATTTTCAAATTCTTCATTACTTATACAAATTAATTTATTTTTCTTTAAATTGAGTTTGTTGGAATGATAGTAATTAATAAGTTCTTTACTATTATTATCCTCAACTAAGTAATCTTGAATAATATTAAACTTATAATATTTTTCATCTTTCCACGCAGAATAACTTCGGTCAAAGCCACAATAATTATTGTGTGGATTATTAGTTATTGTAAACCATTTCATATTTGTTTATCTAATTATCTACGCCTACATGACCTTTTCCTGCATTAGCTATATGAATATGACCCGTTTGTCCTTCATTCCTATAGTGACCTGGCAGTGGATTATTTCCACTATCAAATCTATGGTCTAATACTTTATAAGGATTAGAAGCGGTTGAATTTACCTCCCTTCCTAATTCTAATACTATATTAGCTTGTTCATTAGTTAAAGTTCTTCTGCCAGTTATAGCTTGATTTATAGACAATTGCTCATTAACTAAATCAACTAATGCCTGCTGGTCTTCTGTATAACGTTTATTATTACTACAATCCAACCCAAACACATCAACCCAAGTATTCGGGTCTTTCACATACCCATATAGTGTAGGATTACCGCCCGCTAACCCTATCGGGTCTTGGCTTATGTATATGCCTGTACTTGGGTCGTAATATCTGTACCTATTATACGCTAATTCAGTTTCTGTATCAAGGTATTGACCTTGATAACGGAATAGGTGAAAAAGTCCTCAAATACCTAAATGGTTATTTATTTTCTTCATAAATCGTTACAATAAAAACATCATGATTTACCATTTCCTCTTTTACAAACTCTTCTGCTAATCTATTATTATCTTCTATGGAAGGGTTGGAATTACTTTTAGGGTCAAAATAGCTGTCCCAAATACAATCAATTCGGGCTTCAAAACCAGGATTATGCCAAACGCCTCCTTCTATTCTCCAAACATACATTTCTCTACGAAAACATTCTTTACAAACATCAATAGCAGCTAAAGATGATAGTTTCATAATACTATTACCATCTAACTCAAAAAACAGTATAAAATTTTCATATCGCTTATTTCTATCAACTTTTGTATTCATATCTAAGATTTATCAAACCAATTTATTCTGCTGTCTGCAATCCAATTTGTATCATTTTTATCACTAATTTGTACAACTTCATTTGTTCTGTCATTTACTACAATATAAGCTGTATCATTTCCAAAAACTGAAGCAGTATCGTTTCTTCCTAATCCATCAGAAGTTTTATTAGGGCTACGTCTATCTATAGAAGCCCCTGTGGCATCTGAGCTGGCTAACAATCGTATTTCCTCTTCACTCCAGCCTCTCTCATCCATTTGACGTCTAATCTTATCATCTATAATAATTTCTCTTTCTTTTTTATTTTCACAATTTAATCCAAACACATCCACTTCCGTATTTACATTTTTTACGAAAGCATACAATGTAGGATTTCCACCAACTAACCCTATCGGGTCTTGACTTATGTATGAGCCTGTACTTGGGGCGTAGTATCTGTACCTATTATACGCTAATTTAGTCTCGTTATCAAGATATTGACCTTGATATAAAAAACAACAAAAACCCTTTTCGCCTTTTTCTTTACGTACTCTGCTGTAAATGTCAAGCTCTCGTTCCCATACTTTATTGCCTTGTTCGTCGGCAGCTAAAATCGGTGTGCCTAAGTGGTCGCTGATGACACATATTTGTCAGCACCTCTACACCATTTTAAATTTAATAAAATCAGAGGCTTTATGTAATTGTAATAAGGCACTCTTTAACTTATCATCTACAATGCAACGAAAGCCTCCGTAAATATCCCAATCAGACAAGAAAAAACCGTTAATGTTTTCCGGAATTTTGGATTTATCCAAGACTATTTTACTGAGAAAATCAAATTGCTTTCTTACCGATTGTTCAAAGTCAATGCAATTTAATACGCTTTTAAATGATAACATTTTATATTTAAAAGGAAAAATACCTTCCGCTTCTACATCAAAAAATTCTATTCCGTATAAATTCTGAAATAGCTCTTTCTTAAAAATATCTTCGCGGATTAAAAATACATCGCTTATTTTACAAAATAAAGGCATTTTTCCTTTTATCAAGGCAATGTCCCTAACTACCTCTCCTCCTTGATGTAAGGCTTGAATTTTTAAATTTTGTAAATTTTTATTACGATAGATTTTACAAAAATCTACATTTCTGTTTTCTTGATAAACAAATCCGTAAGCAAACGGAAAATATCCCTTCCAAACCTTGCTTTCTCCGGTAAAATTCATTATAAAGTAATTCATTGCATATACATTATACACCGAGCCGGTTTTATATCAAGATAGTACGGTTTTACCTAATTTTCTTTCCCGAATAATTTTTTAAAAGAGATGCTTCTGTATTTTGTAACTATAGGCAAAGGTTTGCCGTTTTCTATAATTAAGAAGTGAATATGATTACACAAAAAAGATTAGAAAAAGAATTGGACCTTTCAATAGACTGTATAAACGCATTTTTTGAAAAATACAAAGAGGAACTGGTTCAGTCGGTTTATGATAATTGGAATTGCCGCGATACTCTTGCCCATGTTTTTTATTGGCTTGAGTACGCATACAATGAATTGAATTTTGCAATTAATAAGGTGCCGCAGCCTGAATCTGAGGAAGAAAACGCTTCGTTAGATGCGATTAATCGGAGCATTTTTGAAAAGAACAAAAACCTTAAGCCGGAGAAAGCTTTAAATAAACTTTTAGAAGTTTTTGCAAACTACAAAAAAAAAGAAATTTTATTGCTTTATTCCAATGGAGGAAATACCGTTTTTTCTTTAAAAAAGTTTGTAGAAAATACGGATGAATTTCACAAAACTTTAGAAGAAATTAAAAAGCTTTATGGATCGGATCCTATGGCTGAAATTCTTTATACGGTTTGTTAGAAATTTCTTACAAATTCCTGTAGATTGTTTTTTTAAAATGTGATATTATGTTCTCTTGATAATTATGAAATTGATTGAATTTATTAATTTAGGCGGACCTCTCAACTGGGTGCTTTCCGCTATCTTATGTTTTTGTTTTTGCCAGTGCCTTGAGCGCAGCATATATTTTTTTCAAACGCGGAAAGGTTCAAAAAATGATGTACTCCAACGGCTGCAATCGAAGGCTGCTGCGTTTTCAGATTTGCCGGAGTTTCAGCAACAAAAAGAGTTTATAAAAGAAAGTACGATTTTGTATTATGAAATGAACCGTGGATTGTGGCTGCTCAATTTTATAAGTGCAGTTTCACCGTCAATAGGCTTATTGGGTACGGTTACAGGACTTATAGGTTCATTTGCGAAAATGGCGGAGGTAGGTGCTGCAGTAAATATTCAAGACTTATCCGGCGGCATCTGGGAAGCGATGCTTACTACAGCATTCGGCATGATCATTTCGATTCCCGCCTTGCTGTGTTATCGCATGTTTAAGCGCATTATTGAAAAACGCATGATGTTTATTGAGCTGTATGGTGAAGAATACGAAAAAACAGTGCGGGAAAACATGGAGGTAAGCGATGTTTAAAGTCGATTCTTTATCCCGCCATGACGAGGAACTTGTTGTAAACATTACATCGCTTATCGACGTTATTTTTATTCTGCTCATCTTTTTTATGGTATCTACTCAATTTAAAAGAAGCTCTTTACCGCTTGATTTGCCGCAAAGCGAAGACACGACACAGGAACAAAACACAACAAAGGTTCTTGCTGTTACTGCGGACGCAATAGAATTGGACGGTAATGCCATTACACTTGAAGCACTGCAAGCCGAACTTACCGTCCTGTATCAAGAGAACAGTGAACTTGCTCTGTCTCTTGAATGCGAACGGACGGTTGATTTTGAGCGGATTGTGCAAATATTAACAAAAATACAGGCGGTAGGAATAAGCCGCATCGGAATTGTGCATGACCCGCTGGATTAGCTCTGCAGTTTGCACGATAATTCTTGTTGCCGTATTGTTTTGCTTACCTGTATGGAACATAAGAAGTAGTGCGGCAATATCAAGCATTTCCGACAGTGCGATCCAGACAATGTCGGAAGTACATATAGTAAGACGTATTCCGAAAAAAGTGTCTCCTGCTGTGCAAAAACAAAACATACAGCCGAAAACCGCTCCCATAATTCCGGCACCGCCTACCGAACCTGTTCCCGAAACGCCGGAGGAGCCGGAAGAAACACCTGATGATGCTTCGGAAGCAAACGAGAGCAATGCAAGTGACGCCTCATCCGTGCCCGGTGATGAAGATTCATTTTCCCGTGCTCAAGACCCGAAAGCTGTTGCAACCTATAAATCCTATGCGCTCGGCCGTATTGCTTCAAAAAAGACATATCCGTATAGAGCACGCTCAAACGGTTTTGAAGGAAAAGTACGTGTACGTATTGTCATCAATCCTGATGGTAAGCTTGCTCAAGCAGATATTCTTGAGCCGTCTAAATACGAAATCCTAAACAATGCATGTCTTACCTCAATTAAAAAAGCTTCACCTTTTAAAAAAATGACCGACGGTATGAGCGCTATGACTCTTACCTTTATTATGGATTTTTCTTTAAAATAGTTAAAGTTTATGTTAAAAAGAAATTTTTTCACATTACAGTATTTTTTTAATTATATCTCTTACAATCTATATTTTTATATTTTTTTTTAAATCCTATTGCATAAAATAAAAAAATCTGTTAGACTGCGTGTTAGCTAAGACTAACTAAAAGGATGATTATTTGAAACGATTTATTATTTTTTGCATTGTATGTTTATGCATGCCGTTTTTGTTTTCGCAAGAAACGGAAGATGATGTTATTACTGTTAATGCGGATAAGATTGAGCAAGAGATCGATGATTCGATTGAGCAAAAAAGAACAATTACAGATGAAGATATACGGAAGTCGGGCGCCAAAACGGTAGGTGATGCCTTAAAAGCATTGCCTGATGTTAATGTAAATACTGCTACAGCAGGAAATGCCAATGAATCCGTAACTATGCAGGGGCTTGGTAACGGATATGTAAAAATCATGATAGATGGGGTAAGTGTTTCAACCGATATATCCGGAGCAACGCCTATTTTTCAGATTTCCGTCGAAAACATAGAACGCATTGAAGTTATCAAAGGTGCTGATTCTGTTTTATATGGAAGCGGGGCTATGGGCGGCGTTATCAATATTATAACAAAACGGGAAAAGCCGGATTTAGAACAGAAAAATATCGAAAACAACGAAAAGTCTAAGATTAAAATAACAGGAGGCATTACCGAAGAAATCGGTTTTATGCCGTTGATATTAGGCTGGAAAAATTATACTGCTGGGAACCTTTACATTGCAGGTACGCATCTGTCAAATTCATTGGCCGGCAGCTTTGATTATAATCCCGGCAAAAAACAGAGTATACACGATGCCCTGGCAGGAAAAATCGACTATTACGAAAATGCAAAAAAACTGCAAGGATTTGTCCGTGACACGCTTACTTGGAATGATTCGTGGGGATCAGCCGGTTTATACGGTTTGTATACAGGTTCAAAACAAGTAAGCAACTACACAAAAACCGGCTTTGACAAGGGATCCGATATGACATATATATCGCAGCGAGGAGAAGTTGGGTTTACCGGAAAATACATTCAAGGAGAAAAATTTTATCTTGACAGCTTTATTGTAGGAAAATTATACTTCTTGAATACCGCATACAATGTAAAGGCCGGTATCTACTCATCTTCAAGAGAAACACGTTACAATGCCTTTGATGCCGAGTTTGATATGCGTGCTCACTGGATACCGAATACCGTCAATGATTTGACATTCGGTGTAAATGTAATGCTTACATCAATGAACGGTACGGCATTTCAAAAAAGAAAGTATGCTTTGGAAACGGCCTTGTTTATACAGGATGTAATTTCTCTTTTTGACGGAAAACTGATACTCGTTCCGGGCGGACGCTTTACCCTTGCACCGAGTATTCAGGGGAGCGGAGCTATCTACATGGGAACGCCCAAGTTCAGCATAAAATACAACCCGACTGAAACTACTGCTTTTAGGTTCAGTTATGGAATGGGTTATAAGATTCCTTCTTTAAAAGAAAAATATTGGATTTTCAGACATAACTATGCCCCCGGTTTAGGCAACTTTATTCTTTACGGTAATCCTAAACTTATTCCCGAAAAATCTCACAGCTTTAATATCGGAGTTGAGCAGAATGTAAAAAATCTTTTTACCGTTTCTGCCGGCGGATATTTTAATTACATTCGTGACTTAATTGACAGCGTCGTTACCGATAGTTTATCGTCACCGCAAATACGCGAATATCGAAATGTAGATAAAGCAATAACATACGGCGGCGACATTTTAATAAGAACTGAACTTGACAGATTTAAAACAAAGATAGGATATGCCTATACGGGTGCAAAATTTTTTGATACCCCGGCTTCCCGTTGGGAAAACCTTGCTTTACGGGTTACGCATCGGGTAACGGTTCATGCAGCATATCTTATTCCCGTTATCGAAACGGAAATCGCCCTTAATATGCAATGGAATTCGCCGCAACTTTTAAGTGCAAAAACAAACTACTATACGCCCGACTATCTTATGGCGGGCTTGGATATTTCGAAGAAATTTTTTGACGATACGTTTGAAGTATACTTTGCTTTGGATAATATGCTCAATAATATCCACTTTAAAAAAGGAACAAACAACGAAACGCAAAAACAATATTACGGTCTGAATGACGGTATTGTTTTGCGCATCGGCGGAAAATATACGTTTAAAAATTAAGTTATAGAAAATTTTTATAAAAGTTTTCTAAGGAGGTTTTTTATGAAAAACATACAGCGTTCTATTAATGGGACAGTTGGTTTGATCTTAATTGTATTGCTGATCATTTCGCTTGTATCCTGTGCACAAGGCGTGCAGGACTTAAAAGATTACGATCTTTCCGAGATTTATGGGTATACATTTTACGGAAATATTACTGCCTCAAGCGGCACTACACTAATACCGTCTTTTATCATTTATGATGAAAATCGGGCAGATTGGAATATGAACGTAAATGGTATGAGTGATAATCAGTTCTATTATTATGCCGTTAAAAATTCGAAAGCCAATTACACACTCTATTGGTTTTCTGCCGGAGAGCGTGATGCATGGATACGGAAAGACAAATCAAAGGCGGGGATGGCCGTGCAAGTCGGTATAAACTCACTGGATGAAATTGTTATCTTGCTTACAGACGACGGTCTTACCGATATTGAAGCGATGAAAAACACACGCGTGCCCTTGAAAAAACAGGTATCAATTCCGAAAAACACCGACGCACCAGAAATGAAGTTTGATCCAAGTATTCAGGATGTACTGATTCTAGTTCCGGGCACTGCACTTGCAGCCGATTGGGAGGGTGCAGCTTCGTATGAAGGAAGTTTTGACACCTTTGTAGGACAGGGGGGAAGGTTATTGCGGGAGCACGGCTCGTGCGGAAAAGATTCCGACGGTAAAGAAATTACACCGGTAATGGGTATTACCAAAGGAATGCCGGATTCGCATACGGTAACGGTAAAAGTACACCGTACAGCCGCTCCTACACCGGAAATGTCTATTGATGCCTTTGATATTCCCGATGTTCAGGTTTTTAAAGACGGAAATATTGCTTATCTTAAACTTACAGGAGGCACTGCTCAGGCAAAAAAGCTTGACGGTTCAACTGTAACATTAAACCATCTTGAGCTTCTCGGTAAACTTGAAAACGGAAAATTAACACTGCGTATATCGTTCCATCCGGGTAAAATGCCCTTTCCTGTTGCCGAAGTTTTTAGAAGCAAGTAACACAGGGCATCAAATTCATAAAGAGGTTTTATGAAGAAGTTTTTATAAATAGATATTTAAAATTAATCAATATTTATAGGAGATTTTTATGAGAAAGGTATTTTTTGTTATGACAGTATTAGCTGTCATCTTCATCGGCTTTACAAGTTGTTCCCAGCCGATACAGTCTGCACCCCCTGCAGTCAATGGGGAAAGTGATAAATCCACACCTCCTCCGGCTGTTCCGAAAGTTATAGAACAGAAAGAACTTTACGGCTCGTATTGGGGAGATATGCAGGTCGGCCCCCTAAAACCTGAAATGTGTATCGTCTTAAAGGCTGACAAAATCGAATTGCACAGCAATATTATGGGAAAGGACTTTCCGTTTCTTATATTTAAAGATGAAGGAAACGGAATATGGACTGTCAACTGTTACGATGACCAAAAAAATAAAGACAATAAGCCCAATGTTAGACTTACAATCGACACTACAAAAAAACCGTTCAGTTGTAAGGCTTGGATTGAAAAGATGGGTACCGAAGGAAACTGTGTAAAGGGAAAAAACTATAACAATGACTATGGATACTAGCATAATCAGCTAATTATTCTGAAACGGTTTTACAGTCCGCTCAAGGCGGAACACAAGGCTGTCCAAAACTTTTGGACAGCCTTTTTAAATATGATAAAAAGTTGATTTATCACGAAAAGTTTCTTTTATAACCGGCACGGATGTCGGTGGTTCCAACCTTGGAGAGTTTTGCTGAAAGCAAAACTCTAAGATTAAAAATGTACAGGAGGTACATTTTTAATCGCCGCCAACACTTCTTCTGCCTGTTTTAAAGAAATCTTTACGGCTTCCGAAAGAGCTTGGGCTGTAGCCGTCTTTAAGGTTTCCATATTGCCGAAAGCCTTTAGCAAAGCATTGGCTCTTTTTTTGCCGATGTGGGGGAGGTTTTCAAATTCGGTTTTAAGTTTGTTTGCCCGCCTGAGCTTATTGTTTCTCGTGTTCGAAAAGCGGTGGGCCTCATCCCGGATTCTTTGAAGGAGGCGGAGGGCATCGCTTCTTCTCGGCAGTATGATGGGCTCTGAATTATGCGGAAAATAAACTTCTTCGTTTTTTTCGGCGAGGCCGATAACAGGAATGTTAAGGTCCAGGGCTCCTATGATTTTGCTTGCAGCATTTACCTGTCCCAAGCCTCCGTCTATCAGGATTAGGTCGGGAAGATCTGCTCCTTCGTTTACAAGGCGGGTGTATCGGCGGGCTATTACCTCCCTCATCGAAGCATAATCATCGATTATGCCGTCTGTGTTTTTCAGCCTGAATATCCTGTAATTCTTTTTATCGGGATTTCCTTCTTTAAAAGAAATAAGAGCCGCCACAGTAAAGGTTCCGCCGAGGTGAGCAATGTCGAAGCCCTCGATACGCTGCGGAAGGCAGGGCAGGTTGAGTCTTTTTTGTAAGTCCTCAACTGCAGCAAAATCTCCCTGCTCCCTTAGACGGCGCAGGGCATCTTCTTTTGCATTAAAGCGGGCCATTTTCAGTGCGGCCTTGTGGTGTTTAATTTCAGCCGGAGAAAGATCGAGAGGCTCTCCTTGAGCCGCATGCATAGCAGCCCGCCGGGCTTCCTCGTTGGACTTGTACTCAGGTGTCTTGTCCGCCGCTTCTTCGATTTCCTCTAAGGGAATAATGCTTATCCTTGTCTTTGCGTGAAGCTCCTCGTTAAGCCATTTTTCGATGAGGGCGTTTCCGTCGGCGGCTTGAGGAATAAAGATTTTAGGCGGAACCTCGTTTGCCGAAACATAATAAGCCGATACAAACTCGGATAGTATTTCGCCTTCTTCTTTTAAGCTGTGCGAACGGTAAAGATCCCGCCCGACGAGGCGTCCATTTCTCATCTTTAAAACAGCTATGCTGATCATGGCTCCTTCAAAGGCCCATGCAATATAGTCGCGGCTTTCGGGATCCATGTCCTGAACTATGTTTTGTCCGCGGAGAGCATAGACTGCCTGTATTCCGTCACGGAGACGGGCTGCCTTTTCAAACTCTTGTTTTTCTGCGGCCTCTTTCATTCTTTCTTTTAAGGCATTAGAAACATCCTCTATTTCGCCTTCCAAAAGCAGGGTAATTTCTTCTATATCCTTTCCGTATTCTTCTGCGCTTATCTTGCCGCAGCATGGAGCCTTACATCTTCCGATATGAAAATAAAGGCAGGGAGTATCCCGCTTTTTTAACCGCTTACATTGACGCAGGGTGTAATTATGTTTTATCAGGGTCAAAAACATATCGACTGCCGAAACATTTGGGAATGGCCCGAAATATTTTGAGCCGTCATTTTTAATGTTCCGCGTGCGGTAAACTTTCGGGAATTCTTCATTGGTTAATTTTAAGACGGGATAGGTTTTTCCGTCTTTAAGATTTATATTGTACCTCGGCTTGTGTTTTTTGATGAGGGTGTTTTCCAGGAGGAGTGCCTCATACTCGTTATCGGTTTGAATGTACTCGATTGAATCGGCACGTGAAACGAGGATGCGGGTTTTAATATCCCTGTTCGATGTAAAATAAGAACTCAGGCGGTTTTTAAGCGACTTTGCCTTTCCCACATAGATGACTGCCCCGGCCTTATCCTTCCAAAGATAAACCCCGCTCGTTTTCGGAGCCGAGAGAGCAACCGCATGAAGTTTTTCGCGAATGGTGGTTTTTTCGATAGATAAAGGTTCTTCCATATTTATAATTTTTCAATGATCCACTCTTTGATGGTTTTTAAGGTTTGATCGAAACTTACACCTATTGCAATGATTTTCTTATTCCCTGTATTGTAGGGCTCGGTATATGCTTTTTCTTTTATTTGATTTAATGCCGTTTCGGCAGTTCCTGATCCGTCAATTTTAAATTCAAATACATAGACGTTATCTTCTGTAGTTACCACACAGTCAGCCCTGGCTGTTGAGCATTGAACTTCCGTTTCGACAAATTGCCCCATCAACTTAAATACAAGATAGACTGCCGTTTGGTAGTTTTGCTCCCTCAGTTTAATTTTTTCTTCGTTTAAATTAGTACCCAAATTATCATACGGGATACCCGATATTATTGCTTTCAGCCTTTGCATAAAAGATTCGGCATTTCCTTCCTCAATATCTTTTGAAAATTCTTTAATCGAATAGGCTGTTGTAGTTGAATCCAGACTTGAGTAGGCCGGGAGGAGACTATTTAAAAAAGCATAGCGTACTTCATCATTAGGAAATCCCAATGTATAAAGTTTGTATTTTGTATTATAGCTTTTGATCGTTAAATATCCTGCCTGAAAAAGAATAGGAATCGGAGAAGCCGAATCAGCTCTATAATCCGTTAAACCGGCTTCATCAAGTTCTATCTTTCCGTCTAAATCCTGAATATTATATTGTGTTTTTTTTAGATAGTTTACCAAAAAAGTCGGAGTACCTGTTGCAAACCAATAGTTTTTAAACTCACAAGAGTCAAAAGTATTTAGAATACTAAAAGGATTGTATACAGCCTGTCCGCCGCCGGTAAAGAGATAACCGTCATAGCTGTTTTTTAGTTCTTTTAGTGTTTCAGTCATGCTCATATTATTGACTTTTGCAAGCTTTTCAATTTCTACATTGAAAACGGTTTCCATCTCATTTTGTGTAATGCCGCAAATTTCTGCATAATCGTTCAGCATGCTTATATCTTTTAGATTATTCAAATCGCTGAAAATACTTACCTTGCTGAATTTTGTAACTCCTGTTAAAAAAGCAAATCTTATATACTGGTCGCAAGTCTTTATCGCCGAATAAAAAGCTTTGAGAATGTTGCGGTATTCTTCATTCAAATTTTCGTTTACTTCCATGGTTTGCAAAAGCGGTTTGTCATACTCATCGACAAGGATAACAACTTGTTTGCCTGTCTGCTTGTGAAGAGATAAAATTATCTGCATAAACCTGAGCTCAACATCTCCTGATGTTTTTCTGAGATTATAGGTTTCTTCTATCAAATCAAGATGCAAGTTTATAATACTTATAAGCGACTCGGTTCGTACGTAATTTTTTGTGTTAAAATCAAAATAAAGAACAGGATATTTCTGCCAGCTTGCTTCGCCTGTTTTTAGGTTCCTTTCTTCTTCCGCTTTTTCGATATACAATCCTTTAAAAAGTTCTTTTTGCCCCAAAAAATAGGCCTTGAGCATAGAAAGAAAAAGACTTTTTCCAAAACGGCGGGGACGGCTTAAAAAGTAAACTCGATTTGAATGTACCAGCCGAAAAATAAATTGGGTTTTATCTACATAGATAAATTTATCGTTCCGCATGACCTCAAAACTTTGAACACCTATGGGAAGTTTTCTGGACAAATCAAGCATAAGCTCCTCCTATACTTACAAACACTTGTTCAAAGATTCGATTACATACTCATCGTCTTTTTCTTCGATGCTTGCAGGATGAATGTAAAAAGAATCATCTTCGATAAAGCCTATTATCGGAATCGGCATTTCGCGTAAAAGTTTTTTTAGTTTTTCGCAAGGCATTTTACTATTTACTTTTACGGCCCAAGAGCTGAATCCCGTGTCCGGAGTGCTGCCTCCTCCGAGAGAAAAGTTTTTTTGAACCAATTCGCCCGCTCCGTTTTTTATGCCTGAAATGATTTTTTCGGCACGCTTCTTTATTTTCTTTTGGTCTAAAGAAAGAGCTCTTTGAGCTGCCGACTCCCCTCCGTTTAAATAGAGGATGAGGCTTTCCTGCATGAGGCTTGCGACAGCCCGTCCTACGCGGTAGGTACGCATGAGCTGATTTTTAGCTACGGTTTGAACGAGCTCTTTTTTGCCGACAATCCAGCCTGCCTGCGGGCCGCCCAAAATCTTGTCTCCCGAAAAGCAAACAAGGTCTGCTCCTTCTTTTATAATAGAAGAAACTGTCGGTTCTTCGGGAACATTTAAGGACAGGTTTCCCGAGCCCTGATCCACTGCAAGGATTATGTTTTGCGGAAGGATGCTTTTGATTTCGGAAACGGAGGGCTGTTCCGTAAAGCCGCGTATCTTGTAGTTTGAGGTGTGAACCCAGAGCACCATAGCCGTGTTTTCGTTTATTGCTTTTTGAATGTCTTTAAGGCTTGTGATATTTGTCGTGCCGACCTCGACGAGTTTACAGCCTGCCATCTCCAAGATTTCAGGGATTCGGAAGCCGCCGCCTATTTGAACCTGCTGACCGCGGGAAACTATAACTTCCTTTCCGCCTGCGAGGGCCTTCAGCATTAAAAAAACCGCCGACGCATTGTTGTTCAATATGAGGGCATCCTCGGCTCCGGTCAAAAGGCTCATGCAGTCGTTTAAAAACTCGAACCTCTTTCCGCGGTTGCCGTCGCGTAAATCCATTTCAATAGAAGAATAGCCTGAGGCGGTTTCCTTTGCCCTATCCCAAACTGTTTGAGGGAGGGGAGAGCGGCCTAGGTTTGTATGCAGGATGATTCCCGTTGCATTTATTACGGGTGTGATTTTTGTGCGGATTATGGGCCTGCACAGCTTGTTTATCTCTTCGGCACAAGCCTCAAGTGAAGGTATCTCGCCTCCGGCCCTGGCCTTTTTGCGTATGTTTTCCAAATACTCTGAGGCTGTTTTTACGACAAAGGGCCTTCCGATAAGAGCTGCCGTATTTTTTAATATATCTTCATTTAAAAGTTTTTCGACTTGCGGAATCCTTGCAAGCGGATTTGAATTTTCTTTTGCCATGGATGAAGTATAGAATAGAAAGCCTCTCTTGTCAAGGAAGGGAGATTCCTATGGTGTATTGACAAGCTCTCACCATGCTGTTGAAACAATCAAAAAAATCCTATATAATCGGCGGATTGAATGAAATAATTCTATTTTAAGGAGAGAATTCTATGCCTAAAAAGATTGTTATTGCCTTGGGCGGCAATGCGTTGGGAAATAATTTGGAAGAACAAAGAAAGGCCGTTAAGATTACGGCAAAGGCCATTGCCGACTTGGCCGAAGAAGGTCATCAGGTCATCGTTTCTCACGGAAACGGGCCTCAGGTCGGAATGATTCATTTGGCTATGTCCGAATACCACAAAATCGATCCTAAAACTTCGGAACCGGAACTTGCCGTTTCCGTTGCCATGAGTCAAGGCTATATCGGGAACGATTTGGAAGCCGCTTTAAGGGAAGAGCTTTTGAACCGCGGTGTCAATAAACCCGTTGCGACCCTAATAACTCAGGTTCTTGTAGATCCTTCCGACCCTGCCTTTTCAAAGCCTACAAAGCCCATAGGCAGTTTTATGACCAAAGAAGAAGCCGATGTTTTAATCGCTAAGGGCGAAAATGTTGTAGAAGATGCAGGCAGAGGTTACAGGCGTGTTGTGGCTTCTCCCAAGCCGGTAGATATTGCAGAAATCGAAAGCATCAGGGCTCTTTGCGATGCAGGCCAGATAGTTATTACCTGCGGAGGCGGAGGTATTCCCGTAGTAAAAAAAGGAAACTCTCTTTGCGGTGTGCCGGCAGTTATCGACAAGGACTTTGCAAGTGCTAAGCTCGCCCAGCTTTTAAATGCGGACTGCCTTATCATCTTGACCGCTGTAGAAAAGGTTGCAATCAACTTTAACAAGCCCGATCAAAAATGGCTTTCAGAAATTTCGGTTGAAGAAGCAAAAAAATACATCGAAGAAGGACACTTTGCCCCCGGCTCCATGCTGCCTAAGGTTCAGGCCGCCATTCAATTTGCCGAATCGAACAAAAAAGGCTATGCCCTTATTACCCTCTTGGAAAAAGCAAAGGATGCAATCGACGGTAAATCCGGAACGATAATCAAATAGTGTTTACAAATTTAAGACGGAGCTTTGGCCCTTTTTCTTTTTATAAAGCGGCCGTAAAATTAGCTGTACCCGTAATGGTACAGCTTTTTATTCAATCTCTGGTTTCTCTTATAGATAATTTTATGGTGGCAGACCTTGGCGACCTAAAGATGAGCGGGGTAAATGTTGCAAATCAAATTATCTTCGTATACATAACCGGCCTCAATATTCTTTGCAGTGCAGGCGGAATGTTTATGTCGCAGTACAACGGCACAAAGGATGAAGAAGGAATGCAGCAAGCCTACCGCTTTAAGCAGATATCGGGCCTTATCTTCGCCCTTGCCCTTCTTGTTGTCTGTCTTACAGTTCCCGACCTTGTGCTAGGTCTTTTGGTAAGCGGCAATGCTGCAAAAAAAGAAATAGTCGAACAGGCCGTAATTTACAGCGATGTAATCCTCCTATCCTTTATTCCTACAGCCTTTTCGATAGGAATAGCATCTTCTTTCCGCGAGACGGGGAATGTAAAGGTGCCCATGTATATATCCCTTGTTTCGACCCTTATAAACACTATCGGAAACTATATGCTCATATACGGAAACCTTGGAGCACCCAGGCTTGAGGTTGCAGGAGCTGCCTATGCGACGGTTATTGCCCGCTCGGCCGAGCTTATAATCTTTGTGCTTTATGCCAAAAAAATTAAGCCTTTTTTCTATGTAAAGATAAAGGAGATGCTTAAAATCAAGCTCCATCTTTTCCATGAGATTTTTAAAAAGTCGGCCCTCATCTTTTTTGCCGATATGTCTTGGGTTATGAGCGAGATAGTAGCCACTGCCGTTTATAACAGCCGAGGAGGCCCTGAGGTTGTAGCCGGTATGTCTGCGGGCTGGACAATCGCCAACCTCTTCTTTTTGATTTTTCCCGCGATAGGCACTTCGGTGGGCGTTATAATAGGCGGTACTCTCGGACGGAATAATTTGGAAGAAGCAAGAATGCAGGCGCGCTGGATTAAAAGCGGAGCTCTTGCAATCGGGCTGGGAACTGCCCTTTTGGAGCTTTTTTCGATTATGCTGGTTCCGATTGTGTTTAGAAGTTTAAGCCCTGCATCCCATGAGGTTACAAGGCTTCTTATAATCTTTATCGCTCTTTATATGCCCGTGTGGACTCTTCAAAACACCCAATATGCAATAGCCCGATCCGGAGGCGATGCCGTCATGGGAGTATGGGTCGATACTACGGTAAATTTATTTTTATTTATGCCCTGTATGCTTTTATTGTATTATCTTACGGATTGGTCTTCGCCCGTGATGTATGCAATCGCCAAGCTTACCAGTGTAATGAAGGCTGTCTTTGCCGAAATCCAGCTAAAAAAAGAACGCTGGGTCAAAAATTTGACAAGAATTGAAAAATAACCTCTTTGACATAAAAAAAGAGCTTGGGTTTAAGATAAAACCGCAAGCTCTTTTTGCATTAATAGCTCTTTGAATCGCGTGAGCGTCTTGTTTTTTTCATAAGTTTTCGGCGGAGGGCCTTATTCTTTCTGTTTAAAACGGTGGAAGGTTTTTCGTAGAATTCCTTCTTTTTCCATTCGCGGATAATACCTTCTTTTTCGACTTGACGCTTAAATCTTTTGAGAGCTTTTTCAAGATGCTCTGAATCGTCAATTGTTACATATGCCATTTCTCTTTTCACCCCCTCCGGCTTTAGGATTAAAAGCCGATTATATAGAAATTATAAAAAAATGTCAATAGGATTTTTTTTAACATTCATGAGAAGTTTTTAATTATATGAATATTTTATTCTCGAAAAAACGAAGAAGTTTATTTTCCGAATTGTAAGGACTTATAATTTTTTTGTAGTTTGCAAAAACTTCCAAAAGTTTATTTAAAACTTCCTCCGGCTTGGAGTTTTTGTTCTTTTCAAAAATGCTTCAATTAATCGCATTTAAAGAAGCTTTTTCTTCCTCAGATTCAGGCTTCGGCAGCTTATTAATTACAAAATTCAGTTCATTGGATGAATACTCAAGCCAATAAGAAACATGGGCAAGAGTATCACGGCAATTCCGAATTATAGAAAACGACAAACCTTTGCCTATAATTACAAAACACAGAGGTATCTCTTCTTAAAAAAAGAATTATTCGGGAAAGAGAATTAGGTAAAACTGCAGTATCTTGATACCGAAACCGAATTAGCGTATAATAGGTACAGGTGTTACGGCCTGAACAGTTGGATTGATTTATCGGCTTTAAATAAAACATCTTGGCGGCTTCATAATTCGGGTGGAAGTTTACTTGACTCAAGAACAAGGAAGACATGTCCTAAAGCAAAAACAATACCTGGAAAAATGGGAGATTCAGAACAAAAAATACTTAAAACAATAAAACTAAAATGAATATTAATTGGCAATATTATCAAGCACCGTACAAAGATGCAATTAAAGAGATACCTTATCAATTACATTATCTATTCTCTACCGAAGACTCGTCAGAAGATATCGAATATTTCCTTTATAACAAATTAGCGCCCAATATAAAACATCAATATAAAATATATAATATAATAGAACCTGTAATTGAAGTTATGGAGTTCAATATACTCCAAAAAGGAAAGATTCAATATAAAATTGAGATTTTAAATTTTTTAGGATATATATTTCAAGAGTATATTCGAGACGAAAATTGCATTTTGGTGCCTCCTATAGAATATCAGGTTACTGCACCAAAGTTATCATTACAATATTCTGACGAGTTTAAATTTTATAAACGATTTCAATCTTTTGTAAAAAGAGTATTCCCTGACAATATTGAAGCTCAAATACCGGAAGTTATTTTTTATAAGTCCTCATTGGATGACAGCCAAAAAACTTTTGAAACATTGATGTATAACATTAACTTACAAAATATAGGAGAGTCTCTTTTTGCATGTGGATTGATGAGTTTCAAAAATCCCAATTTGAATATCCATAATTTAAACATAACTCAACAGGATAGTATTACTAATTTGGGCTTATGTATAAATCGAATGGAATTTGACAAAAGACTCGCAATTAATTCGCTTTCTACACCCACACAACATTCATTTGTATGGGGAAATGGTTATGAATGTGTATTGGCAACATCATCAATGATGATTGATACTTTACATAAAGATTTTAGATGTCAAAAAAACACTGTCAATAATATAATGAATGGATACGATACAATAAAAAAATTAAACATTGATGAAGAAATAGATTTTCCACCCCATAGGTTTATGTTAGAAGATTTGAGTAGTGTTTTATTTCAAGAACATCTTGGTAAAGAGATATTAATTGACAAAAAAAATCTAACCGAAATACAATTATATTTTTATAATTTGTTATCAAAAGAGTATCGTACTCACACTTACACGCTCCTTTATGCAGGAATACTTCCCAATGGGATGACAATTGAAGATGTTAACAATGTAGATGATATTTACAATTGTTACAACTAAGGTAATGCTCCGGATTGGAAGTCCTGATTGTAACAATCAGACAACCGGTTGTAAATTTTGAAATAAAAGCGTAAAGCCGGGGATATTCTCCGAGCCTTTTACTGTTTTTAGAATTAAAACAACTTTTTAGAGAAAAATTTGGAATTTTGCAAAGAGCTCTTTGAGGTGAGATTGTCCGTTCTTATATCAAGGTCAATACCTTGATATAAGAACCGAATTAGCGTATAATAATAGATATAGGTATTACAACCCAAACACAGGGAATTACATAAGCCAAGACCCGATTGGGTTCAAAATTAGATTTATAAAATTATGAAGAATATTAAAGTTAAAATTGGCGATGTATTTCTTATACCATATCAAGATAAATATGCTGTTTGTAAGGTATTGTGGATTTCAAAAAGGACAAAGAATGCTTTTTCATTTATTGTAAAAGACAAGCTAGTTGATACAAAAGAAGAAGCTGTAGAAATAATAGATACCGCCCAAAATATTTCCGTTCAGATTTTTACCGGATTAATTAGTGTATTTTATACTGACATTACAAAGCTAAAAAAAGGCGAATGGGAAATTATTGGTAGTCAAAAATTGACAATTGAAGAAAGTGATAATTTTCAGTATCACAATATTGGGGGCAAATTATTTAAAGGCGACGAAGAGGTAAGACCATTAAATAATGCTGAAATAAAAACAATTCCTAAAATGTTAAATGCAGGATATGAAGCTATAAATAATTTTCTAAAAATGGTATTTGAATAATTAAAAAACGCTTCAATTGAAGCATTTTTCTGCTTTCTTTCTTCCACCTTTGGCGGAACATCGACGGTTTTTTTATATCAAGGTCAATATCTTGATACCGAGACTGAATTAGTATATAATTATAAGCGTTATTACAGCCAGGAGATAGGTGCTTATATATCACAAGACCCGATAGGGCAGGCGAGTGGCAATCCTACTTTGTATGTATACGTTCACGATGTGAAATAAAATGCGGAGGATAGATATATGAAATATTTCAAAATTCACTGGCTTCACAGTTTTACAGATGAACCGGAGTATATTTTTTCTGAAATTGATAAAGAAGGATACGAAGTAAGGAAGGTCGAGATTTTCAAAAATGGTAATCATATCCTATATTCTAATTATATCAATTCAGATAGATTAGTTGAGGGGAAATATCCTTCTCTTGAAGAGCTTAATTATGAAGAAGAAACGGAAGTTATGCAAACAATAGAAATTCCTAAAAGTGAGTTCTGTAATGTATGGTTGAGATGTAATTCAGAATAAACTGTCCCTTGGAATATGCCGGTTTAACAGCAGAAGAAACCGCTTAAAAAAGCATTATCTTATAAAACTTTTCAACTGTAGTTGGAGAGAATAGTATGACAAATCGATTAACGGCAAGAGACCGTTTTTTTTAAACTGAAGTTTAACGATTCAGAGCTTTTTGTAATAAATCGTAAAATTTTAAAAAATAATTTGAGTAAAGTTAAAATCTTTAAGCAATAACCGTTTTTATTTCTTTTAAGGTATTAAAATAATTTTCTTTAAACTTTGCAAGAAAGCCGTTGAGCAATTCGATATTTGCTGGAGTTTTAATGTTTGAAGGTTCAACTAAAAATTTTTCTATATTTTTTGCGGAATCTCCTAGGATATTTGCACCGATTGTGTAAGAGCCTCCCTTTATCTTGTGAGCCGTTTTCCGTACATTTTCACGCAAATCACCATCGCTTAAAACGGCCTCAGCATTTGAGTCAAAAAGAGGTTTTAAACGCTCTATTTCGGCTGCATCTTTTTCATAGGCTTCGATGAAGGTTTCAAGTAAGCTCATGTATATTTCCATGTCTCCGTCTACAAGCTCCATCGCCGCCGCTCTGTCTAAATACATATTTTCCCCTATAAAAACTTTTTGCAGCAAATATCAATTTGCGAAAAAAGTTTTTTCAAGTAGTTTTGCAAAAACAAAACTACTTACAATAAAACGATGTTTTGTGCACAGCACAAAACTCGAAGATAAACATGGAAGCTTGTATTTCAAGCTGGAATGTTTATCGTTCCTCCCATAAAAACTTTTATAAATTAAAGCTAAGGCCTTGCAAAAACCTGGTTTGCGAGGCCTTAAGTTATTTCAAAATCTATTTTAAGTTTGTCATCAGCCTGTTAAGCCTCTTTACAAAGTCGACCGGGGCTTTTAGCTCTCCGCTTTCGACTAAGAGGGCTTGTTCCAAAAGCAGGTTGGACATATCTTCTACAAATTCTTTGTCCTCGGAATCTTTTAATTTTTGAACCAAAGGATGATCCGCATTTACTTCCAATATCGGCTTAACGGCGTTTGTGTTAAACTGTCCCATAGCCCTCATCATTCTTTCCATCTGGAGGCTGGGATCGCTTTCATCCACAACTATACATGAAGGAGAATCGGAAAGGCGTTTTGAAAAGCGCACCTCTTTTACCTTGTCGCCAAGCACTTCTTGAATCTTTTCGAGAACGGGCTTAAAGTCCTTTTCTTTCTTCTCGGCTTCCTTGGTTTCTTCTTCGGTATTAAGCTCCTTATCGGAACCGGCTCTGTTTGCAGCCTTTAATTCCCATTCCTTGTATTTTCCCAATGAAGGAATAATTATATCGTCAACCTCATCGGGCATGATTAAAACTTCAAAGCCTTTTTGTTTGTAAACTTCAAGATGAGGAGATTGGCGCAAGGTCTTTTCGTCTTCGCCGGTAATATAGTAGATAGCCTTTTGATCGGCCTTCATTCTCGAAACATAATCGGCAAAACTTGTCCACTCATCTTCTTTTACTTCAGGCGAGGTTGTCTTAAAGCGTACGAGATCGGCGAGTTCTTCCCTGTGCTCATAGTCGCCGTACAAGCCTTCCTTCAAAGGACGGTTAAATTCGGCTATGAATTTATTGTATTTTTCTTTGTCGTTTTCGGCGAGCTTTTTAAACTCTCCTAAAAGTTTTTTTACCGAAGCATTTTTAATGCTTGAAAGAATTCTATTTTGCTGTAAAATTTCGCGGCTTACGTTTAAGGGCAAGTCCTCGCTGTCGATAACGCCGCGTATAAAGCGGAGGTATGTTGGCAGAAGTTCTTTTTCGTCATCGGTAATAAAGACTCTCTTTACAAAGAGCTTAACTCCCGGCTTATAGTCTGCATGGAACATGTCGAATGGAGCCTTTGACGGAATATAAAAAAGGGTTGTGTATTCTTGAGTTCCTTCCGCCTTTGTGTGAACATAGAGGAGGGGCTCTTGGGAGTCGTGCGAAAGGGATTTATAAAAGTTAAAATAATCCTCTTCTTTTAATTCCGACTTAGGCTTTTGCCAAAGGGCGCCTGCATCGTTTATCTGCTCCGTTTTAAAGGCTTCGGACTTTACCTTTCCCTTATCGTCATATTGTTTTTCCGTAAAGTGAAGATAGATGGGGAAGGCAATGTGATCGGAATAGGTTTTAATTATTTCTTCGATACGCCAGCGGGTAGCATACTCCGAGTCCTCATTGTTTAGGTGAAGTATAACGCAGGTTCCGTTTGCTCCCTCGGGCACATCGTCTATTATGGGGAAGGCAGTATCGTCGGCCTTTTCCAAGTCGTAGGCACCCTTTCCGTCAGAGGTCCATTTCCAAACATCGCTTTCTCCGGCCTTTTTGGAAATAACGTCGATGGTAGAGGCAGCCATAAAGGCCGAATAAAAACCTACACCGAACTGACCGATAAGGTTGGAATCTTTTTTATCGGCTGCGGCAAGCTGATCTAAAAAAGCCTTTGTTCCGGATCTTGCTATCGTTCCCAAATTATTTTTTAGATCTTCCTCGTTCATACCCAAGCCGGTATCCCGCACGGTGAGCGTATTAGCCGTATCGTCAAAACAGATATCGATTCTGGGATCGAATTTAATCTGCTTATAAGCCTCATCGGAAAGGGTTAAATACTTTAACTTGTCCAATGCATCCGAAGAGTTGGAAACAAGCTCCCTCAAAAAGATTTCCTTGTTTGAATAAAGCGAATGAATGATGAGCGACAAAAGCTGGTTCACTTCAGTTTCAAACTTGTACTGTGCCATAACAACCTCCAAAATAAACCGCAGAGCACGCAAAGAGCGCAAAGGGGTATTAAAAAATTTAGTATTAATATGATATAATCTTTATCTTCAAGAATAATAAATTATCGGTAAAAAGGCAAGAGGAGTATTCACAGCCTATTTTTTTGCTATTTTATTTACCCTCATGATGCGATTGCCCTGATTAGGGGGTATTGCTTGACGAATTAGATTCTTTGGGGTATACCTAGTTTTAGGAGGAAATTTATGAATTTAAAACCGCTTTCGCAGATAGTTTTTTTGGATGTAAAAAATATGCATGAAGCAGGACTCTTTTTTGATGAAGTTTTAGGGCTTACAAAGGTAATGGATGAAGGATGGGCTGCTGTTTGGAAGATAAGCGGAAAAGCCTTTATCGGTGTTGTAGAAAGAAAAGATAAAGCGGTTCAAAATACCGGCATACTTATAAGCATTACGGTAGACAATATTGAAGAAATTCATTCTCAATTTTCAAAACTGAGTTTAAAGGATTTAACTCCAATTTCTAAAGTGAAAGATATTCCAATGTCATCTTTTTTCTTTAAGGGGCCGGAAGATTACCGTTTTGAAATTCAAGAATTTGATTCACCTAAACTAAGATCTATTTTTGAATAGAATACTTTTTTTCCGCAAAAAACTAAACAAATATTTTTTTATGCCGATAATTTTAAATATTAAAACTAAGTGTATTTAAGTTTGTACCTCAAAGCCTTCCTGCCAAGTAATGATGCAAAATCTTCAAGCTTCTATTGTGTACATAATACAAGAATTGTAGGAGACATATGAATAGTAAATTTGAATTTAAGCCGGAATTTAAAACTATTGGTGATGAAAGTTTATGTGAAAATAAAAGTCCCGAGCAGATTTTTATAGAAAAGAGAGCCGAGTTATTTCTGAAGGAGTTAAAAAAACATCCTAAAAAATTTTTATATAGGATAAAACGTTTTAATTTTAAGTTTAAATATATCAAGAGTAAATTTAAATGATAAAACTATGATACATTTAATTCGGAATTGATTGAGCTTCGGCTTGTCTTTTTTTTTGTTTTTAGGTATAATGACGGCCTCGAATATCTATATTTTCAAAAAGGAAAGCTCGTTCCGGAACTTTTTGAGGCATTTGCATTTGCCGTTTTACTGACGATGCAAAGGATTTTATTTTGACTAATACCAAGATTAATGTTTTATCGCGTTTAGCCCTTTTAATTGTTGCAATAGTATGGGGCAGCTCTCTTGTTGTTGTAAGTGAAACTACCGATTTTTTTAAACCTAATTTTTTATTGGGTTTGAGATTTTCCATTGCATGTCTTTTACTCTGTCTTGTGTTTTATAAAAAATTAAAACTCATAGACAAAGATTATCTTATAAACGGCGGAATTGTAGGCTTTTTTCTGTTTATTGCTTATTCAAGCCAAACTTTCGGTGTTACAACCGCAGGCGGACTTCCGGGGCGAAGTGCATTTCTATCGGCTTCTTATTGTGTTATAGTGCCCTTTTTAGGCTGGATTGTAAATAAGGTTCGGCCGGATAGGTATAACGCTTCGGCAGCTGTTTTGTGTATTTTGGGAATAGGTTTTGTATCATTTAAAGATTTGGTTCTTTCCTCAGGAGTAGGAATAACCCTCGGCGACTTCTATGCTCTTTTAAGCGGTCTTCTTTTTGCAAGCCACATTATAAGTATTACACGATTAAGCAAGAGAAAGGATCCTATTCTTATGACAATTATCCAGTTCGGAGCTGCTGCAATACTTTCATGGCTTGTAACTCTTATCTTCGAAGATAACAGTGCAATAGTTTGGTCTTATTCATCCATCGGTTCGGTGCTTTACCTTGCTGCAATTTGTACCGGATTGGCTCTGCTTTTGCAGAATATAGGACAAAAGCACACGGATGCTTCAAGTGCTGCCATTATTTTGGGTCTTGAATCAATTTTTGGAATTATCTTTTCGGTTATATTTAAGGGTGAAAGCCTTGACGTCTATTCGGTCTTCGGTTTTATCTTAATTTTTATAGCGATAATAATTTCGGAAACAAAGCTTTCATTTTTAAAGAATAGAATAAAATGAACTTTTGATATTTTCCTATAGCTTGAAAACTTACCGAATTTTGTGATATACTGTTAACCTCAAAATATTATTAAATGATGAGGTTAATATGAAAAACGATATAAGTTATTTTACATCAGAGTCGGTAAGTGAAGGGCATCCCGATAAACTCTGTGATCAAATTTCGGATGCCGTTTTAGATGCATGCTTAAAAGATGACCCTGAAAGTCATGTGGCCTGTGAAACTTTTGCTTCTACAGCCTTGGTGCTCGTAGGCGGAGAGATAACCACCAATACCTATGTAGATATACAAAGTATTGCGCGTACTATTGCTGAAGAAATAGGTTATACAAATACCGATTTCGGTTTAGACTGCCATTCCATGGCCGTTATGAATATGATTCATGCTCAATCTCCGGACATTTCTCAAGGTGTAGACGGTGAGGGTCTCGATGAATATAAGGGGCAGCAGGGCGCCGGAGATCAGGGAATGATGTTCGGTTTTGCATGTAAAGAAACACCTGAACTTATGCCGGCTCCCATTATGTTTTCTCATTCCGTGTTGCGATATGCTGCAAAGCTCAGAAAAGAAAAGGTTATTCCTTGGCTGAGGCCCGATTCAAAAACTCAGATTACCGTGAAGTATGAAGGCTTTAAGCCTATCAAGATAGATACGGTAGTTCTTTCTCATCAGCACTATCCCGATGTTCAATACGACGAATTAAAGAACAGCCTAATCAATCAGGTAATTAAACCTGTTTTGGAGCCGACCGGACTTTTGGCTGATGATACCAAGTTCTTTATAAATCCTACAGGCCGCTTTGTTATAGGAGGTCCTTTCGGAGATACGGGGCTTACCGGAAGAAAAATAATTGTAGATACCTACGGCGGAATGGGAAGACACGGCGGAGGCGCTTTTTCGGGTAAAGACCCGTCAAAGGTTGACCGCTCTGCTGCCTACATGGCCCGATACATTGCAAAAAATGTAGTAGCCGCCGATCTTGCTCGACGCTGTGAAGTTCAGTTGGCATATGCAATAGGCGTTCCTTTCCCTGTTGCCGTCAGAGTTGATACCTTCGGTACGGGTGAAGTTCCTGAAGAAAAAATAGAGAAGGCAATAAAAGAGGTTTTTGATATGTCTCCTGCAGGTATTATCAAAACCTTGGATTTAAAGCGCCCTATTTATAAAGAAACGGCTGCTTACGGTCACTTCGGACGTCCCGAATTTTCATGGGAAAAAACCGATAAGACAGAAGCCTTAAAGAAAGCAATTAAATGAAAGAGATAGATGATTTTTTTAAACGGAACGGCTTTGATTATAAAATAGATGTTGAGTCTGTTTCTTTAATCCTTTTGGAAGATATGGAAAAAGGATTGGAAAATGAAGCCGAATCCGTTTCTTCCATGGACATGATTCCCTTATGGAAAAATCTTCCCGACAGTATTCCCAAGGACAGCAAGGTGATAATCATCGATGCAGGAGGAACCAATTTTAGAGCAGGTCTTGTGTACTTTGATAAGAAAGGAATTCCTGAGATTCTTTCTTTTTTCAAGCATCCTATGCCTGCCCTTGACAGGGAAATGTCCAATGAAGAATTTTTTGACAGCATTGCAGAATACTTAGAGCCTTTAAAAGATGAAGCTGAAGTAATTTCCTTTTGCTTTTCCTATGCCGTAAAAATTTTCCCTGATGGGGGAGGGCAGGCAATTAAGCTTTCAAAAGAGATAAAGCTGCCGCACATAAGGGACTGCAAAATAAACGAAGTGCTTTTGCAGTCCCTTTCGAGGAAGGCTTGGAAAAGAGTAAAAAAAGTTATCATGGTGAACGATACGGCTGCAGTTCTTCAATCGGGAATATTCTCTGAAACCAATGAGCAAAATTTTGATTCCCACATAGGTTTTGTTTTAGGTACAGGTTTAAACTCTGCATATATCGAATACGGAAAAATAGAAAAACTCAAAAGTACCGAATTCTATGATAAGCCTCAGATAATCGTATGCGAATCGGGAAAGAGCAATAAGATTCCGCAAAGCAAGTTCGATAAAATTTTATCTGAAAATTCAAATTTAAAGAATGAGTATTTTTTGGAACGAATGTGTTCGGGGCGCTATCTGGGAGAGCTTTGCTCCATAGCGTTGCGGGCTGGAGCCGCCGAGGGAATTTTTTCGCCGCGGGCAAACAAGATGCTTTTAAATTCGCGTAATTTTTCAAGTGAAGAAATCTCATTATTTTTAAAAGAACAAAATCACGATAAAAATATTTTTTCGGGTATAATCGAAGCTCATTCCGTTTCGGAAGATTATGTAAAAATTTATTCGATATGCAAAAGTTTTTTTGAGAGAGCCGGAAGGCTTTCTGCGGCAGTGATTGCTGCAGCTTGTATAAAAACAGGCAAAGGTAAATCGCCTGATAAACCTATCTGCATAAGTGCCGACGGTTCTATGTTTTTAAAAGGATTTTTGATTAAAGAAAGAATTTTTAAGAGTTTAAAGACCTTTTTAAGTGAAAAAAAAGGCATCTACTTTGTTCTTAAAACGAATGATGAGGCTGTTACCTTAGGTACGGCTCTTGCAGCTTTTTTAAATTAAATAATAAATCTTCATTTTTTTTAATATATTGACATTTTGTTTTCTTTTTGCTAAAGTGTCTCCGGATAGTTTTTTTATTTGAAAATTCTATTTTTCAACTTAATTAAATTTAAAAGGAGTGTTTATGAAAAAACATCTCATGGTTATTGTAACAGGCGCCGTAATCGGTATTGCGGCTCTTGTATTGGTTAGGTTTGGAAATCCGGGGAACATGGGTTTTTGTATTGCATGTTTTTTGCGGGACATTGCCGGAGCCTTAAAACTGCATAATGCTGCTGTGGTTCAGTACATGAGACCTGAGGTGATCGGTCTTGTAATCGGTGCGTTTTTTATGGCCTTCGCAAAAAAAGAATTTAAACCCAGAGGAGGCTCGGCCGCCTTTACACGATTTACACTCGGATTTTTTGTAATGATAGGAGCTTTGGTTTTCTTGGGTTGCCCTTTGAGAATGTTTTTGCGTTTGGGTGCAGGAGATTTAAATGCGATTTTCGGTTTAGTCGGCTTTATAGCAGGAATTTTAATCGGCATCTTCTTCTTGAACAAGAACTTCTCGCTTAACAGGGCTTATAATCAGTCAAAGCAGGAAGGTGTAATTCCTATAATCTTTATGATAGTCTTCTTTGTGCTTTTGGTTGCATTCCCTTCAGTTCTTGTCTTTAGTGAAAAGGGTCCCGGTTCAATGAAAGCTCCGATTTTCTTGGCATTGGCGATAGGCCTTGTTGTAGGCGGTCTTGCTCAAAAAAGCAGAATGTGTACGGTAGGCGGAATTAGAGATGCAATAATGCTTAAAGACTTTCATCTTTTGTGGGGAAGCCTTGCAGTTCTCGTTACGGTATTTATCGGCTCGCTTATCTTAGGAAAATTCAATCCTGCATTTGCAGGTCAGCCAGTAGCTCATACGGACGGCTTGTGGAATGCCCTCGGAATGATTTTGGTCGGCTGGGCAAGCGTTCTCTTAGGCGGCTGCCCCTTAAGACAGCTCATCTTGACGGGTGAAGGAAACAGCGATTCCGCAGTTACCGTTGTAGGACTTATAGCCGGTGCTGCCTTTGCTCATAACTTCGGACTTGCATCTTCTCCCAAGGGAGTAACAAGTGCCGGAATGATAGCTGTTGTTGTAGGCTTGATTCTTACAGCCTTTGTAAGTATCTATTATTCTTTGAAAAATAAATAAGGTTTTTATTATAAGGAAATATTATGTCTGATATTATTGTAGATGCTCGAGGGCTTGCCTGCCCCGAACCTGTGGTTTTAACCAAAAAAGCTCTTGGATCAAATTCTGCCTTTGTGGTGTTGGTAGATAACGAAACTGCAAAAGAAAATATAAAACGCTTTTGCGATAATTCAAAGGCTCAAACAAAGATTGAACCGACTAATGACGGCTGGAAAATTGCCGTATCAAAATAATGAAAGAGTATTTAATTACTTTTCATACGCATTACGATTCTCTTGTCTGCATGAGATCCGTGAATAAAACGGATAATGCTGCGACAGGAGGATTGACTGCAAAACTTGTTCCGGTGCCGCGTTCTGTAAGTTCAAGCTGCGGTACTGCATTAAAATTAATTTTTAAAGAAGGTCTAGCCTTCAATAAAGATGATTTTAGTCAATTTGATTACGACGCTTTTTATTTTTTAGGTGAAGACGGCAAGTACGTTGAAGTGTGACCGGGCATCTCTAAAAACTGATGTTTTTAGAAGCTTCCGATAGTGCGATTAAGGCGGCAGTGTTGATAGATACTACCGCCGTTTTTTGTTGAGCGTTACTTTGTTTTTAATGCATCCAATTTTTGTTTTAATTCTTCAAGGGCCTTTTCTATTTCTTCATAAGTTTCTAAACTTTCAAGAAGAGTTTTTCCTTCCGTAACTATTTTTTCCAATTTTTTTTGTTCGGCCTTTTTGTAGTTCTCCGGATTTTTATATGTTTCAAGTTCTTTTATTGAAGCATCCAACGTTAATGCTTGAAGAACCGCCATTTTTACAGCCAGAGAAGAAGCTGAGGCTCCGCCGACAACATCGGGGCCTGCTTTTCCGGGAATACCTACATTTATTTTTTTTACATCCTTTAAGGTTTTGTTCTTATATTTATCAAAACCTTTGTCTGCTAAAAACTTTTTCCAATAGACTTTGTTTGTTCCTGCGCTTCCGCTAATATCCGCTTCTATTGATGCATCGGTATTTTTTTCATCATCGCTTACTTTGATGATTTTGCCTTGGGCATCAATTTCTACGTCTAGACATACGGAATATCCGTATTCGAAATTCGGGCCGGCTGAGGGCGAGCCTTTTACCTTTGCCGTACCGTAAAGTACCGGGTTAGGCTCTGAGGCAAAAGCAAATACCAAAAGAGCTGCTGCAAATAATACGATAGCTCTTACCTTTTTACTCATCTTCATAACTTCCTCCTGAATGAGATTTTGTCGGTTGTAGTATACAATTATAAAATTAAATGTTCAATACCCCATTTTTATCTTGACCATAATTTAAAATTATGTAATACTACTTCAGGGAGGCTGATATGAGCTGTTCACTTATTAATGAAAATTTCGATTTATTAAAATCTGCAAAGAATCCCGGCTGAGGTGCAAAGCTGAGTGCGGGTGCACTCGATAAACTTTTAAAACATTTTTCCGTAAGGAATGACGATAATTTACTCGTAGGCTTTAATACTTCCGATGATGCCGCAGTTTATAAAATAAACGATGAAACGGCTCTTATTTCTACCATAGATTTTTTTCCGCCTGTTTCGGGTGATCCCTACATGTTCGGACAAATTGCCGCCGCAAATTCTTTAAGCGATATTTACGCGATGGGCGGAGAGCCCAAGCTGGCACTAAATCTTTTTTGTATAACCAAGGATATGCCTGAAGACATGATAAAAGAAATTTTACGCGGCGGCTTCAATAAGGTTTATGAGGCCGGGGCCATTGTCTGCGGCGGGCATACCATCTATGACGATTCGCCTAAATACGGTTTGGCCGTTAACGGCTTCGTTCATCCTAAAAAAATTTTAGAAAACTCGACGGCAAAGGAAGGCGACGTTTTAATTTTAACCAAGCCCATAGGAACAGGAGTATTGCTTACGGCTTCAAAGGCCGATATGTCGCCGCCTGAAGAGCTTGACCGCTGTTATAAGATTATGGCTTTTTTAAATGCTAAGGCCCGCGATATCATGGTAAAATATAGGATAAACGCCTGTACCGATATTACAGGCTTCGGCCTTCTCGGTCATCTTTACGAGATGGGGAAGGGGAGCGGTATGAGCATTGAGGTGGATTACAAATCCATTCCTATTTATGATTCTGTGATTGAAAGCGCTCAAACGGGATTTTTGCCTGCCGGCGTTTATACCAATAGGGATTTTGTCGGAGAAAATGTTGCCTTTGAAAATGTTCCTCTTGCATACCAAGACCTGATGTTCGATCCTCAAACGTCGGGCGGGCTATTGATTTCTGTAGACAAGGAAGATGCGGCTGCTCTTTATGAAGAACTGTCTCAAGCCTTGGAAAACACGCCTTGCGGAAAGCCTGCGATTATCGGTCTTGTTACCAAGCGTGAAGAAAAAATTCTTAGGGTCAGCTAAGTCCTTGAGCAAAGCTCCTTTACTGCCCTTATTGCCGTTTCAATCTCTTCTTCTATGGTAAAGGGGCCTGTCGAAAACCTTACCGTGCCTTGCGGAAAGGTACCGATGGACTTATGTGCCGAAGGCGAACAGTGAAGGCCGCAGCGGGTAAGGATGCCGTATTTTTCTTCGAGAATGGAGCCGGCTTCTGCATTATCCATTAGTTCTGAAAAATCTATCGAAACTATTCCGACCCTGTTTTCAGGAGAATCTCCTCCGGCTATTTTTATCGGGAGACCCTTTATTCCGTCCAAAAAAAGTTTAAGCAGTTTTTGTTCTTTTGTGTGAATGTTTTGAATCCCGAAAGAATCCAGCCATTTCAGGCTGTGGTAAAGACCTGCGATTCCGATTATGTTTTGAGTTCCGGCTTCGAATTTATCGGGCATAAAGGAAGGGGTAACTTCCGAGTCGGATGCGCTTCCCGTTCCGCCCGTGATAAGGGGCTCGACCTCTTTTGCAAAATCCTTATCGAAGAGGATGCCTCCTGTTCCTTGCGGGCCGAGTAAGCCCTTATGTCCCGTAAAGCAAAAGGCCGCAGGTTTTAATTTTGCAAGGTCAACGGGGATGTGGCCTGCACTTTGGGCTCCGTCTATTACCAGCGGAATATTGTGCTTTTTTAGGATTGAGGCAATTTCTTCTATCGGCTGAATAAAGCCGGTTACATTCGAAGCGTGAGAAAACACGGCGAGACGGGTGTCGGGCCTTATCATGGATTCGATTAGGGATGTGTCTACAAAGGCTCCTCCGTTTTTTAAAACCGCAGGAACACGGTCAATCTTAACGCCCGATTTTTCCATTTGAACCAAGGGGCGCATTACGGCATTATGCTCAAAAGAACTTGTTAAGACCCTGTCTCCGGCTTTTAAAAAACCCTTAATAATATAGTTTAAACTTGCGGTAACTCCCGAGGTAAAAATAACATGGGTAGCCGGCTGAAAGTTAAAGAGCTTACACAAGAGTTCCCTTGTTTCGATAACTGCAAGGCCTGCTTCTTCCGTTTCGGTGTAGGTGCTGCGGTTAATGTTTCCCGTTCCCATATTAACAGCCCTTGCGAGGGCGTGATCGAGGCCGGGCGCCTTAGGAAAGGCCCCTGCTGCATTGTCCAAAAAGATACGCTTTTTCATAGGACTTATTCTAACTCAAATAGTTTTTTAAGTCAATCGAAAGTAATAAGATAAACCGCAAGGGACGCAAAGATTGCAAAGGGGATTATGATCTCTAATTATGCAGCCTTTTCATTGAATGACAAAATACAGGAAAAATGATATAATCAGATGGACGAGAAATTGACAAATTAGAATTTGCGGAGGCTAAAGGGATGCGGAAAAATAATAGAAAAATAGCGTTGATTGCTATCTTGTTATTTATTATCATTCCGGTTTTTATTGTCGGAATCGCTTTTACAGTGTTGGCAGTAAAAACAAATAGAATCAAAGATGACTATTCTGTTGTTATAAATAATGAAAAGTATCGGACACCGGTTTTTGTTGATGGTATAGAGGTTATAAATCAGGATGTTTCTTGCGGATATGCTGTAATTGAAATGTTTTCTGCATGGAACGGCGGAAAAGTTACGGAAGAAGATCTTTATAAAAAATATGGAAAAGTCGTAACTTCCACAGGGAAAGCTTTTTGTGATGAGTTCAACCATCAGTTCCCCGAATTTCAGACAACAATGTACAAATACCTTACCAATAGCGAGTTGATTGACAAAGTATATGACTCTTTAGCAGATGGTGTTCCTGTCCCATTTGAATGGGCAGCAAAACATGACGACAAATGGACATTGCATTATTCGCTGGTAGTTGGAATGGACATAAGAAATGACAGCGTTATAATTGCAAATCCATACGGATATATTGAAACAATTTCCTTAAATGAATTTGTAAATAGGACAAGTTTTAATTCATTTGAAAACATGCCTTTGTTTTATAACTTCGGATTTGCATTTGGTATTTTTGAAAAGAACACAGTTTTTATTCCGACAAGGATACAATAACTCCCGATTTGCCCAACTAACACAATAAGGAACAGTGTCGACTCTATTTGTGGAGATAATCAGAATAGGCAAGTCTTAAGGTGATAGGGAAAAATAGTTGAAAAAATGAGGGAAGAAATTACCCCTGACTATTGCCGATAATGAGCAGCTACAGGTTTTCTGTTTCGTTCAAACATATCTTTATCATTATGACCGGTTTTACGGAAATTGTAGTCATATATACCGGATTTTACTACAGTGTATCACAGCTTGACTAACTGACCAAATATAGGAAAAGTGATATAATGAAAAAATATCAATTTGGATAAATTAAAAGTTGTTGGAGAAAATAATAATGATTTTTAGAGAAATTGATAAATCAAACTATTGGGACTGTATGGCATTGACCATTGATGATAGTCAAGAGGGCTTTGTTGCGGATAACAAACAGTCATTAGTTGAAGCGGCTTATGAAGATGGGCTTTACACTTTAGGAATCTACCGTGAAGATATAATGGTGGGTTTTATTTTGTATGACTATGATGAAACTTTTCCCGGATGGTCTATGAGCCGTTTTATGATAGGGAAGCAATTTCAAGGTAAAGGTTACGGCAAACAGGCTGTAGCAGCGTTTTTTGATTATTTCAAGAAAAAACACAATGCTGATAAACTGTATATAAGCGTATCTTTGGAAAACATTGTTGCATATAAAATGTATACCTCCATCGGTTTCAGGGAAATCAAAGAAATAGAGTACACATTTTGTGATAAGCATTTTAGAGAAATGCAGATGGTAAAGGAGCTATAACGGAGATATAACTCCCGGTTTATGGGAGCAAGTAAATTGGAATTGTGGAGGGAATTTGAATGAAAAATGCTGTTATATATGTTCATGGTAAGGGGGGTAATGCGGAAGAAGCTAATCACTATAAACAATTTTTTGACGATAGCTTTGAAATAATCGGATTTGATTATAAATCATTAAATCCGTGGGATGCTAAAATTGAGTTTATACATTATTTCAACTCCATCATTTCTAAATATAATAAAATTTATTTAATTGCAAATAGCATAGGAGCATATTTTTCACTAATATCTTTATCAGATATGCCTATCGAAAAAGCGATGTTGATTTCGCCTATTATTGATATGGAAAGAATAATTTTGAATATAATGAAATGTGAAAATATAACGGAAGATGAACTCATTTTAAAGAAAGACATTGAAACTTCTTTTGGCGAATCCTTATCTTGGCAATACTTGAGCTATGTTAGAAAGAATACGATACATTGGGATATACCGACAAATATTCTTTTTGCGGATAACGACAATATGACATCAGTAGAGACCATGACAAATTTTGCGGGTAAAATAAATGCGGACTTAACGGTTATGGAGAATGGCGAGCATTGGTTTCATACAGAGGAACAAATGACTTTTTTAGACAACTGGTTCAAAGCGAATATTTAATCCTTGTTTGTAGGTATAGCTAAATTTGAATTTGTAGAGGAGGTTAAAAATATGAAAAGATATATCGCCTTATTGCGAGGTATCAATATAAGCGGAAAAAACAAAGTGCCAATGGCAGAATTAAAGCAAGGTTTTGAAAAACTTAATTATATAGAGGTAAAAACCTATTTGAACAGTGGTAATGTGATTTTTTCAGGTGATGAAGCCGATATAGTCAAAACTACAAGCCGGATTGAGGAAATGATTAAAAATCAGTTTAGTTTAGTTTAGTTTAGATATTTCAGTTTTTGTCATATCAAAAGAAGAACTTGAGGACATTTTATATCATGCACCCGACTGGTGGGGAGATGAAAGTAAGGAGATTTATGACAATTTAATCTTTATCATACCGCCCGCTACATTCAAAGATGTATATAACGAAATCGGGGAGCCTAAAGAGGGATTAGAAAAGATAGAGGAATACAAAGAAACGGTATTTTGGTCTTTCAGCCGTAAAAATTACCAAAAAACAAACTGGTGGTCTAAAACAGCAAGTGCAAATATTAGCTCAAACCTAACGATAAGAACAGCGAATACGGTTAGAAAAATAGTTAGTATGTAATAGCTTTTTAAACCCCGGGTTTGCCGAAGTAAAACAATTAAATAAAATCACCAAGAGGAAGTACAAGCAAATAGAAAAAATGGCTTAAAAGTGATATAATGAGGTAGACGAGAAATAGACAAACATTAGCAAGATTTAGAATTTTAAGGAGCTTAGAGCTGTGTACAATTTTGAAAATGATGCGCCTCCAAAAGAGATTATTGTTTGTGCAATGATGGAGATTGCTGAATTTATGAAGTCTGACGGTTTTCACTTTATAAAAAGTAAATTGGAAATTCGAAAAGTATTTGATTTTATGGTTTGCATTTCTGCACAAATGAACCGTCATAATAAAAGAGGAGTATCTGCTGAAGCATTATTGATATGTTCCATTAATGATAAGAGCGGAAAAGAATGTTTTTGGAGCAAAGGACTGGCTGTTTCCAACAAAAAACAAGATTCTCTGCGTTGGCGGGAATTTTGTGGAATAGAATCATACGAGCAATCAATGAATGAAATCAAAAAGATCTTATCAGAACGTTTTTTACCTTTTATACGGCGAATGGAGTATGAGCCAATGGAAATGATACAAAAAGTTGCGGAGAAAGGATTTTGTATTTTTGCGGATGAACCTGTGTACGATGCCGGTTTTCATGTTCCAACTAATTTTTTGTTAAAGTATGGAACTCATGAGCAGTTGACTATGGCATTTCAAAATTATATAGACAAACATCAACTGCCATTTGTTAAGCCGAATATGGAAAAAGCGATTGCTCTACTTAAAGAAAATAAAGAAGTGATTAACAATGGTGAAAAAGATTATGCTGAATTTATTATTAAGCATAACATAGAATTAAAATTTTAAAATATATGATAGGAGATCATCTTTAAGATATGCTTAAAAGACGGTGCAAGCACTCTATTTTGTTTACTAAATATGATTTAAATACAAGATAAGCCAAGAAGAAAAAGAGCCTTAAAACGCTTGCCACCATTTTTTAGCGGATCAAATAAAAATATGATTACAGGAATGAATATTCGACTTGATAAAATGACAAAATATGGGAAATACGGTATAATAAAAAATAGATTAAATTAGATGAAACTACTGAGTGTTTGATGCGAAAAGATGAATAATGGAGTATGGGGGAACAAATGGATAAAAAATGGAGTGTAAAAGTAGAAGATATGAAAGAACTTTTTCACTGGGATGAGCCGGAGGGCTGTTTAGCGACAGATAGAATTATGGTAGAGGGTGAAAAGGTAGGATATATGTACAGAGAATATCCCGACTTTGAAGGTGATAGTGGCTGGAGGTTTACTTGTGGGGACGAAGACGACGAATATATGAACAATCCAAAGAACTCCGGAATATACGAGTTAAATTCAGTCGCAAATAATGACGAAGATATTATTCCATTATTAGATTCTCCACTTGGAACAGCATTTTATAGAGATGATAGCGGAAAGTTTGTACAAGATCGGTTTAATATTCTTGCAAGACAGGAAATTGATGAAATTTTGTATCAACATAGTATTGAGAACAAAAAAGACTATAAAAGCAGATCTCCTGAAGAAATTGCACAGATGTACGAAGAGTTCAAAATTATTTGTGGGAAATATGAGATTTCTGAGGATGAAGTCGAGGAAATTATAGCAAGTATTTTTGGAGAATAATATCAAATCAGAAATTTTTGGGGATGAAAAGTATGCCAAAACCGAAGAAAAAGAAATAATCAAATTAGAAGTTAAGGAGGTAATTATAATGAGTCCTTTAGTTGTATATTATTCATATTCAGGAATAACAAGAAGATTGGCAGAAGATATTGCGTTGATTACTGATGGAGATTTGAGAGAGCTGAAGCCACAAAAGCCTTATTCATTCTCATATAATACAGCTGTAAAAGAAGCGAGAGAAGAAATCGAAAAAGGATACTGTCCACCTCTTGTTCAAGGAACGGAAACTATTGAAAATGCAGAGGTGGTTTTTATTGGCTCTCCTAATTGGCTTAAAACTTTTGCCCCACCCGTGCTATCGTTTTTAAGAACGGTTGATTTAAGTGGAAAGACAATCATTCCGTTTTGCACGCATGGCGGAGGTGGTTTTGGGAGAATGATTGAAGATTACAAAAAGGAATGTAAAAATTCAATTATTAAAGATGGAATAGCCTTAAAAGGAGATTACAGTTTTGATGAACTAAAAATATGGTTAGATAGTAATTTATAAATCCCAGTTTGTCGAAGTAAAACAAATAAATAAAACCACTAAAAGGAAGTAAAAGCAAACAGCCGATACTTCCTTTTTTTATGTCCGAATTAAGGCGTAAGAGATAAAAATAGAAAAATCCTATCATCTCCCCTTTTCAATCAACCTTATTCCAATTAAACCCAGTATAAGAGAAATTGACAGCATAATAACGATAGGTACTGTTTCAAGTTTTCCGCTTGTTATTGAATGCTGCATATAATACAAGGGCGAAATATGAGCTATCCTCTTCATCCACTCCGGCATATATTCAATCGGAAATAAAATACCTGAACAAATTCCAAGCGGAAAAATAATTCCTGATGATATTCCCCATATCAGTCCTTCATTTTTAATCAATCCTGCAACAAAAATATATATTCCCGTTGAAATAAAAAGTGCAACGGTGAATATAATTCCCAAATCAATTACATTGGATTTTCCGAAATCATAGTTTGCAAATTTGTAAAACGTCAAAATTGCAATCGTTGCAATCTCATATACAAACATAATTGCAACACTTTTTCCCAAAATATAGGTGCTTAATTTTGTCTTGGAGTTTTTCACCCTTAATAGTATTCCGTTTCCTTTTTCTTGGATTAAAACGGTCGCTAACAAACCTGCCGCTGTCAGTAATTTAAACAGCATCGTTCCGATTGAATAGTTTATGCTCGGTCTTTCCGTAAAGACTTCAGCATTTTTATCCGCATTTTCGATTAAAGGTATTAACGGATTGTTTTTTATGCTGCTGTAATATTTTTCAACTTCTCCATTACTGTTTGTCCGTATAACCAAAGTTCCTTGTGATATTCCTAAAAAATAATTTTTTTCTCTTTCGTCTATCTTCATCATTTTTATATTTGTTACATTCGGCGCTTTTTCTCCGATATATGCAACTGTCGGGACATTTGAATATGCCAAAGTGATACTTACAAGCAATATCATAAATATAGGCATAATGATCATTGAAACAATGAAGCCTTTTGTATTTCGTAAAACTTTGAAAGTAAAATTAAATGACTGTACCATTTTTTATTCTCCTTTCTATAAAAGCAATACATAATCCTGCAAATCCGAGAATGAAAGCAATCCAAATAACCAGCTCCCTTCCCGGATTTACATTGATCAAATTTTTGTAAATTAACTTATTAGCCAATGTCAACGGAGATATATACATCAAAACATTCATAAATTTTGTATTTGACAATACGGAAGTTAAACTTAAAGCTCCTCCGAAAAATCCCATAAACATAACTATCATTAAAATCGTATTTGAAAGCATTGCCCTATTTTGAACTATTAAGCCTATCAAAATTCCAAAAAGCATACTGACTGTCGGCATACTTAAAAGAATTAAAGTTGACTGTAAAGGTGTTTGCATATCAAAAATTATAGCAAATAAAATTAGATTGAAAACAATCATCACTACTGAAAATATATAGTGAGCAAAAAATTTAACCAAAACAAATTTTCGCTTATCTACAATCCTATCCCAAATATGAAGTCTTCTTTCCTCAAATACACTCAGTCCAATCAAAATCGATGCCATCAAAAGCATAAAATTGAGTTCACTCACCGCAAATTGTATTTTTGCATCTAAAATCTGTCCACTGTATAGAACGATTTCTTTCGTCGCATTTATCTTATGAGCAAATTCAGGGCGTTGCAATAGATAATTTTTCGTCCCTTCACTCATAATAAATGTGATGATAAATGGAAGTATCATGACAATGTAATAGATGGGATTTTTAACTATTCCCTTCATCTCTTTTTTAAGCATATTCACCGCCCCTTAAAACTTGCATAAACAAGTCGGAAAGATTGGATTTTTCGCGGCTTACTTCCGACATTTTATCAATAAGCTCCTTTGTATCTCCTTCAAGAATTAATTTTCCTTTATCCAAAAATATTATTTTATTACATAAAAATTCAACTTCGTCCAAATAATGTGAAGTATAAATGATATTTAAACCTTCATTTTTTAAATCTTTAAGATATTCTAAAATTTCACTTCTTGAAATCGGATCAATTCCGACACAAACCTCATCGCAAATCAGCAGCTTAGGATTGTGAACCAAGGCTGTTATCAGATTTAATTTTCTTTTCATACCTCCGGATAAGTCCTTTGCCATGGTAGAAATTTTTTCTTTCAAACCGGCTTTTTCGATTAATTCCAGACTTCTCTCTTTAGCATATTTTTTATCCATTTTGTAAGTTGAAGCAAAAAAGAGCAAATTATCCAACACGGAAAGCTCGGGATAAATTGCAAGTTCCTGCGGAACATATCCGATATCCCAAATACTCAAATCTACAAATTTCAAATCTCCCTGAAATGAAATATTTTTTGTAATACAGTTAATCAAGGTGCTTTTACCTGCCCCGTTAACTCCTAATATGCCGTAAGCACTTCCATTTAAAAACCGATATGAAAAATCCGTAAGCGCAAGGAATTTTTTATACCGCTTTGTTACCTGTTTTAATTCAATCATAACTATCTCCTTTTAAAATTTAAAAATGGTTTTTGAAAAACCGTTTTGCAATATTACTGCCGATAAAAGAAACAATGATAATAGTTGCTGCGATGCCGATCATAAATGGTATTGTTTTTAAATTTTGCATTTTAACAGCGTAATCTTCACCATACATTTGTTTTACCATTTCAAATTGTTGTTGCCTTGTAATGAAGTACGGAATTATTGTTCCTCCTACATAATGTGCAAGGATAGCTGCCGTAAAAGAAAGGCTTAATCCTTTAAATCTGTCCTTAACCTTAGACAATATATATTCGCCGATCAATCCGGCAATGGTCATCATTGCGATGTAATACGGCATAATTCCGCCTAATCCCCATATTACACAGTAAATTAATATAGCCCATTTCTTTTGAATTTTAGCACCGGTCAAAATAAAGGGCAAAGCCATAAATAAACTTTGTGCAATCGGTGAAATCAAGATTGTGTAAGGCGTAAATAAAAAGGGAAGCGGAATTAAATACATAAAACTGATCCCTAATACCGAAAAAGCCGCTGTTAATACTAAATCTTTAATTGTTAATTTGTTATCCATTTTATTTCTCCTATAAATAAAAATGTGTAAATCGCTATATATGTAATCAATAATATATAATCCATTAGTTTGAACTTGACCTGTGTCAATATTGTTCTTTTTTTGTTAATAATCATACCCTTTGTTTCAATTCCGCAAGATAAGTTTTCAGCACTTCTTATCAGACTGAAAACAATCGGCACGATAATAAAATTCCAAACAGCAACAGGACTTCTGTTTTTAATCAACTTTCTGGTTTTTAAACTCATATAGGCAATCGATGAGTCGTATCTCATCATCGGAAATAATCGAAGCAAAGATATAACCGGTATCAATATGTAATCAGTCAGTTTTATTTTTTCTAAAGATTCGATAATAGTTATAAGTTTTGTATTTGCCGTTATATTTTTTAGCGCATACGCGCATATCGTTCCTCTCATAAGAAAAATTTCGATAAATATTTGATAATATAATGGGCAAAGCATTTTTGCTTTAGCCAATAGAAAATAAAACATAAGCATTTTTACTAACAGCATATAGTTTTTGTTAAGAAAAATGATAATTCCCGTTAGCAACATTAAATAAACGGAACTTTGTTCTACCGGATAAAAAAATACCGCATTGGCAATCGTAAAAAATACAATGAGATTAACAACAGGATTAATTTTTGAAGCTGTATTATTTTCTTTGGTAATAAAAACATTTTCTTCTATCTTTTCTTTATTTAAAATTTGAGAAATCATCTGCTTGAAATCATTTTGAGTATCAAGTTTTTTATGCTCAATAATTTTTCCTTGTTCTAAAAGAATGTACTCATCGGCAACTTCCGATAATAGTTCCAAGTCGTGAGAAATGAGAAAGATAAATCTTCCTTCTTCTCTCATTTTTTTAATTAAATTGCATATAAGTTTCATTCGTTTAAAATCCAAACCGCTTGTCGGCTCATCTAAAACGATAATCTTATTATTGCTGATGTATGCTAAAAGAACCGCTAATCTTAAAACCTGCCCGCCCGACAGTTTAGACGGGTGTTTGTTTTCAAAATCACTCATATCAACCAATTCAAGAAGCGATTTTATTTCAAAATCCGTGAGCTGATTATTTTGAAGCAGTATTTCTTCTTTGACCGATCCGGTAACCATTTGATGATAGCTTTCCTGCATACAAAAATAAGACATATTTATTCTGTCTTTGGTTGAAAGAATCTTATCATTCAAGGTAAAAACGGATTTTTTAGATTGTATTAAACCTGCAATTAATTTACCCAATGTCGTTTTACCGGAGCCGTTTTTACCTACAATTGCCGTTACCATAGATGAGTTGATAGATACATGTACATTTTTTAAAATTGTATTATTTTTAATACGATAATTCAGGTTTGAAATATTCAGGTTATCTTTTTTTATGTCCGGATTTGCTTTTGCCGGTCTTGAAAAATTGATGTTTTGACTTCTTATTTCATATTTTTCATCATCGATTAACCGTCCGTCTTGCATTACATATACCGCATCGCAGATATCTTTTAGATACCCAACCCTATGTTCTGCAATAACTATTGTTACATTATTTTTTTTAAGCTCATTAATATGTCTTTTCAAGTTAGTTATTTCGTTTATATCTAAATTCGCCGTGGGCTCATCCATAACAATTATCTTTGGTGTTTTTATTAAGCTGCTTAAAATACTTAACGTTTGAGCTTCTCCGCTTGAAATATTCAAAATATTTTTATGCAATAATAATTGGGTATATTTTTCTTTGCATTCTTTCAATTTAACTTCTATTCGTTCTTTGCTTTTTCCAATACATTTTGCGGAATAGGTACATTCTTCCTCCGCATTTGAAAATAAAAAACTGCTTTTAGGATTTTGCAGTATGCTGGCTGTATAGGCAGAGTTAAAAGCTGCAAAACTGTTGTTGTAATCATAAAAGCGTGTTTTAAAAGTTCCTAAAGCACTTCCTTGAAATATGCTTGGACAAAGTCCATTGATTATTCTTAACAATGTTGTTTTTCCGCAGCCGCTCAAGCCGGTAATAATAACACATTCACCTTCATTTATCTTCAAATTTATATTCGTCAAAGATGATTTTTCTTCTCCATCATAGGTAAAATAAAAATTCTCAAACAGTATCATTTTTTTTGCATCCTATTATTCAATGAATATTTTTAATAATAAATTCATTGAAAGTGAATATATCATATTTTAAATAATTTGTCAATGAATTCTTACAATTTTATATTCATTGATTGATTTTTTTTAAAATAACTGCTATAATGGATACTGCAAAAAGTTTTTCTGGAGGATGTGATAAACAGCTCATCAGAAATACTGCCTCGCTGTTATGTAAAAAACTTTTCTGGAGGAAAAATGCCGGCTAATTTTACAAAAGAAGAACGGGAAATTTTAATACGGAAATTTTATGAGCAAGGATATGTTTTACTTAAAACTCATGGATACAAAAAATTAAAAGTTTCCGATATTGCCGCAGCCATCGGTATCGGAACCGGAACGTTTTATAATTTTTTTAAAAGTAAGGATGAATTTATCATTTGGCTCATCAAAAAAAGAAAAGAGGAAGCTTTTAACCTGTTTTTATCGCTGGCGGAAAAATTCCCGAAAGGCATACCCTTTGAAGCTATGGAACAATATTTGATTGATACTATTTCGCATTTCAATCTTTACCGATTACTTTCACAAGCCGAGTATAATAAGCTGCAAAAAAAATACGGCTTACTTGATAATAGGAATGAACAAACAAAGGAAAACGGAAAATTTATGATGGAAAAACTTGCGACTTCAAAAACGCTTGAAGACTTTCTTTTGTTTGCGGACGCATTTACAATAATTGTTATCGGCACTTCCGATTTGACTAAATTAAATCCGAAAGTTACCGATGAGGTAACTAAAAAGTTAATACACGCCGCATGTAAGATGTTGTATTAGTTCCTCACACCCTACAAAATCAGCATCGCATCCCCATACGAAAAGAATTTATATCTTTCTTCGACGGCGTGGCGGTAGGCATTAAAAATATTTTCCTTTCCGGCGAGGGCTGAGACCAGCATTACGAGGCTCGATTCGGGGGTGTGAAAATTCGTAAAAAGCTTGTCTATCAGTTTAAACTTATACGAGGGGTAAATAAAAATATCGGTAGCCTGATGCCCTCTTTTTAGTTTGTTTCTTTTTTCATCCCATGCGGATTCGAGGGTGCGCACGCTGGTCGTTCCGACGGCTATGATGGGCCTTCCTTCCTTTTTTGCTTTTTCAACAGCTTGTGCCGTTTCTTCCGAAATAAAAAAATGCTCGGTGTGCATCTTATGGTCTTCTATTCTTTCTGCCCTGACCGGAAGAAAGGTGCCGAGCCCGACATGGAGGGTTACATATTCAATCTCGATTCCTTTATCTCGTATTTTTGAAAGCACCTCCCGGGTAAAGTGAAGGCCGGCAGTGGGCGCTGCAATCGAGCCGTATATTTCGGCATAGACGGTTTGGTAGCGGTCGGCATCTTCTTCGGTGTCCTTTCGGTGAATGTAGGGCGGAAGCGGCATGTGGCCGTATTTATCGAGCCACTCGTCATCGATGATTCTGTTAAATTTCATACAGCGGAATTCGCTTTCGAGAGATATCTCGGACTCGATGATTTCGGCTTCAGTTCCGTCTTCAAACAAAAAGGTTTTTCCGGGTTTTTGACGTTTTGCTTTTTTTGCCATTACCTGCCAAAGAGAACCGTCCGAGCCCTTCATGGGATTAATCATTAAAAATTCGCACACTGCATTTGTTTTGCTTTTTGCATAAATGCGGGCATGGCGCACCTTCGAATTATTAAAAATCATCAGGGCATTTTTGGGGAGAAGATCTGGCAGCTCCGTAAAAAGGCGGTCTTCAAGTTTCCCGCTTTGTTTGTCTAAAATTAAAAGCCTGTCTCCGCCTCTTTTTTCTGAAGGCGATTGAGCTATGAGCTCTTCCGGTAAGTCAAAGTTAAATTCTTTTGTAAGCATAGTCTTCCATACAAGGTAAATTTTTAAAGTATTTTTAGTTTGTTTGTTCGCCGAACAAGGATAAGATTTTCTTATCCCCGAAAAGTTTTGCATATCCCAAGGCGGACATACCTAGGCCGTCTTTTATATTACAGTCGGCTCCGTGCTTTACAAGCATTTCCACGATATCGGCTTCACGGCGGCCTACCGAAAGAATTAGGGCTGTTTGTCCGTCCTTGCTTTGAATGTTGGTATCGGCTTTTTTTTCGAGAAGGGCTTGTACCGCCTCTCCGTATCCGATTTGAGCCGCATCCATCAAGGCCGAGTAGTTTCTGTCTTCCGCACAAAGGTTGATAGCGGCACCTTTTTCGAGGAGGAGCTCAAGCGTTTCTAAACATTTATTTCTTACTGCAAGAGACAGAACCGGCGTTCCGAGGGAATCCTTTTGTGAAGGGTCAAAACCTGCATCTATAAAAAGACCGACGATTTCTTTCTCGTTGTTTTTAACTGCGCGCACATAATTCGGAATAAATAGGGAGTAACCGCTTTCCAATAATTTTGTACGGGCTTGCTCTTTGAGCAGGTTTTCGTTAAAGCGCCTTTTTTCTACCTCAAAATAGGCATCAAATGATTTAATTGTCAGCATAACGAAAGAACGCAAAAAGTTTTTAGGCAGTTCAAGTTTTTCGTTTTCTTCCAGTACAAGAACCGGAAGGTTTAAACCTGTAGCATAGCCCGAAAAAAACATAAAGCCCAAATAGGCAGCCGGATTTTTACTGTAAATAAAGAGAACATGCGTAATGTTTTTCATAATATGGCGCGGCGTGTTTAAGTTTTCATCTTTCCATATCTCATCTTCATTGTATAAGGTTACATCGCATTCGTGGGATATGATTATATTTTTGATGGCCATCGCTGCGTCTTTTTTCTTTTCATCATAGAAAATAGCGACATTCATAATGGCTAAGTATATATTCTTATTCAAAAAAAGTAAATAGAATCAGAACAAATCTATTGATATAATTATAAAAACTATATTATAATGATTCTATGAGTAAAAAAGAACTTTGTTCAAAAGATACTAATTTAAAGGCTGCATATATTGCCCCTCATCCTCCAATTATAATTCCCGAAATAGGAAGGGGAGAAGAAAAGAAAATAGCTTCCACCTCCAAGGCTTTAAAGAAGATTGCTGAAGAGGTAAAAAAAATAGAGCCTGAAACAATTATCATAATAACCCCTCATGCAAAAATGCACCGAGGCGCTGTTACAATAAATACGGCTCCTATGATAGAAGGAAGCATGGCTCAATTCGGATGTCCGGATTTACATTTTTCTGCAAATAATAATTCCGACATAGTCAAAGGTATAATCAAAAAATGTAAAAAAATCGGTTTCCCATATGCGGCTGTAGATATGAGCCTCGATCACGGCTCCTTTGTTCCTTTATATTTTATAGCTTCAGAATTTTTAAATTTTTCTCTTGTTCATATAAATTACGGAATTATGCTGAGTGCAATGCTCGAAGAATTCGGTTCAATTCTTTCCGAAATTATAGAGGAAAAAAAATGCAAATCTGTTTTTGTTGCAAGCGGAGATCTTTCTCACCGGCTTCTTTCTACAGGGCCTTACGGTTTTGCTCCTGAAGGACCTAAATTCGATAAGGAGTTTGTAAGAATTATAGAAAAGGGCTGTCTTTCCGAATTTGCCGAAATGTCCCCTGTCTTGGCTGAAAGAGCCGGAGAGTGCGGCTTAAATTCTTTCTTGATATTGTCAGGCCTTTTATCCTGCTATGAATATTCTCAAGAGCTGCTTTCTTATGAGGGGCCCTTCGGTGTCGGATATGGTGTAGCCCGGTTTAAGGTTGAATCTATAAGGCAGGAAGAAGATGATGAAGAATCTGAAGAAGTTTTTAACGGAAAAAAGAAATTTATCTTGCCTGATTCTCAAACTAAGGACCCATATATAAAGCTTGCAAGGAAGAGTATTACCTACTATTTAAAGCACAAGGAATTTTTAAAACATAAAAGCATAAGAGGTATTCCTGCAGACAGGGCCGGTGTTTTTGTATGTTTGAAAAAAAAAGGAACGCTTCGCGGATGTATAGGAACAATTATGCCTACCAAAAGGACTATAAAGGAAGAGATAATTAAAAATGCCGTATCAGCCGCCTTAAATGATCCGCGTTTTCCGCCTGTCGATTTATCCGAAATGAACGATATTATCTGCTCTGTGGATATTCTTTCAGAACCGGAAGAAATAAAATCCGTTTCGGATTTGGATGTAAAGCGTTTCGGCGTGATAGTTTCATCAGGTTCCCGCACCGGGCTTCTTTTACCAAACCTTGAAGGCATCGATTCCGTGGGTATGCAGCTTGCCATTGCTCTTCAAAAGGGCGGTATAAGTCCCGAAGAACCTTATACTATGTACCGCTTTGAAGTTATAAGACATGAGTAAGAAGAGGTTTTAAATTTCTTCCTTAATCCATTCCCCGACGGTTTTTTCTTCAGGATCAAAACTGACACCTATAAGCACTATCTGCTTATTATCAGCCTTGAACCTTTCGGCATAGTTTTTCTCTTTTATTTGATTTAAAGCGGTTTTTGCATCTTCTTTTAGTTTAAACTCAAAGATATAAATTGCCGTGCCGGTTTTTACAACACAATCAGTTCTCCCCTTTGATGAAGGTATTTCCACCTCGACAAATTGTCCCATCAGGGCAAAGACAAGATAAATACAGATCTGATAGTTATACTCCCTTAAAGCAAGGTTTTCGTTACTGTCTTTTTTTACATTGCTATATGGAAGACTTGCCATTATCGACTTTAACCTCTGCATAAAATCTTCTACCCGTCCTGCAATAATATCCCTATAAAATTGGGCTATACAAAAAGGCCCTTCTGCATATACTACATTACAATAACTTGGGAAAAGATTATATAAAAATCCGTAGCGTACCTCATCGTTCGGGAAGCCCAATTTATAAAGCCGTACCAATTTATCATAACTCTTTATCGTTAGGTATCCTGCTTGAAACAAGATAGGTATTACCGAGCCTGATTCTGCCCTGTAGTCGGATAGACCTGATGCATCCATTTCTACATTTCCGTCAAGGTCGGGGATATTGTATGAATAGTTTTTTAAATAGTTTACCAAGAAGGTGGGAGTTCCGGTTTCAAACCAGTAATTACCCAGTTCTTTTTTTGCAAAGGCATTCAGCAAACTAAAGGGATTATATACATTTATACTGTTTTGATTAAAAAGATAGCCGTCATATCTTTGCTTTAGCATTAGTAAGATATCTTCATAGCTGCAAGCTTCTCTTTCCTGTAGAATTTTAATTTCAGGTTGAAAGGTTTTTTCAAGTTCTTCTTGAGTAATCCCGCAAATACAGCCGAAGTCTTCTTCCATGCTTATATCACGGAGATTGTTTAAATCGCTGAAAATACTTACCTTGCTGAATTTTGTAACTCCGGTTAAAAATGCAAAACGGATATATTGGTCGGAACTCTTTAATACGGAATAAAAAGCCTTTAACACGGCTCTGTATTCTTCATTTAATTTTTCATTTACACTCATTGTTTGGAGGAGGGGTTTATCGTATTCATCCACCAAGACGACAACCTGTTTGCCGGTTTTTTCGTAAGCGGTTTTTATTGCTGCTTCAAATCTTAGACCGAAAGCCGCAGTGTTTTCATGCATTATGCCGTATTGCTTTTCTATATTTTTAAGCAAAAAATTAATCCTTTCATTGAGATCTTCAATACCGCTATACTTCCCGACATTAAAATCCAAATGAAAAACGGGGTATTCCTGCCAGATTTCCCTTTTTTCTTTTTCGGCTTCTTCCAATTTCTCGATGGCTAAACCTTTGAATAATTCTTTTTGCCCTAAAAAGTATGCCTCTAGTGTTGAAAGAAGGAGACTCTTACCGAATCGGCGCGGTCTGCTTAAAAAATAAACACGTCCTGATGAAGCTAACTTATACACAAGTTCCGTTTTATCTGCATAGAGAAAATTATCATTACGTATTACCTTAAAACTTTGTACGCCTATAGGCAGTTTTCTACTAAAATCCATCATAACTAATAGTCTAGCATAAGCAGGATAGCTTGTCAATTATTTAGTAATTTAGTATTCTTGGCCGTCGAAATAAGGTTCCGCTTCTATTGAATCGAATGTGCTTATAGGTTATACTTAAACAAGAAAACTCGAGGAGCAAAAAATTAAAACTCGAAAATTTAAATTATTGATATTTTTTTTCTGTACCCTGTTCTGTGTTTTTTCGTGTAAGAGCCGCAGACTTGCCGAACTCTTGGAAACGCCTGAGGTTTTAATCGAAGAGAAGCCGGAAGACCCATTTTTGGGTGTTTATATTATGGACCTGCCTTCATCGCGAAGCGGAATTACAAGCTATTCTGTGGAATTTAAGGCCGATCAAACTGCAAGGGTTTTGCTTTTTAAAGAAGGAAGAACGGAGCCTGAAATTTCTTATGGCAAGTGGCTTATAGCAAAGGACGGAATTATTATTTTGTATTTTGAACAAAGTGTCCCGAGCGAATTTTTTATAAAAAATGCGGACGGCTCTCTTTCATTTTTAAACGCTCAAAGAAAGCCGTATTCCGGCGAATTGGGCGAGCTTCTTATTTTACGCAAAATTAAAAAGGATTAACTTAAACCAATTTATTTCAAAGGAAATATTTTAATGATTATATTTTTAATCGGAATGAGCCGGGCAGGAAAAACCGAAACAGGAAAGATTTTAGCAAAAAAATTAAAAGCCTCCTTTATAGACACCGATTCTTTTATGGAAGATCTTTACGATAAAACTATAAGAGAACTTTATAAAGCTCATGGAGAAAAAAAATTCCGAGTAAAAGAATTGGAATGCTTTAACAAAATAATCGAAAACTTTTCGTCCTGCTCCAATGAGAAAAACGCCGTTCTCTCTGGTAACGAAAACGCCGTTATCTGTGATGAGAAAAACGCTGTTGTCAGCACGGGAGGAGGTTATGCCGAAAACGAAATTCTTATTAAAAAACTAAAAGATTTTCCCCGAATAATTTTAATCGACACCGAGCCTGCCGAAATTTTTTATAGAATAAAAGCGGCTGAACACAAAGAAGGTTTTTATCCTGCCTTTTTGGGAGAAAATATTAAAGATGAAAAAGATGCGGAAGACCGTTTTTTTGCCGTATATGAAAGGCGGATAAAAATTTATCGAGAGCTGGCTTCATTTTCCATAAATCCGAAAAATCTTTCCCCGGAAAAAACAGCGGAGACAATAATTTCATTTTTGTAAATAAATTTACGGCTTGATAAAATTCGCTTCTTATGTTATCATTGGAAGTATGAAAAGCATTAATAAGGAGTTGAACTCCATTACTGAATTATTCCCGTCCGATTTTACGGATGATGAAAAGGCTCTCGCTAAGACGCATTTTTTAAAAAAGCTGTCAATTTTGACCCATACTTTTTACGGCGGAAAGCTCCAGACTGTCCCCAAATGCGGTTTATACGGGTTTAACTGGTTTAATGTTTGGTACACACCGGGCGTTTCTGCTGTTTCTACCTCGATCCGCGATGACAATGAAAAGTCCTTTGCTCTTTCCAACAAAGGTAACTTGGTTGCTGTTGTAAGCGACTCTACAAGAGTTTTAGGCGACGGCGACTGCACCCCTCCCGGAGGCTTGGGAGTTATGGAAGGCAAGTGCATGCTGATGAAATATTTAGGCGGCGTTGACGCTTATCCTCTGTGTATCGATTCTATTGTAAGAGTTGACGAAGAAGAAAAACGGGGCGTAAAGGTGGGAAAGCATGATCCCGACAAGATTATCGATTTTGTCAGAATGCTTGAACCTTCAGTAGGTGCCGTAAACCTCGAAGATATTCAGCAGCCCGATTGCTTTAAGGTTTTAGATACCTTGAGAGAGGTCTGCGAAATCCCCGTCTGGCACGATGATGCTCAGGGAACCGCCTGTATAACCCTCGCAGGTCTTTTGAACGCCATAAAACTTGCCGGTAAAAAAATGGAAGACTGTAAGATTGTTCTTTTGGGAGCAGGGGCATCAAACACGACAATCGCCCGTCTTATCTTGGCTGACGGCGGAAAGCCTGAAAACATGATAATCTGCGATTCAAGGGGCGGTTTACATTCCGGCCGCAAAGACATAGAAGAAGATAAACGCTACTACCGAAAGTGGGAACTCTGTTTAAAGACCAACCCCAAAAAGATAGAAACCTTTGATGAGGCTATGAAGGGTGCTGACGTTTTAATAGCTCTTTCTACTCCCGGTCCCAACACTGTAACAAAGGAGCAGGTCGCTTCGATGAACGAAAAGGCCATCGTTTTCACTTGTGCAAACCCCATCCCCGAAATCTGGCCGCATGAAGCCAAGGCCGCAGGTGCCTATATCGTAGGAACAGGCCGCGGAGACTTCCCGAACCAGATAAACAACTCGGTTTGTTTCCCCGGTATCTTAAAGGGAGCTCTTTTGGTAAGAGCCAAAAAGATTTCCGACGGAATGGCAATCCGCTGTTCTCACTCGATCGCAGACTACTCTGAAAAGAAGGGAATCAATCCCGACAATATCGTAGTTACAATGCAGGATGAGGATGTCTTCGCTGTTGAAGCTGCCGACGTTGCAATGCAGGCTATCAAAGAAGGCTTGGCCCGCGTAACCATGACATGGGAAGAAGCTTACGAGCGAGCAAAAAAAGATATCGAAGAAAGCCGCTCCTTGACCAAGATGTTGATGGAAAAGAACTTCATCAAAGAACCTCCTCAGGAGTTCTACGAAAAAGCCTTAGAATATGCCGTTGAGCAGATTAAAAAGAACAGAAAATAAACAGGCTTTTTTTAAAAACTGAAAATCTTTAGAAAATTCTATAGTGCAAAACCGTCTGAAACTTCAAAAGATTCGGACGGTTTTTTTATTGAAAACTGAGCATTGAAAACTATTTTAGAATTATAGTTCCCGGCCTACCAATCCTTCCATGAAATATAAGCACCGTGCTCGTCAGTTGCCGGAAGGGAAATATCTCCTGCGTAAACTACATTTGAGTTTTTTATTTCGCTACCGCTTATAGAGCAAAATTTCTTTATGGAGGAAAAGAATTTTTCGTTCATTGTGGCAGAAGATTTTATTTCGTATATTTTAAGAAGCGGTTTTCCATTTGAGATTGTTTCTAATATTAAGTCGATCTCAAGACCGTTGGAATTGCGCCAATAAAAAGCTTCGCTTTCTCTTCCTTTAAAAAATTCATTTTTGTAATAAGTGCTTATAATGAGGTTTTCAAAAATTCCTCCCCGTAAGTAGTGCGTACCTACTTGTTCTGCATTTTCTATTCCCAATAGGGAACAAACCAAGCCCGTATCATAAAAATAAAGCTTGGGAGATTTCACGAGTCTTTTTCCGTAATTTTTTGAGTATGGCTTTAAGAAAAAAATCAGACCGCTCGTTTCAAACACGGAAAGCCAAGAACGGGCAGTTATGACGGAGATCCCTGCCTCATTTGAAAGCTCTGTAAGGTTCAATATTTGTCCGGTTCTTCCTGCACAAAGGCGGATAAATTTATGAAAAGAAGATAAATCGTTTATGTTTTTTAAATCTCTTACATCCCTCTCAATGTAGGTTTTAATATAAGAACGGTAAAAATCTTGCGGCTGAGGTTTTTGGTCGTAAATACGAGGGTAAAAACCGGTAAATAAACATTCGTCTATATCTTCTATTAAAAGGCCGGCTTCTTTTAATTCTTGTATTGAAAAGGTTGCTATGTTTAAAACTGCACATCTTCCTGCCAGAGTTTGGGATATCGAGTGCATAAGTAAAAAATTTTGCGAACCAGAGAGGATATAAATGCCGGTTTTACCGAGTGAGTCCGTATGAGTTTGAATATACGAAAATAAATCGGGAACACGCTGCACCTCATCAAAAATAGCTTTTTCCGGGTAAAGGCTTAAAAAATACCGCGGGTCTTTTTGGGCTAACTGCCTTATATCCAAATCCTCAAGCGAAATATACTTCCAATCAGGGAAAAGGTATTTTAGAAGGGTCGATTTTCCGCATTGCCGGCAGCCTGTTAATGCAACTATCGGAAAAGAGGCTGCTAATTGCTTTAATTTTTTTATAATATGCCTTTTGACAAGCTTTTTTTTCATAAAATACCCATTTTAAAACCTTTTTTCAATTTGTTCTGTAAAAACCATGTAAATCGTATAGTTAATTATATGATTTACATGGTTTTTTGTCAAGAGTTTTTATTTTATATAACAATATATAAATTGAGACGCTTATTAAAATATTTCCAAGGTTTTGGAAAGAAATTTGTCAAATTCTTTTATAAGTTCATCATGTAATTCTTGTTTAAGGGAAGGAGATAATTTATCTTTTTTATGGTTCTTAAATAATTCATCAGCTTCTACTTCCAAGGCAGAAGCTATTTTTTCTATAAAATTTATAGAGGGAAATCTTTTATGAGTTTCTATTTGTCCGATGTAGGCTGTATTAGTATCACATAATTCTGCGAGGTTTTCCTGAGTAATGTGCTTTTCTTTTCTAATTCTTCTCAAATTGCTAATAAAAATCTCTTGTAAGGTCATAAATATATGTTATTAGCTATTATTTTATTTTACAATGAGTTTAAAGATTATAAAATATTATGATATTATAAGCTTATAGCTTATAGAAATTGATATTATTTATATCAAGGAGGATCATTATGGGTAATAAAATTACTGACATTATGGATCAAGCATATGGAAGTATGCTTGTAGATATCTACAAACGTGTTTGTACAGTTTCAGGAGTTAATCCGACAATCGGTTCAGAAAAAGTTTGGAAAAAAACAAAGGAACTTGTGAACGAAATTATGAAGTCTTTTGAAGGAGAATATGAAGGAATTCCTCGGACATGGATAAAAAATCACTTGGATGATCCTAATTACTCATCTGAAAAAGATTGCATTGTAGTAAAAATCTTAAATAATGCTGTAAAAGAGGGCCGGCAATATAGTATTCCTTTATTTTGGATCCGGTTTATTGCATTTTTATATTGGATTATAAATGGAAATATTTTAAATGACTACAATTTTCAATCGGCTCAAAAGGACATTACTACCGAATACATAAAAAATATTAAAATAGGCGATGGTGAAGATGATATGTTTTTTGGGCTAATTAAGATTTTACTATGACATAGTAAAATCTAGTTGCAAGTATATTGTGGATATAAATATTTTTAAAAATATTTATTAGTACTAAATTGGTATTTATAGCCGCATTAAGGAGGATATGTATATGAGTTAATATTACATGTTAATTTATGGCAAAAAGTTAACATCTTAACTATTTGCAATGTAGTCGGAAATAGCAAATATCTAATTTGATTTTTGTTATGATCATAACACTTGTTGGTTTGTATTTTTATAAATTGATGATATCTTTATAGGAGATAAGAAAATGAAAAAAATGTTATTTTTTCTTTTTATGTTTGCATTATTTGGTGTTCTTGTAAAAGGTCAGAGAATGACACCCTCAGGCCAATACCAGTATCACAGTGATTATTTCAAAGTAAATGCATCTTCAGCAAAAGAAGCAGAAGCAATCGCTGAAAGTAAATACAATGCAAAATTTAGAGGGTATTTTAAGATTATTTCATCTAAAGCTACAGAATTGAAACATTAAAATAAATACCTTTAATTAAGGGGGAGTAATCTCCCCCATCGATGAAAATTGTAGTAGGGAGATATAATGTACAAAATTAAATTTATGGTTACATTTTTATATATTTTTATATCCGTGATGAAACTATATTCTGATAATACGGATATTGGGATAGATTCTTTTGAGTATATTTTTAATGCTCAAAAAAATTATATTGTTATTTCACGATATACTGGTAAGGAGATGAAAGTAATTATTCCTGAAAAAATAGATGACTATCCAATAGGTGAAATCGGAGAATATTGTTTTTTTTGAAATTCTTATATAAAATCTATAATATTACCTAATTCAATTGTTAGAATTAATAATGATGCTTTTAGAAATTCGTCTCTTACCAAAATAATACTATCAAGTTCTCTAAAATATATTGGTAATAAAGCTTTTTGTGATAGTCCATTAGAAACTATTATTTTACCTGATGGTTTAGAATATATCGGTGAATACGCTTTTTATAATACAGCTATTGCAAGGCTGATTATTCCTGATTCTGTAAAAAAAATTGATTGGTGGGCTTTTGGTAATTGTGAAAAATTAGAGTATATTAGATTATCTAAATTTTTGGATCAAATTCCATCTAGATTTTGCGAAAATTGTATAAATTTAAAGGATATAGAAAATATAGGTTTCTGTCCAATACAATCGACAGCTTTTGTAGGGTGTAGGAAACTTCCTATTAAAATTAGAAAAAAATTGATTGATGCAGGTTATAGCAATAACTTTTGATATATGTTTCGGCAGACAGACCTTAAATAAGAATTTTAAACGTGGTGGAATAAAAATAAACGGAAATAAGGGCGGTGATGCCGGTAATGATTTTTTTGAATCCAAAAATGAATAGATTAATTTTGTAATTGAGCAACTCCTTTTCCGAGATAAAAAGATACCCAATGTACCAAAATACATTGGGTATCTTTTGTAATTTGTATAATTAAAAAAATCTTTGCGAAGCTAAAGCCTTGGCTTATAGTAAAATTTTTAGGTGTTGACAAAAATCTGAGGGGGGGGGGTATACTATATACTCAATCACAGCAAAAGGAGATTTAAATGCAAAGTTTAAAAAAAATAATTTCGATGTACAATTTAAAAAAACATATTTATTCTTGTGCTTTTATATCGCTTATCTTTTCGCTTGTGTCGTTGATCTCGCTTATTTACCCTAAACTTTACGGCACCTTTATTTCTAATCTTGAAAATAATACTAATCCTTCAAAAGTGCTTTTTACTTATATAGGAGTAATTTGCTTTTCGCTCATCTTTGAGTACCTTGTCGGTTGGGTATTCGGTAAGGTGCATATGCGCTTTGACTCTGCCCTGCGCTACGGTCTTTATTCTTCACTTTCTAAACATTCCGAAAAAACGATTAAAACTCACGGGCAAGGTTACTATGAAAATATTATGGACGCTTCAGTCGGCTCAATTCTTTCGCTATTTGTGCCTTCCGTAATGAATAAGCTGATGGGCGTTGTGCGCTATATTTTTATTCTTGTAATCCTTTTTACATATTCTTATATCTTCGGCCTTTTAGGTCTTGCGGCTCTTGCCCTTTATACATGTGCTTATTTTATTAACCGAAAATTTTATTCTCCGATGTTTTTAAAAACAATGAAATCTTATGCATCTCTTCATTCAAAAATGATAGAGGCGCTTTCGATGACAACTCTTTTTCGGAGCTTTCCCTTATTTAAAATTGAAAAAGACGAAAGAATAAAAAACACAATAAACCATGTAAATGACAGCGTGCGCAAAACCGATTTATTTTCGGATACCGTTTACCGCCTTGTTCCCGTTTATGTATTGCCTTTATTGTCGGTTGCTCTTATGGCAGTTTCTGCAAAGATGTATTTTGCCGGTTCTTTGTCTTTAAGCCTTTTGGTAACCGTGATCGCATACTTTTCGCAGCTGACTTCGGTCTTAGGAGATCTTGATTCGGTTAGTCAAGCCTACTTTGGAGCCTGTGAAAGTACCGATGAAATTTTAAGTTTGATGGAAGAAGAGGACATAAAAGAAAAACTTATGATAGAAGATAAATCGCAAGATTTTTTCTTTGATATTTCCGGTTTAAATTTAGAGATCGATAAGGAACGGAGCCTTTTTATAGACCGGTTAAATTTCGGCTTGAACAAAAAATATGCTCTGCTCGGTGTTTCCGGTCCCGGTAAGTCGAGCCTTTTAAATATTCTTTTGGGACGGGACAAGATGACAGGAAATGTTTTTGTGTTTAACAAAAATACAAATCCATACGATTATAAATTATCCGATAAAATTCTTTATATCTCCCAAGACTCCTATATTCTAAATGCCGATATAATTCAAAATATCGAGCTGGGCTGCCATAACAAAGACCTTGCAGAAAAAATAATTGATCTTTTACAGCTCGGTTCTTTAAAAGGAAGAGATTTAGGTATAGACGGGAAACACATTTCAGGCGGAGAAAAGAGGCTGATAAATATTGCCCGTATATTTTTCCATGCAGAAAGATACGATTACCTAATCTTCGACGAAATTTTTACTTCGATAGATGTACTCACAAAAAGGAGAATATTTCCGCTTTTAAAAAATTTAATCAAAAACAAAGCTTGCATAATAGTTTCACACGATATAGAAGAAATAGAATTCTTTTGTGATCATGTAGTTTCTATTGAAACCGACGGCAAAATCTTTTCCGGCACTTATGAAGAAGCAAAGATGAATAAAAGCTTTTTAAATAAGATATTGGCTTAAAACTAAAACTTTTTCTCCTCTTCTTCTCCAAATTTCCTCCCTTTTCAAAGCTTTAAAAAAGGTGTATAATTAAAGACATGGCTAATGATATGCAAAATACGGAACGAGAGCTTTTTGCTGTCGTAGATTATATTTTAAACAGGGCCGGGGAGAGGGAAATAGAGGTTATTTCGGCTGCCTTGGAGCGAAAGGCACAAGAAAAGTCTCATGCAAATCCCTTGTCGGCTATAAATCCCGAAAATATGGCAAAACAGATGTCTGAATCCATAAACCGCTCAATTCAGACTAGTCTTGAAGGTGTGCGCCATACCTTCCGCGATTTTGCTGCCGATATGCTTTTAAAAGAAGCTCCCGAACTTTCCGAAGGTCAGATGAAGGCTCTTATCGACTCTTGGATTCCCGAACAAGGCTCCTATGACGGTTCAATAAAAACTCTTGCAAAAAACGGAAAGATTGACGGGATTCCTGCCGATGTATTATATGGAATGATTTTGCAATTTGTTTCTTACAGCATAGGCGAAATGAGTGCAAAAGAAAACGATGAGCTAAAAACGGCGATGGGAAACTGGACTGAAAAATACTGGAGCCGTTTTCCGATGAGAGTCAAACAGGAGATAAAAAGCTTTATCAACGGTGAAATCACATCGGGTGAATTCAGGAAGAATATCACTGCTCTTATTTCTTAAAAGGGGTATTTAAAATGAGTAAAACAGAAACTTGTTCAAGCTATGAAGGAATAGACGAAGTTTTCGGTAAAATAGGCGAAATGCAAAAAAAAATCGCTATAAAAAAGATAGCCGAAATGGAAGAATCTTTAGAAAAACTTGAAGAAGAATTAACCGATATTATCAATACTCATTCAAATATATTGACGGAAAATTAATGGAGATTTTTATGAAGAAAAACTTAAAATTTGCCTTACCGGTTTGCTTTATTTTTTTTGCTTTATTAAACCTTCATTCCGAGCTTTATTTTGAATCCGCAGATATCAATACGGAAGGCGATATTTTATTCGATATAAAGGCGGATGCTTATGAGGGCTATTCGTATAAAACCCTTTTTAAATATTCGCATGAAAACAACAAGATAGAACAACTTACTTTTTTTCCCGAAAAATTACAGCTTTTAGGAAACAATAAATTTTTGCAAGTTTCAAACCGCTTCGGCATTATAAGACTTGACCTCAACTCAGGAGTTTTCGATTCTCATTCCGATTTTGAGCCTCTTTCGGCATCCAATTCTTCAAAGATAGGCGCCCTCAACAATATAAAATCGAGTCCCGACGGAAGATGGCTTACTCTGGTAGAGCCCGTTACCCTTGTTCACGGACGGCTTGTTCTGACCGATACCCATACCGGCCGAAGATATACATTGAGCGAAAAAAATGTCCGAAATGATCTTCCGGTCTCTTGGTCACCCGATTCAAAGATTATTTTATATGAAGATGCCGGCATGATTTACTTTGCCAGACCTGAGTGGTTTTCTGCTGCCTCTTTCCCCGATAAGAATTTTAGAAGGCTTTCTAAGGGCAAAATAAAAAACTTGAGATGGATTTCTTCTTCGGAGTTTATTTTTTTGTCGGGGAATGCTTTTTATAAGGTTTCTTCCACCGAGCTTTTTACAAAGGCCTTTTACGGACCATTATTTTCGGTGGGAAAACTTGCGGCAAAAATACCTTCGGATTTTTCTCCTGCCTTTGATTCTATTTTTATAGCTCCCGACGGCAGGACTGCAATTTTCGTTAAAGGAAAAAGAAATGTTTATTACATTAAACTGGATGGAGACGATTACGTAAATGTGTACTCTTCAGATTCTATTCCGTATTTATTGCTTCCCGGCAATACGGCTGAAGTATCGGTGCATTGGAAGGGCCGCACTCCCATCGTGTTTGCCGAAGGTCTTGCCGATGGAACAAAAATTTTAAGAGCATGGCAAATTCTTCCGTCTTCTTCAAGTTTTGAAAAAATTCCCATTATCGAAAAAAGCTCGTTTCTTGCCGCTTCTCCTAATTTTGAAGTTGCAGCTTTTAAAGAAGAGGAGGGGATAGTTTTTTATTCCACCTCACAAGCAGGCGAAAACGGCAAAAATTTATGGAAAAAACTCACAGTATTTTCCGATGAAAAAATTGTCACAGCCGTTTGGAAAAATAATTTTACCGTTTTTTTGGGCGGCGAAAATTATATATACGAATATAACCTTAACGATAACCCTTCCGGCTCAAGCAAGAAAAAAATTTCAGTTTCGTCAATGCAGGATTATAGTTGGTCTGACTCAGGTAAAGAAATTTTGATAACCTCAAAGATCGGCAGTCATGATTCAGGCAGTTTTGAAACCTTACAATATGCTTCAAATTTAAAATGGAGTCTTTCCGCAAAAAAAATTATGCAAAAAAAGAATTCGAATCTTTCGGATAGAATTTATATAGATTCAAGCTCCGGATATTTTGCAAACATGATCTATATCCGCCGGCTTAAAGATTTTATAACTCGCCCGCTTTTGGAAGACGGAGGCTTTTTGCGGGATATGGCTCAAAAAAAGCCGTCGCTTGAAAGTACCAATTCTTCTTCCGTTTTTTCTCATGGAAGCCGAAGCGGAAAAAAAAGAATTGCCTTAGTGTTTGATGCTATGGATGATATGGACGGAATTGCAAACATTCTCTATACCTTAAAAAAGAACAATATAGGTGCGACTTTTTTTATAAACGGCGAGGCGATGAGGCAAAATCCTAATGCCGTTAAAGAGATTGTAAAAAGCGGACATCAATGCGGCTCCCTTTTCTTTACTACATGGAATTTAAACGATACCGGTTATCGGATAGATGAAGGCTTTATAAAACAGGGGCTTGCCCGTAATGAGGATAATTTTTATTCTTTGACAGGTTCCGAGCTTTCGCTTATTTGGCATACACCACATTACATTGCTTCTTCTCTTATTATAGGTGCCGGGAAAAATGCCGGTTATATTTTTATTTCACCTGATGTGCGTCTTTCCGATTGGATTAGCCCTGATGAAAAGCCGGCTGTTCCTTACCTTTACAAATCTTCTGCCGAGTTAATTGAAGATATAGCAGAGACTGTTCAGCCGGGCTCAATAGTACCGATACGTATAGGTAAAACCCTGTCAAACCGAGGCGATTATCTTTATTATAATTTGCAGCTTTTAATCGATGTTTTAACCGAAATGGGATATTCGATTACCGATGTTAAAACTTTGATGGGTTCTTGATAAAAAATCCCCAATATCTAAAAGATTTTGGGGATTTTTTCATATTAGTTTAATTTTTATTTAAAGCTTTTATATGTTTTTGAAGGATCGTAGAGTCCCGACCTTTTTTCTCCCTTAACGGACGGTATTGTTAAAATTATACCGGGTTCGACCCAGTTGGGATTTGTTGCATCAGGAAGTTTATCCTTGTTGGCTTCATATAGTTTTCGCCACATAAACGGATTTCCATATACTTCCTTTTTGGCTGCAATATTCCATAAACAATCCCTTTCTCCTCTCCATGTTCTAATTTTATATTGAGAAGGAAGTTCAGCAAGGCCTGTGTCATCTTTTCCCTTGACTACAGAAAGAGCATCTATTACCCTTTGGGCACATACGACTGCAACATCATAGTTTTCGTTATCGAAGGCTATGCCGCCTGCATTTAAGGCTTCTTCTGCCGTCTTATAGGCATCGGGATATTTTTCTTCGGCTCCGTTTGCCTTGGCCCAAGTAAATCTGGTACGCGCCTTGTTCATTTCTTGTTCGGCTTCGGTTTTAGCCAGCATCTTTTGAATAAACTCCGATGATTGCTGTGCATAGCTTTCTGCAAGTTTAGAATATTCTATTGCAGCATCATAGTCTCCTTCATCATAGGCCTTTGCTGCAAGTTCGGTATAAGCCCGGCTCTTTCTTTGATATTCGTTATCGTCATACGATACTGCAAAAAGAGGTATTAAAACCAGTAAAAATATTAAGATTATTCCGAATTTTTTCATTATTGGCCTCCTTCTGCATTATCTCGTTGGTTGTTTCCCGTGCTTTCAGATTCGTCATTTTGTGTATCGATATTTTCAACGGGTGCTCCGGTTTCGGGAGTAGAAAGATCCTGTAAATCAAGCTCTCCTTGGTTAAAGCCTTCTCCGGCCTCGGTCAAAGGAGCTTCTTGATCGGCTTCCAATGCCAAATCAGAGCTTTCCTGCTGTCTTTTTGCTGCTTCAGCCATAGCTTTTTCGGCTTCAGCCCGTTTTAAAGAAACTTCTTCATATAGTTTTGCAAAGATTTTTGCCGCTTCATTGTAGGATTGATAGGCTTCTTTATAATTTGCCGTATCGGCAGCCGATTTTCCCCGATTATAGGTTCGAACAGCCTTGTTGTATTCTTCCTTTCGGCTTCTTGCAACTTTAATCGAGTCGCAGTCTTCTTTATATTCTTTTGCAATGTCTCTGGATGTTTTGGTAAGTTCAAAATATCCCTTGTTTACTACCTTTTTATAAAGTTTTAGAGCATCTTCGGAAGATTCTTTTGCCATATTATAGTCTAATTGGTAAAGATCCACCGTGTTGATTGAAAATCTTTCGGCTTCGACATAGTCTGTGGGAGAATATCCGGCAAAATTGTTGCTTTCTATCTCATCCCGTAAAGATGCCGAATTCATTAGATTTGAAAGAGTATCATATCTGGTGACTGCTTCGTTGTACTTTGCAATTGCGGCCTTATAATTGCCTGCTTGTGCTTCAGAGTCTGCTTCCTGCTTTATATTTTCCGGAACTTGAAAAAGTTCTTCATGAGCTTTATCGGCACCAAGTTCTATAGCTCTTTTTCTGGCTTTGTTTACTTTTCCGTTTTCACCTTGAAGAAGTTTAAGCTCGGTAAGAAGAGGGTCGGATGTAGTCATGCCCGGATCAGCGGTTTCGGTCATAGTATCCGCCGTTTCAGCAACACTGGGCTTTACCTCTTCAATTTTTGCAGGTTTAGGCGGAGTATCTTGTGCTTTTTGTTTCGATGTACATGCCGAAAACAAAATCGGCACAAAGATAAACAGCATAATAATCAGTTTGTGATTTTTTTTCATTAATACCTCCCAATTTATATTAACCATGATACCCCTTTTTTTTATTTTTTTCAAGCTCTAAGTTATTTTTGTTTATTTTTTTAAAATTTACTATTTATTGCAAAAAAAAGATATAAGAATTATAGAGAGGTATATATGAAAAATATTATTTTACAAACGAATCAAGCTGATTGCGGGGCTGCATGTATTGCCAATATATGCAGGCATTACGGGAAATCTATCGAAATAGATAAGATAAGGGAAATTTTGACGCTGAATAAAAATGCCAATTCCGGTTTAGGAATAATTCACGCTGCAGAAACTTTAGGCTTTTCATGCAGAGGTGCTGTTTCGGACACAAAGGAGCTTCCCAAAAATATTCCGCTGCCTTGTATTGTGCACATAGCAAGGGGGAACGAAAACTTATATCTCGTCGTTTACCGATGGGATAAAAAATATGTCTATTTGGCGGATCCTGCTATGGGCTATCAAAAAACCGATATAGAAATTTTTAAAAAGTTATGGACGGGTGTGTTCTTTATTATTTTGCCTGCTCCCGATTTTTCCGCAAAAAATGAGAAATCGAGGGGCTTAATGCGCTTTTTACCCATTTTAAAATCGCACAAAAAAATATGCGCCGAAATTCTTGCTGCAAGTATTATTTTGTCGTTTTTAGGCATCATCAGTGCTTTTTATTTTCGATTTTTAATCGATGAAGTTTTAAGTTCCAATTTGAATGACTCGCTTACAAGTTTTTCGATAGGTTTTTTGGGTGTAATCATATTTAGAAGCCTTTTGGGGCTTGCCAGAAATCAGTTATTGATGCATATCAGCTACAAAATAGATATGGCATTGATTTATCGGTATTTTGAACATGTGTTACACCTGCCCATGAGGTTCTTTACCCAAAAAAAGACGGGTGAAATTATTGCAAGAATGAATGATACGGGTACAATAAGACAGGTTATTTCAGCTACAGCCCTAACCGTAGTCTTGGATTCTTTGATGTTGATCTTCGGTTCCGTTTTTTTGATTTCGTTGGGCTCCAATCTGCTCATTGCGGCTATTGTTCCCGTCATAATAAGTTCAATTCTGGTATGGTTTTATGCAAAGCCTTATCAAGTCAAGATAAGAAAAAGAGCTGTAGCCGAAGCCGAAAAACATTCATGTATTGTCGAAAGTCTTAACGGAATTTCTACGATAAAGGCCCTATGTGCCGAATCCAAGGCTCTTGAGCGGGCTGAATTTAAGATTGTAAATGCTATCCGCAAAGGCATAAATTTCGGAACTTTTTCAAACTATCAAAACAGTATTCAAAATTTTATCGGAAGATGCGGAACATTGGCTATTTATTGGCTTGGAAGTTTAAACATATTAAACGGTTCTATGTCATTGGGGCAGCTTATTTCGTTTGTTATCCTTTCAGGTTATTTTTTGGATCCTCTTGCACGGCTTTTGACCCTTCAACCTCAGCTTCAAGAGGCCTATGTTGCCGCCGAAAGGCTTGCCGAAATCTTTGACGAAGAAACCGAAGAAAATTTGGATAACGGAAAAATTGAAACGGACGGGCTTTCAGGAAAAATCGACATAAAAAATCTTTCGTTTGGTTATGATTTGAATTTTAAAAATTTGAACAAAATAAATTTGAGCATAAATGCAGGGGAGAGGGTTGCCTTTGTCGGAGCTTCCGGTTCGGGAAAAACTTCTCTTGCAAAGCTTTTGATGAAATTTTATTCTCCGCAAGAAGGCGATATTTTTATAGATAATATCAATCTCAAAGATTTGAAGACGGCTTCTTACCGAAAACAGGTAGGCTATGTACCGCAGGAAATTCTTTTATTTTCGGGAACTATAGCGGAAAATATAAATTGGAGTTCGGGAAACGGGGATTACAGACGTATGATTTCTGCCGCAGAGGTTTCAGGTGCTTCTTCGTTTATCGAAGCTCTTCCCGACAGGTACAATACGATGGTGGGCGAGCACGGCACAACCCTTTCGGGAGGAGAAAGACAGCGTATAGCCATTGCCCGTATTCTTTTGCACAATCCTTCTATCCTGATTTTGGATGAGGCTACTTCTGCCCTCGATGGAATTTTGGAAGAACAGGTTTTCAATACTCTAAAAGAAATTGCCTCAGGCAGGACATTTATAATCATAGCCCATCGGTTAAGCACCATTAAAGATTGCGACAAAATATTTGTATTTGACAAGGGTGAAATAGCCGAATCGGGAACCCACGCCGATTTACTCGAAAAAGACGGAGTTTATTCGCGGTTATGGGAAACACAGAACAAGGAAGAGGAGGTTGTAGCATGAAATCGATATTGTACGTTGAAGATTTAACCTATACAGGAGAGGTTCTGCATGAACAAAAAACCGGGATTTTCAGTTCTGTAGTTTTTATTATTTGTCTCCTTGCAGTTTTTTCTATTGGATGGATTGTTTTAGGCGAAAAGGAAGAAGTTGTAAGGGCGTCAGGCATGGTTCGGCCCATCGATAATATTTCTTTTGTTAAAACCTTTACGGCAGGAAAAATAAAGAACATTTACTTTACTTCCGGCCAATATGTAGAAAAAGGAGACCTCCTTTTAAGTATTGATGACAGTCTTGCTGAAAAAGAAAGAGAAAATATTGAAAACCTTATATTTAAGCTCGAAAAAAAGATCGAAGATGCCGGCCTTTGTATCGAAAGTGCAGAAAAAGATGTAATGCTTGTGCCCCCTGAACGGGAAATAGCCTACAAGCATATGGAAAATTATTTTTCGGTAAAAACTAATTTGGAAAAAACTTTGGAATTAAATACGGGATTGCTTGAAGAAGAAAAATCCCTTCCCGATTTTAGTTTGGCAAGTAAAAAGCTTGAAATTCTTAATTTGAACGTTGAAAAGAGCAAAAGTGATTTGGAACAATATAAAAATTCCTTTTTTCATTCTCTTCTTAGAGAAAAAGAAGCCTTGGAGGCTCAAAACGAGAATTTAAAGAATTCCCTTTTTAGAGTGCAGGAAGATTTAAAACTTTTTAGCCTTCATGCTCCTATTTCCGGCGAGATTCAAGAGCTTTCTTCCCTTAATTGCGGCGACAACGTTTTTAGCGGTCAAGAAATTCTAAAAATTGTGCCTTCAACAAGTGAAAATATAAGGGCCGTTCTACGGCTTCCGTCATCAAAAGCCGGCTTGATAAAAGAAAATATGAAAGTCCGCTTAAAATTTCCTGCCTTTCCCCACCACGAATTCGGCAGCCTTGACGGGTTGGTTGAAACAATCCTACCCGATGTATCGTCAGGAGCAAAAAATGCCGAGTATTTTGTTTTTGTAAAATTGGACGGAAATACTCTGCCAGACAAAAAAGGCATGGCGCATTTTTTAAAAGTCGGCTTGGATACCGAAGCATCGATAGTCACTCAGACGGGCTCAATCCTTTCATTTATATTAAAAAGGTTGGAGGTAAAATGAAAAAAATTCTATTAAAAATGATTTTTGTTGTTATTTTGCTTTCACTTTATGCTGAACATGGAGTAGGCTCTGAGATGCCGGCATTTTTTGATAAGGTGAATCCTTTAATCGAAAAAAATCCTCAGTATAAAAGGATTGAATTGGATTCAAATTTAAATCGGATGCTTCTTTTTTCGGAATTTGCAAATTGGTTTCCGTCTCCTTATGCGGATTTAAACACATCGGTTTCAGGTGTAAAAATCGATAAACTATATAAATCCTTTGATACTGATGTGTCTTTCGGGATTAGTCAAAAACTTCCTTTGGGTATAAAATTAAACATTATCGGAAAGCAATCTTACGGGATTTTTTTTGATAGTCAGGCCGAGTATTCATATAAATTCGATTCCGGGGCTAATTTATCCGTTCCCTTATGGTTTATGGCTCCATCGGCCGTTTCCGATTTTATAAAGCAGGAATTTAATCTTTATCGGGAAAAAAAGCGGCTTTACAGTCTCGAAAAGGATAAGGGGAAAAAAGACTTGATTGTTAAAATCCTTTTTGCCGTGGGTTCCGAAAAAATTTTAAAGAAAAAGATTGCCTTATTAAAAAATATCCAAAAATGGAATATCGAAGAAAACGAAAAAAACAAAGTTTTGTTTTCGCAGGGAAAACTTTCTGTTTTGGAATACTCCGAAATGGATAAAAAAATGAGGCAAAACGATATTTTGCTTTTTCAAACGGAGCAAAGTTATGATGCTCTTATAAGTGAAATTTCGGCTATGGGCTTGGAATTGACCGATCTTGACGAAAATATTGATTCTTGGCTGGAATTTTTTGAAAATTTTGTTTTTTATCTGCAAAATACGGCTTCGGCCGGGGATGAGACAAGTCTTTTAAGGCATCAAACATCGTGGCTTCAATCTGTGCAAAATTTTCGATCCAAGATTCCTAATTTTTTTATTTCGTGTAATGTAGACTTTAAACCTGCCAAAGCTTATTATCCGTCTTTTCCCGCCGCATTTATGGGCTGCTGGAAAGATAATCCGCAAATCAAATGGTCGGTGTCTATGAATTTAAGAATAAACTTATCTCCTTTTCATGACGAATTTAAATTGAACAAAAATTTTAAGATTTTAAAAGAGATCAATGATTTGGATGAATCTTTTTTAAAAAACAAAATTGAAGAAGGAAAAAGAACCGGATTAAAAAATATTGAAGAAGCCCGTTTTATAAAGGGAATGGCAAAATCTGCCCTCGAAATTCAAAAACAATATTACACTCTTGCCGAAGAATTCCATAAACAGGGCAGGACCAGTATGCACGAATTATCTGCCGCAAAAAATCTCTTGGAAGAAACAAAAATCAACTATTATGCAGAAAGATTGTCCTATATTTTAAAAATATTGCAAGTTTATAACTTTTAGTTCCGAAGAATTTTTTAAATTTACTCTTTAAAATTTCAGACATTCTCTTTTTGGGGAATGTCTGATTTTGGTCTAATTTAGCTAAAATTCCGCATCAAGCTATTGACAAAAAAAAGCTGATTTGATAGAATGCTTGAACCTGTTTTATGGGTATTTGCTCCTGTAGCTCAGTCGGCAGAGCACAACCATGGTAAGGTTGGGGTCAGCAGTTCAATTCTGCTCGGGAGCTTTTCGGAAACGAGACCTAGAATTTTGCGGAGGGTAAAGTAATGGCTAAGAAAACGGCTGTAGAGCTCATAGCTCTTCAATGCAGCGAATGTAAAAGAAAGAATTATACTACATCTAAGAACAGAAAAAACATTCAGGGTAAACTTGAATTGATGAAGTATTGTTCTTTTGATCGCAAGCATACATTGCATAAGGAAACAAAGATAAAGTAGTCGAATAAGTCCGTATCTGCTAAGGCGGCGGACTTAGAGTTAATTAGGTCAGTAGCTCCAATGGTAGAGCGTCGGTCTCCAAAACCGAATGTTGAGGGTTCGAGTCCTTCCTGGCCTGTAATTTTAAAAAACGAGGTTTTTATGGCTAAAATTGGAACTTTTTGGAAAGAATGTATAGGGGAGCTTAGAAAAGTTGTCTGGCCTACAGCTTCTGAAGTAGGATCTTCTGTAAAGGTCGTATTGATTTCTACCCTCATCGTAGCTGCTTTTCTCGGCGGTCTTGATGCTTTCTTTATAGCTTGTGTAGGTTGGATTTTTTAAATAATGGCTAAGGCTTGGTACATTCTTCATACCTATTCGGGTTATGAGAATAAAATTGAAAGAACGATACGTACTCTTATAGAAAAAGGAATTATTTCTGCCGATTTCGTTACAGATATAAAAATACCTGAAGAACTTGTAATCGAAAACAAGGGCGGAAAAAAGCGCAATGTTAAGCGAAAATTTCTTCCCGGTTATATGCTTGTAGAAATGAATCTTCCTGATCTCGGCTGGAAAAGCGTTTGCTCCGAAATCCGCAAAATTCAAGGTGTAACCGGTTTCTTGGGTACTGCAGGAAATGAAAAACCTCAGCCTATTTCTTCCGAAGAAGCAAAGGAAATCTTGCAAAAAACCGGAGAAATTAAGGGCGATAAAAACATCAGAGTTATTCAAAATTTCAGTGAAGGACAGCATGTCAAGATCATCGAAGGTGCTTTTGCCTCGTTTACCGGCGTTATCGATGAAGTTATGGCAGATAAAAACAAGTTAAGAGTTATGGTTGCGATTTTCGGCCGTACAACACCGGTTGAAGTCGAAATGTCTCAGGCCGAAATCATTTAAGTTTTAAATAAGGTGCGGTGATGTTCATTTGCACTTTAATTGTATATTACGGGAGGAGGGAAAACCTCCGTTTGTACCGGAAGGAGAGAAAATGGCAAAGAAAAAGGTTGTGACACAGATTAAACTTCAGTGTCCGGCAGGAAAAGCAACTCCTGCACCGCCTATAGGCCCGGCTCTGGGTCCGCACGGTGTAAGTGCACCTCAGTTTGTACAGCAATTCAATGACCGTACAAAATCCATGGAGCCCGGTTTGGTTATTCCCGTTGTTATTACGGTATATGCCGATAAAAGTTTTACTTTTATCCTCAAAACACCGCCTGCATCGGTTTTAATCAAAAAAGCCTGTAAAATTGAAAAAGGTTCTGCCACATCGGTTACCGCAAAAGTTGGAAAACTTTCAAAAGCCGCATTGGAAGAAATCGCAAAAACAAAGATGCCCGATATCAATGCAAACGACATTGAAGCTGCAAAGAAAATTATTGCAGGAACTGCACGAAGTATGGGTGTAGAGGTGGAGCGCTAATATGAGACACGGAAAAAATTACAAAAATGCAATCGCAAAGTATGATTCTGCAGCCTCCTATGAGCTTCCCAAGGCTGTTGAGATTGTCAAAGAGCTTAAATACGCCAAATTCGACGAAACGGTTGAAGTTCATGTAAGTTTAACCCTTGGTAAAGGACAGAGCGTCAGGGATACCCTCGTTCTTCCTCATCAGTTTAGGGGCGAAAAGAAAGTTTTGGTTTTTTGTACGGATGACAGAGTAAAAGAAGCTCTTGATGCCGGTGCTGCCTATGCAGGTTCTGCAGAATACATTGAAAAGGTAAAGGGCGGTTGGCTCGATTTCGATATCGCAGTTGCTACCCCCGATATGATGAAGGATGTAGGACGCTTGGGTATGGTGCTCGGCCGAAGAGGTTTGATGCCCAATCCCAAAACAGGAACGGTTACCACGGATATTGCAAGCGCTATCAATGAGCTTAAAAAAGGCCGTGTAGAATTCCGTGCCGATAAGGGCGGTGTTGTGCATCTTCCTGTCGGAAAAGTTTCTATGGATTCTTCAAAGATTGTAGAGAACGTACAGGCTCTTATCAATGAAACGATGAGAAAAAAGCCTGCCGACGCAAAGGGTGACTATATCAGATCCGTATCAATTAGTTCGACAATGGGCCCTGGTGTTTGGGTTGATTATAAGGTAGGAGAGTAAAAATGGCATTAAGAACAAAAAATCCGAATCGCCAAAAAACAGAAGCGATTGAAAGCATCAAAAATGATGTAAAAGCCTCCTCCTCTTTTATTTTTACCGAGTACAGAGGTTTAAAGGTTGAGCAGATTACAGAGCTTCGCAAAAAGCTCCGTGAAAATGCTTGTACATACAAGGTTGTACGCAATAATTTTGCACGCATTGCTTTTGAAGATGCAGATATTAAGGATGTAGATTCCTGGTTGACAGGTCCTACAGCCTTGGCTATGGTTGCAGAAGATGCAAACCTCGCAGCTAAAACCTTGTTTGAATATGCAAAAGATGCTCCGGCTCTTGTAATTAAGGGTGCGGTAGTTGACGGTGAGATTTATGATGCCAAACAAATTGAGGCATTTTCAAAACTTCCCGGCAAAAAAGATCTTATTGCAATGTTTATGTCTACAGTCAATGCTACAACTTCCAAGTTTGTACGCACCTTACAGGCGATTGTGGATAAGGGCGGAGCCCAAGCCGCTGCTCCTGCAGAGGCAAAAGCTGAAGCATCTGCTTCAGAGGAAAAAGCGGCTGATAAGCCTGCTGAACAGCCCGCAGAGACTGCTCCCGAAGCAGCTCCGGAGGCTTAATACTAAGGTTTCGGAAAATTTTCGAAATAAATTTTTAAGCAGTCAGGCTTCAGAAGCTGACCCCCTGTCTGCTTAAGGTGCTAAAAAAGCACAAAATATAATTTTTAAGGAGAAGATAATATGGCAGCATTAACAAATGATCAAATTATTGAAGCAATCGGCGAAAAAACGATTCTTGAACTTTCCGAGCTCATCAAAGCTATGGAAGAAAAATTCGGTGTAACAGCCGCTGCTCCCGTTGCAGTAGTTGCAGGCGGAGCTGCAGGAGGCGGAGCCGCTGAAGAAGAGAAGACAGAATTTACTGTTACTCTTAAAGGTCTTACTGATCCCGGTAAAAAGATCGGCGTTATCAAGGAAGTTCGAAACGTTGTTCCCGGTCTCGGCTTGAAAGAAGCTAAAGAGCTCGTTGAAGGAGCTCCGAAAGTCCTTAAAGAAGATGTTTCTAAAGAAGAAGCAGCTAAAATTAAGGAAGCTATTACGGCAGCCGGCGGTGAAGTTGAAATTGCTTAATAAGCAAAATACCGGCTTTACGCCGGGCTTTGCAGTGTTCTTTCCAAAAAGGAACACTGCAGCATAAACAATGAATTTTCTCTAAGACTTCCTGTATAGAATTTCAGGAAGTCTTTTTGTGATTAAATATAAACTTGGGGGTAAGGGATGTTTGCAAGAGGTCAAAAAATAGATCGAAGGTATTATGGTAAGGATGTTCCGAATTTTATGGAGCTTCCAAACCTCATCGATATTCAGATTCAATCTTACAATAAATTTTTAAACAAAGACAAAAAGACAGATGAGACCGAGATTGAGGGCTTAGAATCGGTATTCCATACGACTTTTCCTATCGAAAGTATAAACGAAGACATGGCTTTGCAATATCTATCTTATTCTCTCGACTATGACAGCATCAAATTTTCAGAAATTGAATGCAAACAAAAGGGGCTTACTTATTCTGTTCCCTTAAAAGCCGAAATAGACTTGTTCTTCAAAGAAACCAAAGAAATACGCCGCAAAAATATCTACATGGGCGATATTCCTCTGATGACGGAAAGAGGAACCTTTATTATAAACGGAGCGGAACGGGTTGTGGTTTCTCAGATTCACCGTTCTCCCGGCGTTATTTTTTCACACGAAAAGGGCGTTTATTCAAGCCGAATTATTCCCTACCGCGGAACGTGGCTGGAATTTGAAATAGACCAGAAAAAAGAGCTTATTTATGCAAAGCTTGACAGTAAAAAGCGAATTTTGGGTACGATTTTTTTACGTGCTTTAGGATATGACACAAGAGAAAAAATTATCGACCTTTTTTATAAAACAAAAACAGCAAAAATATCTGCCGACAGGGCTGAATATGAAGAGTTAATCGGTCAGGTTCTGGCTCGTGATGTTTTTGTAAAGGGTGAAGACGGCGAAAAGCGCAAAATGCATCAAGCCGGCGAAAAGATTCATCCGCACAATATAGACGATTTAATTCAAAACGACGTTAAAAAGATTACAATAATCGACTTCAAGGCAAAAGATTCTTTGGATTCTCAGATTATCATCAACTGTTTTGAAAGGGAAGAAATCAAATATACTCCGGATCCGGCAGTAAATGATGAGCCGACCGTTGAAGATGCTTTAAATGCGGTTTACAGCGTTATCCGTCCGGGCGATCCTATAACTTACGAAAATGCAAAAGAAGACCTTCACAATATGTTCTTTACAGCCAGAAGGTACGATATAGGTAAGGTCGGCAGATATAAGTTAAACAAAAAATTTGACTATAAGGATGAGGTTCAAGGTACAACCTTAATCGAAGAAGATATATTTAAAACTATGAAGCTTTTGATCAAGGTTTATATCGGTGAAGAAAATATCGACGATATCGACCACCTAGGCAACAGACGAATCCGCTCGGTCGGCGAAATTATGACCGACGTTCTTAAAAAAGCCTTCTCCAGAATGGAACGCATTGCACGCGACAGGATGAGCTCCAAAGAGATGGATACCATTAAGCCTCAAGATTTAATTTCGATTAAGCCCATCGTTGCAGCCATAAAAGAATTCTTCGGTGCAAGCCAGTTATCCCAGTTTATGGATCAGGTAAACCCCTTGGCCGAGCTTACTCATAAGCGCCGTCTTAACGCCCTAGGCCCCGGCGGTCTTTCACGCGACAGGGCAGGCTTTGAAGTTCGTGAAGTTCACTATACCCACTACGGAAGAATGTGTCCGATTGAAACCCCTGAAGGTCCGAACATCGGTCTAATCGTTTCTATGGCAAACTATGCCCGCGTAAACGAATACGGCTTTTTGGAAGCTCCATATGTAAAGGTTGTAAACGGTGTTGCCACACGCGAAATCGAATACTTATCCGCGATGGATGAAGACAAGTACTTTATCGGTCAGGTTTCTTCCGCCATTGGAAAAGACGGAAAGATTAATACTGATCAGGTTTCATGCCGAAGGCTTGGCGACTATACTTCAAGAAGCCCTAAAGATATTCAGTACATGGACGTTTCGCCCAAACAGATTATATCAGTTTCGGCTTCTTTAATTCCCTTCCTTGAGCACGACGATGCTAACCGTGCCCTCATGGGCTCCAACATGCAGCGTCAGGCCGTTCCTCTTGTTTTCCCTGAGCCTCCGCGTGTCGGAACAGGTATGGAAAAAAAGTGTGCCTATGATTCGGGTGTTTTAATCAAGGCAAAGAGGGCAGGAAAGGTTGAGTACGTTTCTTCCGATACGATTATCATAGCCCCTGAAAAGGGAAAAAATAAGGAAGATAAGGACGAATACACCTTATTAAAATATCAAAGAACAAACCAGGAAACCTGCTACCATCAGCGCCCAATCGTCAATGTAGGAGACACGGTTAAAGAAGGTCAGCCCATAGCCGACGGCCCTGCAACCTACAACGGGGAATTGGCTTTAGGCCGAAACATTCTTGTAGGCTTCGTACCTTGGAACGGTTATAACTATGAAGACGCTATCTTAATTTCACGCAGGGTCGTAAAAGAAGATATGTTTACTTCTATCCATATAAAAGAACTTTCAACCGATGTCCGCGAAACAAAGCTGGGTGCCGAAAAGATGACCTGCGATATTCCGAACAAGTCCGAAAAGAGCTTGGACGACCTCGACAGCGAAGGTATTATCCGCATAGGTTCTAAGGTAAAGCCCGGTGACATTCTTGTCGGAAAGGTTACTCCTAAGAGTGAAAGCGATACAACCCCCGAATTTAAGCTTCTTAACTCAATCTTCGGTGAGAAGGCTAAGGAAGTTAGGGATACGTCCTTGCGTGTTCCCCACGGAACCGAGGGTACGGTTATAGATGTTCAGCGCTTAAAGCGGGATCAGGGAGATGACTTGAGCCCCGGTGTAGATGAGGTTGTAAAGGTCTTAATCGCAACAAAACGAAAACTCCGCGAGGGAGACAAGATGGCAGGACGCCACGGAAACAAGGGTCTTGTTTCAAGAATACTCCCCGAAGAGGATATGCCCTACCTCGAAGACGGAACGCCTCTCGATATTTGTCTAAACCCCTTGGGTGTTCCTTCACGAATGAACATCGGGCAGATTTTGGAATCGGAATTGGGTCTTGCCGGATTAAAGTTGAATGAATGGTATGAATCGCCGGTTTTTGAGTCTCCCAGCACCGAACAGATTGAAGCAAAACTTAAAGAAGCTGGCTATCCTACAAACTCGAAGGTAAAGCTCCGCGACGGTTTAACGGGCCGCCTCTTTGAAAACGAGGTCTTTGTCGGCGTTATCTACTTCTTAAAACTGGCCCACCTTGTAGACGACAAGATGCATGCCCGCTCCACAGGTCCTTATTCTCTAGTTACCCAGCAGCCCTTGGGCGGAAAGGCCCAGTTCGGAGGTCAGCGTTTGGGAGAAATGGAAGTTTGGGCTCTTGAAGCTTATGGGGCAGCCAACACCTTGCAGGAACTTATCACAATCAAGTCCGATGATATGCACGGACGCTCCAAGATATACGAATCAATCGTTAAGGGAGAGCCTTCAAGCTCTGCAGGAATCCCCGAATCCTTTAACGTATTGGTACAAGAATTAAGAGGTTTAGCTCTCGATTTTACAATTTATGATGCAAAAGGACAGCAGATTCCTTTAACAGAAAGGGATGAAGAGCTAATCAAACGCGAAAAAACAAGTACTAACTTTTAATGGAAGTTAAGGAGAGGGAAAGATTATGAGAGATATACAGGATTTTGACAGCTTGATGATAAGGCTTGCTTCACCCGACACTATAAGGGCTTGGTCCTATGGGGAAGTAAAAAAGCCTGAAACAATCAATTACCGAACCTTGCGCCCGGAGAGGGACGGTTTGTTTTGCGAAAGAATATTCGGAACCACAAAAGAATGGGAATGCTTTTGCGGAAAATTTAAATCTATCCGTTACAAGGGCGTTATATGCGACCGCTGCGGTGTTGAGGTTACTCACTTTAAAGTCCGCCGTGAGCGCATGGGCCACATAGAACTGGCAGCTCCGGTTTCTCACATTTGGTATTACAGATCCGTTCCGAGCCGAATGGGACTCCTCCTCAACTTACAGGTTGCAGCCCTAAGGTCGGTTTTATACTACGAAAAATACATAGTTATCGATGCAAACGATACCGACTTGGAACCCATGCAGCTTTTAACCGAGGATGAGTACAGGGATGCTCACGAGCGTTACGGAGCCGCATTTACGGCAGGTATGGGAGCGGGGGCTATTAAGACCCTTCTTCAAAATATAAATTTGGATGAACTTGCAGCTCAACTGCGTGCAAAGATGATTGAAAAGGGTGCAAAAAGCGACCAACGCCTTTTGCGCCGAATCGAAATAGTCGAGAATTTCAGATCTTCAGGAAACAAACCCGAATGGATGATTCTTGATGTTATTCCGGTTATTCCTCCCGATTTGCGCCCCATGGTTCAGCTTGACGGAGGCCGCTTTGCAACATCCGACTTAAACGACTTATATCGAAGGGTAATCCACAGAAACAGCCGCTTGAGTAAGCTCATGGAGTTAAAGGCTCCCGATATCATTATCAGAAACGAAAAAAGGATGCTTCAAGAAGCCGTTGATGCTCTCTTCGATAACTCAAAACGCAAAAAGGCTATTAAGGGAGCTTCAAACCGCCCCTTAAAGTCCATTTCGGATCTTTTAAAGGGAAAGCAGGGCCGATTCCGCCAAAACCTCTTAGGTAAGCGTGTTGACTACTCAGGCCGATCGGTTATTGTTGTAGGCCCCGAGCTCAAACTTTGGCAGTGCGGTCTACCCACGAAGATGGCATTGGAACTTTTTAAGCCCTTTATAATGAAAAAACTTGTTCAAAAAGAAGTTGTTTCTAATATTAAAAAGGCTAAACTCCTTGTAGAACAGGAAGCTGCCGAGGTTTTTGCAGTCCTTGACGAGGTTGTAAGCGAGCACCCCGTTCTTTTAAACCGTGCTCCGACCCTCCACCGCTTGGGTATTCAAGCCTTTGAACCTGTTTTGGTAGAAGGAAAGGCTATACGCCTCCATCCTCTTGTATGTAAGGCCTTTAACGCCGACTTTGACGGCGACCAGATGGCTATTCACGTTCCGCTGACACAGGCCGCCCAGATGGAGTGCTGGACCTTGATGCTTTCAGCCCGAAACCTCCTCGACCCTGCAAACGGAAAAACAATCGTTTTCCCGACACAGGACATGGTTTTAGGTCTTTACTATCTTACAAAGGAAAGAGCCTTGCCTGAGGGTAAGAAGGAACGCCGATATTCTTCGGTTGCAGAAGTTTTGATGGCTGCGGAAGGTCATGCCGTAGGCTGGCAGGAACCTGTTTTAATCGACTATGAAACAGAACCGGGCAAAATTGAAAAAGTAAGAACTACACCGGGAAGAATTCTATTTAATGAAGAAATGCCTGAAGGTGTTCCGTTTACAAATCATGCTTTAAACGATAAAAAAATACGAAAACTTATAGAAGATGTATTTAAGGATAAGGGCCCGTGGCTGGCTGTTCAGCTTTTGGACAAGCTCAAGGCTGTCGGTTATAAGTATGCTACATATTTCGGTGCAACTTTGAGTATGGAAGACATGATTATTCCGCCTGAAAAGGCCGGAATGCTTGAAAAGGCCAACAGGGAAGTTTTGGAAATCTACAACCAATACAAGGGCGGTCATATTACTCAAGAAGAGCGCTATAACCGTGTAGTTGACGTTTGGCAGAAAACAAACTCCAACCTTAAAGAAATTCTTATGAACCGTCTGCAAGAAGATAAGGGCGGCTTTAACACCATCCACATGATGTCTACATCAGGTGCCCGAGGTAATAAGGATCAGATAAATCAGCTCGCAGGTATGCGCGGTCTTATGTCCAAGCCTACAGGCGACATCATCGAGCTTCCGATTAGATCGAACTTTAAAGAAGGCTTAAACGTTATGGAATTCTTTATTTCGACCAACGGTGCGCGAAAAGGTTTGACCGACACGGCTCTTAAAACTTCGGACGCAGGTTATTTGACGCGCCGTCTTGTAGATATCGCTCAAAACGTAGTTGTCAATGAAGAAGATTGCGGTACCATCAACGGAATCGAATATGCCGCAATCAAACGAGGAGACGAAATCCGCGAGTCTTTGAGCGAGCGCATTGCCGGAAAATACACCTTGGAAAGAGTTATTCATCCCATTACGGGAGAGCTTCTTATCGATGTAAACGAGTATATCACCGATGAGACAGCTAAAAAGATAGAAGAAGCCGGTGTTGAAACCGTTAAACTCCGCACCGTTTTAACTTGCGAATCCAAGCACGGAGTCTGCGTTAAGTGCTACGGCCGTGACTTGGCCAGAAACCGAATTGTCCGAATAGGGGAGGCTGTAGGTATTATCGCAGCCCAGTCCATCGGTCAGCCCGGTACCCAGCTTACGATGCGTACCTTCCATGAGGGCGGTACCGCTTCTAAAAACGTTGAAGAGAACAGGGTTGTGTTTAATGACTATTCTATCATCGTTAGAGGCATAAAGGGTTCTTACGTAACGCTTAAAAACGGTAATTTCCTATTTACAAGAAAAGGAGAGTTTACTTTCTGTAAGGTTTTAAATGAATACGCCTTGAAAAAAGGTGAAACTCCTATCGTAAGTACCGGAACAAGGGTTGTAAAGGGTAATCCTCTTTATACTTTAAAGAACGGAAAAGAAGTGCTTTCCGAAGATATAGCTATTGCCGAAGTAAGAGATAATATCATCTATCTTACAGGTCAAGAGCAGACAATAGAGATAAGAAACGGTTCAGAGGTTGTTGTAAAAGAAAATGAGGTTATCAAGGCCGGTGAAACTGTCGGTACTTTTGACCCCTTTGCCGATCCTATTTTGGCAGAATATGACGGCTTTGTCCGTTTTGAAGATATTCTTCCCGGTACAACCCTAAAAGAAGAAGCCGACGAAGAAACAGGCGTTGTCGAAAAACGAATAAGCGATGCTCATTTCGACAAGATGCAGCCTCGTATCTTTATTTCGGACGAATCGGGTAACCCAATCGGTGAAGATTCTTACTTCCTCCCCGGAGGAGCCCAGCTCTTGGTTGAAGAAGGTCAGGAAATTAAAGCCGGTGCAATTCTTGCAAAGATAGCAAAAGAGTCGGTAAAGACAAAGGATATTACCGGAGGTCTTCCGCGAGTTTCAGAACTCCTTGAAGCTCGAAGGCCTAAGTCTCCTGCCGTTCTTGCCGCAATTGCAGGTGTTGTTACCATCAAAAAGGGCTTACTCAAGGGCAAGAGAACTATTATGATCCGCGACGAATACGGCCATGATGTAAAGCACCTTGTTCCTATAGGAAAACGGATGCTTGTCCGCGACGGCGATACGGTAAAAGCCGGAGAACCCTTGTGCGACGGCAGTTTTGATCCGCACGATATTTTAAATATCCTCGGAGAAAATGCCCTTCAAAACTATTTGATGAAGGAAATCAAGGAAGTTTACGATGCTCAGGGCGTTACCATCAACGATAAACACGTGGGTATAATCGTCCGTCAGATGCTCCGAAAGGTAAAGATTGTTTCGGTTGGAGATACCAAGTTTATCTTTGACCAGCAGATAGATAAGTACCGATTCCATGAAGAAAATAAGAGGGTTAAGGAAGAAGGCGGTCAGCCTGCTGTTGCTCGTCCTATGTTCCAAGGAATTACAAAGGCTGCCTTAAATATCGACTCCTTTATTTCGGCCGCTTCTTTCCAAGAGACCACAAAGGTTCTTACAAATGCCGCTATTGCAGGCTCCTCCGATGAGCTTCGCGGCTTAAAGGAAAACGTAATTATCGGTCACCTTATTCCTGCAGGAACCGGTATGAAGCAGTACCGCGACATTAAGCTTTTCGATAAGAATAAGAGCGACCTGGATATTCAGATGAACGAGATCCTCGAACGCCGAAGACTTGAAGCCGAAGCTGCTCAAGCTCTCGAAGAACAAGAACTTATCGAAGAAGAAAACTTTTTGGATGATATCTAAAATCTAGGGGGAGAGACAACCCCGTTCAGAGCAGAGTTTTCTCTCCCCCTATAACCCCCTCTCTTTCTCGCGCTGCCAAAGGGCTCGCTGCCCTTTGGAATCCCGCAAATTACCATAGAATTTGGATAGCTCTTTAGTTGAGATTGAAACAAAAGGATTTGGCTTCATCCTTTTGAAAATTCACTTATTTTAAAAAAAATATAACTTTTTTTACAATTTTACTATCTATATAAAAACAATCTCTATAATAATTATGAAAGAGGAATTTTTTCTCTCCTTTTTAAATAATTTTTATGGAGGTTGATATGACGCAACCGTTTAAAATTACTCTCTGCGTTTGTATTGAACTTAAAGTTTTGCCCAGGGCCTATATCCGTGGGAAGACATTGACATTATGATTAAGCGGAAAGACTTGATTTTATTAAAATATGTTAAATTTAGATACAAAAATTTATATTTGTGTTATAATAATTTAGTGGAGGTATGTTTATGTCTTATGAACAGTATTCTCAGTTAGAAACACAGGTTTTAGAAATACCTTATGAACAGAAACTTCAGCTTCTTTATATAATCGCAGATAGTTTAAAAAATACGGCAATGAGTAAGAAAAATAATTTAAAGGATAAGAAGCCAAAACGCAGACTTGGGATTTTGAAAGGTAAAATTTGGATGGCTCCGGATTTTGATGATACTCCTCCCTGTTTTGAGGAGTATATGTTAGGGATGAAACTATGAATTTAAGTTTTAGGCTGTCAAAAGATTCTGAGAAGATTGCATTAATGAATAAGGACGTGCATGAACTTCATTATAGATTGTATCCTGAGTATTTTAAACCTTTTTCATATGATTCAACGGTAGAGTTTTTAAAAAACCGATTACAAGAAGAAAATTGGTTTTGCTGTATTGTTTCTTGTGACGGAAAAGATGCCGGTTATGCCTTATTTTATATCCGGGATTATCAGGAAAATCCTGTTAGGAAGGCTTATAGGGGAATACATATCGAGCAAATCGGAATAGCTCCCGAATACAGACGAAAAGGCCTCGGCAAGGCTCTTATGGCAGAAATCGAAAAAATTGCCGTTCAAGAAGGAGCCTCACAAATAGAGTTGACTCATTGGGAACTCAACGAGGAAGCAAAGTTTTTCTATAAAAATATCGGTTTTGATACTTGTCTAAGATTTGTGGTTAAAAAACTGTAAAGTACTCAATTAATAAAAGGCTTGATTTTATTAAAAAAAAGACATACAATAAATGTAATGAGGTTATTTTATGTGTATTGATCCCGAACTGCGTAGAGAAAAATCTAATGCAAAGATAAAGGGTATGGGGATAGCTTGTTTTGAAGCCTTGCCTCGCTTGCCCTCATCTAAAGAGGTTAAATTAAAATCCTTAGATAAGATATGCGAAAGAGCTATAGCTTCTCTTTTGTCTATTCAGCTGGCAGAAGATATTTGTAATGAACAAGACTATGAAGAGTCAAAAGAATTATTTTCTATTCTTTTAGAAAAATACGGCGTTCAAAATCTTTTATTGGAAAAAGAAAAGCGCCTTTTTGACGGTACTTATACCGAACAGGACGCAGTTGATGTGGGTTGGACTTATGAAGCTTACTGGGCGCTTTTATGGGCCTTGGGGCTGGTTGAAGACATTTCCTATCCTAATGATATTTGTGATGTACAAAAAGCCATAACAACAGTGGGCGATAGAGAAACCAAAAAGGAATTTAAGGCTCTTTGTAAGCTGCGCGATATTGAAGAAATATTGGACATGCTCGATCTTCATTATAGATACCACTGGGCAACGGAAGAAAAAAGATTAAATCCTAAAACGGAAATAAAAGATTTGAATCCCGAAGTTTTAATGGAAAGAAGGCGCGGGCTTGAATGGCTTATTTCTGATGAAGAAGATTGGTATGAAATTTCTATGGATACATAAAAGGAGGTAAGAGCTTGGTTATTTCAAAAGAAGAAGTAAAGGATTCCGTAATAAGGCGCTTAAAAAGGAATTTCAGTAAAAGCCTTGATAAGGCTACCCGCCGTGAGATTTATGATGCCGTAGCCAGCACGGTTATGGAGCTAATTCAATCCAACTGGATTAAAACTATGAATGCTCAAGAGAAAACCGGAGTAAGGAGGATGTATTATCTTTCAGCCGAGTTCTTGATGGGCAGGGCACTAATCAATAATATAAACAATATGGGTATCCGAAAAACCATTGAAGAGATAACCGAAGAAATCTCCGAACCTCTTTCGATAATCGAAGATGAAGAGCCTGATGCCGGTTTGGGAAACGGAGGCTTGGGAAGACTTGCTGCCTGTTTTTTGGACTCCCTTGCAACCCTTGATTATCCCGGACACGGATACGGCATCCGCTATAAGTACGGAATGTTCGAACAAAAAATCGAAAACGGCTATCAGGTTGAGTATCCCGACCGCTGGCTTTTTGCCCGCGACCCTTGGGAAGTCCGCCGCTCCGATTTGAGTGTCAAGGTTTACTTTGGGGGCACTCCTTCGTCCCGAACATCCGAAAGCGGTAAGCTCTATTACGATATAAACGGGGCGGAAGAAATTATTGCAACCCCCTACGATATGCCGATTGTCGGTTACGGTACTGATACGGTAAACACTTTGCGCCTTTGGGAAGCTTCTTCCGATGACGGCTTTGACCTTCCTCTTTTTAACAGCATGGAGTATAATCGAGCCTTTCAAAAACAGATAGATGCAGAAAGCATCTCTTGTATTCTGTATCCTAATGATTCAGGCCCGCCCGGAATGAACTTGCGGTTAAAGCAGCAATACTTTTTTACTTCCGCAAGCTTGCAGGATATTGTCCGCTCTTTTATATACCGTGAAGGTACCGATTTTGCCAAGCTTCCCGACTATGTCGTAATCCAGCTAAACGATACCCATCCTGTTGTGGGAATCCCTGAGCTCATGCGTATTTTGATGGACGATTATCATCTTGAATGGGATGCCGCCTGGGATATTACAAAGAGGGTTTTTGCTTACACTAATCACACTATTCTTGCTGAGGCCTTGGAAAAATGGCCCATAGATGTTTTTCAAAAACTCTTGCCGAGGGTTTATCAAATCGTTGAAGAAATAAACAGGCGCTTTTTGGCAAAGCTTTACGAAAAATATCCCGGTGACTGGAAAAAACACAACAGTATGGCAATCATGGCCGACGGTAAGATTCACATGGCCCGTCTTGCTATAGTAGGAACCTTTTCGGTAAACGGAGTTGCAGCTCTTCACACTGAGATTTTAAAGCACAAAGAGCTTGCCGATTTTTATGACCTCTATCCTCACAAGTTTAACAATAAAACCAACGGAGTAACTCAGAGGCGCTGGCTTTTGACCGCCAACCCCTTGCTTTCCGAATTTATAACAAAGTACATAGGTTCAGGCTGGATAACTAATCTGGAAGAGTTAAAAAAACTTGAAGCCTTTATAGATGATGAAGAGTTTTTGGAAGGTTTTATTGAGGTAAAGCATAAAAACAAGATACGCCTTGCCGAATATCTTGAAAAAACTCAAGGCATTTTTATAAATCCTGAGTCTATTTACGATGTTCAAATTAAACGCCTCCACGAATATAAAAGGCAGTTATTGAACATTCTTCATATAATGACTCTTTATAACAGAATTATAAATGACCCTTCTTATGATCCCATCCCCCGAACCTTTATCTTCGGGGCAAAGGCTGCAGCAGCCTATAGGCGTGCAAAGGAGATAATAAAGCTCATCAATACTGTTGCGGACAGAATAAACAATGACCACCGGGTTGCAGGTAAATTGAGGGTTGTCTTTATCGAAAATTACCGTGTTTCCGCCGCAGAAAAAATCTTCCCTGCTGCCGACATTTCGGAGCAAATTTCTACTGCCGGAAAAGAAGCTTCAGGTACGGGCAACATGAAGTTTATGATTAACGGGGCAGTAACCATCGGTACCCTTGACGGGGCAAATATCGAAATTGTCGAAGAGGCCGGGGCCGAAAACGAATTTATCTTCGGACTTAAAGCTGAAGAGATTTTAAAGATGGATAAGGAAAATACCTATAATCCGAGGGAATATCTTGCCGCAAATCCCGAGCTTGAAAAGGCTGTAAATCAGCTTGTTGACGGAACCTATACCTTGCCGGGAGAGCAAACCTTTAGAGGACTTTATGACTCTCTTATTTACGGTGTTGAAGGACAGCGGCCCGATACCTATTATATTCTTGCCGATTTTAAGAGTTATCAAAAAGCCCACGAACAGATTATAAGCGATTATTATCACCGCCATGCTTGGGCAAAAAAATGTATCTTGAACATAGCCAGATCCGGAAAGTTCAGTTCGGATAGGACTATTCAAAACTATGTTGATGAAATTTGGAGGCTTGAGAAAGTAAATGTTTAAAATATAAAATGTTTTTAATAAAGAAGCGTCCGTTTAAAATAAACGGACGCTTTTAATTTTTTTAAATGAATTTAATGTATAGCTCTATTTAAGAACATCTTTTAAAAATCTTTCAGCATTTTTATATGCCATTTTTTCGATTTCATCTTCCGTCCATCCGTCTTTTTTTAGAGCATCAAAAAGAAGATAATACTTATCGCAACTGTTTATTTCCAGATTGCCGAAAACTCCGTCAAAGTCTGAACCAAGTGCGAGAACTTCTACTCCGCCTACATTTTTTTGATGGTTTAGATGTTTAACCATTAAGCTTACTGTACTGTCCTTACAGGTTATATCTTCATTTAAAAATTCCGGTCCTAAATTGAGACCCATGATTCCGCCCTTATTCGCCAACACCTTTATCATATCGTCGGTCATGTTTCTTGTATGGGGGCTTAACATGCGCGAATTTGAATGGGATGCGGTGAAAGGTTTTTTTGAGTGTTTGGCTACATCATAAAAACCTCCATCAGAAAGATGACTTACATCAATTATGACTCCCAATTCGTTCATACGCCCTATGAGATCAATTCCAAAGGGTTTTAAACCGCGATTCATGATTTCGGGATCTTTTGAATTGGGAAATCCTATGCAGTTCTCGTCATTCCATGTTAAGGTTATTAGTCTAATACCTTTTTCATAGAAATGATCAAGGCGTTTTAAATCACCGTTTACGGCTCTTCCGTCTTCAAGGGTTAAAAATGCAGATATTATGTTTTGACTTTTATTTTTTAAAAATTCATTATAAGATGTACATATTTTTACATAATCAACTTTTTCTATACCTCTTTTTATCTGAGACAGTAAACTTTCAATGTATTCATCATCTGAAATTACGGGTCTTTTTAAAAAATCAAATATAGATTCGGTTAACATAAAAATAGCAAAAAACTGTGCAAATGCTCCTGATTTTTTTAACCTTTCAAAATCTACGGAAAAAGATTTATTGGAAACAACTGTTTCTCCTTCTTCTTCTTTCCATGTCATCATAAGAGTGTCACAATGCAGATCGATATAGTTCATTTACTCCGCCTTTTTATTTTTCTCAATTTTGTGAAATATGTAGCCGTATATGATAGTTCCGGCGATAACTATTGCTAATTTAAAAGTTCCTATTCCGGGTATCAATCTTACCAGATAGTATGTAATAACTGTTGGAATAAAATATTTGACGGCTCTTTTTGGTTGTCCTCTAAACCGCATTACAATTACCGACCCAAATAAAGAAGGTAAAACATATTTAAAAGATTTAAGCACTACTTGCGGAAAAATAGCGAGAAGATTTTGTCCTATAATAACTACAATCAGCAAAATACACAGATTTACAAATACGGAAGCTGCAACTGCAATGATAGTTGCTATATTACCGCGAGGTTCAGTTACATCTGTTTTAAGTGCATTTTGAATTGAAAGAGCTACCGGTACCCTCATGTTTGAAACATTTCCTGCAAAGTAGCCCATGTAAGTTCCTGCACTGCCAAGTACCGGAAAATAACTCATAGGTTCAGTCAACCACATTCCTATACCGAATGATGATATGGCAATAGTTACACTTGCAAAAGCTGAGGCACTTTCAGTCCAGCCTTTTATAAAATACATATATCCTATGGGCAAAAATGAAAGTATAAGTGCTATCAGCATTGAAATCCTTCCCCATCTGTGAATATCGGTGATAAATTTGTTTTCGTAATCAGTAACCATTAAATCATTAGTGTTTTCCATAAAGCTTCTCCTATTTAAAAATAAATTCTGTTAAAATAATAGAACTGCCGAGTCCTGCAACTAAAGCAATTGCCAACATCCATTCATAAATCCATTTTTTCTTTGATTTTTCTGCATACATTGAAAGCAAGATGGTTACGCCGCCTGTTATAAACATTACAATGGCCTCAACTTTTCCTTTGCGTGCGTTATCGATAGCAAAATAACCTATAAGCGCTATCGATGCGATAAAACCGACTATTTTTGCAAAACTTCCTTCAATACTTTTATTTTTTATCAAAGAGCGTTCCATTGGTTTTAGGCTGAAAAAACAGTTGATAAAATAAGGTGCACTTCCGAGAATCATTGCATAGAGAACTAAAATGAAAACACCGGTCGTTATATTAGCGCTTGTAAGTTCAATGCCCAAAACATCTGCTGCAATTCCGGCTAACATTAATTCATAACTTGCAGAGCCGATAACTCCAATGCGCATAAATGCTGCTCCTGATCCCAGCATGGCCATAATTGTCAATGTTGCTATCATTACAGAAAAACCGGGTCCGATAATCGAAAAAATTCCGGTTCTTATCGATATCTTTACCTCTTCATTCGTGAGCAGCTGATGTTTTTTATTAAAGCTTAATGCTTTTTTTAAAAATATAGCTGCTTGAATTATGACGAAAGATGTCAATATGATAGCAAAAACCCACACAGTTCCGTTTACAATCGTAATTGTATCCATAAAAACCTCCTAGTCTGACTCTACAAAATTTTTGGGCAGTAAAACGAAAAGGTATATTAGAATTTTATAAAGTTCAGCGACACATAAAGATATAAATAGTTAAGGTTGTTAACTATATGCATCATTATAACATCAGCTTTCAAGATTTGTCAAGGAAAAATAAAATAATTGTAAAGTTTTTTAAAATTATTCTTGTAAAAATAAATTATTTACTGTATACTATTGATTAGACCCTTAACTATTAGGAGATGAATTATGTATGATTTTGTAAATACTTTATCACGAAAAAAAATTGGAGCTGCCAAATGGGAGCTTATG